>NZ_QMKS01000004.1:0-659158 GCF_003290055.1 Ralstonia sp. GX3-BWBA | reverse complement strand
GCAAGGGGTAAAGCACACAATCTTCTGCCCGCACGCCACTCCGTTGTACGTTCTGAACCCTCGCACGCACTTCCACTTCCACTTCCACTTCCACTTCCACTTCCACTTCCACTTCCACTTCCACTTCCACTTCCACTTCCACTTCCACTTCCACTTCCACTTCCACTCGCACTCGCACTCGCACTCGCACTCAACGAGCCCCGGCGCCCACCTCAGTTCCCCGCCGGTGTGGCCGTTGACGTTCCTGCCCTTGATGGCGCCTTGGATTTTTGTTGCGGGGAGGATCAAGAAGGGAGGCCTGCCTGAGCGCAGCGAGTTTGCCTCCCTTCCCTCCCCGCGACACAAATCCAAGGAGTCTTTCGCCATCTCGGGCGCGCCTTTCTTTTACCTACTTTTCTTTGGCAAGACAAAGAAAAGTAGGTCAGCCCCGGCAGGGGATGAAACAAGGGATGAACCACCAAGCCCCAACCCAAAAAACTCAAAAAACTCAAAACAAAAAATACCGCTGCGCCATAGGCAACACCTCAGCCGGCTCACAAGTCAGCACAGTCCCATCCGCCACCACCTGATAAGTCTCCGGATCCACAGAAATATCCGGCTGCCAGTCGTTATGGATCATGTGCGCCTTGGTCACGGTACGCGTGCCCTTGACGACCGCCGTGGTCTTGGCCAGCCCATACTGCTCCGCCACCCCAGCAGCGGCCGCGGACTGCGATAGGAAGCTCAACGACGTCCGCCCCAACGCCCCGCCCGCCGACCCAAACATCGGCCGATAGTGCACAGGCTGCGGCGTGGGAATCGACGCATTCGCATCCCCCATCGCCGCAGAGGCAATCATCCCGCCCTTCAGGATCAGACTCGGCTTCACGCCAAAGAACGCGGGTTTCCACAACACGAGGTCCGCCCACTTGCCGACTTCAACCGAACCGACTTCGTGCGCAATGCCGTGCGTGAGCGCGGGGTTGATCGTGTACTTCGCCACGTAGCGCTTCACGCGGAAGTTGTCGTGGCCGCCGCGCGCGTCGTTCGGGTCACCAGCGAGCTTGCCGCGCTGCACCTTCATCTTGTGCGCGGTCTGCCACGTGCGCAGGACGACCTCACCGACACGGCCCATGGCTTGCGAGTCGCTGGAGATCATCGAGAACGCGCCCAGGTCGTGCAGGATGTCTTCGGCGGCGATGGTCTCGCGGCGGATGCGGCTCTCGGCAAAGGCGATGTCTTCGGCGATGGACGCATCGAGGTGGTGGCACACCATCAGCATGTCCAGATGCTCGTCCAGCGTGTTGACGGTGAACGGCCGCGTCGGGTTGGTCGACGACGGCAGCACGTTCGATTCACCGCACACGCGGATGATGTCGGGTGCGTGCCCGCCGCCCGCGCCTTCGGTGTGATACGTGTGGATCGTGCGGCCTTTGAACGCGGCGACGGTGGCCTCGACGAATCCCGATTCGTTCAACGTATCGGTGTGGATGGCGACCTGTGTATCGGTGTCGTCGGCCACGCCCAGGCAGCAATCGATGGCGGCCGGTGTGGAACCCCAGTCTTCGTGCAGTTTCAGGCCGATGGCGCCCGCGTCGATCTGCTCGCGCAGCGCGCCCGGCAGGCTGCCATTGCCCTTGCCCAGAAAGCCGATGTTCATCGGGTAGGCGTCGGCGGCCTGCAGCATGCGCTGCATGTACCACGGACCTGGCGTGCAGGTGGTCGCATAGGTGCCGGTGGCGGGGCCGGTGCCGCCGCCAATCATCGTCGTCACGCCGCTGTTGAGCGCTTCGTCGATCTGCTGCGGGCAGATGAAGTGGATGTGCGTGTCAACGCCGCCGGCGGTGACGATCATGCCCTCGCCCGCGATGATCTCGGTGCCGGGGCCGATGACGATCGTCACGCCGGGCTGGATGTCCGGATTGCCCGCCTTGCCGATCGCCGAGATGCGGCCGTTCTTCAGACCAATGTCAGCCTTGACGATGCCCCAGTGGTCGATGATCAGCGCGTTGGTGATGACAGTGTCGGCGCAGTCTTTCGATTCGCGCTGGCTCTGGCCCATGCCGTCGCGGATGACCTTGCCGCCGCCGAATTTCACTTCCTCGCCGTAGATGGTGAAGTCGCGTTCGACTTCGACGATGAGGTCGGTGTCGGCCAAGCGGACGCGGTCGCCGGTCGTGGGGCCAAACATTTCCGCATAGGCGCGGCGATCAATCTTCAATGTCATGTCCGTGCCTCGTTCAAAGCTTGCCCATCACACGGCCGGCGAAGCCGTAGACCACGCGGTCACCGGCCAGCGCCACAAGTTCGACCGTGCGCTCCTGCCCCGGCTCGAAACGCACGGCGGTACCGGCGGCGATGTTCAGCCGAAAGCCACGCGCAGCTTCGCGGTCAAAGCGCAGCGCGTCATTGACTTCATAGAAGTGGTAGTGCGAGCCGATCTGCACCGGGCGGTCGCCCGTGTTTGCCACCGTGACTGTCATCGTGGGGCGGCCTGCGTTGAGTTCCAGTTCGCCGTCTTGCGGGAGGAGTTCACCGGGGATCATGTCGCGCCCCTCAGACAGCCGCCGCCAGCAGGCCGGCGCCATACAGCGCCACGCCCACACCCGACAGACGCGCCAGCCACGCCAGACGCGGCTTCAGCGCAAACCCGGCGCCGATACCGGCGGTATGCAGCAGCGCCGTCGCCACGGCAAAGCCGCCAACGAAATACGGGAACATGGCTTGCGCGCCTGCGGGGAATTCCGTGCCATGCGCATAGCCGTGGAACAGCGCGAACGCGCCGCACAGCAGTGCACCACCCCAGGCCGGCAGTTGCGCGCGTGCGGCAATCAGCAAGCCGAACACCAGCAGCGATGCGGCGATCATCGGCTCAGCCATCGGCAAGGCCACGCCGCCTGCGCCGAGCAGCGCGCCCAGGATCATCAACGCAACAAAGGCGACCGGTGCCCACAACGCGTCGCGCACCGAGCGCGAGGCCAGCGCGCTCCACACCCCCACGGCCACCATCGCCAGCAGGTGATCTGCGCCGGTGAGCGGATGCAGGAACCCGGCGAGCAGGCTGCCCCCGGCGGTATGGCCCGGATGCCCCGGGTGAGCAAAGGCAACGGAGGCGCCAAACGTGAGCGCAATGGCCGCAGCGGGCCGGACGAAGCGAGACAGGGTATGCGTCATGGCAGGACTCGTAGTGGTGAGTGGCGTGCGGACTTCAAACAATCGGGTGATGGACGGTGACGAGCTTCGTGCCGTCGGGAAACGTGGCTTCGACCTGGATGTCGGGAATCATCTCGGCCACGCCGTCCATCACGTCATTGCGGGTGAGGAGCGTGGTGCCGTAATGCATCAGCTCGGCGACGGTCTTGCCGTCGCGCGCGCCTTCCATGATGGCGGCGCTGATGAAGGCGACGGCTTCCGGGTAGTTGAGCTTGAGGCCACGGCCCTTGCGGCGCTCGGCCAGCAAGGCGGCGGTGAAGATCAGCAGCTTGTCTTTTTCGCGCGGGGTCAGTTCCACGAGGGGCTCTCTTCGGTGAGGGTCAATTCAGTTCAGATCGGGCGATGCGGGGTCACGTCGCCATCATGTGGCCATCATGTGGCCCACAAGCGCAGCGGACGGCCCGCTACGCCATGCATCGGTTCGCGCAGCGCCAGCCATGTCTGCGACAACAGGGCGCGTGCATCTTCAGGCCGGCGTGCAAGCACGCGCAGCAGCAAAACGTTTGGCAGGCCGGGCGCATCTTGCGTGAGGCACGTGACGCCTGCGCGCAGGTCATCGTTGTACGGCAGGTGCTCGGCCATCGATTCGGCCAGGGCATCGGTCGCGCCCGCGCCCACGGCCCAGAGCGTGCCGACGACGTGGAAGCCGGCCATGCCCGTCGTCGCGTTCAGCATGGGCGATTGCGTGTCGAAGGCGGCCGATTCAATCCACAGCGGCTGGCCGTTGCAACGCAATGCGGTGCGCATGGCGATGCGGCCTTCGGCCCACGATTCACCGGCGGCGTGGCGGCCGAGCATGGTCGTGTCCCAGCCGATGGCGGTGGCGCCCGGTGCCAGATCCACCGTCAGTTCGATGATCGGGCAGGCCTGGTTGAAGACGATGTTCTCTTGCGGCAGCCAGTCGAGCCGCGCGCCTGCATCCATGCGGATGGCAACACGCTGTGTGGCCGTGCGGCCGAGCGACTTGTACCACTTGGTGGCGCCGGGCGTGGTCAGGACCGCATGCGCATCGGCACCGACTTCGATGTCGATATCGAGCACATCGCCGCCGGCAATACCTGCGGGCGGATGCAGCATGACGGCATGGCAGACGCCCTCGCCTTCCGGATACAACGCCTTCTGCACCCGCAGCGGCCCCTGATGCCGGCAGGTGGCCAGCACGGTGCGCTCACCGCGCCGCGCAAACGCCAGGCGCAATGAGGCTTCCCAGGATGCAAATGCGGAGGCCTGCGGCGGAACAGGAAAATCGGGATGGCGCATCGGTCATGCAATCGGGAGGGGTCCCTCATGAAACGCGGCTACACGCTTCACATTGGGCCCCACCCTAAGCAAACGGAAAGGTTTTCCATCATAGCCAGATGCCGCCCATTTGGCACCCGACTTTTTCACAAGACACCTGTGCGTCAAACCGCCACCAGATCGCGCACGCCATCGGCCTCCATGTTGGCGCCGTCGCCGCTGGCAATGATTTCACCGCGACTCATGACGACGTAGCGGTCGGCAATGCTGCGGGCAAAGTCGTAGTACTGCTCGACCAGCAGCACTGACATGCCGAACTCGTCCACCAGGCGCCGCAGCGTGCGGCCGATCTCCTGAATGATCGACGGCTGGATGCCTTCGGTCGGCTCGTCCAGGATCAGCAGGCGCGGCTCGCTCATCAGCGCACGGCCGATGGCCAGTTGCTGCTGCTGGCCGCCCGAGAGGTCGCCACCGCGCCGGCCCCTCATCTCCTTGAGCACCGGAAACAATTCATAGATGGAATCGGGCACTTTGGAAGGTGCACGCTTGGCGGCCGCACCAATCAGCAGGTTCTCTTCCACCGTCAGGCGCGGGAAAATCTCGCGCCCCTGCGGCACATAGGCGAGCCCCTGCGAGACGCGCTCGTAAGCTGGCAGCTTCTGGATGGTGCGGCCTTTCCAATCGATCACGCCGCTGGCGGTGGGCACCACGCCCATCAGGCATTTGAGCAAGGTCGTCTTGCCGACGCCGTTGCGGCCAAGCAGCGTGGTCAGCTTGGCCGACGGCACGTCGAAGCTGACATTGCGCAGGATGTGGCTGCCGCCGTAGAACTGGTTCAGTTGCTGGACCTGTAGCATCGCGTTCTTTCCTTTTGCCTTGAGGGGGCTCTGAAAAACGTAGCGAGCGGTTCGATGTTGGCCTGAGAAGCGCAGCCGTACATGGGTACGGCGAGCATCACAGCGGCAAGATCGGGACGCGCAGTCGTTTTGCAGAGTCTTCTAGCGCCCCAGATAGGATTCGATCACCCGCTCATCGCGCTTGACGGCATCGAGCGTGCCTTCGGCCAGAACGCTGCCTTCGGCAAGCACGGTCACGCGCCCTTCCGCCCCCGCCAGCGCGGCGACAAACTCCATGTCGTGCTCCACGACCATGATCGAGCACGTGCCACGCAGGCCGTTGAGCAACGCGGCGAGCTGCATCGTCTCTTCATCCGTCATGCCGGCAACGGGCTCATCGAGCAACAGCAGTTGCGGTTGTTGCATCAGCAGCATGCCGATCTCAAGCCGCTGCTTCTGCCCGTGCGAGAGCAGCCCCGCGGGCCGATACGCCTCGGCTTCCAGGTGGATGCGGCCGAGGGTTTCTTCGATGCGCTGGCGGCCGTCGTTCAGCAGACGCGCGCGCAGCGACACCCACCAGCGCTTGTCGGCCTTCATCGCCAGTTCCAGGTTCTCCCACACGGTGTGCTGCTCGAACACGGTCGGTTTCTGGAACTTGCGGCCGATGCCGATCTGCGCGATACGCGGTTCGGTCAGGCGCAGCAGGTCGATGGTCTGCCCGAGGAACACGCGACCCGTCACGTCGGCGTTGCGCGGCCCCGTCTTGCCAGTGATCACGTCCATCATCGTGGTCTTGCCCGCGCCGTTGGGGCCGATGATGCAGCGCAGCTCACCATGGTCGATCGACAGCGTGAGCGCATTCAGCGCGCGGAAGCCGCCGAAGCGCACGGTCACATCTTCGAGGTACAGGATGGCGCCGTGCGAGACATCGATCGTGTCCGGCTCAACCACATGGCCCATGCCGGTGGCGGTGCCGGTCTCCGCGCGATCGGGGAGTTCGGTGAAGGTGCTCATGCGTGGTCTCCGGTGACGGTCGCGGCTTCATGCGCCTTGGCTTGCGTGGGCGCACGCTTTTGCATGCGCAGCTTGCCCATCAGCCCCAGCACGCCGTTCGGCAGATACAGCGTCACCAGCACGAAGATCGCCCCGAGCACAAACAACCAATATTCAGGCACCCATGCGGTCAGCAACGTCTTGGCCCCGTTGACGAGGAACGCACCGATGATCGGGCCGATCAACGTGCCGCGCCCGCCCACGGCCACCCACACCGCCATCTCGATCGAATTGCCCGGCGACATCTCGCCCGGGTTGATGATGCCGACCTGCGGCACGTAGAGCGCGCCCGCAATGCCGCACAGCACTGCCGAGAACGTCCACACGAACAGCTTGTAGCCGAGCGGGTTGTAGCCGGAGAACATCACGCGTGCTTCGGCATCTCGGATGGCAGTGACCACGCGGCCGAACTTGGACGTGACGATGGCGCGGCACGCAATGAACGCCAGGGCCAAGGCGACGAACGTTGCGACGAACAGCACGGTGCGGGTTGGCAATGCAGAGATCGGGAAGCCGAGAATGCGCTTGAAATCCGTAAAGCCGTTGTTGCCGCCAAAGCCCGTCTCGTTGCGGAAGAACAGCAGCATGGCCGCATACGTCATCGCCTGCGTGATGATGGACAGGTACACGCCCTTGACGCGTGAGCGGAAGGCGAAGAACCCGAACAGCCATGCCAGCACGCCGGGCACCAACACCACCAGCAGCGCGGCCCAGGCGAAGTGCTCGGTACCGTGCCAGAACCAGGGCAGCTCCTTCCAGTCGAGGAAGACCATGAAGTCCGGCAGATCGCTCTTGTACACACCTTCACGGCCGATGGCGCGCATCAGGTACATACCCATCGCATAGCCCCCCAGCGCGAAAAACACGCCATGGCCGAGGCTGAGGATGCCGCAATAGCCCCACACCAGATCGAGCGCCAGCGCCGCAAGGGCGTAGCACATGATCTTGCCGACGAGCGTGAGCGCATACGCCGACAGATGCAGCGGGCTGCCTGCCGGCACGAGCAGCGCGCACACCGGCGCGCCAATGCACACGATAAGCGACACCAGCACCAGCGCAGACCATCCGCGCCGCGAGAGCAACGGCATGCGCGCCGGAATATCGAGAGAAAACTTGGTCGTCGTCATATCAGGCCTCCGCGCTGCGGCCCTTGAGGGCGAACAGCCCCTGCGGACGCTTCTGGATGAACAGCACGATCAACACCAGCACGATGATCTTCGCCAGCACCGCGCCATAGAACGGCTCGATGAACTTGTTGATCAGCCCGAGGCCGAACGCCCCGATGATCGTGCCGGCCAACTGCCCGACCCCGCCCAGCACCACGGCCATGAACGAATCGATGATGTAGCTCTGGCCGAGGTCCGGGCCGACGTTGCCGATCTGCGAAAGCGCGCAGCCGCCCAGCCCCGCAATGCCCGCGCCAAACGCGAATGCGTAGCTGTCGACCTTCCAGGTGCGCACGCCAACGCAGGCCGCCATCGTGCGGTTTTGCGTAGTGGCGCGCACGAACAGGCCCAGGCGCGTGCGATTGAGCACCGCCCACGCAATCGCCACGACGGCCAGCGCAAACAGCAGAATCACGAGCCGGTTGTACGGCAGGATCAGCCCCGGATAGAGCGCAACGCCACCGCTCATCCAGCTCGGGTTGGCTACCTCCACGTTCTGTGCACCGAAGATGGAGCGCACCGCCTGCATCAGCAGCAGGCTGATCCCGAACGTGGCGAGCAGCGTTTCGAGCGGGCGGCCATACAGATGGCGCAGCACCAGCCGCTCCAGAGCAAAACCGACGATGGCTGCGGCCAGGAACGCGGCAGGCAGCGCTGCCGGGAGATACCAGTCGAACGCGTTCGGAAAGTAGTTGCGGAAGATCGTTTGCACGACGTACGTGGCATACGCGCCGATCATCAGGAATTCGCCGTGCGCCATGTTGATGACGCCGATCAGGCCGTAGGTGATGGCCAGCCCGAGCGCCGCGAGCAGCAGCACGGAGCCCAGGCTCAGGCCGGCAAACAAGTTGCCGATCAGTTCAGATTTGCGCTCCTGTGCGGCCAGACTATCGAGTGCTTGCTGTGCGGCGGCACGCAGTTCGCCGTCGGCGCCGCTGTCTTTCGCGAGCAGCGGCGCAATGCGTTGCCGGGTCTGCGGGTTGGTGTCGCCCGCGAGCAGCTTCAGTGCTTCGAGCTTCTCGGCATGTGTGCCGTCGTCGAGTGCGAGATTGGCCCACAGCAGATGCAGCTTGCTGCGCAACTCCGGATCGGTCTCATGCTTGCGTGCGGCGTCGACAATGGGGCGCGATGCCGTTTCCGGATGCGCGAGCAGCGTATCGACGGCCTGCGCGCGCACGGCGCGATCGGGCGATTGCAGCACAAAGCCGCTCGCCGCGCTGTCCACCTGGGCACGCAAGGCATTATTCAACGTGAGGGATTGCAGGTCATCGGCCTTGACGGTCACGGGTTGGCCCGAAATCGCATCGAGGTAGCGCTCGCCGTCCTGGCGCACCATGCCGGCGGCAGGCGCAAAGAACAGCGCGTCGTTCTGCAACGCTTGCAGAATCGGGCCGGCCTGTTCGGCAGGCGCAGCGGTGAGCGCGTTGAGCGTCTTTACCTTAGCGTCGAAATCGTCTTCGGCCAGCGGCTTGAGATCGGCCTGGGTCAAAGGTTGTCCGGCAGCCCACGCAGATACCGCGGGCATCGCAGCCAGACAGACCGCGCACAGCAGCGCGGCAAAGAATCGGGACAAGCGCATCATGGCAATCCGATACGTGGCGGCCGATGTCGAAACCGGTCCGCCACGTCGTACAGCGTCGTTCAAAGGACCGGCTACGTTAGACACATGGCCGGCCCACCTGACCACATCACTTGCTTGCAACCATGTCAGGCTTGCCCTCGTTGCCGGGGATGTACGGGCTCCACGGCTTGGCGCGAATCACCGTCGGCGTCTTCCACACGACGTTGAACTGGCCATCGCCGCGCACCTCGCCGATCATCACGGGCTTGCTCAGGTGATGGTTGTTGTTCATCACCAGCGTGAAGCCCGACGGTGCCTTGAACTGCTGGCCGTACATCGCCTTGCGGACCTTGTCCACGTCGGTGGAACCGGCCTTTTCCACGGCCTGTTTCCACATCATGATGCCGACGTAGGTGGCTTCCATCGGGTCGTTGGTGACGCGCTTGTCACCGCCCGGCAGGTTGTTGGACTTGACCCACGCAGCCCACTTCTTCTTGAAGTCGTC
The DNA here is from genome assembly GCF_003290055.1 of Ralstonia sp. GX3-BWBA. NCBI lineage: Bacteria > Pseudomonadati > Pseudomonadota > Betaproteobacteria > Burkholderiales > Burkholderiaceae > Ralstonia > Ralstonia sp. GX3-BWBA. The sequence continues at coordinate 649,606 of NZ_QMKS01000004.1, read as the reverse complement.
ATTGACCGGGTTCTTGACCGACATGAAGTAGTTCCACGCTGCCAACTGGCCGGCCAGCGGCTTGGTGTCGATGCCGCGCAGTTCTTCTTCACCCACCGAGAAGGCCACCACCGGTACATCCTTGGCCTTCAGGCCAGCGTTGCCGAGTTCCTTGTAGAACGGCACGTTCGAATCGCCGTTGATGGTGGAAATGACAGCGGTTTTGCCGCCCTGCGAGAACTTCTTGATGTTGGCGACGATGGTCTGATAGTCGGAGTGACCAAACGGGGTGTAGACCTCTTCGATGTCGCTGTCCTTCACGCCCTTGCTGTGCAGGAACGCGCGCAGGATCTTGTTGGTCGTGCGCGGGTAGACGTAATCGGTACCGAGCAGGAAGAAGCGCTTGGCGCCGCCGCCTTCCTTGCTCATCAGGTATTCCACCGCCGGAATGGCTTGCTGGTTGGGCGCCGCGCCGGTGTAGAAGACGTTCTTCGACATCTCTTCGCCTTCGTACTGCACCGGGTAGAACAGCAGGCCGTTCAACTCTTCATAGACGGGCAGCACCGACTTGCGCGACACCGACGTCCAGCAGCCGAACGTCACGGCCACCTTGTCCTGCGTCAGCAGGCCACGTGCCTTCTCGGCAAACAGCGGCCAGTTCGAAGCCGGGTCCACCACCACCGGTTCCAGCTTGCGGCCCAGCACACCACCGCTCTTGTTGATCTCGTCGATCGTCATCAGCGCCACGTCTTTCAGCGACGTTTCGGAGATGGCCATGGTGCCCGACAGCGAATGCAGGATACCGACCTTGATCGGGTCCTTTGCCTGAGCAAACGCGAAGTTCGACACGGACAACAGCGTTGCGGCGGCGACGGCAGACAGCTTCAACAGCTCACGACGTTTCATTGCGGCTCCTTGGGTTTATTGGTGGCGAGAACGACTCCCCGGGACCCAAAATTGCAACTACCGTGCCATCACATTTGGCTCATTCGAAGGGAAATCCGCGCCAAAACGGTGCCAAAGCCGCGCCAAGAACGCGCATTTGTTCGACAGGATGCGCCCGCTTGGGGCGCATGAAGACAAGCACAAAACAAGCGGAGTGCAAGGGCAAGCCAATGAAAAAGAAAGGCCGGCATTGCGCCGGCCTGGTGAACCTACGAAAAGCGAGACTCAGGAATAGCGGCGCGAAATCGATTCGGCCACGCAAACCGGGCGCTCCTGCCCTTCGCGTTCGATGGTCACAGCCCAGGTCATCTGAGCGCCTGTCAGCGTGGGCGCATTAGGCAATGGTGGCAGCGCTTCCATTTCCACCAGCTTCACGCGGGCGCGCACACGGCTGCCCACCGGCACGGGCGCGGTGAAACGGACCTTGTTCAGGCCGTAGTTCACGCCCATCTTCACGTCGGCCATCTCGATCGCGTTCGCCATCAGCATCGGCAGCAACGACAGCGTCAGGAAGCCGTGCGCCACCGGCGCTCCGAACGGCGACTCGCGCTTCGCACGCTCAACGTCCACGTGAATCCACTGGTGATCGCCCGTGGCCTCGGCGAAGAGGTTCACCTGCTGCTGCGTGATCTCTGTCCAGTCGCTCACGGCAACTTCCTGGCCGATCAAGCCTTTGAGCTCGTCGAGCGATTCGATGATGCGCATCTGGGTTGTCTCCTTGTTGTGATGCGATGACGGGTAATCAAGCCTTCGGGCGCCGGCCAAACAGGCCCATGCCCGTCACCGTGCAGACGAGTTCGCCGCGCTGGTTACGCGCCTCCCAGCGGTTGACGGCCACGCCGCGGTCCGGCTTCGACTGCGACGGACGTACTTCCATGCATGTGCTCGACACTGACAGCGTGTCGCCCGGATACACCGGCTTCATCCAGCGGATTTCATCCACGCCGGGCGAACCCATGCTGGCCGCCTTGCCGAGGAAGCCGGTCACCATCAGCCGCATCATGATGGAGCAGGTCATCCAGCCGCTGGAAATGATGCCGCCGTAGATGCTGTGCTTGGCGGCTTCCGCATCGATGTGGAACGGCTGCGGATCGTACTGCCGCGCGAAGGTCAGGATCTCTTCTTCGGTGACGGTGTAGGTACCCATCTGCAGCGTACGACCGACTGCGAAATCATCGAAGTAGAACTCGTACGATCGCGTTGCTTCTGCCCTTTCGTTCTCCGCCATATCGTCTCCTCCAAATGACAACGCCCCGCACGAATGCGGGGCGTTCAGGTTTGCCGTTACGCTGCTTGCTGGAAGCCAGGCAGCGATGCGAAGCGTGCCAGGTGATGATCCACGTCGCCCAGCGTCGTGTTGATCATCGTCAGCCGCTTGAACATGTGCGCGGCGGGCAGTTCGTTCGTGACGCCCATGCCGCCGTGCAGTTGCACGGCTTCCTGGCCAACGTCACGCGCTGCCTGTCCGACACGCGCCTTGGCCGCAGACACATAGCGACGGCGTGCCTCGACGTCGCCATCTTCAAAATGCGCAGCGGCCAGATAGGTAATGGAGCGCGCTTGCTCGCCATGGATGAACATGTCAACCATGCGGTGCTGCAATGCCTGGAAGCGCGCGATGGGCACGCCAAACTGCTGGCGGGTCTTGGTGTACTCCAGCGTTGCAGCGTTCAGTGCATCGATGAGGCCGATCGCTTCAGCGCACAACAGCACGCAACCAAGATCCGCCACGGCGTCGATCGTTTCCCACGCTTCGCCCGCGGCGCCAAGCAGCGTTGCCGGTGCGTTGTCAAAGCGGATGTCCGCAGCGTGCAGGTTGTCGATCGTGCGGTAGTCCTTGACCGTGACGCCGGCCGCAGTGCGGTCGACAACAAAGAGCGACAGGCCCGACGTATCACGCGCTTCGCCGCCCGTGCGCGCCGAGACGATCAGCTTGTCTGCCTGCGCGCCATGCACCACAACCGCCTTCTCGCCCGTGAGCGTCCAGCCACTGCCCTGCTGCGCGGCACGCGTGGTGACGTTGAAAAGTTCGTAACGCGATTGGGGCTCGCCGAAGGCGATAGCCAGCTTCACGGCGCCGCCGGCGACTTCTTCAAGCAAGGCATCCTGCCCGCCTGCAAGCTTGAGCGCCTGCGCGCCAAGCACGGTCGCCTGATACGGTTCCACGACCAGGCCGCGGCCGAGTTCCTGCATCACCACCAGCAAGTCCATTGCGCGGCCGTCAAAACCGCCTTGTGCTTCGGGCACCGGCAACGCGGTCAGGCCCAGTTCGGCCAGCGCATCCCAGTGAGCCTGTGACACGCCTTCCGGCGAGTACACGACCTTGTTGCGGGCCTCAAAACCATAGTCTTTGTCGATGAAGCGGCGCACTGCATCGGCCAGTTGCTTCTGCTCGTCGGTGAACGAGAAATCCATATTTGTCTCCGATATGTGTTCTGTCGCCGTTCTGCTCAGACGCCAAGGATCATCTGCGAGATGATGTTGCGCTGGATCTCATTCGACCCACCGTAGATCGAGGTCTTGCGATAGTTGAAGTAGTACGGCGCAAGCGGCGCGGCATCGTTGTCGCCCGTCACCGCCTGCGAGGTGTCGCCTTCCAGGTAGCTCGGGTCGAACGGCTGGGCATACGGCCCCACTGCCTCGACCATCAACTCGGTCAGCATCTGTTGGATCTGCGTGCCCTTGATCTTGAGCAGCGACGCCTCGGGGCCGGGGCCTTTGCCGGCGTTCTCGCTCGACACCACGCGCAGCACCGTCATCTCCAGTGCCAGCAGTTCAATTTCCAGCGACGCCACCTTGGCACCGAACACCGGGTCCTGCAGCAGCGGCTTGCCGTTCTTCTGGTGTTGCTTGGCAACGCGCTTGAGAAACGCCAGTTCGCGCTTGGAATTGCCCACACGCGCGATGCCCGTGCGCTCGTGGCCGAGCAGATACTTGGCGTATGTCCAGCCGCGGTTCTCATCACCGATCAGGTTTTGAACCGGTACCTTGACGTTGTCGAAGAACACCTCGTTCACTTCGTGCTCTTCGTCCAACATGATGATGGGGCGCACGGTAATGCCCGGCGTCTTCATGTCGATCAGCAGGAACGAAATGCCCTCTTGCTTCTTCGCGTCCGGGTCCGTGCGGACCAGGCAGAAGATCATGTCGGCGTGTTGGCCGAGCGTGGTCCAGGTCTTCTGACCGTTGACGATGTAGTGATCGCCTTCGCGCACGGCGCGCGTCTTCACCGAGGCCAGATCGGAACCGGAACCTGGCTCCGAATAACCCTGGCACCACCAATCGGTGCAGTCAACGATGCGCGGCAGGAAATAGCGCTTCTGCGCTTCATTGCCGTATTTCATGATCACGGGGGCGACCATGCTGACGCCGAACGGCAGCACGCCGGGCGCGCCGACCTCCGCGCATTCTTCGTCCCAGATGTGCTTTTGGATGGGAGACCAGCCGGTGCCGCCCCACTCGACCGGCCAGTGAGGTACCGACCAACCCTTGGCCGCGAGCGCCTTGTGCCAACGAACGAAATCGTCGCGGTTCAGGCGGCGGTGGTTCAACACCTTGTCTTGGATGTCCTTGGGCAGATTGGCTTCCAGCCAGCCGCGGACTTCCTGGCGGAACGCATCATCGGCCGCCGAGTAGTTCAGATCCATGCCTGTCTCCTGTGGTTGGCTCCCCACCGCGGCAAATCGGTGGAGAACGTTCTGTCGGACCGGCGCGGACCTGAATCGAGGCTGTCAGTGCACGGGCTGCTTGAGCGCGTCGGGCACCAACAGCGGCATCACGTCGATGCCTTCCTCTGCCAGTTCCTGCGCTTCCTCCCGAGACGTCGTCCCGCGAATGCCCCGCTCCGGCGCCTCGTTGTAATGCATGCGGCGCGCCTCTTCTGCAAACCGCTCGCCGACGTCCTCGGTATTGGCCAAGACGTGGCGCACGGCTTTCAGATAGAGCTGTTGCAGGGCTGCGGGCGCGCCGCCCTCGCCTTCAGCTGCCTTGGCGGTGCCGCTTTTCTGGGCGGTCTCCGCACGTGACGACGACAGATTCAGGCGCGGCGCACTCGGCAAGCGCTCAACCTCGTTATGACCGCAAACTGGGCACGTCAATAGCCCGCGCTTTTGCTGCGATTGCAGGTCGGCATCGGATCCGAACCAGCCTTCGAAGCGGTGGTCATTGGCACAGCGGAGGTCCAGCACTTTCATGATCGGTCCAGCGCATGGGGATGAGTGTATCCCCGATTCGAAAATTTGTGAACGGTCGTGCTAATTTTTTCGCACGACCGTTCGCTATGGTAACAACGACAGGAAAACGGTGTGATCAAGCGGCGGCTATAAGCGCCTCAGACGGCACCCGGCGTCCACGCTCCTGACAGAATTTTCTCAAGCCAGAACGTGCCGATGATGGTCTTCACGTCGGAAATCTTACCTTCGCGCACCCAATCGATCAGCTGGCCGGCCGGCGTGACGAAAGTTTCGAGAAATTCGCCTTCATCCAGCATGGCCGTACCCTGCTTGAGATCGCGCGCGAGATAGATATCGATGAACTCGGTGGAATACGAAATGACCGGGTGAATGCGCGTGAGGTAGTCCCAGCGCTCAGCCGTGTAGCCGGTTTCCTCACGCAGTTCGCGCTTGCCGCATGTGAGTGCGCCTTCCTGCGGATCGAGCTTGCCGGCCGGAAATTCAATCATCACCTTGCCGACCGGGTAGCGGAACTGACGCTCCATCAGCACGGTGCCGTCGTCGAACAACGGAATCATCATCACCGCGCCGGGGTGAATCAGGTATTCGCGGCTGGCATTGCGGCCGTCCGGCAGACGGACGATGTCTTGCTTGAGCGTGAGAAATTTGCCCTGGTGCATCAACGCAGAGGCAACCTGCGTCTCGCGCAGACCGGCATCCGGGTCCTGCGTCCCATCAGGGGTGGCGTTCAGCGGGGTGTAATCGGACATGGCGCTCTCTCATGCCGAGACAGCGAGAACCTGCCCGGCGGGAATTAACGGGAATCGCGAGGATGGCGAATCAGGTATTGCCACGTAAAGCCGGGAAACGCGAACACCAGCATCAGGCAAGCGGTGATCGCATAAAACTGCCAGCCTTGCGCAAACGCATTGCCTTGGCTCGATTCGATACCGAAGCCGATCAGCCCCACCACAACATACATGGCAATCAGCTCGGTGCCGCGCAGCCAGAACGGCTTGCGCGGCCAGCGTGCCGGCACCAGAGCCAGCACGCGTTGATTGACGAACGGCAGGTTGGCACAGATCAGTGCCAACACGATGACAAACAGACCGCCCGTCGAAGTGCTCATGGTGCTCGGCGTGTTACGAAGCCAACGTCAGGCGGATTGCCTGATAGCACACAGCCATCAGGCCGGCCGGGAAGATACCCAGCAAGAGCACCAGCAAGCCATTGACCGACAGCAACGAACGCAGGCCGAAGGTGGCCTCCACGGGGCCATCATCTGCCGGCGCATCAAAGTACATGACCTTGATGACGCGCAGGTAGTAAAACGCACCGACCAGCGAGAACAGCACCGCCACGACGGCCAGCCACGGCATACCGGCATCCACCACCGCGCCCAGGACCGACAGCTTGGCGTAGAAGCCAACTGTGGGCGGCAAGCCCGCCAGCGACATCATGATGAACAGCATCAGCAGCGCAAACCACGGGCTCTTCTTCGACAAGCCTTTCAGGTCGGCAATCTCTTCTGCCTCATAGCCCTTGCGCGCAAGCAGCAGGATCATGCCGAAGCCACCCAATGCGGTCAGCACGTAGGTAATCGCATAGAACATCGACGCGCTGTAGGCCTGGGCCGTCAAATCCGGCTTGCCGGAGCTGACGCCCGACACAAGGCCCAGCAGCAGAAAGCCCATGTGCGAGACGGTGGAATAGCCCAGCAGACGCTTGAAGTTGGTCTGAACAACGCCCGTGATATTGCCGATAGCCAACGACACGACGGCCAGCACGATCAGCATGTTCTGCCAATCGAACGCCAGCGGCAGCAGGCCTTCCACCAGAATGCGAAACGTCATCGCGAACGCCGCCACCTTCGGTGCGCCGGCAATCAGCAGCGTCACGGCCGTCGGCGAGCCCTGGTACACGTCCGGCACCCACATGTGGAACGGCGCCACACCCAGCTTGAAGCCCAGACCGGCGACGATGAACACCACGCCAAACACGAGGATCGTCTTGTTGATCTCGCCGTTCTTGATAGCGTCAAACACCTTACCCAGTTCCAACGAACCAGTCGCGCCGTACAGCATCGACATGCCGTACAGCAGCAGGCCCGATGCGAGTGCGCCCAGAATGAAATACTTCATGGCCGATTCGGACGACACGTTCGAACGGCGACGCAGCGCAACCAGTGTGTACGACGCTAGCGACAGCAATTCCAGGCCCAGATAGAGCACCAGGAAGTTGTTGCCGGTGATCATCACCACCTGACCGCCCAGCGTGAACAGGGCAAACATGTAGAACTCACCTGCGTACATGTCCCGGTCGGCCAAATAGCGGCGCGTGTAGACCAGTGTGGCAAACAGGGTCAGCGCACAGAAAGACGCCAGCACGTTGGCCATCGGGTCGATGACGGCCATGTTGCCGAAGACGTAGTGCGTCTCGCCGTTGGCAGCGTTCAGCCCGAACCACACGGCCAGCACCAGCGTAATCACCAACGAAACGGGGTAAGCCACGCTGCTTCGCTTCTGGCCGCGCGCCAAGTCAATCCAGTTGACAGCACCAATGCCCAGCGCGAGAAAAACGATTGGGGCAAAAGCCGCAATAGAGGAGGACGATTGCATAGTTTCTTCTCGCTGCTTACAGCTTCGACTGAGCCACGTGGGTCAGCAGGTTGACCACGGACGCATGCATGACATCGGTGAAGGGCTTCGGATAGAGGCCCATGTACAGGGTGGCGATCGCCAGCACGCCCAGCATGAAGAACTCGCGGCAATTCAGGTCCTTCAATTCGGCAACGTGCTTGTGGGTCACATCACCGAAGATCACGCGCTTGACCATCCACAGCGAATACGCAGCACCAAAGATCAGTGCCGTGGCGGCCAGCAAACCAATCCAGAAATTGAACTTGACCGAACCCAGGATCACCATGAACTCGCCGACGAAACCCGAGGTTGCCGGCAGGCCGCAGTTGGCCATCGCAAAGAACACCGACAGCGCCGCGAACTTCGGCATCGTGTTCACCACACCGCCGTAATCGGCGATCTGGCGCGAGTGCACGCGGTCATACAGCACGCCAATGCACAGGAACATGGCACCCGAGATGAAGCCGTGCGAAATCATCTGGACAATACCGCCCTCGACGCCGATCTCGTTGAAGATGAAGAAGCCCAGTGTGACGAAGCCCATGTGCGCAATCGACGAATACGCGACCAGCTTCTTCATGTCGGCCTGCACCAGCGCGACCAAGCCGATGTAAATCACGGCGACCAGCGAGATCGCAATGATGAATGCCGACAGGCTGTGACTCGCATCCGGCGCGATCGGCAGCGAGAACCGAAGGAAACCGTAGGCGCCCAGCTTTAGCATGATGGCAGCCAGGACCACGGAGCCGCCGGTTGGCGCTTCCACGTGGGCGTCCGGCAGCCAGGTGTGCACCGGCCACATCGGCACCTTCACCGCAAAAGCCATGAAGAACGCGAGGAAGATCAGGATCTGCTCGTTCATCGACAGCTTGACCTGATGCCACTGCAGGATTTCAAACGTGCCGCTGTGGAAGTACAGATACAGCAGCGCAACCAGCGTCAGCAACGAGCCCAGCAGCGTGTACAGGAAGAACTTGAATGCCGCGTAGACGCGGTTCGGGCCACCCCACACACCGATGATGATGTACATCGGGATCAGCGTGGCTTCGAAGAACACGTAGAACAGCAGACCGTCGAGCGACGCGAACACGCCGATCATCAGACCCGACAGGATCAGGAACGCGGCCATGTACTGCGCCACGCGCTCCGTGATCACTTCCCATGCAGCAATCACCACGATGACGGTGATGAATGCAGTCAGCACCACGAACCACATCGAGATGCCGTCGACACCCAGGTAGTAGCTGATGTGGAAGCGCTCGATCCACGACGATTTCTCGACGAACTGCATCGCAGCCGTCGTCTTATCGAAACGCGTAATCAGCGGCAGCGTCATCACGAAGCTGATCAGCGAGCCGATCAACGACATCCAGCGGACATAACCGGGATTGCGGTCTGAGCCCGAGGCCAGCACCAGCACGCCGAAGAAGATCGGCAGCCAGATCGCAAAAGACAGAACCATTTTTGTAATCCCTTATTTGCCTGCCAGGAACACGAAATACGTCAGCAGCCCAACCGTGCCGATGATCATCGCGAACGCATAGTCATAGATGAAGCCGGACTGGAGCAGGCGCACGACCGTCGCGAACCAGCCCACCAGACGCGCGCTGCCGTTGACGACAACACCGTCGATCACGCCCTGATCGCCGCCCTTCCACAGGCCACGGCCAAACTTGACCGCACCGTTGGCGAAGACGATCTCGTTGATCTTGTCCATGTAGTACTTGTTGTCCAGCAGCTTGTAGACGCCAGAGAAACGCTTGGCGATCGCTGCCGGAATATCCGGGCGCTTCAGGTAGAAGAACCACGACAACACGACGCCCGCCAGCAGAAGGATGAACGGTGCCGACGTGAAGCCGTGCAGCGCCATCTCGACCCAGCCGTGGAAGTCTTCGGCCAACACCTTCATTGCTTCGTGGTTATCAGCATTGAAGATGACTTCCGAGAACACCACACCGTGCTTGAAGAACTCGCCGAACAGCATCGGCTGGATTGCCATTGCGCCGATGATGACCGACGGAATCGCCAGCAACACCAGCGGCACCGTCACCACCCACGGCGACTCGTGCGGCTTTTGGCCCGGGGCCAGACCATGGTGGTGATCGTGGTCGCCCTCTTCCTCTTCATGGTGATCGTCGTGATGGGCGTGGGCCTTGCCGAAACGCTCCTCACCGTGGAACACCAGGAAGTACATGCGGAACGAGTAGAACGCGGTCACGAACACGCCGGCCAGCACCGCCCAGTAAGCGAACCCGGCGCCCGGCAGGTGCGATTCACGAACCGCTTCGATGATCGAGTCCTTCGAATAGAAACCCGCAAAGAACGGCGTGCCGATCAACGCCAGCGACCCCACCAGCGACGTCAGCCACGTGATCGGCATGTACTTGCGCAGGCCGCCCATGTTGCGCATGTCCTGATCGTGGTGCATGCCGATGATGACCGAGCCCGCGCCGAGGAACAGCAGCGCCTTGAAAAACGCGTGCGTCATCAGGTGGAACACGGCCACTTGATAAGCCGATGCGCCCAGTGCGACGGTCATGTAGCCCAGCTGAGACAGCGTGGAGTACGCCACCACGCGCTTGATGTCGGTCTGGATGATGCCCAGGAAACCCATGAACAGCGCAGTGATGGCGCCGATGATCAGCACGAACGACAGCGCGGTGTCCGACAGCTCGAACAGCGGCGACATGCGCGCAACCATGAAGATACCGGCGGTCACCATGGTTGCCGCGTGAATCAGTGCGGAAATCGGCGTCGGGCCTTCCATTGAGTCCGGCAGCCATACGTGCAGCGGGAACTGCGCCGATTTACCCATCGCGCCGATGAACAGGCAGATACAGGCGACCGTCAGCATGTGCCAGTCGGTGCCCGGGAAGCCAATCGTGGCCAGGTTGTCTCGAGCGGCGAACACGTCGGCGTAGCTGAGGCTGCCGCTGTAAGCCAGCAGCAGGCCAATCCCGAGCACGAAGCCGAAGTCACCCACGCGGTTAACCAGAAACGCCTTCATGTTGGCGTAGATGGCGGTCGGACGCTTGAACCAGAAGCCAATCAGCAGATACGACACCAGACCCACTGCTTCCCAACCGAAGAACAGCTGCAGGAAGTTGTTGCTCATCACGAGCATCAACATCGAGAAGGTGAACAGCGAGATATACGCGAAGAAACGGTTGTAGCCGTCATCTTCAGCCATGTAGCCGATGGTGTAGATGTGCACCATCAGCGAGACGAAGGTCACCACGCACATCATCATCGCCGTGAGCGAATCGATGAGGAAGCCGACTTCCATCTTTAGCGAGCCAACCGTCATCCATTCATAGACGGTGCCGTTGTAACCAGCGCCGTTGATGACGTCGGACAGCGTCAGCGCCGACAGAATGAAGGCGATCGCAACACCGAGGATGGTGACGCTGTGGGACGCCGTGCGGCCGATCTTCTCGCCGAAGAACTTGGTGCCGAACAGCCCGGCGATCGCCGCGCCGGCCAGCGGCGCGAGCGGAATCGCCAGCAGCAGGTTGGGATTGAGCGTGGTAGCCATGGAACGCTTCTTATAGGTGGATGCGGAGGTCAGCCTTTCAGGCTGTCCAGATCGTCGACGTTGATGGTGTCCAGATTACGGAACAGCACCACCAGGATGGCGAGACCGATCGCGGATTCCGCCGCGGCCACCGTCAGGATGAAAAACACGAACACCTGCCCTGCCAGATCGCCCAGGTAATGGGAGAACGCGACGAAGTTCAGGTTGACCGCCAGCAGCATCAGTTCGATCGCCATCAGCAGCACGATGACGTTCTTACGGTTCAGGAAGATGCCGACGATGCTGATGGCAAACAGCACCGCGCCGAGCACGAGGTAATGGGCAAGGGATAGCGAAGACATATGGGTTCTCCCGGGGCTCAGCTCTTGGATTCAGCCGAAGCTGCGCCAGCCGATTTTTCCGACGGCATCGAGACCAGACGCACGCGGTCCTTGCGCTTCACGCGGATTTGATCGGACACGTTCTGGGCCTTGGTGTCCTTGCGGCGGCGGGCGGTCAGGGCCACGGCCGCGACAATCGCCAGCAGCAACACCGCGCCAGCCACTTCAAAGGCATAGATGTAATCGGTATAGATGAGCTTCCCGAGCGCCTGCGTGTTCGGGCCGGTAAAGCCCTTCGGCAACTCTTGCACCGGCTGTACGCGCCCCATGAAGGTCTTGGTCAGCACGACGGTCATTTCCAGGATGATGACCACGCCCACGAAGGCTGCCATCGGCACGTAAGTCCAGAAATCGCGTCGCAGGTGCTCGATGTCGATGTCGATCATCATCACCACGAACAGGAACAGCACCATCACTGCCCCAACGTAGACCAGCACCAGCGTAATGGCGAGGAACTCTGCCTTGAGCAGCATCCAGATCGCCGCCGCGGTAAAGAACGAGAGCACGAGGAACAGCGCCGCGTGCACCGGGTTCTTCGCGGTGATGACCTTCAGCGCTGCGAGCACCAGCACGAGCGCGAAACAATAGAAGATGATCGTCGTGATTTCCATGATCCTGGCACGGGCCGTTTTGCGGCACGCGCTTGTCCAAAGCCGCGATGGCGTAACGCCACCGCAACTGGTTGGCTCTCAAAGAGCCGTTGTCCAACCGGGATGTCAACTGCACCCGCCCGCCAACCGCACGGCGGACGTTCTGAATCAGCGGTACTTTGCGTCGGCCGCCTTGTTGGCCGCAATTTCCGGCTCGAAGCGATCACCCACGGCCAGCAGCATGTCTTTGGTGAAATACAGGTCGCCGCGCTTTTCACCGTGGTATTCCAGGATGTGCGTCTCGACGATGGCGTCCACCGGGCAAGCCTCTTCACAGAAGCCGCAGAAAATACATTTGGTCAGGTCGATGTCGTAGCGCGTGGTACGACGAGTGCCGTCGTCGCGCTGATCCGACTCGATCGTAATGGCCAGAGCCGGGCAAACGGCCTCGCACAGCTTGCAAGCGATGCATCGTTCTTCGCCGTTCGGATAGCGACGCAGCGCATGCAGACCGCGGAAACGCGGCGACAGCGGCGTCTTCTCTTCCGGAAAGAGAACAGTGATCTTGCGCGCAAACAGGTAGCGCCCGGTCAGCGCCAACCCCTTGAAGAGTTCCTTCAGGAGCAGGCTGTTAAAAAATTCCTTGATGGCAAGCAACATGGTGCCTTCCTATTGTCCCGTTACTTCCAGATGTTCCACGGCGACACCAACCAGATGGCGACGACGACAAGCCAGCCCACAGTGAGCGGAATGAAGATCTTCCAGCCCAGACGCATGATCTGGTCATAGCGATAACGCGGGAACGATGCACGCAGCCAGATAAAGACCGACAGCAGCAGGAAAACCTTGATCAGCAGCCAGAAGAAGCCCGGAATCCAGTTGAGGACCGGTGCGTCGATCGGCGAAGCCCAGCCGCCCAGGAACAAGGTCGCGGTCAGCGCCGAGATCACGATCATGTTGATGTACTCGGCCAGGAAGAACAGCGCGAACGCCATGCCCGAGTATTCGATCATGTGGCCAGCCACGATTTCCGATTCGCCTTCCACCACGTCGAACGGGTGGCGGTTCGTTTCGGCCACGCCCGAGATGAAATAGACGCCGAACATCGGCAGCAGCGGCAGCCAGTTCCACGAAAGGATGTTGATGCCGTGACCCGCAAAGAAACCGCGGTTCTGGGAGTTAACGATGTCCGACAGATTCAGGCTGCCAGTCACCATCAGCACCGTCACGAGCGCGAAGCCCATGGCGATTTCGTACGAAATCATCTGCGCCGAGGCGCGCATCGCACCCAGGAATGCGTACTTGGAGTTCGAAGCCCAGCCAGCCAGGATCACGCCGTACACGCCCACCGAGCTGATCGCCATCACGTACAGCAGGCCGGCGTTGATGTTCGACACCATCGCTTCGGCCTGGAACGGAATCACCGCCCAGATCGCCACGGCGGGCATCAGCACCATCAGCGGCGCGATGATGTACATGCCGCGGCTGACCGCGCTCGGCACCATGACTTCCTTGAGCAGCAGCTTGAGCACGTCGGCAATCGGCTGCAGCAAGCCCATCGGGCCCACGCGGTTCGGGCCCAGACGCACGTGCATCCAGCCGATGAGCTTGCGCTCCCACAGGATCAGGTAAGCGACGCACAGCAGCAACGGCAGAATGATGCAAACCGCGCGGACCAGCGTCCAGATCAGCGGCCACCATCCACCAAAGGTGGCGGTACCGAAAGAAGTAATCGACTCGATCATGTTGACCCTTACACCGTAGCCGCCAACGCGGACGATTCAACCTTCTCAACGCTTACGGTGCCGAACATCGCACCCAGCTGTGCCGAAGCCTCGGTGGCGGCGGACACACGGATCACACCGGAAGCCAGCGACTTGTCCAGCACGGCCGGCAGCACCACACTGCTCTGCCCTTGCGTCACGCACACGGCGTCACCATTGGCCAGGCCCAGTTGCGCATAGAGATCCGCCGGCAAGCCAGCGCGCACGGCGGCGCGTGCTGCAGCCGTCAGCTGCAGCGAACCAGCGCGGCGCACGATCGGATCGGCGTGGTAGATCGGCACATCGGCCAGGCGCTCGATGCCGGCGGCGGCGGCAGCAGGAGCGGCGCTCTGCGCGATCGTCGCATTCGACAAACGGTCGGTGACCGGTTTGGCCAGCACTTCGTCGCGCACCACTTCCGAGCTGTCGTATTCGAAGCCCGACACGTTCAGCAGGTTGCCCAGCACGCGCAGGACCTTCCACGCCGGACGCGAATCGCCCAGGCTGCGCACAACGCCGTTGAAGCTTTGCGGCAGACCTTCGCAGTTGACGAAGGTGCCGGAAGTTTCCGTGAACGGCGCGGTCGGTAGCAGCACGTCGGCGTACTCGAGTGCAGCGCGGGAGGCAAATGGCGCCAGAACGATCACAGTGTCAGCCTGGTCCAGCGCCGCACGTGCCTGTACCGGGTTCGCGGTATCGAATTCAGGTTCGGCGCCCAGTAGCACGTAAGCACGACGCGGTTGCGCCAGCATGGCGGCGGCGTCGAGGCCATTGCTTTGCGGCAGCGCACCGGCAATGTAGCCACCAACTGTGTTGGCCGCTTCCGTCAGGAAGCCGAGCGTCGCGCCGGTTTGCTGCGCAACCCACTGAGCCAGCGCGTGCAGTTGCGAGAATTGCGGATGCGCCACCGCAGCGTTGCCGAGGAACACAGCCTTGCGCTCGCCCGAAGCGAGGCTTGCAGCAATGCGCTTGGCAACGTCACCGGCTTCGATGCCATCGGTACCGCCTGGACGGGCAACGTTGTTGGCAGCAGCCACGGCCACCGCCACTTGCGACAGCAGCGACAGCCATTGCGACGGTGCGCCCAACAGTTGCGTGGCGGGCATCAACAGATCTTCGCCACCGGCGCCGATCACGTTCAGTTGTGCACCCTTCTTGCCTGCCTGCCGCAGACGCGCAGCCAGCAGCGGATGATCCTTGCGCAGGAAGGCGCCAACAACCAGCGTGCGCTGCAGCAACGACACATCGGCGATCGGCAGGCCTAGCCACGGAGCGCCCGTCGGCTTGACGGAAAAATCGGATTGGCGCAGACGGAAATCGACGTTGTCGCTGCCAATGCCACGTACCAGCTTTTGCAGCAAGAACAGCTCTTCCAGCGTGCTGTGCGGGCTGGCCAATGCACCGATCTGCTCAGCGCCATGGTCACGCTTGATTTCGTTCAGGCCGTTGGCGACGTATTCCAGCGCCGTAGTCCAGTCGACGGCTTTCCACTGACCGCCTTGCTTGAGCATCGGCTGAGTCAGACGATCGTCGCTGTTCACGCCTTCATAGGCGAAACGGTCCTTGTCGGAAAGCCAGCATTCGTTGATGGCTTCGTTGTCCAGCGGCAGAACGCGCATGACGCGCTGGTTCTTCGTCTGGACGATCACGTTCGCGCCCAGGCCGTCGTGCGGCGACACCGACTTGCGGCGTGCCAGCTCCCACGTACGGGCCGAATAGCGGAACGGCTTGCTGGTCAGCGCGCCGACCGGGCACAGGTCGATCATGTTGCCCGACAACTCGGAGTCAACGGTCTGCCCAACGAACGTCGTGATCTCGGAATGCTCACCTCGGTTGAGCATGCCCAGTTCCATCACGCCGGCAATTTCCTGACCAAAGCGGACGCAACGCGTGCAGTGAATGCACCGCGTCATCTCTTCCATAGAGATCAGCGGGCCCACGTTCTTGTGGAACACCACACGCTTCTCTTCCTGGTAGCGCGATTCAGACTTGCCGTAGCCCACAGCCAGATCCTGCAGTTGGCACTCGCCACCCTGATCACAGATCGGGCAATCCAGCGGGTGGTTAATCAGCAGGAATTCCATCACGGACTTCTGTGCCTTCACCGCCTTTTCGGAGTTTGTGAAGACCTTCATGCCCGCGGTTACAGGCGTGGCGCAGGCGGGCAGAGCCTTGGGCGCCTTCTCGACTTCGACCAGGCACATCCGGCAGTTGGCCGCGACCGACAGTTTGCGGTGATAGCAGAAGTGAGGAATATAGGTGCCCGTCTGGCGAGCCGCCTCCATCACTAGGCTGCCTTCGGCAACCTCGACCTTCTTGCCATCGATTTCGATTTCAACCATGTTCTGCCACGCTTAAATGTAGGTGGGCACCATGCACTGCTTGTGTTCGACGTGATACGCGAACTCATCCCAGTAGTGCTTGAGCATGCCGCGGACTGGCATCGCAGCGGCATCGCCGAGTGCGCAGATAGTCCGGCCCATGATGTTTTCGGCCACGTTGTTCAGCAGGTCCAGGTCTTCCTGGCGGCCCTTGCCGTGCTCGATGCGGTCGACCACGCGATACAGCCAGCCGGTGCCTTCGCGGCACGGCGTGCACTGGCCGCACGACTCTTCGAAATAGAAGTACGACAGGCGCAGCAGCGATTTCACCATGCAGCGCGTTTCGTCCATCACGATCACTGCGCCCGAGCCCAGCATCGAGCCAGCCTTGGCGATCGAATCGTAGTCCATGTCGGAGGCCATCATCAGGTCGGCCGGCACCACCGGCGCCGACGAACCACCCGGAATGACCGCTTTGAGTTTCTTTCCGCCGCGCATGCCGCCGGCCAGCTCCAGCAGCTTGGAGAACGGCGTGCCGAGCGGAATCTCGTAGTTGCCCGGACGCTCCACGTCGCCGGACACAGAGAAGATCTTCGAGCCGCCGTTGTTCGGCTTGCCCATCTTCAGGTAGTTGTCCGGACCGATGGACAGCAGGAACGGCACTGCGGCAAAGGTTTCGGTGTTGTTGATGGTAGTCGGCTTGCCGTACAGACCAAAGCTCGCCGGGAACGGCGGCTTGAAACGCGGCTGCCCCTTCTTGCCTTCCAGGGATTCGAGCAGGGCGGTCTCTTCGCCGCAGATGTACGCGCCATAACCATGGTGCGCATGCAGCTGGAAATTGAAACCGGAGCCCAGAATGTTGTCACCCAGGAAGCCCGCAGCACGCGCCTCTTCAAGCGCCTGCTCGAAGATCTTGTACTCGTTCCAGATTTCGCCGTGAATGTAGTTGTAGCCCACGGTGATGCCCATCGCGTAACCGCCGATGGCCATGCCTTCGATCAACGCGTGCGGGTTGTAGCGGATGATGTCGCGATCCTTGAACGTACCCGGCTCGCCTTCGTCCGTGTTGCAGACCAGATACTTCTGACCCGGGAACTGGCGCGGCATGAAGCTCCACTTCAGACCAGTCGGGAAGCCCGCACCGCCACGACCGCGCAGGCCCGACGCTTTCACGTCAGCAATGACCTGTTCAGGGGTGACCTTCTCGGTAAGGATGCGCTTGAGCTGTTGATAGCCGCCACGCTTGACGTAATCTTCGAGGTGCCAGTTGTCGCCGTTCAGGCCCGCGAGAATCAACGGCTGGATATGTCGGTCGTGCAGAGAGGTCATTTACTTGCCTGCTCCCTTGGTCGGCGCCTTCGACTGGAGGTCGGCGATCAGCGCGTCGAGCTTCTCGTTGCTCATGAAGCTGCACATGTGGGTATTGTTGACGATCATGACCGGCGCATCACCGCACGCGCCCATGCACTCGCCTTCCTTCAGCGTGAAGTTGCCGTCGGCCGTGGTTTCGTTGAAACCGATGCCGAGCTTCTTCTTCAGGTAATCGGCCGCGCGTTCGCCGCCCGACAGCGCGCACGGCAAGTTCGTGCACACCGACAGCTTGAAGCGGCCCACCGGCTTGGTGTCGTACATGTTGTAGAACGTCGCCACTTCCTCGACCCACACCGGCGGCATTTCGAGGTACTCGGCCACGAACTGCATGACTTCGGGCGAGACCCAGCCTTTCTCGCTCTGCGCGACCGCAAGCGCCGCCATCACGGCGGACTGCTTCTGGTCGGCGGGATATTTCGCGACCGCCCGGTCAATTTCCTTGAGAGCTTCTGCTGATAGCATGTTCGTTGCGATTGGTGCGGGACGCGGGGCGTGTTACCTAGCTGCCTTACCCCGGCGGGCGTCCTCGTTTCACAGCCGCGCTTGCCTGCGCGTCAAACCTTGTTTCCTGCTGGTTCAGCGATCGATCTCGCCAAACACGATGTCTTGCGTACCGATGATCGTCACCGCGTCGGCAATCATGTGGCCCTTCGCCATTTCGTCGAGCGCGGCCAGATGAACGAAGCCCGGTGCGCGGATCTTCAGACGGTACGGCTTGTTGGCGCCGTCGGAGATTGCATAGATGCCGAACTCACCCTTCGGGTGCTCAACGGCGGCGTATGCCTCACCTTCGGGCACGTGCATACCTTCCGTGAAGAGCTTGAAGTGGTGAATCAGCTCCTCCATGTTGGTCTTCATGTCCACGCGCGACGGCGGCGCCACCTTGTGGTTATCGGTGATCACCGGACCGGGGTTTTTGCGCAGCCACTCGATGCACTGACGAATGATGCGATTGCTCTGGCGCATTTCTTCCACGCGCACCAGATAACGGTCGTAGCAATCGCCGTTCACGCCAACCGGGATGTCGAAATCGACGCGGTCGTACACTTCGTACGGCTGCTTCTTGCGCACATCCCATTCGATGCCTGAACCACGCAACATTGCACCGGAGAAACCTTTGTTAAGCGCACGCTCCGGGCTCACCACGCCGATACCAACCAGACGTTGCTTCCAAATCCGGTTATCGGTCAGCAGCGTTTCGTACTCGTCAACATACTTCGGGAAGCGGTTGGTGAAGTCTTCAATGAAGTCCAGCAGCGAACCCGAACGCGTTTCGTTCAGGGCCGCCAGGGCTTTCTCGTTGCGCACCTTGGATGCCTTGTATTGCGGCATCGTGTCGGGCAGATCGCGATAGACACCGCCCGGACGGTAGTAGGCAGCGTGCATGCGCGCGCCCGAAACCGCCTCATACATATCGAACAGGTCTTCACGCTCGCGGAAGGCGTACAGGAACACCGCCATGGCGCCCACGTCCAGCGCGTGCGAACCAATCCACATCAGGTGGTTCATGATCCGCGTGATCTCGTCGAACATGACGCGGATGTACTGCGCACGCAGCGGTACTTCGAGGCCTAGCAGGCGCTCGATTGCCATCACGTAGGCGTGCTCGTTGACCATCATCGACACGTAGTCGAGGCGATCCATGTACGGCACGCTCTGAATCCAGGTCTTCTGCTCGGCGAGCTTTTCAGTCGCGCGGTGCAGCAGACCGATGTGCGGGTCGGCACGTTGAATGACTTCGCCGTCCAGCTCAAGCACTAGGCGCAGCACGCCGTGTGCGGCCGGGTGTTGCGGACCGAAGTTCAGGGTGTAGTTCTTGATATCTGCCATGATCGGGCGCCCTTCAGTGCTTCAGACCACCGTATTGATTCTCGCGGATCACACGCGGCGTAATCTCGCGCGGCTCAATGGTTACCGGCTGGTAGACCACGCGGCGCTGCACCGGGTCGTAGCGCATTTCAACGTAACCCGACACGGGGAAGTCTTTGCGGAACGGGTGACCGATGAAGCCGTAGTCAGTCAGGATGCGGCGCAGATCCGGGTGGCCCTCGAATACCAGACCGTACAGGTCGAACGCTTCGCGCTCGAACCAGTCAGCGGAACTCCAGATCGTAGTCACAGATGACACCACCGGCAGATCGTCGTCCGGCGCGAACACGCGTACGCGAACGCGCCAGTTGTGCGTGATCGACAGCAGTTGCGACACAGCCGCAAAACGCGGACCGTTCCAGGCACCGTCGCCGTAGTCGGCATAATCGACGCCGCACAGATCCATCAGTTGCTCAAACTTGAGCGAAGCGTCGTCGCGCAGCGTGCGCATAACGTCGTGGTAATCGTCAGCCTTCACCACGAGGGTGAGTTCTCCAACGGACTCGGTCAGGCTTTGAACGCGATCGCCCAGCGCCTTTTCCAGCGCGGCCTTCAGAATGGCAAGCTTGTCGGTCATGTCAGGCCTTGCGCGCGATGGTGTTGGTGCGACGGATCTTGGCCTGCAGCTGGATGATGCCGTAGATCAGTGCTTCTGCCGTCGGCGGACAGCCCGGCACGTATACGTCGACCGGCACGATGCGATCGCAGCCGCGCACGACAGAATACGAATAGTGGTAGTAACCGCCGCCGTTCGCGCACGAACCCATCGAGATGACCCAGCGAGGCTCGGCCATCTGGTCGTACACCTTGCGCAGCGCGGGCGCCATCTTGTTGCACAGCGTGCCGGCCACGATCATCACGTCAGACTGACGCGGCGACGGGCGAAACACCACGCCGAAACGGTCCAGGTCATAACGCGATGCGCCAGCGTGCATCATTTCGACAGCACAGCAGGCCAAGCCGAACGTCATCGGCCAGAGTGACCCAGTACGGGTCCAGTTGATCAGCTTGTCAGCGGTGGTCGTGACAAAGCCTTCATTGAGTACGCCTTCGATCGCCATTTCACATCACTCCCAATCGAGCGCGCCTTTTTTCCAGATGTAGACGAAGCCCACGAGAAACTCGAGAAGAAACACGCCCATCGCGAAGAACCCCGGCCAACCGATCTCACGCAGTGCCACGCCCCAGGGAAACAGGAACGCAGTCTCCAGATCGAACAGGATGAACAGGATGGCGATGAGGTAATAGCGCACGTCGAACTTCATGCGCGCGTCTTCGAATGCTTCGAAGCCGCACTCGTACGGCGAGAGCTTGTCAGGATCGGGATTGTTCGGACCGAGGACTCGGCCGATGGTCATCAGAGCAAGCCCAAGGCCAACGCCGACAACGATGAACAACAGTACGGGGAAATAGGCTTCGAGGTTCAAGGGACGCCCGCCTTTTTGAATGGTTGCAACAGCACTGCCCGCAGGCGGCGCCTTGTCGCCCCATCGAAGGCGCCGGGTCCGCAGCCTTACGACGCCTCGACTACGCGTCGTCTTGCGGAGGGGCCTGCGCGGAACATCCCGTTGAACAGACCCCGAATTTGATTGGTGCCGACGGCGAGACTCGAACTCGCACAGCTTTCGCCACTACCCCCTCAAGATAGCGTGTCTACCAATTTCACCACGTCGGCTGGGGGAAGAAACTCTATCAGGAACCCGGTTGAGACTTAACGCCCTTGCCGTTTCCTGCTTTGTTTCAAGCCTTGCATTCTACCGCAAAGCAAAGCTTTTGTTCAATGCACAAACAAAAATCTTATGCCTCGCAGCGCGCCGGAAAACCCCATCGGTACGCCGCGATCGTTACATCAAATTACTTTGGCACAGCGGGCGCGGAAGCTGCGCCCGGAGCAACACCAGGAGCCGAGGCCACGGGTGCCGATGCCGTAGACGTAACAGGCGCAACCGAACCCATCACACCTGCCGACACGCTGCCCTTGTTGGTGCCGATCAGCGTCAGCGCCAGCGTGGCAATGAAGAACACGGTTGCCAGCACGGCCGTCGTACGCGACAGAAAGTTGGCCGAGCCGGTGGCGCCAAACAAGCTGCCCGACGCGCCGGACCCAAACGCCGCCCCAACGTCCGCACCCTTGCCGTGCTGCAACAGCACTAGGCCGATCACGCCCAGCGCGCTCAGAATTTGCGCAACCAGCAGCAGAGTTTTCAGAATTGCCATTTCGCTTCTCTCAGTAATATGTTGCAGTCGCACATGTGTGACATGGCGACTCGATCGATCGCTTATGCGCGACCGATCGCCAGGAAATCTTCTGCCTTCAGCGATGCACCGCCGATCAGGCCGCCATCGATGTCCGCCATTGCAAACAACTCGCCCGCATTGTCCGGCTTGACGCTGCCGCCGTACAGAATCGCCAAGCGCTGCGCCACGCCAGCGTCGCGGGCAGCAACACGTGCGCGCAGGAACGCGTGCACAGCCTGCGCCTGCTCGCTGGTGGCAGTCTTGCCCGTGCCGATTGCCCAAACCGGTTCGTACGCCACGACGATACGACCCAGTTGCTCGACCGACAGCGCTTCCAGCACCGCATCCAGTTGGCGGGCTACCACCTGCTCGGTCTCACCAGCTTCGCGCTGCGCGAGCGTTTCGCCCACACAGACGATCGGGGTGATGCCATGTTCCAGTGCACGCAGCGCCTTGGTCGCCACTTGCGCGTCGGTTTCGCCGTGGTACGAGCGACGCTCGGAATGACCGACAATCACGTAGCCACAGCCAAATTCCGACAGCATCGACGCCGCCACTTCGCCGGTGAACGCGCCTCGCGTTTCAGCCGACACGTCCTGTGCGCCCCAGCCCACCGCAGAACCGGCGAGCAGCGACTGACACTGCGCCAGGTACGGGAATGGCGCACATACGGCCAGCGTAGCGTTGGTTTTGCCGGCCGCTTTGATCTGTTCAAGCAGTGCGGCGTTCGCGCTCAGGGTGCCATGCAACTTCCAGTTGCCCACCACCAGCTTCGGTCTTGCGTTCACGTTTTGCCCGGTCGACTGTCAAATAAACCCGGCATTCTACCGCGGCGGCAAAAACGGGGTCAATTTTGACGTCTTAGAGTCAATCCCAAACCAACATAATCTTGCCGATGTGAGCACTCGATTCCATCAAGGTATGCGCCTGGGCCGCCTGTGCGGCCAGTAAGACCTCATGCACGACCGGCTTGATGCGCCCGGACACGAGCAACGGCCAGACCGTCTTATACAGATTGGCCGCGATGGCCGCCTTGAATGCAACCGGACGCGGACGCAGCGTCGAGCCCGTCAGCGTAATGCGCCGGCGCAGGATGTCGCCCAGTGGCACCTCGGCCTTGGCGCCGCCCAGCAACGCGATCAATACGATGCGGCCGTCATCGGCGGTGCAGGCAATTTCGCGCGCGACATAGCTGCCGCCGACCATGTCGAGCACCACGTCGGCGCCGCGTCCTGTCTCGGTCTTGACGATTTCGACGAAATCTTCGGTCTTGTAGTTGATGGCGCGCGTGGCGCCGAGTTCGACGCAGGCCTCGCACTTGTCGGCGCTGCCCGCAGTGGCGAACACGCGGTGACCCAACGCAGACGCGATCTGAATCGCCGTCGTGCCGATCCCGCTGGAGCCCCCCTGCACGAGCAGCGTTTCATCGGCGCCGTGTGCGCCCTGCCCCAGCAAGCCGCGGTCGAACACGTTCGACCACACGGTGAAATAGTTCTCCGGCAATGCAGCGGCTTCGATATCGGACAAGCCGGCCGGCACGGGCAGCACTTGGCCCAGCGGCGCTGTGCAGAACTCCGCATAGCCGCCGCCTTGTACCAGCGCGCAGACGCGATCACCCACCTTCAGGCCGTAGCGATTGTCGGCGTGCGCCAGATCGCCACTGACGATCTCGCCAGCAACTTCAAGCCCCGGAATATCGGAGGCGCCGGGCGGCACTGGATAGTTGCCCGTCCGCTGGAACACATCAGGCCGGTTCACGCCCGCTGCACGCACGCGGATCAGTACCTCGCCGGCCTTGGCCTCCGGCATCGGGCGCTCGCCCAGCTTCAAGACTTCGGGGCCACCGTATTGGGTGATTTCAATCGCTTTCATGGGAATCGGATCGATGAGGGTTACGACGCTGCGCGTGAGTTACGAGACGCTACGCTTCGGTTCGACAAAGTGCTGCGGAATGCCGCGCGTGGTTTCGCGCATGATTTCTTGTTTGCCGTGAACGATGCCGTCGGCGATCTTGCCGATATGCAACTTGAGCCACATCTCCGTCGGCGAGCCGGCGCGATAGTCGGCCGGGCCGAGCATGTCGACGCGATCATCGGCACGCAAGTTGTCGGCCTGCTCGAACGAGCGCGGACTCTCTGGGTTGTAGACAGCATAGGTGCGACCACCGCCCTTGCGCGCGACCGAAAACGCCGGAATATCGCTCGGCCCATCAGCCACATAGATCATGTTGGCGAACGGCACGCGGCGCTCGTCCTCGGCAATCGACGAGTTCACACTCACCGCTTCCGGGTGCTTGTTGACGCCCTTGTTGATCTCAAACAGTGCGCGCGTCTTGGTGGTGTTGTCGATGGCGTAGATGATTTCCGAGACGACCTGCCTGCCATCAGCGTTGGCGTCGGGCGCCTCAAGGAATTCACAGCCCCACACGCCGTCGATGTATGGGGCGATGGGCGAGCCCTTGATCATCTCCGTCAGGCCCGTGCTGACGATGTAATGCTCAAGCTTGATGTCGAACGCTTGGTAGGTTGCGTTGTCGCGCACCCACGCTTTGCTGCGCTCGAAGAAATCGGTCACGCCGGGGAAGAATTCGAGTTCGGCGCCCAGTTCACGGAGCGTGGCATTGTCGAGGCCACCCATGCGGCCGTCGCGCACATGGCGCAGCAGCACGTTGAGGTAGAACGTTTCGTGGTTGACCTTCTGACCGCGCGATTCGATTTCGCGCGAGCCTGCGGCCACCTCGTCCCAAAAACCCTGCTCGGCGATATTGAAGCGATCGAACAGCGGCACTTGCATGTAGCGCGGGATCAGCGTCTTGTCGAAATCCCAGACGATGGCGATGCGATTTTGCTCGAACAGGCGGCTCATGATGGGGCGCGAAGGGGCAACGGGAGGAACTCGCGACGCAGTGTAAACAAAAAAACGGCTGGACATCGTCCAGCCGTTTTTCTTAGCGGAAACCGCCCGCTTACTGCTGCTGTTGCTGCTGTTGTTGCGAGGCAGCGTCGTCAGCACCCGGTGCTTGCGGTGCAGCGGCCGGCACGTCGCCTTCTTCAGCCTTGGCAGCCTTGATCGACAGACGCATGCGGCCCTTCTCGTCGGTGCTCAGCAGCTTCACGCGCACAGCCTGGCCTTCCTTCACATAGTCGGAAACCTGGTTCACGCGCTCATTGGCGATTTCCGAGATGTGCAGCAGACCATCCTTGCCCGGCAGGATGTTTACGATTGCGCCGAAATCCAGCAGCTTCAGCACGGTGCCGTTATAGATCTTGCCCACTTCGGCTTCTGCTGTGATGCCTTCGATGCGGCGCTTGGCTTCTGCCATGCCTTCCGACGACGTCGACGCGATGGTGATCGTGCCGTCTTCCTGGATGTCGATCGTGCAGCCGGTTTCCTTGGTCAGCGCCTGGATGGTCGAACCGCCCTTGCCGATCACGTCGCGGATCTTCTCCGGATTGATCTTGACCGTGATCATGCGCGGAGCGTGCTCCGACAGCTCGGTGCGTGCGCCACCCATGGCTGCCTGCATCTTGCCCAGGATGTGCAGACGGCCTTCCTTGGCTTGTGCCAGTGCCACCTGCATGATTTCCTTGGTGATGCCCTGCACCTTGATGTCCATCTGCAGTGCGGTAATACCAGCGTCGGTACCAGCGACCTTGAAGTCCATATCGCCCAGGTGATCTTCGTCACCGAGGATGTCGGTCAGCACTGCGAACTTGTTGCCTTCCAGGATCAGGCCCATGGCCACGCCGGCCACGTGCGCCTTGATGGGCACGCCAGCGTCCATCAGCGACAGCGAGCCGCCGCACACCGAAGCCATCGACGACGAACCGTTCGACTCAGTGATTTCGGACACCAGACGGATCGTGTAAGCGAATTCATCGTCCTTCGGCAGCACCGGGATCAGTGCGCGCTTGGCCAGACGGCCGTGGCCGACTTCGCGGCGCTTCGGGCTTCCCACGCGGCCGGTTTCGCCCGTGGCGAACGGCGGCATGTTGTAGTGAAGCATGAAGCGGTCACGGTACTCGCCTTGCAGCGCGTCGATGATCTGCTCGTCGCTCTTGGTGCCCAGGGTGGCCACCACCAGCGCTTGCGTTTCACCACGCGTGAATAGGGCCGAGCCGTGCGCACGCGGCAGCACCGACGAGCGGATCTCGATCGGGCGCACCGTGCGGGTGTCGCGGCCGTCGATACGCGGTTCGCCGCTCAGGATCTGACCGCGCACGATCTTCGATTCCAGCTCAAACAGGATGTTGTCGACTTCCACGCCGTCGGCTTCCACACCGGCCTCGGCCAGCTTGGCGGCAACCGACTTGTAGACTTCCTTCAGCTTCTGGCTGCGGGCCGACTTCTGGCGCAATTGGTATGCAGCTTGCAGATCAGCCAGGCCGAGTTCGGACACCTTGGCGACCAGCGCTTCGTTCTTCGGAGCCGCTTGCCAATCCCACTCAGGCTTGCCGCCGTCGCGCACCAATTCGTGGATCGCGTTGATGGCGATCTGCATTTGCTCGTGGCCATACACCACGGCGCCCAACATGACTTCTTCCGACAGTTGCTGCGCTTCGGATTCGACCATCAGCACGGCACGCTCGGTACCGGCCACAACCAGGTCCAGATCGGAATGCGCGAGTTGCGCACGGTTTGGGTTCAGCAGGTACTGGCCATCCTTGTAACCCACGCGGGCAGCGCCCACCGGGCCGTTGAACGGCAGACCCGACACAGCCAGCGCAGCCGAAGCAGCGACCAGCGCCGGGATGTCGGCCGGCACTTCCGGGTTGATCGACAGCACGTGGATGACGACCTGGACTTCGTTGTAGAAGCCTTCCGGAAACAGCGGACGCAGCGGACGATCGATCAGGCGCGAGGTCAGCGTTTCGTTTTCCGACGGACGGCCTTCACGCTTGAAGAAGCCACCGGGAATCTTGCCCGCAGCGTAGGTCTTCTCGAGGTAATCGACGGTCAGCGGGAAGAAGTCCTGACCCGGCTTCGGGTTCTTGGCGCCCACCACGGTAGCGAGCACGACGGTGTCGTCCATGTCGAGCAGCACAGCGCCGCTCGCCTGGCGGGCGATCTCACCCGTTTCCATGCGGACCTTATGGCCGCCCCACTGGAATTCTTTGACGATCTTGTTGAACATGTTTTCTCCTGTTCGGTATTCGCGGCACCGACGATTCAAAGTCGATTTCCATTACGCCGCGACAAACACGTTCCGGAAGACGGTGCGGTTGCAGAGGTGTGTTTTATGCCATTCCAGCGCCGCGCTGGCACCAACGCCGCGCTGGAATGACACAAGGCCCTGCTTCCTGCCGCCTCCGGTCCATGGCAGCCGCCTCATCGATTGAATCGGCCGGCTGCCATCACTCACCGGTTGCCCGGCGCGGCCACAAACGCGGCCGCCAAAAACAAAATGCCTGCATCAGCACGCTGACGCAGGCACTTTTCATCACGCGCAGTGCGTGATACCCACCATTACTTACGCAGACCCAGCTTTGCAACCAGCGCGGTGTAACGGTCAGCGTCCTTGCTCTTGAGGTAGTCCAGCAGACGGCGACGACGGCTCACCATGCGGAGCAGGCCGCGACGGCTGTGGTGATCCTTCATGTGCGCCTTGAAGTGCGGCTGCAGTTCGTTGATGCGGGCAGTCAGCAGTGCAACCTGCACTTCCGGGCTACCCGTGTCGTTGGCGCTGCGGCCGTTATCTTTGACGATGTCTTGCTTCTTGATGTCAGCGACGGACATTTTGATTCCTTTGACTTGCGGACACTGCAGCGCCTGAATAGCCGCCGTTGGTGCCGTGTTGAACAATGATCTTGCTACCCACCCGATCCAAAACCGGTCTGGACAGCAAGACCGCGATTATAGCCCAGAACCCCGCCCTGACGACAGTTCTGTGTCATCCCGCTCAGTGGCGCACCATTTTGCAAGTTGTCGGCAAAGCGGTTTGCGAAGCAGGAATCACTTTTAGCGTACGAAAACCGTAGCCGGAGCCCTCGATATCGAAGGGCGCGCCAAGCGTACCCGCCCGCTCCATCTGCGTGACGATAAGCGGCTGTATGGCCTGGTGATCCTCCGCTCGCAAGGTGACGCGGTGGAAGCCGTTGTCCAGCGATGCGCCTTCCAGCGCACGTGCCACGGCGGTGGCCTCCGTGGTACCGGCCCGCTCGATGGCGGCGGCCAGCATGTCGATCATCATCTGGTCGCGCAGCAGTGGGTAGTCGTCGGCGGGTGCCGGATAGCGGGCACGGAAGGCCCTATAGAACGCATCGGACTTGGCGCCACCCAGGTTCGGGTGCCACTCTGCCACGGCCACCACGCGACCGACGCCGGCTTCGCCCATCGCGCCTGGTGCGCCGAGCGAGTTGCCATAAAACGTAAAGAAGCGCGCCTTGAGCCCGGCATCTCGTGCAGCCTTGACGAGCAGCGTCAGATCGTTGCCCCAGTTGCCGGTGATGACCGTATCCGCACCCGACGCGGCAATGCGCGCCACATACGGCGCAAAGTCCTTCACCTTGCCGATCGAGTGCAGAACCTCGCCCACGATCGCTATGTCCGGCCGCTTCTCACCCAACTGCTGACGCGCCGATTGCGCCACCTGGCGACCGAACGTGTAGTCCTGCCCAATCAGATAGACCCTTTTGATCGCCTTGTCCGCGCGAATCACTTCCGTCAGCGCGTGCATGCGCATATCTGCCGACGCGTCGAAGCGGAAATGCCAGAAGCTGCATGCCTCGTTGGTCAGCGCCGGATCGACGGCGGCGTAGTTCAGGAACAGCACGCGCGCGTCCGGATGACGGTCGTTGTGGCGCGAAATCGACGTCGACAACGCAGCCGCAGCCGCCGAACTATTGCCCTGCAGAACGAAACGGATACCCCCGTCCGTAGCGGCTTGCAATTGCAGCAACGATTCGTCGACGGTGTTTTTACTATCGAAGCGCACGAGCGCAAGCGGATGACGGCCATCGGGCAGCTTCACACCGCCGCGTGCATTGACGTTCTCAATGGCCATGCGCAGATTGCGATCCACCGCCTCGCCCGCATTGGCAAACGGGCCAGACAGCCCTTCAATCAGCGCCAGCCGGATTGGCGCTGCTTCAGGCTGGGCAGTTGCCGCGCCACACAACCCTACAGCCGCCAGCGCGGCCACAAACCAACGAAACACCATGGCAAATCTCCGTGAAGCGCGGATGGTAAAGCGCCGTTGCATGTCGGCACAAGCCAGCACCACTCGCACGGGCTCCTACACTGAAAGCCCCGGGAGAATCATTGTGAGCATTCGATCAATATGGCGGAGCGCGGCGCTGCTCGCTGTAGCGCTGACATCAATGTGCGCGTGTACCGTGCTGGCGCCCATACAAACGGGCGAAGCACTGGTCGGCCAACCTGCTTCTGCCGTGGAAGCCCGCTTTGGCAAACCGCCCGAGAGGTATCCGCGTGCGAATGGCGGCACGCGCTGGCTATATCCAACGCAGCCCTATGGGCAATTCACATATGCCGCTGATTTCGATGCGAGCGGCAAGCTTGTCTCATTCCGGCAGATTCTGACCACAATGGATTTTGCGCAGATCCGCGTCGGCACAGCGACGCGAGCTGACGTGCTGCAGACGTTCGGCAAGCCCGAAGAGACCGCCTATTTCCGGCTGATGGATCGGCAGGTGTGGTCGTATCGCTTTAGGCACGAGGGCGTGTGGCCATCGCTGATGAACTTCTATTTCGATCGCGACGGCATCGTGCGCCTCACGCAGGTCACCCCAGACCCGATGTACGACCACGATCACGATTCCAGTCGGTAAGCCAGCGCTAAACGCCAGAACGGCAACATCCACGCGAGGCGCATCGCCTGGCGTGGACATTCGGGTCGGCCATGTCGTGGATCGCACAGACATCGCTCTCAAAGACGGCTGGCGTGGCGCACGCTCCTGACGTGTCCAGTGCCGCCGCACCCGCTTCGCGTTCCGGTGGATAACCGGGTGCGCGCTCAGTGGTGATCGTGTTGGGGTCTAGGCTGACTCCTGCGTGTGTTGGTAAAACCCGCGATCAGATCTGCGGGTTGAGTTTTTCGCTGCTCTTGTCCTGCAGCTTGTTCAGTGCGGCAAGGTAAGCCTTGGCCGAAGCCGCAACGATGTCCGGATCGGTACCCACACCGTTGACGATGCGGCCCGACTTGGACAGCCGCACCGTCACTTCGCCCTGCGCCTGAGTGCCTGTCGTGATGGCGTTAACCGAATACAGCAGCTGCTCGGCGCCACTGGCGACCTTGCTCTCAATCGCATTGAGCGTCGCGTCAACCGGGCCATTGCCCTCCGCTTCGCCCGTCACTTCCTTGCCGTCTGCAACGAAGACGATGCGCGCGTGCGGACGCTCACCAGTTTCCGAACGTTGGGCCAGCGACACGAACCGGAAATGCTCGCCCTCGCTGTGCTGTGCTTCGTTCGAAACGATGGCGACGATGTCCTCATCAAAGATCTCGGCCTTTTGATCAGCCAGCTCCTTGAAGCGGGTGAAGGCTGCGTTCAGTTCGGCTTCTGAGTCGAGCTCAATGCCCAGTTCCTGCAGGCGCTGCTTGAACGCATTGCGGCCCGAGAGTTTGCCCAGGACAATCTTGTTGGCTGTCCAGCCCACGTCTTCGGCACGCATGATTTCGTATGTGTCGCGCGCCTTGAGCACCCCATCCTGGTGGATGCCCGAAGCGTGCGCGAACGCGTTGGCGCCCACGACAGCCTTGTTCGGCTGGACGACAAAACCGGTGATCTGCGAAACCAGCTTGGATGCCGGCACGATCTGCGTGGTATCGACACCAACGTCGAGATTGAAGTAGTCGCGACGCGTCTTCACGGCCATCACCACCTCTTCGAGGCTGGTATTGCCGGCACGCTCGCCCAGGCCGTTGATCGTGCATTCGATCTGGCGTGCGCCGCCCAGTTTGACAGCGGCCAACGAGTTCGCGACCGCCATTCCAAGGTCGTTATGGCAATGCACCGACCAGACCGCCTTATCGGAATTCGGGATGCGCTCGCGCACCGAGCGGATCAGCGCGGCATAACCCTCCGGCACCGCGTAGCCCACCGTATCCGGCAGGTTGATGGTGGTCGCGCCCTCGGCGATCACGCCTTCCAGTACGCGGCACAGAAAATCCATGTCGGAGCGGCTGCCATCTTCCGGCGAGAACTCGATGTCGTCGGTGAACTGGCGCGCGAAGCGCACCGCCAGGCGCGCCTGCTCGTACACCTGATCCGGCGACATGCGCAGCTTCTTCTCCATGTGCAACGCCGATGTAGCGATGAACGTGTGGATACGAAACTGGCCGGCCGGCTTGAGCGCCTCAGCGGCGCGGGAAATATCGCGGTCATTCGCGCGGGCCAGCGAGCAAATGCGCGAATCCTTGACCGACTGGGCAATCGCGCGGATCGCCTCGAAGTCACCGTTGGAGCTGGCCGCGAAGCCGGCTTCGATCACGTCCACCTTGAGCCGCTCAAGCTGCTTGGCGATGCGGATCTTCTCTTCCTTGGTCATCGACGCCCCAGGGGACTGCTCGCCGTCGCGCAAGGTGGTATCGAAAATAATGAGTTTGTCGCTCATGGCGGCTCCTGGTGGGGTGACGTTTTTGGCGTCGGTCTTAGTGGGTGTCTCGAATGGTTTTTGCGGCGCAGAATGCAAAACGCCCCGGCGTGCATGGTTGCAGGCCGGGGCGCTGTGAATCCTGGTTCGCGAAAACTTGGCGGTTTCTGCTTGCCTTGTCTTGCGATTTCCTATGCGCGTGTCCCGACCTGACGACCTAGTAGGCCACCAATCGAGACTAGCGTAATCAGAATGGAAATCGGGCGCGAAAGCATGCGATCGACTATAGACGAATTCAAAAATCGGCGCAAGCGCACATTGGTGCAGCGCATCGGTCACTCATGCGCATCGCCCGACGCTTGTTTGGGCAAGCGCGGACTCCCCTGTTGCCCGTGCAGCGCACGCCAGCCCCACAGCAAGTAGCCCGATACAGCGTAACCAACAAAGAGGCCGAACAACGCAACCGGCGGATCGCTCGATATCACCACGAACAACACCAGCACGAGCACCATCACGCCAAATGGCACGCGGTGACGAACGTCGAGCGCTTTGCCGCTGTAGAACGGTGCGTTCGACACCATCGACAGCCCTGCATACAGCGTCAGCCCGAAGGCCACCCACGGCATCCACAGCTCTTTGACCGGCAGCTTGTTGTCGATCGCCAGCCAGACAAAGCCCGCGATGAGCGCTGCGGCTGCCGGGCTCGGCATGCCTTGGAAGAAGCGCTTGTCGACCGACCCGATGTTGGTATTAAAACGCGCGAGACGCAGTGCGGCGCCAGCGCAATACACGAACGCCGCAAGCCAGCCCCACTTGCCCAGATCGCGCAGGATCCATTCGTACATGACCAATGCCGGCGCAACGCCGAACGACACCATGTCCGATAGCGAATCGTATTGCTCGCCGAACGCGCTTTGCGTATTGGTGATGCGGGCGACTCGGCCATCCATGCCATCGAGCACCATCGCCGCGAAGATGGCGATCGCAGCCGTCTCAAAGTTCAGGTTCATCGCCTGCACGATGGCGAAGAAGCCGGCGAACAGCGCTGCGGTCGTGAACGCGTTGGGCAGCAGATAGATGCCGCGACGGCGCGGACGCACGATCTCAAGATCGTCGTCATCCGAACGCGGCTGGTTGTGCCGCAGCGGACGCAAGTGCGTCACGTTGCCGGCGGTAAAACGCTTCTTGCGTCGGTTGAACGCGGGCATGGCGGCCTCCGAATCAGTCCAGCTCAGCAAGCACCGTGAGCGTGGCGGACACTTTTTCGCCGATGGTCACGCGCGGGCGTGCCGTCAGCGGCAGGTACACATCAACGCGGGAGCCAAAGCGGATGAAACCATAGCGTTGGCCACGCGTGAGCGCTTCGCCTGCCTTGGTATAGCAAAGGATGCGCCGCGCGATCAATCCAGCCACCTGCACCGAAGTGACGAGCTGGCCATCAGCACGGCGCAGCACGATGGCGTTGCGCTCGTTTTCGAGCGACGCCTTGTCCAGGTCCGCATTGACGAATTTGCCAGGGAAGTATTGCACCTGCTGCACCGTGCCATCGACCGGCGCGCGGTTCGAGTGCACGTTGAACACGTTCATGAACACGCTGATCTTTAGCGAGTCGCGATCCGCATACGGGTCACGCACCTGCTCGACGGCGACAATGCGACCATCGGCCGGGGACAGAATCGCATTGGCTTGCGTTGGCACGGCGCGGGCCGGATCGCGGAAAAACTGCAGCACAAACAGCGTCAGCACCCAGAACGGCCAAGCCCAGCCGAAGCCGGCGGCGGCCTGCACGATGAGCGTGACGATGAAAATCCCGCCCAGGTACGGCCAACCCTCGCGGGCGATGATGGGATGCGGATACGTGTTGTTCAAATCAGACCTCGACAGCGTCTTGAAGGAAATGCGGCATTCTAGCCGACACGGGGCCGCGCCAGCACTTGAAACAATGTTTGGCGCCTTGGAATCAGCATAAAAAAAAGCCAGCCCGAAGGCTGGCTTTCTCGCACAGGATGCAACCGATCAGTTCTTCGTCTGGTCAACCAGCTTGTTCTTGGCGATCCAGGGCATCATCGCGCGCAGCTTGGCACCAACTTGCTCGATCTGGTGCTCTTCGGTCAGGCGGCGGCGCGAGATTAGCGTCGGTTGGCCTGCCTTGTACTCCAGCAGGAAGCTCTTGGCGTATTCGCCGGTCTGAATGTCCTTCAGGCATTGCTTCATGGCCTTCTTGGTCTCTTCCGTCACGACGCGCGGGCCAGTGACGTACTCGCCGTATTCGGCGTTGTTCGAGATCGAGTAGTTCATGTTGGCGATGCCGCCTTCATAGATCAGATCGACGATCAACTTCAGCTCGTGCAGGCACTCGAAGTACGCCATTTCCGGAGCGTAACCAGCTTCCACCAGCGTCTCGAAACCAGCCTTGATCAATTCGACGGTACCGCCGCACAGCACAGCCTGTTCGCCGAACAGGTCGGTTTCGGTTTCTTCGCGGAAGTTGGTTTCGATGATGCCGGCACGGCCGCCGCCGTTGGCGGTAGCGTACGACAGGGCGATATCACGTGCGGCGCCCGACTTGTCCTGGTGCACGGCGATCAGGTGCGGCACGCCGCCACCTTGCGTGTACGTGCCACGCACGGTGTGGCCCGGAGCCTTCGGTGCGATCATGATGACGTCCAGGTCCGCGCGCGGGATCACGGCACCGTAGTGCACGTTGAAGCCGTGGGCGAATGCCAGAGCAGCGCCCTGCTTGATGTTGCCGTGCACTTCGTTCTTGTACACGTCGGCGATCTGCTCGTCCGGCAGCAGGATCATGACAACGTCGGCTTCCTTCACAGCCTCGGCCACTTCCTTGACCTGCAGGCCGGCGTTGACGGCCTTGTTCCACGACGCGCCGTTCTTACGCAGACCGACCGTCACCTTCACGCCCGAGTCGTTCAGGTTCAGGGCATGGGCGTGGCCTTGCGAGCCATAGCCGATGATAGTGACGTTCTTGCCCTTGATCAGGGAGAGGTCGGCGTCCTTGTCGTAAAACACTTTCATGGTGATGTCCTAATTTTCAAATATCGATGGAGTCCGGCAGCACGCACGCGCCGGTTCAAACCTTCAGAATGCGCTCGCCGCGGCCGATGCCCGAGCCGCCCGTACGGACGGTCTCAAGAATGGCAGTGCGATCGATGGCATCGAGAAACGCGTCGAGCTTGCTGCCGTTGCCGGTCAGCTCGATCGTGTAAGTCTTCTCGGTCACGTCGATGACGCGGCCGCGGAAGATATCCGCCGTACGCTTCATCTCCTCGCGCTCCTTGCCGACCGCACGCACCTTCACGAGCATCAGCTCGCGCTCGATGTGCGCACCTTCGGTCAGGTCGACGACCTTGACGACTTCCACCAGGCGGTTCAGGTGCTTGGTGATCTGCTCGATGATGTCGTCCGAACCGGTCGTAACGATCGTCATCCGCGACAGCGACGCGTCCTCGGTCGGAGCGACCGTCAGCGTCTCAATGTTGTAGCCGCGCGCCGAGAACAGCCCCACCACACGCGACAGTGCGCCGGCTTCGTTTTCCAGCAGGACGGAAATGATGTGACGCATTACAGGTCCTCCGCGCCGAGCAGCATTTCGGAAATGCCCTTGCCTGCCTGGACCATCGGCCAGACGTTTTCGGTCGGGTCGGTCTGGAAGTCGAGGAACACGGTGCGATCCTTCAGTCGGAAAGCTTCGCGCAGCGCGGGCTCGACGTCAGCGGTCTTTTCGATGCGCATGCCCACGTGACCATACGATTCGGCCAGCTTTACGAAGTCGGGCAGCGCCTGCATGTAGGAATGCGAGTAACGGTTGTCATACTCGATTTCCTGCCACTGGCGCACCATGCCCAGGTAGCCATTGTTGAGCGAGCAGATCTTCACCGGGGTGTTGTACTGCAGGCAGGTCGACAACTCCTGGATGCACATCTGGATCGAGCCCTCACCGGTAATGGTGACGACTTCCTTGTCCGGGAACGCCTTCTTGATGCCCATGGCGTACGGCAGGCCCACACCCATCGTGCCCAGGCCACCGGAATTGATCCAGCGGCGCGGCTCGTTGAACTTGTAGAACTGCGCGGCCCACATCTGGTGCTGACCGACGTCGGAGCAGACGAAAGCGTCGCCGTTGGTCAGTTCCCAAATCTTCTCGACCACGTACTGCGGCTTGATGATCTCGGAATTGCGGTCGTACTTCAGGCAATCGACGCTGCGCCACTGTTCGATCTGTTCCCACCACTTGGCCAACGCCGTCTTGTTCGGCTTGGCTTCGCCGGACTGGATCTGGGCAATCATCTCCTGCAGCACGTCCTTGACGTTGCCGACGATGGGGATGTCGACCTTCACCCGTTTGGAGATGGACGACGGATCGATGTCGATGTGGATGATCTTGCGCGGCTGCGACGTGAAGTGCGCCGGGCTGCCGATCACGCGGTCATCAAAGCGCGCACCGATGGCGATCAGCACGTCGCAGTTCTGCATCGCCATGTTGGCTTCGTACGTGCCGTGCATGCCCAGCATGCCCACGAACTGCTTGCTCGTGCCCGGGAATGCGCCCAGGCCCATCAGCGTGTTCGTGACCGGGTAACCCGTCAGCGCAGCCAGTTGGCGCAGCTCTTCGCTGGCCTCGGCAAGCACCACGCCGCCACCGGAGTAGATGTACGGACGCTCGGCCTGCAGCAGCAGGCTCACCGCCTTACGGATCTGGCCGGAGTGCCCCTTGTTGACGGGGTTGTACGAGCGCATCTCGATCGCCTTCGGATACTCGTACTTGCACATCTCGCGCGAGACATCCTTCGGGATGTCCACCACCACCGGGCCCGGACGGCCGGTCGAGGCGATGAAGAACGCCTTCTTAATGGTCGAAGCGAGGTTGCGCACGTCCTTGACCAGGAAGTTGTGCTTGACGATCGGTCGGGTGATGCCGACGGTGTCGCATTCCTGGAAGGCGTCCTGTCCGATGGCGTGCGTCGGCACGTTGCCGGTGATGATCACCATCGGGATCGAATCCAGGTAAGCGGTGGCGATGCCGGTCACGGCATTGGTCACGCCCGGGCCGGAAGTCACGAGGGCGACACCGACCTTGCCCGTGGCGCGCGCATAGCCGTCAGCCGCATGGACTGCCGCCTGTTCATGGCGCACCAGGATGTGTTCGATCTTGTTTTGCTTGTAGAACGCGTCGTAGATATAGAGCACCGCGCCGCCGGGGTAACCCCAGACGAACTCGACGCCCTCTGCCGCGAGCGCATTGACGAGGATGTCAGCCCCCATCATGTCGGCAGATGAACCGCTATTGGCGTGGGAAAATTCCGCGCTTGGCATATTCATGTCAGTCCTTTGCAATTTTCGGCAAAAAATTGTTTGGATGCTCTCTACCGGGCTTGTGGCGCGGATTTGAGCGGTGCGCGTCTGCATGGATGGTCCGCCTGATGGGCGGCCAGATGAGACAAACCACAGATGTTGTGAACCGGGAATAATACTGCAATGCCGCATAGCGGTCCAGCGTCGGCGCGATTCCCCACTCCTGGCGGCCCGCCCGACCGTTGGACTGTCCGCGGAGCCGCATTTTTGCTAGCATCGCAACATTTTTCACGGCCAAGGCCGTTGACGCCGCGCGGCGTGATCATCACATCCTGTGAATGTGAATTTTCGCGTGGCTGCCTCACAGGATTCGCACCCGCCGTTGTATGGCCTCTGAACAGGAACTGTCGGCCTTTCTCTCAAGCGTCGAGAAACGCGCCTTCAAGCAGGCGGTCTTCGCGGTGCGCGACGACGATGCCGCGCTTGATATCGTGCAGGACGCCATGATCAAGCTGGCCGAGAAATACGGCGACAAGCCGAGCGCCGAGCTACCCCTGCTGTTCCAGCGCATTCTGCAGAACACGATTCACGACTGGTTTCGCCGCTCCAAGGTGCGCAACACCTGGGTGAGCCTGTTCTCCAGCTTCCGCACGGACGCTGAGGGCGACGACACCGACCCGCTTGAACTGATCGAAAGCGAAGCCGGCACCACAGCGGCGGAAAGCAGCGCCGACAAATTCGAGCGCTCGCAGATGCTGGAAATCCTGGAACGCGAAATCGAGAAGCTGCCCACACGTCAACGGGAGGCCTTCCTGATGCGTTATTGGGAGGACATGGATGTTGCCGAGACAGCCCAGGCAATGGGCTGTTCCGAGGGCAGTGTAAAGACGCACTGCTCGCGGGCAACACACGCCCTGGCCCAAGCGCTGCGGGCGCGAGGGATCCGACTATGAACAAGGTAGAACTCCGAGAACGCCGTTTTGTGCATGCCGTCCGAACCGCTCTGAATGAGTCGGCCGGACAGTTGCCGCCCGACGTACGCGACCGCCTCGCAGCGGCGCGCCGGACAGCGCTTGCGCACAAGAAAGCGGAAGTGCCCGGCACAGTGCGCTCGCCCGCCTTGGCGATGCCGGGCGTCGGCTCCGTGTCTTTCGAGACGGAAGGCGAAGTGCCGTCGCCGCTGCAACGCGCCGCCGCAGTCCTGCGTCGCCTCGGCCTGCTGTGGCCGACCATCGCTCTGGTGGCGGGCCTCGCAGGCATTTATCAGTGGCAACAGCAGCAACGCGTGGACGAGCTCGCGGAGGTCGATGCCGCGATGCTGCTCGATGATCTGCCGCTGGCCGCTTACGCCGATCAAGGCTTCCATCAGTACCTCAAGCACGATCAGTGAAAGGCTGATCGATGAGCAACTTCCAACACACCCCCGGCCAATCACCGCGAGGCGCAAAGACCCTGTGCCTACGCGCCAGCATCGTCGCGTTGATCGGCGCTGCCGGCCTGATGGCGGGACTGGCGATCGCGCAGGTTCCGGCCGCTTCGGCGCCTGCAGCGGCGCCGGGCGTGACAGTCAACGCGCCGGTTGATCTGCCGACACCGCCCGCAACCAATCCGCTACCCGCCGTCCACCCGAACTGGGCCGAGTTGACCATCGTGCAGCAGCGCATCTTCGCGCCGCTGGCGCCCGAATGGAACAGCCTGCCAGAACTGGCCCGCCAAAAGTGGTTGCAGATCGCCCGGGCATATCCGAAATACACGCCGGCTCAGCAGCAGCGCCTGCAAACGCGCATGGCGGATTGGGTCAAGCTCACGCCGGAGCAACGCCACCGCGCTCGTGAGAATTTCCAGACCACCAAGTCGCTTCCGGTGCAGAAGAAGAGCGAGGCCTGGCAGAGCTACCAGCAACTGACGGAAGAGCAGAAGAAAGCGCTGGCTGCCGCGGCCAAGGCGCAAAAGCATCCGACAGCAGTGACGGCGCTGCCGGGCGGCGCAAGGTTGGCGAAGGACGCGGCCAAATCGATCCATCACGGTGCGCGCACCAAGCCAGGTACGACTAAGTCGGCGCCGACGAGCAAGCCGACAGCCACGGCATCCGCGCCGGTTGCAGCCCCTGCGCCCGAACCTGCCGCTACGGCACCTGCAAGCGCGCCGCTCACGCCTGTACACCCTGTTGCACCGTCCACCACCACCGGTGGAGAATCCGGCAATCCGCCACCCTCCACGGTGCTGGGCGGCTGAGGCCGGCAAACCCTTTGGCATAATCCGAACCACGTGCCGCACGACACCCAGCGCGCCGGCACATGATGGACTGCGCTGACGGCGCTCACACTCTGTTCGATGGCCACCTCCGTTTCCTCATCTTCACCCGTTGCGGCACCTGATCCGCTTGCCGCGCCCACGCTGCGCCGCCGTCTTGCCGCGATGCTCTACGAGGGCCTGCTGCTGTTTGGCGTGATGTTTGGCGCCACGGCTGTCTTTCTGCTCCTGCGCCTGATCGTGCCGCCCCTGGCGCGCACCGGCGATGTGGGGCTGCAGGTGTGGGGCTTTTTGGCGCTCGGTCTGTACTTCGTTTGGTTCTGGCGCAAGCGCGGCCAGACGCTGGCGATGCAGACGTGGCGCATGCGCGTGGTCAACGCCGATGGATCGCGTATTTCGCTGGGGCGCGCAGTTGCGCGCTATCTGCTGGCGTGGATATGGGTGGCCGCGGCAGTCGGCGTGATCCACCTGAGCGGAGCGTCCCGCTGGGCCGGCGCGGGTGTCGCTCTGGCGTGCCTGCTGGCTTGGGGCGCGCTGGCGTGGCTCGATCCGCAGCGCCAGTTCCTGCACGATCGCCTGGCCGGCACGCGGCTGGTGCGCGACTGATCGGTTTCACGCTCGGCGGCGACCTCCACCATGACGCGCGCCGATCTGCCCACCTCGCCTGTTCCCCTCGCCTTCCTGACCGCGGCCACTGCGCGCCGCATTGCCGTGGCGCTGCAGTGTGCGGCAACGCTGGCGGTTGGCTGGGCGGCGCATTACTGGGGCGGATGGAGTTGGCCGACTGCAAGCCTGCTCGCTGGCGCGGCGCTGGTGCTGGGTTATCTCCTTTCGGTCGGATGGGCGTTCCTGGTGTCCCTGAAGAGCCTGGGCACCGCGATACCGGACGACCCCGTGTGGGACCGCATGCCCGTGCCGCGTACGCATCGTATCGGCGTCGCCGGCTTCATGGGGTGTTGGCTGCGCGAATGTGTATCCGTAGCGTGGATGTTCAATGTGCTGCAACCGTTCCGGGCGCACGCTGCGTTCCAAGCGCCGGCGGGCGATGGCAACCGCGTGCCTGTGCTGATGATCCACGGCTACGGCTGCAATCACGCGGTGTGGTTGCCAATGCAGCAATACGTGGCCGCCGCCGGGCACCCCACGGATGCCATCGATCTCATGCCGCTGCTGGGCGACATCGACGACTACGCCCGCGACATTGCCGCCGCCGTCGCGCGCCTGACGCGCACGCATGGCCGTGCGCCCGTCCTGCTCTGCCACAGCATGGGCGGGCTCGCCGCCCGAGCGCTGCTGCGCCAATCGGAGCCCTGCCCCATCGCCCACGTCATCACGCTCGGCACGCCGCATCGGGGCACCGCGATGGCGCGTACGGGGCGCGGCCACAACGTGCGCCAGATGGCTTGGGCGAGTCCTTGGCTGCGCCAGCTTGCAGCGTCCGAAACGCCTGACGTGCGCGCACGCATCACGTCGATTTTTTCGTGGCACGATTCCATCGTCGGCCCGGCCGGTGCGTCCTGGCTGGAAGGCGCGCGGCACATCCCGTTTGGGGGCATCGGCCATGTGTCGCTGCTATGCGACGCTCGCGTGCGCGACGCTGTGCTGACGGAACTCGCCCGCATTGAAGGCCTCTCCGCGATCTCATCGGCCTGAAACGCGCGCCCGGCGCAGGTCTCGGGCGCAAGCCCACCCCCTTCTCGGCAAACACGTCATGTGACGGTCATGTTTCTGACACGGCTCTTTCATGCAGCGATGGCGAAATCCGTCCAACGCAGCCTCTGTTGCCGACATGGTCCTGCCAAATCTGCCATCGCGCCCTGGTTTCCTCCGCCGCCTCGCGCAACGCTTTCGCGCTGCTCCCCTCACCGGTTCCGACTGGAATGCTCCACCGCCTCTGATGCAAATGGCTGCCGGACTTGCCGCTGCCGGCGCGCTGGGCTCGGCTGTGCCAGCGGGCCGCGGCGATGTGCGCGAGCACGAAGCACCGGCCGCCACGCCAGCTTCCACGTTGGCGCCAGAGCACTCGGCTGATACGGACACTGACCCGCCTGCCGAAAAAATCCAGCGCTACCGCACGATCTGGCTGTCGGACATCCACCTCGGCACGCCGGGCTGCCAGGCCGATTACCTGCTCGACTTTCTGAAGCACCACGAATCGGACACGCTGTACCTGGTGGGGGACATCGTTGACGGCTGGCAACTGCGCAAGGGCTGGTACTGGCCGCAGGCACACAACGATGTGGTGCAAAAGGTGCTGCGCCGCGCGCGCAAAGGTACTCGTGTGGTGTTCATCCCGGGCAACCACGACGAGATGGCGCGTCAGTTCCACGGCCTGAACTTTGGCGATATCGAAGTCGCTGAAGATGCAGTGCACGTGACCGCCACTGGCAAGCGCCTGTGGGTTGTGCACGGCGACCTGTTTGACGGCGTGATGCAGCACGCCCGCTGGCTGGCCTACGTGGGCGACTCGCTCTACACCTTCATCCTGGCGATGAACCGGCACTTCAACCGCATCCGCGTGCGGCTTGGGTTTCCGTACTGGTCTTTGTCGCAATACCTGAAGCATCAGGTCAAGAACGCAGTCAACTTCATCAATTCGTTCGAGCGCGTGATGACGGACGAAGCGCGCCGCCGCGGCTGCGACGGCGTGGTCTGCGGGCATATCCACAAAGCCGAGATCCGCGAGATCGACGGCCAGCTTTACTGCAACGACGGCGACTGGGTGGAGAGCCTTTCTGCCCTGGTCGAAACCATGGAAGGCGAACTGCAGATCGTCTACTGGACGCATCTGCTCGATGCGCCGCGCACATCCCGCCGCGCACGCCGTGCCGCTGCGGCCGCCGCCTAATGGAAGCCCCTATGACCAACACCAGCATCGACCTCGTGCAGCACGCCGCAGCCCAACCTACCCCCCAAGGAGAGCCCGTGAAAGTCATGATCGTCACCGATGCCTGGGAACCGCAGGTCAACGGCGTCGTCCGTACCCTCACCCAGACGCGTCGCGAACTGGAAGCCATGGGGCACATCGTCGACATGATCACGCCGCTGGAATTCAAGACGGTGCCGTGCCCGACGTATCCGGAAATCCGCCTGTCGATCCTGCCGGCCAAGCGCGTGCGCGAGCGCATCGAGAAGTTCGCCCCGCAGGCGCTACACATTGCCACCGAAGGCCCGCTGGGCCTCGCCGCACGCGCCTACGCGCTGCGCCACAAGCTGCCCTACACGACCGCGTACCACACCCGTTTTCCGGAGTACGTGCAGGCGCGCTTCGGCATTCCGCTGGCGTGGACGTATCGCTTTCTGCGCTGGTTCCACAGCCCTGCCCAGGCGGTGATGGCACCGACACCCGTAGTGCTGAAAGACCTTGCCGACTACGGCATCACCAACGGCGTGCTGTGGACGCGCGGCGTGGATCTGGACATCTTCACCGCCCAGCGCAGCAACGTGCTTAATACGGCCCATCCGATCTTCCTGTACGTCGGCCGTGTGGCCGTGGAGAAGAACGTCGAAGCCTTCCTGGAGCTGGATCTGCCGGGCTCCAAATGGGTGGTGGGTGAAGGCCCCGCCCTGGCCGGGCTGAAGGCGAAGTACCCGAACGCGAGCTACCTCGGCGTACTCAAGCAACCGGAGCTGGCCAAGGTGTACGCCTCGGCCGACGTGTTCGTCTTCCCGAGCCGCACCGACACGTTCGGCCTGGTACTGCTGGAGGCACTGGCCAGCGGCCTGCCGGTTGCCGCGTATCCGGTGACGGGGCCGATCGACGTGTTGGGCGATTCGCCGGCCGGTGCGTTGCGCGAAGACTTGCGCGAAGCATGCCTGGAAGCGCTGCGTATCGACCGTGCCACGGCGCGTGCGCATGCCGAGAAGTTCTCGTGGCGCGCGGCCTCGGAGC
The DNA here is from genome assembly GCF_003290055.1 of Ralstonia sp. GX3-BWBA. Lineage (NCBI taxonomy): Bacteria > Pseudomonadati > Pseudomonadota > Betaproteobacteria > Burkholderiales > Burkholderiaceae > Ralstonia > Ralstonia sp. GX3-BWBA. The sequence continues at coordinate 606,797 of NZ_QMKS01000004.1, read as the reverse complement.
AATTCCTCGCGCACCTGCGCCCGATGCCCGCCGCGCCGGCCGGCAACACCAAGGCCGCCGAGCCGTCCACCGCCGCGGGTGCCTGAGCCTTGCGTTCCATGAAGCCCACCACCCCGCCAGACCGGCGTCTGGAAAATCCGCCTGCACCACCAGCGGCCGGCGCCTATTCGCCGGCCGACAACCCGCATAAGGGCAATCGCGGCATCACGCGGGCATGGTTTGCGCTCAAGAACTCCATCAGCGGCATCCGCTTCGCCATCGACGAGGAAAGCGCGTTCCGCCAGGAATTGACGCTGTGCGCAATCCTGCTGCCCTGCGCGTTCGTCATCCCAGCCACGGTGGTCGAGCGCATTCTGATGCTCGGTACGCTGGTGCTGGTGCTCATCGTCGAGCTGCTCAATTCGAGCGTGGAAGCGGCGGTCGACCGTATCTCGTTGGAACAGCACGGGCTTTCCAAGCGTGCCAAGGATTTCGGCAGCGCAGCCGTCATGCTGGCCCTGCTGCTGTGCGCGGGGACGTGGTTGGCGATCGCCTGGCCATGGGTGGCCTCGCTGTTGCATTAGGAACACCAGCGAAAAACCGGCGACAACGTTTGGCAATGTCGACCCCACAGCATGTAGGGGTCGTTGCACAAGCACGATCTCTTATAATCCGGGCACCAATACGCCACGGAGACAGGGCCACCGGCCTTGGCAGTCAATGGAAACCAAGCAGCATTCCACCGGCCCGCGCCGCACGCGCGATCGCATCCTCGAAGTGTCGCTGCGCCTGTTCAACGACCTGGGCGAGCCCAACGTCACCACCACGACGATCGCCGAAGAGCTGGAGATCAGCCCGGGCAACCTGTACTACCACTTCCGCAACAAGGACGACATCATCAACTCGATCTTCGTGCAGTTCGAGCAGGAGATCGCGCGCCGTCTGAAGCTGCCGGATGACCACAAGGCCACACTCGACGAGACCTGGGGCTACCTGCAGTACATGTCGGAGTTTCTTTGGAACTACCGCTTCCTGTACCGCGACATCAACGATCTGCTCGCACGCAACCGCATGCTTGAACTGAACTTCAAGCGCATCGTCGAGCAGAAGCGCCACTTCGCCATGGACATCTGCCACCAGTTCATCGAAGACGGCGAGATGGAAGCCACGGCCGAGCAAATCGATGTCATCTGCACCAACATCGTCGTGATCGCCACCTACTGGTTGTCGTTCCAGTTCGTGCAGCACCCGCGCCAGTACAACGACCAGAACGCAATCCGCGACCACCTGCACGGCGCGAGCTACCACATCCTGTCGATCCTCGCGCCTTACCTGCGCGGCAAGCCGCGGCGGGCGTTCGATTTGCTGGCGGTGAGCCGCAGCAATGATCCGCCCATCAGCACCTCCGGCAACAAAACTCCCGCCCAATGAAATCGATCTGCGTTTATTGCGGTTCCAGCCCCGGCGAGCGCCCGGAATACAAAGCCAATGCCATCGCGCTGGGCAACGAGATGGTCAAGCGTGACCTCACGCTCGTCTATGGCGGCGGTAACGTCGGCCTGATGGGCGTGGTGGCCGACGCGGTGCTGCAAGGCGGCACTCCGGTGATCGGCATCATCCCGAAATCGCTGGTGCGCAAGGAGGTCGGCCATAAAGACCTGACCGAGCTGCACATCGTCGACAGCATGCACCAGCGCAAGCAGATGATGGCCGATCGTGCGGATGCCTTCATCGCCATGCCCGGCGGCGTCGGCACGTACGAAGAGCTATTCGAAACATTTACGTGGCTGCAGCTCGGCTATCACAACAAGCCGATCGGCCTGCTGAACGTAGCGGGCTTCTACGACAAACTGCTCGCCTTCATCGACCATGCTGTGCAGGAAGGCTTCCTCAAGCGCCACCACGCTGACCTGCTGCACGTGAGCGACGACCCCGCCGCGTTGATCGACATGCTGGCGCGTGCGCCCCGCGAGACCGTCGACAAGTGGTCGGAGCGTCGCGAGCGCACGTAGGGCGACATGCAAGATTCGTTGCTTACGATGGCGCTGTACGCGTCCCTGGTGCTGATCATGCCGGGGCCGACGAACATGCTGCTGCTCTCGTCCGGCCTCAAAGTAGGCGTGCGGCGGACGAGCCCGCTCATTGCCGTAGAGGCGCTGGGCTATGTCACTTCAATATCGCTGTGGGGATTCTTTCTGACCGCGCTGTCGGTCAGTCAGCCGTGGCTGCCAGCCGTCGTCAAACTGCTGAGTTCGGCCTACATCCTCTACTTGGCCGCAAAGATCTGGCGACAAAGCGGTGCACTGCAGCACGTTGTGGCGAATCCTGTCAGCTTGCGCGACATGTTCGCCACCACGTTGATGAACCCGAAGGCGCTGCTGTTTGCAAGCACGCTCTTCCCGCTCGCAGCATTCCAGTCCGCAGCCGATTTTGGGCGGACCATCGCCACGTTCCTGGTCGTGCTGGTGCCCATTGCTATCGGCTGGTCGTATTTGGGCATGCTGCTCACGACACGGCGCACGTGGGCGTCTCACACGCCCAAACTGTTGCGCGGTGCAGCGCTCGTACTGCTCACCTTCTCGGGAACACTGATGTATTCGGTGTTGAGCCGTTGAGCAGGAAGGCGCCGTTGGCCTAAAACGACGACCCTGGCTGGGTCAGAAACGCAACTTCCTCGGGTGTGGAAACGCGCCCGAGGGCTTCGTTGCGATGGGGGAAACGCCCGAAGCGCGCCACGATCTCGCGGTGCTTCTCCGCCCAGATGAGCGAGTCCGCATCACCTTCCTGATCGCGCAGGCGCGTGTAGAGGCGAATCGATTCGTCCTGCGCAGACAGTGCCTCGCTGTGCTCGAAAGGCAGGTAACAGAACATGCGGTGATGGCGCGTCGGCAGTCGCGCATCCCAGCCCGCGGCCACGACGATCTGCGCGGTGTGCAACGCAGCCGCGTCGCTGGCAAACGCGCGCGCACTGCCGCGAAACATGTTGCGCGAGAACTGGTCGAGCACAACGATGCGCGCGATGGCTTCGAGCGGCGTATCCATCCAGGTGTCGGCGTCGCCCGTAGAAAGCGCTTCCCACAGCAGCATGAAGCGCGCGCGGATCTCGGTATCGAACGCGTCGGATTTGGTGAACCATTCCGGCCGTGCGTCGATCAGCGGCGCGTTGCCGAACCAAAACGCGAGCACGTCATCGGCGGTGGGCAAACCGATCATCGGGGTCTCCTTTTTTTTGTAAGGTGCGCTATAGCGCGGCACCTTAGCGCTGCACGTTCCGCATCCAATCGGCGGTCTGCCAGAACGCCTGCATCAGGCGCATCCGCAGGGCTTCGTCCAAGCCGATATCTTGCATGGCGAGTGCCATGCAGCGCATCCATTGATCACGCTCCTGCGTGCCGATCTCGAACGGCAGATGGCGCGCGCGCAAGCGCGGGTGGCCAAAGCGCTCGATGAAATGATTCGGGCCGCCCAGCCAACCGCACAGGAACCAGAACAGCTTGTCGCGCGATCCATCCAGGCTTTGCGGATGCAGTGCGCGCAGCACGGCAAACTCGGGCTCCAGATCCATCAGGTCGTAGAAGCGATCAACGAGTTCGCGCACGCGCGCTTCGCCGCCAATCAGGTCAAAAGCCAGGGTTTCCTGGCCGGAAGTTGCGTCAGTCATACAGCGTCAGTCACGTCAAAAAATTCAGGCGTCGTCATGCGTCACGAAGCGTTGCCATGGCCGGGCGACGCAGCACGTCGCGCAAGCCCAGCCAGCCGCCAACAAAGGCACAAGCCATGCCGCTCACAACGCCCACCGGCAGGATCGCCGGGTTGAAACGATACGGAAAATCGAACACGTGCGCCGAGAGCACCCAACCGATGGCGATTGCGCCCACGCCGGCCATCAGCCCGGCCAAGCCGCCAACGATCAGCACTTCTGCATACTGCGTCTGGCGTACCACAGCGGAGCCCGCGCCCAGCGCGCGCAGCACGCCGGCATCGCGCAAGCGCTCGTCACGCGAGCCGGAGAGCGCGGCATAGAGCACCAGCACACCCGCCGCCAACGTAAAGACGAAGAGGAATTCCACCGCCGCCGTTACCTGATCCAGCACGCCCTGCACCTGCTGCAAGATCAGTTCGGTATCGACCACCGTGAGGTTCGGAAACTCACGCACGAGCTTGGCCGGCAGATCGGCCTGCCCGGCGGGAATTCGGAACGCGGTCACGTACGTCTGCGGCATGTCGTGCAGCGCCACGGGCGGCAGGATCACAAAGAAATTTACGCGCATCGAACTCCAGTCGAGCTTGCGCAATGACGTGATGGGCGCATCCACCGTCTGCCCGGCGACGTCGAAACGCAGCACGTCGCCCAGGCGCAGGTTGAGCGTCTTGGCAATGCCCTCTTCCACCGAGGCCTCGGGCTCCTGCCCGCTGAACCATTGGCCGGAAACAATGCGATTTTCAGGCGGCGGCTCGGTAGCGTACGACAGGTTGAATTCGCGTTCGACCAGGTTGCGGGCGCGCGATTCGGCATAGGTCTGGCGGTCGATCACCTGGCCATTCACCTGGGTTAGGCGTCCGCGCACCATCGGATAGAGCTGTGGGTCCGCCACACCAGCTTGGGCAAGGGCCTGCGCCACTGCCCGCATCTGATCGGGCTGGATATTGATGATGAAACGGTTGGGCGCATCGGCCGGGGTGGCGTTGTGCCACGAGCGGATCAGGTCATTGCGCGTCATGGCGAGCAACAGCAGCGCCATCAGGCCGACGGCAAGCGATACGGTTTGCAGCACGCTCACGCCGCGACGGCGCTCCAGTACGGCCAGTGCAAAGCGCCAACCCACGCTGAGCGCACGACCACGCCCCAGCGATACCGCCAGCGCGCGCAAGCCACCGGCGGCCAGGAGCGCAAACACAACGATGGCGCCGGCAAACCCGGCGGCCGTCAGCGCACCGAGCTTCACGTCGCGCGCAGATACCACGAGCAACGCGAAGAATGCCGCCGCGCCCAGCGCATAGCCAATCCACGCAGCAACGGCGCGCTCAGCCACATCGCGCCGCAGTACGCGCAGCGGCGCCACGCGCACGAGGCTCAGCAACGGCGGCACGGCAAAGCCAATGAGCAGCACCAGCCCCGCCGCCACGCCCACTACCGCAGGCCAAACAGATGGCGCGGGCAATGTCACCGTGACCAGATCACCGAGCGACGCAAGCAACAACCAGTGCGCGCCATAACCCAGCGCCACGCCCACGGCCGAACCCAGCACGCCGATCAACAAAAACTCCAGCGCGAACGTGCCGAGAATCTGCCCCTGCTTGAGCCCCAGGCACTTGATGACGGCCACCGCATCGGTATGCCGCGCGGTGTATCGGCGCGCGGCCATGGTGATCGCCACTGCGGCAATCATCGCGGCCAGCAAGGCGACGAGCGAGAGGAAGCGCTCGGCGCGATCCAGCGTTTCGCGCATCTGCGGTTGGCCGTTCTGCAACGACTCAACGCGCACGCCACGCAGCTGGCGCGTCTTCGTTTCGTTCTCGGCCCAGGTGCGGAACGCGCTGGCAGCGGCATCAGGGCCCGCCACCAGCAAGCGATACGTCACCCGGCTGCCGTAGGTGACGAGGCCCGTCGAACCCAGATCCGACATCGGCAACATCACCCGGGGGGCGAAATTCATGAAGCCGGCGCCGCGATCGAGTTCCTGGGTGATGACGTGAGCGATCTTGAAGGTGCGCGTGCCCAGGCGGATCGCATCGCCCACGCGAATGCCGAGCGCTTCGAGCAGCGGTGCGTCCACCCACACCGTGCCTGCGGCAGGAATGCCCCGGATTGGCGCGCCCACGGTGTCGCGCCCGTCATCGCTCGCCTTGAGGGTGCCGCGCAGCGGGTAACCCATGTCGACGGCCTTGATGGCGGCGAGTTGCGAAGCGGGTTCGCCTGAGGCGCCCTTGGCCAACGTGCTCGCCATGCTGGGGAAGGTGGCGGTGTGCGTGACCTGCAGGCCGCTCGCACGCGCATGCGCCTCGATGTCGGGTGGCAACGGCTGGTCGGACACGACAAGCACATCCGCGCCGATCAGTTGACGCGCATCGCGCTCCAAGCCGGCATGCATGCGGTCGGCCAGGAAACTGACGGACGCCAGCGCGGCCACGGCCAGCACCAGCGCGACGAGCAGGAGGTTCAGTTCGCCGGCGCGCCAGTCGCGGCGCAGCATGCGCAGGGCTTGGGTCCAGACGGAGAAACGTGACATGGGCAGAACATGGACGGGGCGCTCGATCGCGCAAACCCCGCCATGTTCGCACGACTTCAGCGGGCCAGCGCGCGGGCCTCGTCAGCGTGCCAGGGCAGCGCCTGCTCTGCGGTCAGCAGCGAAACGTGCTCGGTCGGTCGGTAGCCTGCGAGGTGGCCCAGCCCTTCGCGAAAGGCTGGCTGGCCAATGCGCTCGATCAGCTCGCGCACCCAGGGCGACAGCGCGTCATTGCGGCGCACCGCCAGGTAATACGTTTCGCGCGTCAGCGGCACAAAGTGCAGGCCATGGGCTTCGGCGCCCGGGCGCAGGCCGAAGCCGACGTCCGCTCGCCCTTCCTGCACGGCCACGGCGATCTTGTCGCTGGAGAATTCCTGCTCGTCATACCCGTGGATCTGGTCGGGATACAGACCCGCAGCCACCAGCAGTTGATCGAACAGCAAACGCGTGCCCGAACTGCGCTGGCGGTTGATGAAGCGGGCCTGCGTACGCGCCAGGTCGCCCAATGACTGCACCCGCCCGGCCCATTCCGCCGACATCATCAGCCCCTGCTCGCGATCGGCCAGGGCGATCAGGCGTACGGCCGTCGGGCGCAGCCACTTACGCAAGGTCTGGTGCGCGATCGAGCCAGCACCCTGCTGCGGTGCCACATAGAAGCCGGCCACCTCGCATTGCTTTTCCTGCAGGCAGATCAGCCCTTCAACAGCGCTGCAGAACACGGTATCGATGTGGGCACCGTGGCTTTGGCGCGCGAACGTCTCGGCCAGCACTTCCACGGCCGGATCATGACTGCCCGAGAAACGGATGCGCGCCTGCGACTGGGAGGCATCTTCCAGCTCGGAGAGGAACTGCCCCATGGCTTGGTGCAGCGCCGGATCGAGTTGCTCACGCAAGCGCATCTCGGCGCGCAACATGCGCTCGCCAAAGAGCGTGAGCGAAGCCCCCCGGCCGCGCTCCATGTCGAGCAGCGAGCGGCCGAGCATTTCTTCCCACGACCGCATCACCCCCCAGGCGTGCCGGTACGACAGCCCCACCTGTTTGGCCGCCCGGTGCAGCGACCCCGTCTCGCGCACCGCCCGCAGCAACTGAAACACTTTGCCGTTGGCGCGCGGGTTGTCGTCCGGCCCCACCACCGGAAATACTTCGAACTGGAATGTCATTATGTTTATGGTTTCCTATTTACTTCCGCCGTGGCCCGGGAGAACAATCCTGCTCATCCCCGGGGCGGGCATATCGTGGCCGCTGACCGCCCCCGACGTTGCTGTCATCATGCAGCATCCGACATAAAGCGTCCACGCCTTCCCGCTGACCCCACAACATGCCCGGATTGTCCCAAACCCTTCGGCTGTCTGCAGTCATCTGCATGACACTCGCGCTCGCCACGGCCGCATATGCTGGCGATCTCCGCATGGCCACCACCACCAGCACTGAAAATTCCGGTCTGCTGAAAGTCCTGTTACCCAAGTTCGAGGCGGCCACTGGCATCCATGTGCACGTGATTGCCGTTGGCACCGGCAAGGCAGTCAAGCTGGGTGAATCGGGGGACGTGGATGTGGTGCTCGTGCACGCCCGCCAACTGGAAGACGCCTTCGTCGCCTCAGGCGGCGGCATCGACCGCCGCGACGTGATGTACAACGACTTCATCCTCGTCGGCCCCGAGGCAGACCCGGCTCACGTGCGTGGCCAGAAGAACGTCATCCAGGGGATGGAGACCATCGCCGCGGCGGGCGAAAAAGCCGGCACCAAGTTCATCTCGCGCGGTGACAACTCCGGCACCGACGTCATGGAAAAGGCTTACTGGAAGACGGCCAACATCGACCCGAAAGGCAGGCCGTGGTACGTCAGCGCGGGGCTCGGAATGGGCGAAGTGCTGAACATGGCCGCGCAGATGAACGCCTACACGCTCTCGGACCGCGCAACCTACGGCGCCTACCGCGCCAAGACGGGTCTCGACATCGTGCTGGCCGGAGACCCGCGCATGTTCAATCCCTACGGCATCATCGCGGTCAACCCGAAGAAATACCCCAGCGTCAACTACGCTGATGCGACCAGGCTGATCGAATGGATCACGTCACCGGAGGGTCAGCAAGTGATCGCCGGTTTCAAGGTCAACGGGGAACAGGTGTTTTTCCCGGACTACGGGAAGGCCGTCGCAAGCGGAAAGTAGCCCCCCCGCGCGGCGGCATGGCTGAGCGGCGGCGGTGCAGCTTCAGGCCACCGCCGATTCCAACTGCGAATGCTGCGGCAACTCTGCCGCCACCTCGCCGATCATGCGGCGCAGCCACATCACATCGGGCGCGGCATGGCTGCGTTCATGCCAGAGCTGGTAGAAGCGCATCTTCGGGAACGCCATGGGCGTCGGCAGGATGCGGATCGGCAAATACTGGGCGCAGTGCGCAGCGAACTGGCGGCCAGTGGTGAAGACCAGATCGGTGCGCATCAGCACATACGGCACCAGCCCGAAATATGGCAGCGACACTTGGATCTGCCGCTTCAGCCCCTGCTCCGCAAGTGCTTGATCGATCATGCTGCGCTGCATGACGGCGTACGGCGCGGGCGCCAGATGCGGCATTTCCACGTAGTGCTTGAGCGAGATCCCCTTGCGCGCCAGCGGGTGCTGCGCCCCCAACATGCAGACGACTTCATCGTCGAACAACGGCGAAATGTGCAGATGTTCCGGAGGCGAGAGCCAGTTGCCGATCACGAGGTCCATGCCGCCCTGCTCCAGCGCGGCAAGGTAATCGACGCCGGCATTGAGCGGATGCACCACCAACTTGGCCTGCGGTGCCTGCTTGCGCAGACGCTCGACGATGTTGGGCAGGAAAAAGGCATCGAGGTAATCCGGCGCACCGAGGTGAAACGTGCGGGTGGTGTTGCCGGGGTCGAATTCCTGCGACGGGCGGGCGATGCGCTCCATCGCCTCCAGGCTCTGCTGCGCGAGCGCCAGCAAATCGTGGCCGCGCTCGGTCGGCACCATGCCGTTCTTGCCGCGCACCAGGATGGCGTCGCCGGTGATCTCGCGCAGGCGCTTGAGCGTATTGCTGATGGCCGGCTGCGACTGGCCGAGCTTGACCGCCGTACGCGTCACGCTCTGCTCGGTGAGCAGCGTGTAGAGAACGCGCAGGAGGTAGGTATCGAGGTGATCTTTGCCGTGCATCTGGAGGCGGGTAACGGCTGCGCCGACCCTTCTAAAAGAAGTGCTTGGGGACGCTGTCAGTGTATGTCACCTGCACGCCGCGCCGCCAGACCGCTACCGGCGGGTATACCCCGGATTTTGGCTTTCCGATGCGGGTTATCACATGGGCCAAATATTGCATTCCTGGCCCGGTGCTATGGTTCCGTTACACACACAAACAGGCGTAGAACCCCCATGGAGACTCAGCCCATCCGCTTCTTCCACCGCGGCCAGGTCCGCACCGTCACGGACGCCCCGATCACCCGGACGGTGCTTCAATACCTGCGTGAAGACGCACACTGCACCGGCACCAAGGAAGGGTGCGCCGAGGGCGATTGCGGTGCTTGTACCGTCGTGCTCGGTGAACTGCAGGAAGACGGCAGCGTCGGCCTGAAGGCCGTCAACGCGTGCATCCAGTTCCTGCCCACGCTCGACGGCAAGGCGCTGTTCACCGTGGAAGACGTGCGTGGCAAGGATGGCACGCTGCACCCGGTGCAAGAGGCCATCGTGGAGTGCCATGGCTCGCAGTGCGGCTTCTGCACGCCAGGCTTCGTCATGTCGCTCTACGCCCTGTACGAGAACACCGGCAATCAGGCTCCAATTCCCTCGCGCCAGACCATCTGCGATTCGCTCACCGGCAACCTCTGCCGCTGCACTGGCTACCGTCCGATCATCGACGCCGGCGAACGCATGTTCGAGCTGCCCTCCCCTGCCGGCATCGACCGCACGCAACTGGCCGAAACGCTGCGCAAGCTGCAACGCAAGGACACCTTCAGCTATGCGCCGGTCGGCACCGAGAACGCACCGCGCTTCTACGCACCGCGCACCGCATCGGCCTTTGCCGCCATCAAAGCCGCGCATCCGAACATCCGCATCCTGGCCGGCAGCACCGACGTCGGCCTGTGGGTCACCAAGCAGTTCCGCGACCTGGGCGACATCCTGTACATCGGCCAAGTGGCCGACCTGTACGCACTCGAAAAGCGCGACGGCTGGATCGAGATCGGCGCTGCTGTCTCGCTGGAAAAAGCCTACGAATTCCTGGCGGCGGACTACCCTGAGACGACCGAGCTGTGGAAGCGCTTTGCCTCGCTGCCGATCCGCAATGCCGGCACGCTGGGCGGCAACGTCGCAAACGGCTCGCCGATTGGTGACTCCGCGCCTGCGCTCATTGCCATCGGCACGCGCGTCGTGCTGCAACGTGGCGAAGTCCGCCGCGAATTGCCACTCGAAGACCTCTACCTCGCCTATCAGAAGAACGCGATGGAAGAAGGGGAATTCGTGGCTGGCCTGCGCATCCCCGCGCGTGAGGGCCGTGATGCTCTGCGCTTTCGCACGTACAAACTGTCCAAGCGCTTTGACGAAGACATTTCTGCCGTGTGCGCAGCGCTGGCCATCGAACTGGACGGTGACATCGTGCGCAGCGCACGCATCGCCTACGGCGGCATGGCGGCAACGTCCAAGCGCGCGACGGAGACGGAAAACGCCATCGTCGGCCAGCCCTGGAATGAAGCGACCGTGCGTGCTGCCATGGCAGCCATGTCGCGCGACTACACCCCGCTGACCGACATGCGCGCCACCGACAACTATCGCCGCGTATCGGCCGCCAACACGGTGTACCGCTTCTGGCTGGAAACCCGCACCGATACGCCACTCGCACCCGAACAGATCAATGTGCGCGCGGTCGAATTGAATACCCTCACGGCAGCGTAAGAACATGAACAAGCAAACCGAAGCCTTCCTGCTGGCGGAAGCCGATATTGCTGCGGCCATGTCTGGCCAGCGCGGCGCTGTGGTGGGCATTTCTCGCCCGCACGAATCCGCACACCTGCATGTTGCGGGCACCGCCACGTACACCGACGACATTCCCGAACTGGCCGGCACGCTGCACGCGGCGCTCGGCATGAGCACGCAGGCGCATGCGCGCATCGTCAACATGGATCTGGACCGCGTGAAGGCCGCGCCCGGCGTGGTGGCGGTGTTCACGTCGGCCGATATTCCCGGCACGAACGATTGCGGCCCGATCATCCACGACGACCCGATCCTCGCCACCGACACGGTGCACTTCATCGGCCAGCCGATGTTCATCGTGGTGGCCACATCGCACGATGCTGCGCGCCGCGCGGCGCGTCTGGGCAATATCGAATACGAAGTTCTGCCCCCGATGCTGACCCCGGAAGAGGCGCGTGCGGCCGGCAAATCCGTGCTGCCCCCGATGCACCTCAAGCGCGGCGAACCGGCTGAGCGCATCGCCACTGCACCCCGCTCTGAAACCGGCAAGATGTCGCTGGGCGGCCAGGAGCAGTTCTACCTCGAAAGCCAGATTTCGTACGCGGTGCCGAAGGAAGACAACGGCATGCACGTGTGGTGCTCGACACAGCACCCGACCGAGATGCAGCACATGGTGTCGCACATGCTGGGCTGGCACGCCAACCAGGTGCTGGTCGAATGCCGCCGCATGGGCGGCGGTTTCGGCGGGAAGGAATCGCAGTCGGGCCTGTTCGCCTGCTGTGCGTCGCTGGCGGCATGGAAACTCGCCTGCCCGGTCAAGCTGCGTCCGGACCGCGACGACGACATGATGATCACCGGCAAGCGGCACGACTTCCGCTTCGCCTATGAAGCCGGCTACGACGACGACGGACGCATCCAGGGCGTCAAGGTGGACATGACGTCGCGCGCCGGTTTTTCGGCCGACCTGTCGGGCCCCGTGATGACGCGCGCCATCTGCCACTTCGACAACGCCTACTGGCTGCCCGAGGTAGAGATCGACGGCTTCTGCGCACGCACCAACACGCAGTCGAACACTGCCTTCCGCGGCTTCGGCGGCCCCCAGGGCGCGTTTGCCATCGAGTACATCATGGACAACATCGCGCGCTCGGTCGGCAAGGACCCGCTCGATGTGCGCCGCGCCAATCTGTACGGCAAGGACAAGAACAACGTCACGCCGTATGGCCAGACCGTGGAAGACAACGTCATCCACGAACTGCTCGACGAGCTGGAGGCCACCTCCGACTATCGCGCGCGCCGTGAAGCGATTCGCGCGTTCAATGCGACCAGCCCGGTGCTCAAGCGCGGTCTGGCGTTGACGCCGGTGAAGTTCGGCATCTCGTTCAACGTGAAGCACTTCAACCAGGCCGGCGCGCTCGTGCACGTCTACAACGACGGCTCGATCCTGGTGAACCACGGCGGCACCGAAATGGGCCAGGGCCTGAACACCAAGGTCGCGCAGGTGGTGGCGCACGAACTGGGCGTGTCGTTCACGCGCATCCGCGTGACGGCGACGGACACGAGCAAGGTGGCCAACACATCCGCTACGGCCGCCTCGACCGGCAGCGACCTGAACGGCAAGGCTGCGCAAGACGCCGCACGCCAGATCCGCCAGCGCCTGATCGCGTTTGCCGCCGAGCACTACGAAGTGCCCGTCGAGACGGTGGCGATCGTGGGCGACCATCTGGAAATCGGTGCACGCCGCGTGCCATTCGATGAACTGATCGGCAAGGCCTATGTTGCCCGCGTGCAATTGTGGTCCGACGGGTTCTACGCCACGCCCAAGCTGCACTGGGATCAAGCCAAGCTCAAGGGCCGTCCGTTCTACTACTACGCCTATGGCGCGGCAGTCTCGGAAGTAGTGGTTGACACGCTCACCGGCGAATGGCGCCTGCTGCGCGCCGACGTGCTGCACGACGCCGGCCGATCGATCAATCCGGCCATCGACATCGGCCAGGTGGAAGGCGCGTTCATTCAGGGCATGGGTTGGCTGACGACCGAAGAGCTGTGGTGGAACAAAAACGGCAAGCTGATGACGCACGCGCCGTCCACCTACAAGATCCCGACGGTCAACGACTGCCCGACGGACTTCCGCGTGCACCTGTTCAACAACGCCAACGTGGAAGACAGCATCCACCGCTCCAAGGCGCTGGGTGAGCCGCCGCTGCTGCTGCCGTTCTCGGTGTTCTTCGCCATTCGCGATGCGGTGGCTGCCGTGGGCGATGGCCGTACGAGCCCACCGCTGAATGCACCCGCCACCAGCGAGGAAATCCTCAAGGCTGTGGACGCTATCCGCAGCGCCCCGCTGTCGGCCTGAGTTGGGAGCCCCCATGGACCACACGCAACTGCGCCCCTTCCGCTTCGCCGATGTGCTTGCCACCGTGCAGGCCGGGCAGCCGTGCGTGCTGGTCACGGTGACGGACGTGCAAGGCTCTGCCCCGCGCGAGCCAGGCACGCTCATGCTGGTGGGCACCGACGGTTTCTTCGGCACCATCGGCGGCGGCCATCTGGAATGGCGCGCGATGGAAATCGCCCAGATCATGATGGATGCGCCCGAGGCCACCGGCGAAGCTCGCCGCCAGTTCGTACGCATTCCACTTGGGCCTGCGCTTGGCCAATGCTGCGGCGGCGTGGTGCGGCTGTCGCTTGAGCGACTCGACACGCGTGATGTGGGATGGATCGCGCTGGCAGACGACGCCATGCGCCAACGCCGCAGCCTGCGCCGCTTCGTCTGCGCTGATCCTGCGGTGGCGGTTGAAGCAAACGTAGGCGACGCCGCCGCGGCCGGCGTGCAACTCGACGCCAGCGGCTTCACGCAAACCGTCCTGCCGCCCGACATGTCGATCGTGCTGTGCGGCGCGGGCCATGTCGGCCACGCCATCGTGCGCGCGCTGGCGCATCTGCCCTGCCGCGTCACGTGGGTGGATGAGCGCGATGCGATGTTCCCCTTCCCCACGGAAGTGCCGTCGAACGTCGTCATCGAATCCACCGATACGCCGGAAGCCGTGATCGATCACGCGCCCGCCGGCAGCTACTTCCTGGTCATGACGCACAACCATGCGTTGGACCTCGCGCTGTGCGAACGCATCATGCGCCGCACGGACTTTGCCTACTTCGGCCTGATCGGTTCCAAGACCAAGCGCGCGCGCTTCGAGCACCGCATGGTCGAGCACGGCGTAGACCCGGCACGCCTGCCAGAAATGGTGTGCCCGATTGGCGTGGCGGGCATCGTGGACAAGGCGCCGGATATCATTGCGGTATCCGTCGTCGCGCAACTTCTGCAGGTGCGAGAGCTGCAACAGCATGCGCTCACCAGTGCCAGCAGCGGCGCGGCGGTCCCTTACCGAGTCCCCACGCCTGTCTAATCATGCCGATCTCTTCCGCGCTTGCAGAACGCATCGCCACCAGCCCCAAAGCTGAACTGCACATCCACATCGAAGGCTCGCTCGAACCCGAACTGATGTTTGCGCTGGCCGAGCGCAACGGCGTGAAGCTGCCGTATGCGTCGGTGGAAGAAGTACGTGCCGCCTACGCCTTCGACGATCTGCAATCGTTTCTCGACCTGTATTACGCGGGCGCCAGCGTGCTGCTCACCGAGCAGGATTTCTACGACATGACGGCCGCTTATGTCGCGCGCGCGCTTGCCGACAACGTCCACCACGCCGAAATCTTCTTCGACCCACAGACGCATACCGCGCGCAACGTGCCCATGCATGTGGTCATTCACGGCATCGTCCGCGCCCTGGACGACGCCGAGCGCGAGCATGGTTTTTCCAGCGCGCTGATCCTCTGCTTCCTGCGCCATCTGAGCGAGGAAGACGCATTCGACACGCTCGAAGCGGCGCTGCCCTATATCCAGGACCCGACCAACCGCATCATCGGCGTGGGGCTGGATTCGTCCGAGCGCGGCAACCCACCGGAGAAGTTCGCGCGCGTGTTCGCACGCTGCAAGGAACTCGGCCTGCGCCTGGTCGCCCACGCCGGCGAAGAAGGCCCGGCGCAATACGTGACCGACGCCCTCGACATCCTCAAGGTGGAGCGCATCGATCACGGCGTACGCGCCATCGACGATGCCGCACTCATCAAGCGCCTCGCCGCCGAACGTATCGCGCTGACGGTCTGCCCATTGTCGAACGAAAAACTGAAGGTCTATCCGGACCTGCGCGACCACTCGCTCAAACAACTGCTGGCCGCGGGCTGCGCAGTGACGCTGCATTCCGATGATCCGGCCTACTTTGGCGGCTACATGAACACCAACTGGCTCGCCACCTTCAACGCCCTCGACCTGTCTGCGGCCGATGCGCACACGCTCGCACGCAACAGCTTCGAGGCGTCCTTCCTGCCCGAACAGGACAAAGCCCTGTGGCTTGCCAAGGTCGACGACCACTGGAAAGCCACACACTAAAAATCCACGAGACGACGATGACCACGATGCCCCCGCCTTCCAACAACGTTCACGCTTACCGCGGCCGCGTGCTGCATTTCCTGCACGACCCGCAGTATCGCGAGCGCGATGCTTATGAGTACTGGGAAGACGGCCTGCTCGTGGTCGCGGGCGGCAAGGTCGTGCAGGCCGGCGACTACGCCGCACTGCGCGAGAACCTGCCCGCCGGCACGCAACTGCACGACTACAGCGGCAAGCTGATCGTGCCCGGCTTCATCGATACGCACATCCACTTCCCGCAGACGGACATCATCGCGTCGCCGTCCCCGGGCCTGCTGCACTGGCTGGAGACGTACACCTTCCCGGAAGAGCGCCGCTTCGAAAGCGAGGAGTACGCCGCCGGCGTCGCTTCGTTCTTCCTCGACGAACTACTGCGCAACGGCACGACCAGCGCGATGGTGTGGAGCACCGTGCATCGCAGCTCGGCCGAGACGCTGTTCACGCAAGCTCAACAACGCGGCATGCGGATGATCACCGGCAAGGTGATGATGGACCGCAACTGCCCGGAATATCTGCGCGACACGGCTGAATCCGGCGCGCGTGACACGGCTGACCTGATCTCCCGCTGGCACGGCAAGGATCGTCTGGCCTACGCCATCACACCGCGCTTTGCGCCCACATCGAGCGAAGCGCAGCTGCAAGCCTGCGCAGAGCTCGCCAAGCAATACAAAGACGTCTTCATCCAGACCCACGTCGCCGAAAACCCCGACGAAGTGAAATGGGTGGCTGACCTGTTCCCCAACGCACGCAGCTACCTGGACGTCTACGACCGCTACGGCCTGCTGCGCAAAGGCGCCTTTTACGGACACGCCATCTGGCTGGACGACGGCGACCGCCAGCGCATGGCCGAATCCGGCGCGGCCGTGGCGCACTGCCCCACGTCCAACCTGTTCCTGGGCAGCGGCCTGTACAACTTCCACAAGAACGACGCGCACCGCCTGGCACTGACGCTGGCCACTGACGTTGGCGGGGGCAGCTCGTTCTCAATGCTGCGCACGATGGGCACGGCGCACAAGGTCGCGCGCATGGGCGGCTATCACCTGACTGCGCTGCGCATGTTCTACCTGGCCACGCGCGGCGCCGCCGAAGCGTTGGGCTGGGAAGACCGCATCGGCAGCTTCGTGCCGGGCGCGGAAGCCGACTTCATCGTCCTGGACCCGGCGGCCACGCCGCTTCTGGCACGCCGCAATGCGCGCTCGGAAACGCTGGAAGAGCTGCTGTTTTCGTTGGCGCTGCTGGGTGAGGACCGTGCTGTATCCGCCACTTACATCCAAGGCGAGCCCGCCAAATTCGCAGTTGGCGCCAACGCCTGATGCACTTATAATCCTCGCTTCCATTGGGGAGTAGCCGCCCGGGGTCGATACCCCGGGGGCCACGTCAACAGACTTGACCGTCGCCAGGATCGCTAAGATTCAGGCAGACGGTTATGGCGTGGTCAGCCGCACTCAGGGTGCCACCCCGGCACCCGGTGACGCGCCTGGCGAGACCGATGACAACCCACTGCGGACAGGGCCGGCAGTGGCGCGTCATTGGTTCGCACACGGCCCGGACACCACAACAACATGGAAGCCTTTCTCGTCTCCACCGGCATCGTCGCGCTCGCTGAAATCGGCGACAAGACGCAATTGCTGTCGATCTTGCTGGCTGCGCGTTTCCGCAAGCCGGTCCCGATCATCCTCGGTATCTTCGTCTCCACGCTCGTCAACCATGCCTTTGCCGGCGCGGTCGGCGGTTGGATTACGCACGTACTGGGCGAAAACGTGCTGCGCTGGATCCTCGGTGTGGGCTTCATCGCCATGGCGGGCTGGATGCTGATTCCCGACAAGCTGGACGAAGAAGAAGCGCCCAGCGACACGCAGCGTGGCCTGGGCATCTTCGGCACGACCATCGTCGCGTTCTTCTTTGCCGAAATGGGCGACAAGACGCAGATCGCCACGGTGGCCCTGGCCGCGCGCTTTCACGACATCGTGTGGGTGGTCGCGGGCACGACATTCGGCATGATGCTGGCCAACGTACCGGCTGTGCTGATGGGCAACAAGTTTGCGGCGCGCATGCCGATCACGCTGGTGCATCGGATTGCGGCGCTGATCTTCCTGGTGCTGGGAGTGCTGGCGTTGCTCGGCGTTGGGAAGTAAGTCGTAGAGATCGAGCTCTGGCGCCAGCTCAGAGCTTGCTTACGCTTCGCAGCCCGCTTGGAGGGCGCCCCCCAGTGCTCCCTCCAACGCCCCAAGGCTTGTATCACCGAGCCGAAATCGGGCGACGCGGAGCACATCGCCGCTGATGTTTAGCAAAAAAAACGGGGCCGTAGCCCCGTTCAACCCTCACCGGTCATGCCACCCGCTAGGGAACGAATGGCATGCTCCGATAAACCTTTCTGTTGTTGATCAGCGTGCGCCTCAGTTCGTCTTGGCGCCGCCTTCGAACCACTTGGCGATAATCGTGCGCTCGTCGTCGGTGATCTGCGTCACATTGCCCAGCGGCATCAGCTTCTGCTGCACGACCTGCTGGTAGACGAGCTGCGCATGCTTGCCCAGTTCTTCCGGCGTATCGAGCAACACGCCCTTAGCCGGCGAAGGCATCAGGGTAGGATGAGCCGAGTGACATTGGTAGCACCGTGCGGTAACGACTGCCTGTACTTTGGCGAAGTCAGAGCCGCCGGATGCCGCGGTGGCAGCAACCGCAACGCCTTGCGCCGTTGCGGCCGGCGCGCTTTCCGTGGCCGCAACGGCCGGACGGGGCACCGGAGCCAGCCAAACCGCCACACCCACCAGCACCGCTACGCCTGCTGCCGGATAGCCCCAGTTGATCACGCCCTTGTGCTTCAGGATGAAGAACTGACGGATCAGCACGCCAGCCAGCATGATCAGGACCAGCACAGCCCAGTTGTACTTGGCGGCGTACGTCATGCTGTAGTGGTTCGACAGCATCGCAAACAGGACCGGCAGCGTGAAGTACGTGTTGTGCACGCTGCGCTGCTTGCCGCGCTTGCCGTGGATCGGGTCCGGTTTCTCGCCAGCCTTGAGCGAAGCGACCACCTTGCGTTGCCCCGGGATGATCCAGAAGAACACGTTGGCGCTCATGATGGTCGCGATCATCGCGCCGATCAGCAGGAACGCTGCACGGCCCGAGAACAGGTGGCACGCCGCAAACGCCGCGATCACCACATAGATGGCCACCAGAATGCCCACCACGCGGTCGTTCTTGCCGAACACGCGGCAGATCGTGTCGTACACCAGCCAGCCGACCACCAGGAAACCCAGCGCCAGCAGCACGGCCGTTGTCGCCGTCATGTCGAACACGCTGCGATCGATCATGTAGACGTTGGCGTTGAACAAGTACACCACCGTCAACAGGGCGAAGCCCGACATCCAGGTCGAGTACGACTCCCAGTAGAACCAGTGCAGATGGTCGGGCAGTTGCTTCGGTGCCAGCAGGTACTTCTGCGGGTTGTAGAACCCGCCGCCGTGCACGGCCCACAGTTCACCGTCGACCCCCTTGTCCTTCAGATCCGGTGCGATGGGCTTGGTCAGGCTGTTATCGAGCCAGACGAAGTAGAACGACGAACCGATCCACGCGATCGCGACGATCACGTGCAGCCAACGCAAGAGCAAGTTGGCCCAGTCGAGGATATAGCCTTCCATGATGACTCCCTGCCCTGTTAGCTGCCGCGATAGGTCGAATACGACCACGGCGACACCAGCAGCGGCACGTGGTAGTGCGCGCTGGTATCGGCCACGCCAAAGCGCAGCGTCACCACGTCCAGGAACGCGGGCTCGGGGAGTTTGACGCCGGCAGCGCGGTAGTACTCGCCCACGCCGAAGTCCAGTTCATACACGCCAGCCTGCAGCGCGTCGCCTTCGAGCAGCGGCGCATCGCAACGGCCATCATGATTGGTGCGGACCGATTTGATTGGTTGCCGCTGATTGTCGACAATTTTGAACAGTGCAATCGCCAGGTTTTGACCTGGCGTGCCTGCGGCGGTGTCGAGCACATGGGTGGTCAAGCGTCCCATTTGTCTTCCTCTGTAGTTTGAATTTTCAGAAGCGCCGCTGCCTCCACTTGCACCTCGCGCCAAACCCTTGTGTGGCAAGGGCTGGCGTCGGGGCCCGCTCGGTACGTGCTATGCACGCATCCCGGCGCGCGTCCAGCCGGTTTACGCCTGCCACCCATGTGGGGAGGAGCATGCCAAACCGGCAAAGCCGTCGCTCGTTCTGGGTCCGACGCCTTATCTCTGCCGTGTCCCTAGACCTGGCTCGAAACAGGGATTTCCCTAGTTTGTCGGATTCCCGAACGCATTTTGTTGACAATATTGAAGGCGGCTATGAATAATTGTCAACAGGTTTTCGCAGTGGTCTATGCCGCGGCGCACTAATGAAAGGCAGGTCTGCCATGTCCAAGAATCTCAAGCTGGTCTCCACGGAAGTGGCGTCGAAGTCGGGCGCCAAGACATCGGGGGCAACACGCATGTCGGTCGAAGAACGGATGTATCACGAGATCTACGACGCGATCATGGAACACCGCCTGCCCCCGCGCACGAAGCTGACGGAGCATGCGCTTTGCGAAATCTATGCCACCGCCCGTCATACGGTGCGCAAGGTCTTCTCCCAACTGGCCGCCGACGGTCTGGTCGACCTGGAGCCGAACCGCGGCGCGTTCATCGCGGCGCCCTCCATTGACGAAGCCCATGCCATGTTCGAGCTGCGCCAGATCCTGGAGCGCGCGGTGCTCGACAAGGTTGGCCATAGCAGCAACCCCAAGGCGGCCATCGCACCCCTGATGGAACTCGTCAAGCAGGAACGCCAGGCGTTTGTTACGCACGATCGTCCTCGCTGGATTCGCCTGTCTGCGGAATTTCACGTGGCGCTGGCCGAGCAGTCGGGCAATCCGCTGGTGGTCGAAATGATGCGCCGGCTGGTGTCGCGCACCACCCTGATGATCGCCAGCGTCGAGGCCCCGGGCAACAACGCCTGCTCGTTCGACGAACACCTCGACATCCTCAATGCCCTGGAGCGTGGCGACGCCAGCGCTGCACAGGCCCACATGGCCCAGCACTTGCAATGTTGCGCGGATCGCGTGCGCCCCGAAGCGCCCGCTGATTTCGATCTGCGTTCGGTATTGGGCCCGCGCGGCGGGAAGGACAAAGTCTAGGACCGGTTTAGCTGTATAGGGCGAGCCGGCACGACAGAGGCCGGCCGCCCAAGAACCTGTTCACGATCCGCAGCAATCAGCCCAAGGTTGGCCCCGGAAACACAGCCCTGCACGAGTACGGCGAGTGTCACCAGGCAAGCCCGAAGCACGCAGCAGGAACGTGGGCAGGCTCAAAGCTGGACGCCGTCCGGCTTACCACCCAAAGGAGACCTTTATGGCAAGCAGCACCATCGCCGCCCCCACGGCGGACCTGACCAATGAGCGCGTGGCGTACGGACGCCTGCTCGCATTGGGCCTTCAACATGTATTGGTGATGTATGCAGGCACCGTGGCAGTGCCTTTAATTGTGGGCGGTGCACTGCATCTGCCCAAGGAACAGCTCGCTTTCCTGATCAACGCAGATCTTTTTGCCGCCGGCCTTGCCACACTCATCCAGGCCTTCGGTGTGTGGAAGTTCGGTATTCGCATGCCGGTCATGATGGGCGTGACCTTCGCTTCGGTGGGGCCGATGATCGCCATCGGCACAGACCCCAGCATCGGCCTGCTGGGCATCTACGGCGCGGTGATTGCGGCGGGGTTGTTCGGCATCATCGTCGCGCCGCTCATGGGGCGGGTGCTTGGGCTCTTCCCGCCGGTCGTGACGGGCACCGTCATCACGCTGATCGGCATGTCGCTGATGGGCGTGGGGATCAACTGGGCTGCTGGCGGCCAGCCGACCATGAAGACCATGGTCGACGGCGTGCTCAAGACCGTGCCCAACCCGGCCTACGGTGATCTGAGCAGCCTGGGCATTGCACTGGCAGTGCTCGTCATCATTCTGTTGCTGACGAAGTACGGCCGTGGCCTGATCGGCAACATCGCCGTGCTGCTGGGCATCGTGATCGGCACGTTCATCGCCATGGCGTTCGGCAAGGTCAGCTTTGCCGGCATCACAGAGGCCGACTGGGTGGCCGTGATCACGCCGCTGCATTTCGGCATGCCCACCTTCCACTTCGGCGCCATCGCTTCGATGTGCATCGTGATGCTGATCACGCTGGTGGAATCGACCGGCATGTTCCTCGCGCTGGCGGAAATCACCGGCAAGAAGCTCTCCACCGATGACCTCACCCGCGGCCTGCGCGCCGACGGTCTGGGCACCGTGATCGGCGGCCTGTTCAACACGTTCCCGTACACCTCGTTCTCGCAGAACGTGGGGCTGGTGACGGTCACGGGTGTGCGTTCGCGCTTCGTGGCAGCCATGGGCGGCCTGATCCTGA
Source organism: Ralstonia sp. GX3-BWBA (assembly GCF_003290055.1). Taxonomy (NCBI): domain Bacteria; kingdom Pseudomonadati; phylum Pseudomonadota; class Betaproteobacteria; order Burkholderiales; family Burkholderiaceae; genus Ralstonia; species Ralstonia sp. GX3-BWBA. Next base: position 584,804 of record NZ_QMKS01000004.1, on the reverse strand, counting down.
TCGCGATGGGCCTGTTCCCGAAGATGGCGCACATCGTGGCGTCTGTGCCCTCGTTCGTACTCGGTGGCGCGGGCATCGTGATGTTCGGCATGGTGGCCGCCACGGGCGTGCGCATTCTCGGTTCGATCGATTTCAACAAGTACCGCCACAACCTGTTCATCGTGGCGATCTCGATCGGCTTCGGCATGATCCCGACGCTGGCACCGACCTTCTTCCAGTACCTGCCGCATTGGCTGGAGCCGGTCACGCACAGCGGCATCGTGCTCGGCACGCTGGTCGCGGTCATCCTGAACCTTTACTACAACGGCATGCCGTCGGCCGAGCACGCAATGCGCGACGCTGCTGCCAACACCCACGGCACGGAGTAATTGCATGAACGCCACTGTCGCGCACAACGACCCGCTTCTGATCGCCCGTCATGCCGACGTGCTGGTCACCATGGATGCGCAACGCCGCGAGATCCCGGACGGCGCCCTGGTTGCGCGCGGTGGCGTGATCGAATGGGTCGGCGCCACGGCGGATCTGCCGTCGCAGTATCGCGAGGCCATCGGTCAGCCCAACGTGCGCGTGATGGAGTTGCGCGACCACGTGGTCACACCGGGCTTCGTCAACACGCACCATCACATGTATCAGAGCCTGGCGCGCGCCCTTCCCGCCGCGCAGGACGCAGAACTGTTCGGCTGGCTGACGAACCTGTATCCGGTATGGGCAGGCCTCACGCCCGAGATGGTGCGTGTGTCCACACTCACGGCGATGGCGGAACTGCTGCTCTCGGGTTGCACGACCTCCAGCGACCATCTGTATCTGTATCCGAACGGCAGTCGGCTGGATGATTCGATCGAAGCCGCGCAACAGATCGGCATGCGCTTTCACGCAGCCCGCGGCAGCATGAGCGTCGGCCGCAGCCAGGGCGGCTTGCCGCCGGACCGCGTGGTCGAAGGCGAAGAGGCCATCCTGAAGGAAACGCAGCGCCTGATCGAAACCTGGCACAACGCCGATCGCCATTCGATGTTGCGTGTGGTGGTGGCACCGTGCTCACCTTTCTCCGTCTCGCGCGACCTGATGCGCGAATCGGCCAAGCTCGCACGCAGCTACGGCGTGTCGATGCACACCCACCTGGCTGAGAACGACAACGACATCGCATATTCGCGCGAGAAGTTCGGCATGACGCCGGCCGAGTACGCGGAAGACCTCGGCTGGGTCGGCCGCGACGTCTGGCATGCGCACTGCGTGAAGCTCGACGCGCACGGCATCGACGTATTCGCTCGCACCGGCACCGGCGTCGCGCATTGCCCGTGCTCGAACATGCGGCTGGCTTCGGGCATCGCCCCCATTCGCACCATGCGCGATGCCGGCGTGCCGGTCGGCCTGGGCGTGGATGGCAGTGCATCGAACGATGGAGCGCACATGCTCGGCGAAACACGCCAGGCCATGCTGCTCGCGCGTGTCGGCTTTGGCCCCGCCGCGATGAGCGCGCGCGAGGCGCTGGAGATCGCCACGCTTGGCGGCGCACGCGTGCTCAACCGCGACGACATCGGCGCGCTCGCACCCGGTATGTCGGCCGACTTTGTCAGCTTCGATCGTCACCAAGTCGGTTTTGCCGGCGCCGACCACGACCCGGTCGCGGCGCTGGTGTTCTGCGCCCCATCCAATGTGGCGCACAGCGTGATCAACGGGCGCGTGGTCATCGAAGACGGCCGCCTGACCACGCTTGAGCTCGACGCCCATCTCACGGTTCACCGGAGGCTCGCGCTGGAACTGGCGCAGGCTGCCCGGGCAGTTCCGGCCTGACGCGATGGCGCTTTGTCTTGTTCATGACGCCGCTGTGATGTCGTGAATTTGGAAAGCCGCATTCCACTGTCTGGCCTGTGTTGTATGAAGTCTCCTCGACATGAAAAAAACCATGACAAACAATAACTATCCGCGCGATCTCATCGGTTACGGCAAGAACCCGCCCAACGCCAATTGGCCGGGCGGCGCGCGCGTAGCACTGCAGTTCGTCCTCAACTACGAAGAGGGCGGTGAAAACTGCGTCTTGCACGGCGACGCCGGCTCCGAGCAGTTCCTCTCTGAGATCATTGGCGCTGCGGCCTACCCGGACCGCCACATGAGCATGGAGGGCATCTACGAATACGGCTCGCGTGCAGGCGTTTGGCGCATCCTGCGCGAGTTTGAAAAGCGCGGCCTGCCGCTGACGATCTTCGGTGTGTCGATGGCCCTGCAGCGCCATCCGGACCTGACCCAAGCCTTCGTTGACCTGGGCCACGAAATCGCCTGCCACGGCTGGCGCTGGATCCACTATCAGAACATCGACGAAGCCACCGAGCGCGAGCACATGCGCATCGGCGTCGAGATCATCCGCGAGCTGACCGGCAATGCGCCGCTTGGCTGGTACACCGGCCGCGACAGCCCCAACACGCGCCGCCTGGTGGTCGAGCACGGCGGCTTCGCCTACGACGCCGACTACTACGGTGACGACCTGCCCTTCTGGACCGAAGTGCAGACCTCGTCGGGCGAGAGCAAGCCGCACCTGGTGGTGCCGTACACGCTGGACACCAACGACATGCGCTTCGCCAGCCCGCAAGGCTTCAACACGGCAGACCACTTCTACCAATACCTGAAGGACGCCTTCGACGTGCTGTACGAAGAAGGCGATCCCAACGGGCTCGCACTGCCGAAGATGCTCTCGATCGGCATGCACTGCCGTCTGCTGGGCCGCCCGGGGCGTTTCCGTGCGCTGCAGCGTTTCCTTGACTACGTGCAATCGCACGACAAGGTGTGGATCTGCCGACGCATCGACATCGCCCAGCACTGGATCCAGAACCATCCGTATTCAAAGCAACCCGTTTTGAGCACCGCAGCATGAGCCAGACCACCTACACCCTCTCGCAACTCAACGGCATGGACGCACCCCAGTTCGTGCAAGTCCTGGGTGGCATCTACGAGCACTCGCCGTGGGTTGCTGAACAGGCCGCCACGCAGCGCCCGTTTGCTTCGGCCGAGGCACTCGCAGCCGCCATGCGCAATGCCGTGGATACCGCAGGCATTGAGCCTCAGCTCAAGCTGGTGCGCGCCCACCCGGAGCTGGCCGGCAAGGCTGCCGTGCGCGGTGAACTGACCGCCGAGTCGACGCGCGAACAAAGCGGCGCGGGCTTGAACCTGTGCACGCCGGAAGAGTTTGCGCGCCTGCAGGCGCTCAACGCCCAGTACAACGAGAAATTCGGCTTCCCATACATCCTGGCAGTGCGCGGCTATGACCGCCACGGAATCATCGAGAACTTCAGCAAGCGCGTTGAGAACGACCGCGATACCGAGCTGCGTACGTCGCTCGAACAGATTCATCGCATCGCGGGCTTCCGCCTGACCGATTTGATCGCAGCAAACTGATTTTTCAGGTTCATCAGCAAAAACAACGCTGTGGGCGCGGTGTCATGGGGCATGGGACACCGATCGGCATGGAGCCTGACCAGCCGGCCTGTGACCGCATCAAAGAATGCGGCGCAACCCGCAGTGATCTTCAACAACAAAGGAGGTAGCAATGCAGTCGAAATTCAAGCGTGGCGTGGCCGCGCTGGCAGTGGCGTCGGCACTGGGGGCAGCAAGTGCCGGTGCGCAAGCGCAGTCGTCCGTCACGTTGTACGGCCAGGTGGATGCCTGGGCGGGCGCCACCAAGAGCCTGGGCGCATCGGATCGCGCCTGGGGCGTCAACTCGGGCGGTATGTCGACCTCGTACTGGGGCATGAAGGGCAGCGAAGATCTGGGCAACGGCCTGAAGGCCATCTTCACGCTGGAAGCATTCTTCCGCCCGGACACCGGCAAGTCCGGCCGTTTTGACGGCGATACGTTCTTCGCCCGCAACTCGTTCGTGGGCCTGCAATCGAATACCTGGGGCTCGATCAAGCTGGGCCGTCTGACGCCGCCGTACTTTGTCTCGACGATCCTGTTCAACCCGTTCATCGATTCGTACACGTTCTCGCCGATGGTGTTCCACACGTACCTCGGCAACGGCCTGAGCGGCCCCGGCGGCATCTCGGGTCTGGTGGGTGATTCGGGCTGGAACAACTCGATCATGTACTCGACGCCGGACTTCAACGGTCTGACCGCCAACTTCATCTACGGCGCGGGCGAGCAAGCCGGCCACAACGGCCAGAACAAGTGGGGCGGCAACTTCCTGTACTTCCATGGCAACTTCGCGGCCACGGCAGCCTTCCAGCAAGTGCGCTTCGACGGCGCGCCGGGTGACCTGAACGCGCTGGTGGCAGGCTTCTCGCGCCAGACGGCAGCGCAGTTGGGTGCCACGTACGACTTTGGCGTGGCCAAGGTGTACGGCCAATACCAGTACATCAAGAACGCCATCAACTCGGGCGATGCGAAGAGCAACGGCGGCCAACTGGGCGTGTCGGTGCCGGTGGGCCCGGGTAGCATCCTGGCGTCGTACGCGTACACGAAGACCTCGGGTGCGGCTGACGTGAAGCGCAACACGTGGGCAGTCGGCTACGACTACTCGCTGTCCAAGCGCACCGATGTGTACGCCGCGTACATGCGCGACAAGGTAACGAACCTCAGCTCGGCAGACACCTTCGGCGTGGGCATCCGCGCGAAGTTCTAAGTAGTCGGCAGCAAAGAAAAACGGCGCCTGGACTTTCCCCAGGCGCCGTTTTCTTTTGGACCGCCAACGTTCAGCGGCCCAATGGTCGGATCAACCGATCAACGCGTAGCCGACACATCCGCCACAGCCAGCGCCGTCATGTTGACGATGCGACGCGATGTGGCCGACGGGTTCAGAATGTGCACCGGCTTGGCGGCGCCCAGCAGGATCGGGCCGACCGTCACGCCCTGCCCGCCCGTGATCTTGAGCAGGTTGAACGCGATGTTGGCAGCATCGAGCGACGGCATCACCAGCAGGTTTGCGCTGCCCGAGAAGGCGCTCTTCGGCAGGAAGTGGTGGCGAATGTCTTCCGACAACGCCGCGTCACCCTGGATCTCGCCTTCCACCTGTAGATCCGGCGCTTCGGTCTTCAGCAGGTCATACGCAGCGCGCATGCGGCGGGCCGATGCGTTCTTCGACGACCCGAACATCGAGTGCGACAGCATCGCCACCTTCGGCTCCTGGCCGAAACGGCGCACCTCTTCTGCTGCCAGCTTGGTGATGTCGGCCAGCTCTTCCGCGCTCGGCATCTCGTTGACGAACGTGTCGGTGATGAACAGCGTGTGCTTCTCCAGCATCAGGCCGTTCATGGCCGCGAACACCTTGGCGTTCGGGGCCAGGCCGATCACGTCGCGCACGTGTTCCAGGTGGGCATCAAAGCGGCCAACCGTGCCGCACAGCAGCGCATCGGCATCACCCAGACGCACCAGCAGTGCACCGATCAGCGTGTTCGAACGGCGCAGCGCCGACTTCGCCATGTCCGGCGTCACGCCGTTGCGGCCCATCAGCTCGTGGTAAGCGGTGTGGTACTGGTGATAGCGGCGGTCGTCTTCCGGGTCCACCAGTTCGAAGTGCACGCCCGGCTTCAGACGCAGGCCCGCCTTCTGGATACGCATTTCAATCACGTGCGGACGGCCGATCAGGATCGGCTTGGCCAAGCCTTCGTCCACCACCGTCTGCACGGCGCGCAGCACGCGCTCTTCTTCACCTTCGGCGTACACGACGCGCTTCGGGTTGGCCTTGGCAGCCGAGAACACCGGGCGCATGGTCAGGCCGGTGTGGTACACGAAGTCGCTCAGCTGGGCGCGATAGGCATCCAGATCCTTGATCGGGCGCGTAGCCACGCCGGACTCTTCCGCGGCCTTTGCGACGGCCGGCGCGATCTTCTCGATCAGACGCGAATCGAACGGCTTCGGGATGATGTAATCCGGGCCGAAGGTCAGGTCCTGGCCCGCGTAAGCCTGGGCTACCGCGTCGTTCGTTTCGGCTTCCGTCAGCTCAGCAATGGCCTTCACGCATGCCAGCTTCATCTCTTCCGTGATCTTGGTGGCGCCGCAATCGAGCGCACCGCGGAAGATGTACGGGAAGCACAGCACGTTGTTGACCTGGTTCGGGTAATCCGAACGGCCCGTAGCGATAATGCAGTCCGGGCGCGCGGCCTTGGCCACTTCCGGGCGGATTTCCGGCTCGGGGTTGGCCAGCGCCAAAATGATGGGCTTCGGACCCATGGTCTTGACCATGTCGGCGGTCAGCACGCCGGCGGCCGAGCAGCCCAGGAACACGTCTGCATCGCGAACGATGTCGGCCAGCGTACGGGCCGACGTGTCTTGCGCGTAGCGCGCCTTGTTCGGCTCCATCTTGGCATCGCGGCCGACGTAGATCACGCCCTTCGAATCGACCACGTAGACGTTCTCGCGCTTGACGCCCAGGCCCACCATCACGTCCAGGCAGGCGATGGCCGCGGCACCCGCGCCCGACACGGCCACCTTTACGCTGCCGATGTCCTTGCCGACAACCTTCAGGCCGTTGAGCAGCGCCGCCGACGAGATGATCGCCGTGCCGTGCTGGTCATCGTGAAAAACGGGAATGTTCAGGCGGTCACGCAGCTTCTGCTCGATGTAGAAGCACTCCGGCGCCTTGATGTCTTCAAGGTTGATCCCGCCCAGCGTCGGCTCCAGCGAGGCAATGATGTCGACCAGCTTGTCCGGATCGCGTTCGGCCAGTTCGATATCGAACACATCGACGCCGGCAAACTTCTTGAACAGGCAGCCCTTGCCTTCCATCACCGGCTTGCTGGCCAGCGGCCCGATGTCGCCCAGGCCCAGCACAGCGGTGCCGTTGGTGATCACGCCGACGAGGTTGCCGCGCGAGGTGTATTCCGCCGCCAGCGACGGGTCTTGTTCAATGGCCGTACACGGATACGCCACGCCCGGCGAATACGCCAGCGACAGGTCGCGCTGGTTGATCAGCGCCTTGGTCGGGCGCACCTCAATCTTGCCGCGCGTCGGAGCGCGGTGATATTCAAACGCGGCGCGGCGCAGCTCGGCCTCGGCGCCTTGGTCTTGGGAATCCGGCGAGGCGTCGTGAAGCTTGTCGTTCATAGCAATGAATCCTGATGAAGAGTTCCGCAGATGAGGCGCCCGTGCGCTCAGGCGGAAACTCCCTGAGACGAAGTGGCGAAAAACAGTGGGAACAGAGGGAAACCGGGAGCGAGGCCGCACGCGTTGCGCAGCACCGTCAGGAGGGTAGCGACGGGGCGGAGGCAGCGCCGGCCAGGGGTGGCGGTCGGCGCGGGAAGGGATGAAGTGACAACGCTCAAGCGGGATACGGCTGGCGGCCTACAGATTAGGTCATGCATTCTAACGTAGACCGCCGGCCAAAACCCACCCTGGCGCACTACTTGGGTGCCGGCCCGGATGCGGGTTTCGCCGCCGGTTTCACCGATGGATCAATGGGCAGCTCTACGAGGATGGGCTGCGCGTTCGGCGCCGGAAAATTGGCAAATGCGCTGCGTACCAGATAGGGCATCACAGCCGTCAGCGATCCATCCCCACCCTGCGTTTGCGCCGTCACCTGATACACGCGCTTGCCGGTGGCTGCCTCGTCAATTTCCACGTGATAGGCATAGAACGGCACCTGCACGTTGGTATCCACGTATTGCGGCCCCCACGGACCCCAGGGCCCCCAAGGACTGCGCCATGGCCCCCAGGGCCCTGGGCCCCAATACGGATCCGGGTACACAGGCTGGCGCACCTGCACGAGCTGCGTGGCAGTCGAGTAGTCCAGGCGAACCAGATAGCGTGCGCTGGCACGCGGCACGCTGGTAAAGCCGTGGGCGGCCAGTTGGTCTGATGTCCAGGCCTCGTAGGTCTGGCGCTCCAGATCATTTTGCTGCGCTGCGGTGTGCTCGAAGGCATAGGTGCGCGGCGGGTTGTCGGTCCAGCCGGGTTGCCGGAACGCCGTCACCTGACTGGTGACGGTGCTCGCGCAGCCCGCCAGCAGGCTGGCCGCCATCAGCGCGCCGGCCATCGGCCAGACGCCCGATGTCTTGATCCATTTCCACATAGAAAATCCCCCTACTCTCAATCAGACAGATGGTCGCGGGCCCCGGAAGCGGGGCTGCGCGCGCTCTGTTACTCAGAGTGACGCCCCGCGCGGAAGATTCCCGCCAAGGGCCTGAGTACAATGGCCTTTTGCGTACCGCTACGAGGATGTTACCGATGTTGCGCACCGATACCGCCGTCACGATTTACCGCAAGGACTACACCGCGCCCGCTTTCCGCATTGACGAAGTGGCCCTGGAGATCGATCTCGTGCCCGAGCGCACCCGCGTCGTCAACCGCTTGCGCATGACGCGCACGGACGCCGGCAAGCCCCTCGTGCTGGTGGGTGAAGGACTGGAACTGGCGGGCGCAACCGTCGACGGTAAAGCGCTGTCCGGCTTGCAAGCCTCCGGCGACACCCTCACCATCGATGCCGTACCGGCCGATGTTGGCACCAGCTTCACGCTGGAACTCACCACCTACTGCAATCCCGCAGCGAACTCCTCGCTGATGGGCCTGTACGTTTCCAACGGCAACTTCTTCACGCAGTGCGAGGCCGAGGGCTTTCGCAAGATCACCTACTTCCTCGACCGCCCGGACGTGATGACGGTCTACACCGTCACGCTGCGCGCATCGAAAGCGGACTACCCGGTGCTGCTGTCCAACGGCAACCTCATGTCGGAGCGCGACCTGCCGGACGGCCGCCATGAAGCCGTGTGGCACGACCCGTTCAAGAAGCCGTCGTACCTGTTTGCCCTGGTGGCAGGCAAGCTGGAGTGCATTGAAGAACGCATCCGGTCGGCCTCCGGCAAAGAGAAGCTGCTGCAGGTGTGGGTGGAAGCGCAAGACCTCGGCAAGACCCGCCACGCAATGGATTCGCTCATCCACTCGATTCATTGGGACGAACGCCGCTTCGGCCTGGAGCTGGATCTCGACCGCTTCATGATCGTCGCCGTGGGCGACTTCAACATGGGCGCAATGGAGAACAAGGGCCTGAACATCTTCAACACGAAGTACGTGCTGGCCAATGCCGAGACGGCAACCGATGTGGACTTCGCGAACATCGAATCGGTGGTCGGCCACGAATACTTCCATAACTGGACGGGCAACCGCGTCACTTGCCGCGACTGGTTCCAGCTGAGCCTGAAAGAAGGCCTGACGGTGTTCCGCGATCAGGAGTTCTCCGCCGACATGGCCGCGGCCGCCGGTAACGAAGCCGCTGCGGCCAGCGCCCGTGCCGTCAAGCGCATCGAAGACGTGCGCGTGCTGCGCCAGGCGCAGTTTCCGGAAGATGCAGGGCCGATGGCCCACCCGGTGCGGCCCGACAGCTACGAAGAAATCAACAACTTCTACACCGTCACGGTGTATGAAAAAGGCGCCGAAGTCGTGCGCATGTACCAGACCCTGCTCGGTCGCGACGGCTTCCGCAAGGGCATGGACCTGTACTTCCAGCGTCATGATGGCCAGGCTGTCACCTGCGACGACTTCCGCGCTGCCATGGCCGATGCCAACGGCCGCGACCTCACGCAATTTGGCCGCTGGTACAGCCAGGCTGGCACGCCGGTCGTGGCCGTTGAAGGGCGCCACGATGCGGCCACGCACACCTACACGCTCACGCTGCGCCAGCGCTGCGAGCCGGTCGGCATCGAGACCACCAGCGGCATCCAGAAGCAGCCGTTCCACATTCCGTTTGCGATCGGGCTGATCGACAAGCAGGGCCACGATTTGCCGCTGCGTTTGCGTGGCGAAGCCGCATCGCCCTCACCGGTGACCACGCGCGTGCTGGACTTCACTGAAACCAAGCAGACCTTCGTCTTCGAAGATGTGGCCGAAGCGCCGTTGCCCTCGCTGCTGCGCAATTTCTCGGCGCCGGTGATCGTTGAATACGGCTATACGACCGAGCAGCTCACGTTCCAGCTCGCGCACGATTCAGACCCGTTCAACCGCTGGGAAGCCGGCCAGCGCCTGGCCACCGACACACTGCTGCGCATGGTGACGGACATCCAGCATGGCCGCGCGCCTGAGGTCGACCCAGCGCTAGTTGAAGCCCTGCGTGCCGTGGTCGCCGACACCTCGCTGGATCCGGCCTTCCGCGAGCAGATGCTGATCCTGCCGGCCGAAGGCTATCTGGCCGAGCGCATGGATGTGGCCGATCCGGCTGCCATTCACGCGGCCCGCCGCACGCTGCGCCGCACGCTGGCAGAAAAGCTCAACGCGGAGCTGCTGCGTGCCTATCAAGACAACCAGACCGAAGGCGCTTACTCGCCCGATGCTGTGTCTGCAGGCAAGCGCGCGCTCAAGAACATCGCCCTCGGCTATCTGGTGGAAACCGAAGCCCCCGAAGCGCTGGCCCTGGCCGAACAGCAATATGCCCGCGCCACCAACATGACCGACCGCATGGGCGCCCTCTCCGCAATGGTCACCAGCTATGCCCCGGGCCGCGAAGCCGCACTGGCCGATTTCTACACGCGCTTTGCCGACGATGCGCTCGTCATCGACAAGTGGTTCTCGCTGCAAGCCATGCAGCCAGGTGCCGCTGGCAAACCGACGCTGGCCACCGTGCGCGCGTTGATGGCCCATCCGGCCTTCACGCTGCGCAATCCGAACCGCGCGCGCTCGCTGATCTTCGGCTTCTGCTCGGGCAACCCCGCGCAGTTCCACGCCGCCGATGGTTCGGGCTATGCCTACTGGGCCGAGCAGGTGCTCGCGCTCGACGCCATCAACCCGCAGGTCTCCGCCCGCCTGGCACGCGCGCTGGACCGCTGGCGCAAGTACGTGCCCACGCTGCGCGACGCCATGCAGGACGCGCTCAAGCGCGTGGCGGCACATCCGAGCCTCTCGCGCGATGTGCGCGAGATCGTCGGCAAGGCGTTGGCCTGAATGTCACCGCTTGTATCGTAAAATCGCGCCCGTCTCAGGAGAACCCATGAAGCGCATCAACCTCACCCGCTACCTGATCGAAGAGCAGCGCGAGCACAACACCATCCCGGCCGAGCTGCGCCTGCTGCTCGAAGTCGTGGCGCGCGCCTGCAAGGCGATCTCGCACAGCATCAACAAGGGCGCGCTGGCCGGCGTGCTCGGCTCGGCCGGCACCGGCAACGTGCAAGGCGAAACCCAGCAGAAGCTGGACGTGATCGCCAACGAAGTCCTGCTCGAAGCCAACGAATACGGCGGCAACCTGGCTGCCATGGCTTCGGAAGAGATGGAATCGTTCTACGAGATTCCCCACCGTTATCCGAAGGGCGAATACCTGCTGCTGTTCGATCCGCTCGACGGCTCGTCCAACATCGACGTGAACGTCTCGATCGGCACGATCTTCTCGGTGCTGCACATGCCCCAGGCCGGCCAAGCCGTGACCGAGGCCGATTTCCTTCAGCCGGGCGCCAAGCAGGTCGCCGCGGGCTACGCTGTGTACGGCCCGCAGACCACGCTGGTATTGACGGTGGGCAACGGCGTGCACATGTTCACGCTCGACCGCGAAGTTGGCAGCTTCGTGCTGACCAGCCGCGACGTGAGGATTCCGGCCGACACGAAGGAATTCGCCATCAACATGTCGAACATGCGCCATTGGGCCCCGCCCGTGCGCCGCTACATCGACGAATGTCTGGCTGGCACGGAAGGCCCGCGCGGCAAGGACTTCAACATGCGCTGGATCGCCTCGATGGTGGCGGACGTGCATCGCATCCTCACACGCGGCGGCATCTTCATGTACCCCTGGGACAAGCGCGAGCCAGGGAAGGCCGGCAAGCTGCGCCTGATGTACGAAGCCAACCCCATGGCGTTCCTGGTGGAACAGGCAGGCGGCGCCGCCACCAACGGCGAGCAACGCATTCTGGACATCCAGCCCGAACAGCTGCACCAGCGCGTGGCGGTGGTTCTGGGTTCAAAGAACGAGGTGGATCGCGTCACGCAATATCACCTCGAAGCCAAGAAAACAGCGTAACGACGCCATGTGAGATTGTTGTTCCGGCGGTTCTTGCAGGGCGACAAAAAGTTCTGTTAGAATCGCTGTTTCCGACGCCGCTGTAGCTCAGTCGGTAGAGCAGCGCATTCGTAATGCGAAGGTCACCAGTTCGATTCCGGTCAGCGGCACCAGAATAAAAAAAGGGTTACAGGTTCTGCCTGTAACCCTTTTTGTATTTCTAGCTTCCCGGACGGGTGTTCAACCCGCCGCCCCTCCCCCAGAACGACACCGATTCGCCCCACCCCAGAGACAAGCGCCCTTGGCTTTTCCGGGGCGCCCAACCTTATTGCTGATTCGGCGCAACAATCCCGAACCGTTCCATCTGCCGATAGACCGTCGCGCGCGCGATGCCAAGCTCGTGCGCAACGTGGGTGATGCGCCATTTGTTCCGGCGCAGCGCGGCCAGCAGGACTTCCCGCTCGTTGTCCGGCGCGGCATCGGCGGCGCTTGAAGCCCCGCACGCCCCACCGTCTATCGTGCTCTCGAGAACCTCCGGCGGCAATGCGTCGACATCGATCAGGCCGTCGTCGCTCATGGCGAGCGCAAAGCGCAGCACGTTGCGCAACTGCCGGACATTGCCCTGCCACGGGTAGCTGCGCAGCACCGCCAGCGCGGCCGGCGCGAGGTTCGCGTGCATGTCGAGCTGACGCGCTTCTTCTTCGACGATACGTGCGATCAGGTAGTCCTTGTCACAGCGCTCACGCAGCGTCGGCAGGTGCAGCGTTGCGCCGCACAGCCGGTAGTAGAGATCCTCGCGGAAGCGCTGCTCGGCAATCAGCTGGCGCAGATCACGGTGCGAGGCGGCAATCACGCGCAGGTCGACCGGAATCGGTTTTTCGGAGCCCAGCGGCATCACCTCGCGTTCGGACAGCACACGCAACAGCCGGCTCTGCAGATGGAGCGGCATGTCGCCAATTTCGTCTAGGAACAGCGTGCCGCCGTCCGACTGGGCAATCAGGCCACGCATGCCTTTGTTGCGGGCGCCGGTGAAGGTGCCAGGCGTGTAGCCGAACAGCTCGCTCTCGATCAGAGATTCGGGAATGGCCGCGCAATTGACCGCGACAAACGCCTTGCTGCGACGCTCGCTGGCGGTATGCAGGGCCTTGGCCAGGACTTCCTTGCCGGTGCCGGTCTCGCCTTGCACCAGGATGTTGAGCGGCTTGTTGGCCAGGCGCTTGGCCTGCAGGATCAACCGCTGCATCTGCGGGTCGTCGGCACCGAGAGCCTCGAGCGCAGCGCTCGCCTCGGGGCTGGGCAGCGCCGGCGCAGAGGCCGACGCCGACGGCATAGACGGCTTACCAGGGGCGCCGCGTGGCGGGATCCCCGTCGCGTAATACAGCCCGTGGTCGAACATCCGAATCGCAGTACGCTCGGATGAGGTGCCCGCACGGGCGATGCGCCACAGCTCGCTCATGTTTTCGCGAAACACTTCGGTCAGCAGATGGCCACGTACGTCGGCGTGCGGATCGCTCTCAAGCCGCAACTTGCGCCGGCCGCCGCTGTTGACCCCGCGAATCACCCCATTGCCATCGAAGGCGACCATGATCTCGCTATCCACATCCACCAGCGACCACGTTGAACCGAGCCGCAAGATCCACTGGTCGCGGAAGTAGCGCAGGAAGTTCGCGTCTTCGATCTTCTGCGCGTACATGGCGGTCATCTGCAGCGCAAGGTGCTGCCCTTCGCGCGGTGCCGGCGCACTGAGAGCGGACACATCGAGCACGCCCAGGAAGTTGCCAGTCGGGTCAAACAACGGCGCGCTGTTGCAGGTGAGCGTGATGTGGCATGCGTCGAAATGATCGGTCTGATGGCACGTCACAGGGGCCTGCTCGACGATGCAGGTGCCGACCGCACAGGTACCGGCGCGCGACTCACTCCAATCGGCCCCCAGGTACAGGCCAGAACGCTTGAGTTCGCGATCCAGATTGTCGTTGCCGATGAAGTCGACCGTGACGCCGTAGGCATCGGTCAGTAGCAGCACGTAATCGAGGCCCGAGACACGCTTATAGAGCTGCTCCATGCCGGTACGCGCGACGCTCAGGAAATCCTCGATCTGATCCTTGTGCTCGCGCAGGCGCTGCGCCTCCACGATATAAGCGGGTGTGGGGCGACTGGGGTCGCGGCCGTAGTCGTCCAGGCAGCGCCGCCATGAGCGCTCGATGACGCCCTGCGCCTCGCCCGGCTGCTGCGAGAAGGCGAGCAGCCGCTCGATATGTGCGCGGTGTGCTTTTTGCTGCACGACTGTCTCCTTAGCCGCCGCATTTGAAAGGGTGCGAAGCCCGTGCTACCGGTCTTTGCCGGCATTGGAGCGAGGGCAGATGCGGTTCTACGCTAATCGATTTACCCGGCTGCCGCAACGTAATGGCAACGTAACGGCAGCGCAAGGGAAACGAGATTGGCTGGCTTAGATTTCCCTCCTGTTCAATGCCCCGGCAATGTATTCGGCCTGCCGGATCGCCAGGGCCACGATGGTGAGCGTGGGGTTGGCCGCCGAACTGGACGTGAACTGACTGCCGTCCGAAATGAACAGGTTTTTCACGTCGTGCGCCTGGCCCCAGCGGTTGACTACGCCGTCGCTGGCCTTCGCACTCATGCGGTTGGTGCCCATGTTGTGGCTGGCCGGATAGGCAGGCATGTCGATCACGCGTGTCGCACCCACCGCCTCGGACACCTTGCGCCACTGCACCAGGCCGTGCGCGGTAATCTTTTCGTCGTTTTCGTGATAAGTCTTGGTGACGATCGGGATGGGCAGACCGTACTGGTCTTTCTCCGTGGGGTGCAGCGTGATGGTGTTCTGCTCGCGGGCCATATCTTCACCGCAGACCCACACGCAGCTCATGTGGTCGTACATCTCCATGGCCGATGTGAAATCGCGCCCCCAGCCGCCCGGCTTCATGAACGCGGCCGTGTACGGCAGATGAATGGCCAGGCCTTCGAGGTAATAGCCGCCGACAAACCCGCGCTTGGTGTTGAGTGGCACCTCATCGGCCACCACCGCCGCGATGTCAAAGCCGCGATACATGTAGACCGGCTTCTTGTGGATCGACACCGCCGCCGCCGTCGCGTGGTTCATGTAGTTCTTGCCCACCTGCCCTGAAGAATTTGCGAGCCCGTTGGGGAACATGCCCGACGCCGAGTTCAGCAGCAGCCGCGGCGATTCGATGGAGTTGCCCGCAACGCAGACCACCCGCGCCTTCTGCAGTTGCTTGCGGCCCTTGTTGTCGACATAGAGCACACCATTGGCGCGACCCTGCTTGTCATGCTGGATCTGCAGCACCATCGACTCGGGCCGCAGTTCGACATTGCCCGTAGCCTGGGCGCGCGGCACTTCAGTGTAGAGCGTCGACCATTTCGCGCCGATCTTGCAGCCCTGCATGCAGAAGCCGATCTGCATGCAGCCCGGGCGACCGTCGTACGGTTCGGAGTTCGACGCAGCCGGACGCACGATGTGCTTGTAGCCGACCTTCTTCGCCCCCGCCTCGATCACCTTGTAGTGGTTGTTGGGCGGCATGGGGGGCAAGCCGCTGGCCTTGGTGCCGCACACGCCCATCTTCTTCTCGGCCAGTTCGTAGTACGGTTCAAGCTCGGACAGCGTGATCGGCCAATCCAGCACGTTGGCCCCGTCGATGGCGCCGTAAGTGGTTTTGGTGTGGAAGTCGTGTTCCTGAAAACGCAATGCCACGCCGGACCAGTGCACCGTGGAACCACCCACGCCCTTCACGATCCAGGCAGGCAGGTTCGGATACGTCTTGGTGTGGTGCCAACCACCCGCCGAGATGCGTTTGTCCAGCCACGAAATCTTGTTGAACATGGCCCACTCGTCGTTCTCGAAATCGGCCTGCGTGTAGTGCTTCCCCGCTTCCAACACCACGCATTTGACGCCGCGCTGCGCCAGCTCGTTGGCCAGTGTGCCGCCGCCCGCGCCCGAGCCGACGATCACGACGACGCTGTCGTCGTCGAGGGAAAACTTTGCCTGATCCGTCATGATGGTTGTCTCCGTTTTTTTATGTGCCGAGGCTTAGAGCCAGTCGATGTCGTCAAAGCCGCGGTGCAGGTAACCGCCCTTCTGCCACGACGAGCCCTCGTAGCCGAACAGGGGCCAGAGCTTCTTGTTGTTGTAGAGGCCGGTGACCAGATCGCCCTGGACCTTCTTGAAGAAGGGCGTGGACTCGATGTCCTTGAGCAGCAACACACGTTCGTTCTCGGTCTTCACCTGGGCATAGGGCACGCCATAGCGTTGCCTGGCGCGTTGGTCCAGGTCGTGCACGCCATCGATCAGCAGCGCCTTCACTGCGGGGTCCTTGCCTGCGGCCACGTCATAGGGCGCGACCGCCTCCACGTAGAACTTCTCGGCCAGCTTGTCGTGCGGATAGATGTCGCGCGCCATGCGCACCAGCGTCTTGCCGGTGACGGTGCCTAGACGAGGAAAGCTCTGCTCGACCACCACATCCTTGGTAACCGCCATGGCCGCAGGAACGACCGTGACGCTGATGGCGGCCAAGCCGCCACCGCGCAGAAAGCCGCGTCGCGACACCTTGGGTTGCTTGTCCAAAACCCGCATGGCGGAGCCAGCGGCTGGCGTGGGTTTCATGTTGGTTGCCTCCGTTATCGGGCGAGCACAGCGCGCGCCTTATCTTGTTGAAATGCACAACGTTGACCGTCGACTCACGGGCCTGCCGTGGCAGACCGGGTGGCCTGCGCCGGATGCGGCACGCGGCGCGAATGGCGGGATTCATTCGTGGGGTCATGCTCGCCAAGCACATCGACCAGCATGTGGTGCAGGCCCTCGGCCAGTACGGTTGCCAGCAGCGGCGCACCCAGCTGCTCGGTGCAGGACGTCGTGCAGGCCTGCAGGCGCTGGGCATCCGCTGGGTTTGCCCCCAATGCCGCGCAAAGCAGCGGCCAGTCCGGCGGCGAGATGAGCGCGCCGCACGTCAGCAGCACACCTGTGCGCCGACGTACCTGCGCGAGGCCGACGATCTTGCGTTGCCCGACCACCACCTCCCACGGCGACAACGAACCGAAACAGGCCCACTTGAGCGATCGGGCCGGCGGCGTCATCTGCAGTTCCTCGGGCGGCACGGCATAGGCGGGAATGCCGAGGTCTCGCAGCAGCCCTGCGTGCAGCACGCCCAACCATCGGTAGCTCGACACCGTGCCGGTGCCCGCCACCAGCGGGTGATCGGCCGGCAGCACGATCGACGCCGACAACATCCAGGGCCCGGCCAGCACCGCACCGCCTCCGGCGTCGCGCACAACCACCGGTGTGGCGCCGCCTGCCATGCCCGGATGCAAGGCCGCCTGCGCACGGCCCAGGACAACACCGGGGCCCGCATACGTCCACAGCCGCACCGCAGGCCGCAGGACCGGTTGCGCAAGTTGCGCGCGGTTCCACTCCTGCTCTTCTGCGCAGTGGATTCCGTCGGAGAGAAAGTCGGACGCGAGCATCACAGGCCTTCGACAGTTTCCAAACGCGTCTTCAGATCGGTCAGGAAGCGTGCGGCCGGGTAGCCGTCCACCGCGCGGTGATCGAAGATCAGATGCAGGCCCATCATTGGCGCGATCACGATGCTGTCGCCCTTGACCACCACCCGCTTGGCAACGCGCGTCACCCCCAGGATGGCAACCTGCGGCACGTTGATGATGGGCGTGAAGCTGTCGATGCCCGTCATGCCGAGATTGGTCACTGTGAAGGTGCCGTGCTGATAGCTGCCGGCCGACAACATGCCGGCGCGGGCGCCTGCCGCCAAGCGGCGGCTTTCGGCGGCAATGTCGGCCACTGACTGCGTGTCGACATTGCGCAGCACCGGCACCATCAGCCCTTCATCCAGGCTGACGGCCAAGCCGATGTTGACCTCGGGCATCAGCTCGATCTCTTTCTCGAGCAAGCGGGCGTTCAGGCGCGGATGCTCGCGCAGTGTCAACGCCACCGCACGCAGCACGAAGGCCGTCAGCGTGACCTTGCACTGCGGCCCGAGCTGCTGCTGCAATGCCTGCACGGCGATCTCGAGCCGGGTGGCATCCACCTCGATCGACTGCGCCACGCGCGGCACCTGCCAGGCGGCGCTCATGGTGCGGGCGATGGCACCGCGCATGCCGGCAATCGGCACGACACGACGCTCGCCAGCATCGGGCACGAAAGCGAGGGCTTCGCTCATGCTTTCGGCTCCAGCCGGGCGAGCACGGCACCGCGCCCGAAGGTGTCTTGCGCCGCCACCTCCAGCACAGCGACAACGCCATCAGCAGGCGCTGCCACTTCGTGCGTGGTCTTGACCAGCTCGACCACCGCCAGTGCCTGCCCCGCGCTCACTGCATCGCCGGGCTTGACCAGCCAATCCTGCAACAGGGCCTCGGTACCGTCTTCAACGTCCTGCCAGACGGCGTCGGACATCACGATGTCGATCATGCTGCTTCTCGCTTGAGTGAATAGGAAACGGGTTGGTGCTGCACCAGTGCACGCACCTGGACGACGATGCTGTCGACCTGTGGAATGACGAACTGCTCGAGCGGACGGGAATACGGGATGGGCACATCGGGCACCGCCAGCCGCCGCACGGGCGCGCGCAATGCGACGGTGTCGAGGTTCTCTGCCACGATGGCGGCAATCTCGCCTGACAGGCCGAAACTCAGGTAATCCTCGTCGGCCACCAGCAGCCGCCCGGTTTTGGCCACCGAGCGCAGCACGGCCTGACGGTCGAGCGGCACGATGGTGCGAAGGTCGATCACCTCGACATCGATGCCCTCGGCCGCCAGTTGCTCGGCCGCGAGCAGCGACTTCTGCACCATCTGCGAGAGCGTGACGATGGTCACGTCGCGGCCCTCGCGTGCCACGCGGGCCTGCCCGAAGGGAATCGTGTAGGCCTCTTCGGGCACCGCGTTCGTGCTGCCCTCGAAATAGGACATCCACGACAGGCCCATGATGCCCTTGTGGTAGCAGAAGATGACCGGGTTGTCGTCGCGGATAGCCTGGATCATCAGGCCCTTGGCGTCATACGCGTTGGACGGCACGACCACCTTCATGCCCGGCATGTGGGCAAAGCTGGCGTACAGACATTGCGAGTGCTGGGCCGCGTCGTTGTAGCCGCCGCCGATGCCGGTCGTGATAACCGCGGGCAGCGCGACACGGCCGCCCGACATGTAGGTGTTCTTCGCCAGGTGGTTGTAGATCTGGTCGAAGCACACGCCGAAAAAATCCACGAACATCAGCTCGGCAATGGGGCGCAACCCTTCTGCCGCTGCCCCGAGTGCTGCGCCGATAAACGCCGTCTCCGAGATCGGCGTATCCATGATGCGATCCGGCCCGAAGCGGTCGAGCAGCCCGGTGGTGGCGCTGAAAATACCGCCGTACTTGCCGATGTCTTCGCCCATGACGAAGACACGCGGGTCGCGTTCCATTTCCTGGCCAATCGCTTCGGAAATGGCCTGCGCCATGGTGAGGGTGCGCGCGCCCTGCGCCGCGCCTTGTGAGGCTTGCATGGTGAGTCTCCTGTGATGGCCGCAGGGGCTGCTTAGTGAACGAAAACGTGATTCAGCGCGTCGCTCGGATCGGGGTATGGGCTGTTGCGGCCGAAGTCGTAAGCCGCATCAATGCGCGCCGCGATGGCGGCCCGCAGTGAGGTGTCCGTGTCGTCATCAAGCAGGCCCGAAGCACGTAGACTGCTGCCGAGCAGGTCGATGGGGTCGGACTCGCGCAGATGCTTCGCTTCGTCCTTCGGGCGGTAGGTTTCCGGATCCCCCTGGAAGTGCCCGAGGTAGCGGTCGGTCTTGACCTCGATGAGCGTCGGCCCTTCACCGCGGCGCGCGCGGGCGATGGCCTCGCCGGCCGCGTGATACACGGCCACGGCGTCGTTGCGGTCCACCAGCACGCCAGGCATGCCGTAGCCGGCAGCACGTACATCGTTGGAAGGCACGGAGGTCGAATCGGCTTTCTCGACAGAGATGCCGTACTTGTTGTCTTCGCAGATGAAGACGACAGGCAGCTTCCATAGCGCCGCCAGATTCAGCGATTCATGGAACGCACCCTGATTGGCCGCGCCCTCGCCAAACACCGCAACGGCCACCCAGTCCTTGTTCAGCTTGCGCGCAGCCAGTGCAGCGCCGCAGGCCTGCGGCATGCTCGCGCCAACGATGCCGCTGCACGAGAACTTGGTCTCCGGGTGAAACAGGTGCATATGGCCGCCCTTGCCGCGTCCAAGGCCCGTTGCCTTGCCGAAGATCTCGGCGGTCATTTCATCCAGGGGCACGCCCTTGGAGATGGCGAAATGGTGGGCACGGTGCGGGCCGACCACGGTGTCTTCGGGCCGCAGATGCGCACACACGCCCACCGCCACCGGTTCCTGCCCTGCCGACAGGTGCATCTCGCCAGGCACAGGGCCGGCGCCAATATCAAAGGCCAGGCCCTTCTGGATTTTCGGCGGCAGCTTGCCTTCCAGATAGACCTTCGCCATGGCCTCTTCGTACTGGCGAATCTCGATCATCTTCTCGTACATCCACAGAAGATGTTGCGGTGTCGGGTCCATGCAAAGTCTCCTCTTGCTTTCGTATCGGTGTCCGGCTGCTGTGCCGGCTGACCGGGAATTGCAAGAGGGGTGCCAGCTGCATGCGGAAACGGGACGCGTGCATGGGAATTACCCGCAAAGCCTTTCAGTGCAAGGAATTGCGACGATGCAACCGGAGATGGCAAGGCACCTGAAGACGTCTCGGCAAAGCGCTGCCGAACGAGACAGACGTCGCAGTGAATGCGACAGGTGTCTCACTCAACCGTCATGCGTGAGCAAAAGAAAAGGGCCCGAAGGCCCTTTGTCTTGATGCAACCGCCAGACAGGTCACGCCGCCGGAATGCGCAGCTTCTGCCCGGGATAGATCTTGTCCGGATTCGACAGCATCGGCTTGTTGGCTTCGAAGATGGCCGGGTACTTGTTGGCATCGCCGTAGAACTTCTTGGCGATGGCCGAGAGCGTGTCGCCGCGCTCCACGGTGTGCCATTGCGATTCTTCCGACTCGGTGTTGACCGACATCTGGTCATCCACCGACTTGATGCCCTCGACGTTGCCGCAGCACAGAATGATCTTCTCGCGCGTGGCTTGGTCGGGCGCTACGCCAAACACCTTGGCAGCATCGCCTTCAACCTGCACTGACAGCGCCGTGGCGCTCAGGCCCTGCTGCGCGATGTAGTCCTGGATGGCCTGGCCCTTGGCATCGTCGGCTGCCTTGGCGGCATCGGCATCCGCCGACGCATCGGCCGGCGCGGCGGCAGCGCTGCCGTGGAAGAGCTTCTCGCCAGCCTCTTTGATGAAGTCAAAAAAACCCATAACGACCTCCATAAGTACACAACGGGGAACGGGAAAGCAGAAGGGCGTGCCCCAGTCGGGCTCGCCCGTCGCGGCAGTGTAGCCGCTCACCTACGGTGTCTCCATGACAGTCTCGCGCGCAATTGCAAACTTTGCGCCCCGCTTAGGCGTCCATGAGGCGCTTCACCCACTTTGCATGCTGCATTGCAACAAAATCACTGGCACACTGTCTTACCAATATCAAAACCACTTGCGACCCCTCGGAGAGCACGGGCACCATCGTCCTCATCCGCGCTCATTTCCGCCGCCATGCACCGTACTTGGATGAAATCCATCACCCGGCTAGTCGACGCCCTGACCACCCCAGGTTTTGGGCGCCAGTCATGGCCGCCCAAACCGGTCAAGCCGCTCAAGCCAACCGCACGCCGCGATAATCCGCGCCGCGTACGTCCCACGCCCACCCAGGGCACCTTCGTGCGCGAACAGTTCATCTACGAACCCGAGTCCCCTGCCGTGGTGGCACGCCGGCCGGAATACTGGCTGTACACACCGCCCCTACGCGGCAGCAAGCCCCCCGCCCTGATGGTGATGCTGCATGGCTGCAAGCAATCGGCAGAAGTGCTGGCGCATGGCACACGCATGAACGCACTGGCAGACCGCGAGGGCTTTATCGTGCTGTATCCGGAGCAGCCGCGCCGCGCGCATCCGCAATGTTGCTGGCACTGGTATGACCCAGAGCACGCCGGTGCGCGCGAGGCCGATGGCATTGCCCAATTGATCCAACAAACCTTGGCACAAACTGGAGCGGACCCTTCGCGCGTGTATCTGGCAGGCTTGTCAGCCGGCGCGGGATTGGCCGGCCTGCTGGCATTGCGTCATCCGAAACTGCTCGCCGCGTTGGCACTGCATTCCGGCCCGGCCTTGGGCGTGGCACGCTCGCCGGCGTCTGCATTGAACCTGATGCGCCGCGGGGCACGCGTCGACGCCGTCGATGCGCTCTCAAGCGTGGTGAACGTGGCCACCTACCCCGGCATGCCGACGATGCTTCTGCACGGCCTGCGCGATGAGGCCGTCAACCCCGCCAACCAGGCGCAGTTGGCCGCGCAATTCCGCGCACTGAATCATCTGGGCGACGAAGGCAACGTCTCACGCGAAACCACGCGCGGCGAGGGTTACGTCCTGCGCAACGACATGCGCGACGGCGAATGCATCGTCAGCCTGTGCCAGCTCACCGCCGCGGGCCACGCCTGGAGCGGCGGCGACCCGCGCTACGCATTCCACGCACCGGGGCCCGACTCGACGTGGCTGTGGTGGCAATTTGCGCGCAGGCACGTTCGCGACACAGCGCTGGCGGCGTAACCCACGTCAGAGATCGATCGACTGCTGGACCGAGTTGCGTCCCAGCAATTCATCGATCAAGCCATAGCCGCGCGTGAGCCCGGCATCTTCGGCGGCTTCACGCGTGGGCAGCGGGCGGTCGTCATGCGAGTGGGCGACGAGCGTTTCGACGGCCGTCGGGTCTGCGCCGGACTCGCAGATGCGCACGACAAAATCCCACTGCATGGGTCCTTGCCCCCCTTTGTCGGATTTGCGCTCGGCACGGGGAATGGCCAATACGTAGACGTCGAAGTCTTTGTACAGCTCGGTGCGCCAGTTCGATTCCATTGTCATGTTGCCTCCCGGAAGGCGCCGCGGCCGCTCACTGGGCGGTTGCGGCGTCGACAAACCTGCCTGCAAAAAAAACAGGCCGGTACATGACCGGCCTGTCGTTGCATCATCAGCATTCACCCTTGCGCGCGTGGCCCGGGGGGCAGTGGTAGCGGTCGTCGCGATCGCGGTCACGGCCACGCCAGCGGCCGTCGTCGCCGCGGTCCCAACCACCGTCACGCATTTGCCAGCCGTGCGGACCCTGCTCCCAACGCGGCTCGCGCCAGTGGTAACCCGGTCTGCCATGTTCACGATAGCCGCGACGCCATACATAGCGGCCATCGCGCCATTGCCAGTAACCCGGCACCCATACGTAGCCCGGCTGCAAGACCGGCACAGGCTCGTACTGCGGCGCCGGTGGCGCGTAGGTCGGGCCGATCTGCACACCGATCGACACCTGTGCCTGTGCAGGCAAAGCGATCGACCCGGCCACACCGGCAGCCGCCAGGCATGCAGCGAGAATCCATGCGTTTTTCTTCATGTGAGGACCTCCTTCTCAAACCAATCGAACTTGAATGGATCGTAGCATCGGGTTCCGCCGTCGCCTGTAGGGTGTTACGCGGCGTTACCTCCGTTACCGGAGGGCGGAAATGTGTTCACGTTTGCGTGACGTTGCGGTCGTTCCTCGCCCAGCCACGCACAAAACGCCTGCACCACTTCGTCACCAAGATTGCGCGCAGGGCTGTACCAGTAGTAACTGCGTGCGACCAGCGCGAGATTCGGGAACGGAGCCACAAGACGCCCCTCCTCCAGATCATCCGTGATGAGCGCCGATGGTCCCATCGCGACACCCAACCCATCGATGGCGGCTTGAATCGACAGATAGAAATGCTCAAACGTAAGCGCATGCGCGGGCCGCAGATTCGGCACGCCTGCCAGCACCAGCCAGCTTGGCCACACCGAAGGCAGCGTGTCCGAATGCAGCAGCGTGTGATGTCGCAAGTCGGACGGGGCCGACAACGGCAAGCGCTCCAGCAACACCGGGCTGCACACCGGAAAGCGACTCTCGTCTAGAAAGCGTCCTGACTGAAAGCCCGCATGAACCTCCGGCCCGCCGCGAATAATCACGTCGAAATGATCGGGCAAGTCTTCGATCTCTTCGATGGACGTGGTCAGCCGAACCTCCACGCGCGGAAAGCGCATCTGAAACGTCGAGAGCCGAGGAATCAGCCAGCGCATCGTGAACGTCGGGATGCTGTTCACGCGGAGGATGCGCACCGCGTCGCGGTCACGCAGCGCTTGGCTGGCCGTGCTGATGCGGTCAAGCGCCACGCCAATCTCCGCCAAGTAGCGTTGCCCTGCATCGGTCAGTTCCACCCGCCGATTCAGCCTGCGAAACAGCGATACACCGAGCCACGCCTCCAGTGCCTGAATCTGACGGCTAACGGCGCCATGCGTGACGTTCAGTTCTTCGCCCGCACGCGTAAAACTCAGATGGCGCGCCGCCGCTTCAAAGGCGCGCACTGCATTCAGTGGGGGCAGCGTCCGCATATCACGTGAGTTTTTTGCACAGATCGAGTCAGTATATATCGATTGTTGACCACACTTTATGGCGCTACGCTGGCACCTTCTTGCTCTCGCTAACACTGCATCGAGTGAGAAAAATCGACCCGATTCTCACTTCACGCCCATCGTCATCGTGACCCCCGCCGTTATCGCCCTGGTTCTCTGCGCCGCCCTGCTCCATGCCTCATGGAATGCGTTGCTGAAAAGCGGCTCCGACCGCCTGCGCGCCATCACGCTGATGACGCTGGCCTCAGGCGTGGCGGCAATACCGATGGCGATTGCATTGCCATTGCCCTCGCCGGCCGCGTGGCCGTATGTGGCGCTGTCCGCGGTACTGCACGTCGGCTACAACGTGTTTCTTGCGCGCGCGTATCGGTTTGGCGAGTTCGGGCAGGTGTATCCGATTGCGCGCGGATCATCGCCACTGCTGGTAACGATGGGCGCCGCGCTGTTTGCGGGCGAAATGCCGGGTGTGATTGCGCTGGCGGGCGTGGTGCTGGTGAGCGGCGGCATTCTCAGTTTGGCGCGCGGCCGCAAGGCCGACCTTGGCTCGACGCTGGCGGCACTCACCACGGGCGTATTCATCGCGTGCTACACGGTGTGCGATGGTATCGGCGCGCGGGCAGCGGGCAATGCAAACGCGTACTCGGCATGGCTGTTCATGCTCGACAGTCTGCCAATGGTGCTGCTCTATCGCGTGTGGAAAGGCCCGTTGAACATCGATCTGCGCGACGCCACCACACTCAAGACGTTTGGCGGCGGCGTGGTCTCACTCGTCGCATACGGCATCGTCATCTGGGCCGTGACGCTCGCGCCGATGGGCCCCGTGTCGGCCTTGCGCGAAACGTCAGTGGTGTTTGCCGCGCTGCTCGGCCGACTGTTCCTGAAGGAGTCGCTCACAGCGCGGCGTCTGTCAGCCTGCTCGGTGATCGCCTTCGGCGCCTACTGCCTGGGGCATCCGGCCTGAGTACAGCACTCAAGCGGCGCGCGGCGGATATTTGACCTCGAGGATGTCGATCTGCTCGACGCCCGTTGGGGTGCGCAGCGGCACCGTATCGCCCTCGCGCGCTTTGATGAGCGCACGCGCAATCGGCGAGATCCAGCTCACGTGCCCAATATCCAGATCAACCTCGTCCATGCCGACGATGGTGACGGTAGTCTCATCACCACGCTGATTGACGTAGGTGACCGTCGCACCAAAGAAGATCTGATCGTTGTCGCCCTGCAAGCTGGCGTCGACGACCTCGGCCTTCTCGATACGGCGCGTGAGAAAACGGATGCGACGATCGATCTCGCGCAGGCGCTTCTTGCCGTACAGGTAGTCGCCATTCTCAGAGCGATCACCATTGGATGCAGCCCACGACACGATGCCAACCACTTCGGGCCGCTCCGTGTCGATCAGGTGCATCAGCTCGGTGCGCAAGCGCTCGTAGCCCGCCGGCGTGATGTAGTTCTTGGAACCCGGGGGCAAGGGCGCAGCACCCTCGGGCAGATCGTCTTCGTCATCGCCGGAATCTTCCCGGACGAAAGCCTTGTTCATGATGGAAGCCACGGTGGATCAAGGCTCCATTATAGAAAGCTGGCCCCTCTCGAAGAAAAAGTGAAGAAGGGGGTTCACAAGACCGAAAATCTCTGTATAATCTCATTTCTCGGTTGCGGCTGTAGCTCAGTTGGATAGAGTACTTGGCTACGAACCAAGGGGTCGTGGGTTCGAATCCTGCCAGCCGCACCAACCTAATACGAGAACGAAAAGGGCTTCCAGAAATGGAAGCCCTTTTCTTTTGCTCGCTTCGGCTTCGCGTGCAGCGCGATGTCAACATCGCTCGCGTACGTGCGACGAGCGGCCCACAAACAAAAAAAAGGCGAAGCCTTATAGCCTCGCCTTTTTTGTTCTTCGCGCGAAGCGTCAATCTCCCCCGCGATCTCGCGCAATACGAATCACATCCGGGTTGCGCCGCAGCGCGCGCATCACGTCGGCCAAATGCACGCGGTCGTGCACTTGAATCAGGAACGTCATATACGTCGCCTCCTGATGCCCCTCCTGCTCCATCGATACGTGTGCCACGTTGGCGTCGGCCGAGGTCAAGTCCGCCGCTACGCGCGCAAGAATACCCTTCGTATTGCGCACCAGCACCTTGATCGACACGTCGAACGCACGCGTCGTGTGCTCGGCCCACATGACGTCGATCCAGTGCTCCGGATCCTTGCCATGCAGACGCTTGGCCACGCGGCATTCCTGCACGTGGATCTGCAACCCCTCCCCCTTGCCGATGTAGCCGACGATCGGGTCGCCGGGAATCGGACGGCAGCATGACGAGAACACCATCGCCATGCCTTCGTCGCCGCTGACGGTGACGGCGGGGGCCTCTTCGCCAGCAAAGGTGTGTACGGCCGCCATCAACGCCTCATCGCCGTCGTGACCACCTTCTTGCAGAAGGATTTCGAGGCGACGCGCAACCACGGCGGCCACCCGTCGGCCGAGCGCCAGATCCGCAAAGACGTCTTCACGCGCCTTGTTACCCGTCCATTGCACGATGCGCTCCCACACCTGGGCGGACACGGCCTTCATGTCGATGCCGAGCTGACGTAGCGCCTGTTCGAGCAAACGCTCGCCAAGTTGAATCGCCTCGTCCAGCTTGGCCGTCTTGAGGAAGTGCCGGATTGCCGCACGCGCCTTGCCGGTGCGCACGAACGTGAGCCACGCCGGGTTCGGCTTCGAGTACGGCGCCGTCACCACCTCGACGATGTCGCCGTTCTTCAGTTCCGTACGCAGCGGCAGCAGCTCGTTGTTGATCTTGACCGCAACGCACTGGTTACCGAGATCACTGTGCACCGCATAGGCAAAGTCCAGCGCCGTGGCGCCGCGCGGCAGTGCTCGGATCTCGCCCTTGGGCGTGAACACGTAGACCGCATCCGGGAACAGGTCGATCTTGACGTGCTCCAGAAACTCCTGCGAATCCCCCGTCTGGCTTTGAATGTCGAGCAGCGATTGCAGCCACTGATGTGCTTGTTGCTGCGCGCGGTCGGGCTCGTCGTGGTGCTGCTTGTACATCCAGTGCGCGGCCACGCCGGCTTCCGCAATCTGGTTCATCTCGCGCGTGCGGATCTGGAACTCGACCGGCGTACCGAACGGGCCCACCAGCGTCGTGTGCAGCGACTGATAACCGTTGATCTTGGGGATGGCGATGTAATCTTTGAACTTGCCGGGCATCGGCTTGTACAGGCTGTGCAGCGCGCCCATCGTCATGTAGCACTGCATCTGCGTGTCGACCACCACACGGAAGCCATACACGTCCAGCACCTGCGAGAACGACAACTGCTTGTCGTGCATCTTGCGGTAGATGCTGTACAGCGTTTTTTCGCGGCCGGTCATTTCAGCCGGGATGCCCGCGTCTGTCAGCGCACGCTGGGCCGTTTCAAGAATGCGGCTCACGACTTCGCGTCGATTGCCGCGCGCGGCCTTCACCGCCTTCTCGAGCGTGGCGTACCGGAACGGCGAGCCGATGCGGAAGCTCAGTTCCTGCAGCTCACGATATGTCGTGTTGAGGCCCAGGCGGTGCGCGATCGGCGCGTAAATCTCCATCGTCTCGCCGGCAATGCGGCGGCGCTTCTCCGGCGGCACGTGGTCGAGCGTGCGCATGTTGTGCGTGCGGTCGGCGAGCTTGACGAGAATCACGCGCACATCGCGCGCCATCGCGAGCAGCATCTTGCGGAAGCTCTCCGCCTGCGCCTGCTCGCGGCTCTGGAATTCGAGCTTGTCCAGCTTGGTCAGGCCGTCGACCAGTTCTGCGACCTTGGGGCCGAACTTCTCGGCCAGTTCGCTCTTGGTCACGCCCTGGTCTTCGATCACGTCATGCAGCAGCGCCGCCATGATCGACTGCACATCCAGCTTCCAGCCTGCGCAGATCTCTGCCACGGCCACGGGATGCGTGATGTACGGCTCGCCGCTCTGGCGGTACTGCCCGAGGTGCGCCTCATCGGAGAAGTGGAACGCTTCCTTCACCAGCTTGAGATCAGCCGGCTTCAGATACGACAGTTTCTCGGCCAGCCCCGAAATGGAGACGACCTGCTGGCGAGGCGGTGCCGCGGGCTGCGAAGTCGGGCCGAACAGATGCCGATAGGTCTGCTCCAGCACCGCGTCGATGAAAAGGGTGTCGGCGCCCTCGGGCTTGGCCGCCTGCTCAGGTGCCTCGGCACTTGTGACCTTGTGCGATTTTGGCGGCAGGGCTGCCCGCTCCCCTACCAGGTCGGCACCACGCGGATCAGGCAAGTTCGGCGCGCCCGTGCGAGGCGACGCAGGGCCGGAGCCGGAAGCGGAGGACGGCATGGAAACGATGGAAGCGGTGGAAGACCCGGAAGGAACCGTGGAGACGCCCGGCGCAGGACTGGACGACCTTGCGGACGATTCCACCGACGGCACGTTGTGTTCGTGCGTGGCGGAATGTTGGGTCCTGGGCGAAGAAGCGGGCGAGGTAGGCATGCCGGGGTCTAGTGCGTTCGCGGCTTTCACATCCATGAAAGATCGCGAGAACGATCAGTGACCGAGGCAGCGTACCACGCCAGGTAATGCCAGGTAATGCGTGTCAGCTCAGGACGGAACCTTCTTGAGCATCTCGATACCAACCTGGCCGGATGCGATTTCGCGCAATGCGGTCACGGTCGGCTTGTCCTTGGCATCGACCTTGGGCGTGTGGCCCTGCACCAACTGACGGGCGCGGTACGTTGCGGCCAATGCCAGTTCGAAGCGATTCGGAATCTGTTTCAAGCAATCTTCGACGGTAATACGCGCCATGAAAACTCCACCTGGTGGCAAATCTTGTTGATCTCGATATTTTAGCAGCAGCGCAGCACTTCCCTCGGACAGCACGGGGGCGGGGGCGCTACCACACTTTCGCAATCACGCCGAAAAACGCGATTGCGCTGCTTGCTCAGTGAATGCCCAGCTCGACGAACAGCTCACCGTGGCGCGCCTTCTGAGCACCGAAGCGCAGACGCGTGGCCTGCACCACGGTGCGCAGTTCAGCCAATGCGGCATCGAACACTTCGTTGATGATCACGTAGTCGGCTTCGGGTGCGTGCGCCATCTCGGAGCCGGCGGCCAGCAGGCGGCGCACGATCACATTGGGCTCGTCCTGACCGCGCTTCTTCAAACGTTCTTCCAGCGCCGTGAGCGATGGCGGCAGGATGAAGATTTCGACAGCATTGGAAAAGCGCTGGTGCACCTGTTGGGCGCCCTGCCAGTCGATCTCGAGCAGTACGTCGGTGCCAGCACGCATCTGTTCTTCGATCCACACGCGTGAAGTGGCGTAGTAGTTACCGTGCACCTCGGCCCACTCGAGAAATTCGCCGCGATCACGGCAAGCCTTGAACTCCTCGACGGTCATGAAGTTGTATTCGCGGCCGTGCTGCTCGCCCGGACGCGGCTTGCGCGTCGTGGCCGAGACCGACAGGCGGATCGACGAATCCTGCGCCAGCAGCGCATTCACCAGCGTCGACTTACCGGCGCCCGACGGCGCCACGACCATGAACAGGCTGCCCGGAAAATGATTCTCGATGGGCGTATCGACGGCAGAGTGCGCTTGAGAGGATGGCATGTTCTAGTTCTATTGTTTCGAGTTATTCGAGGTTCTGGACCTGCTCGCGCATCTGCTCGATGAGCAGCTTGAGTTCCATCGATGCATCGGCCAGCTCCTTCGCGGCGGCCTTCGAGCCAAGTGTGTTTGCCTCGCGGTTCAGCTCTTGCATCATGAAGTCCAGGCGCTTGCCGATCTGGCCGCCCTTCTCCAGGATGTGGCGCGTCTCACGCAGGTGCGCTTGCAGGCGCGAGAGTTCTTCGGCGATGTCGATGCGGATGCCGTAGACGGTGGCTTCCTGGCGGATGCGCTCTGTCAGCTCATCGCGCGTCAGCGCCGGCGTGCCTTCCGGTGCGGCCAGGCCAAACGCCTCGCGCAGCCGTTCGGTCAGCTTGTCCTGATGCTGCTGGATCAGGACCGGCACCATCGGCGTGAGTTTGTCGACGATGGCCAGCATCGCGTCAGCACGGTCGAGCAGCACGGCCTTGAGCGCATCGCCTTCGCGACGGCGCGATTCCAGAAGTTGCTTGAGCGCCTCTTTGGCAGCCTCGATCACGGCATCGCGCAGCGCGTCTTGCGTCAGTTGGGGCTCGGCCAGGACGCCAGGCCAGCGCAGGATTTCGCCCATGCGCAGCGAACCCGATGCCGGCAGGTGGCGCGTGACCGCCTGCTCCAGCTTGGCAAGTTGTTGCAGCAGGTCCACATTGAGCGCCGCGACATCACTGGCGGCTTCCTGCCGCTGCAGGTTGATTCGGCATTCCAGCTTGCCGCGCGACAGTGCGCTCATCAGCATTTCGCGCAGGGCCGGCTCGAAGGCGCGGCACTCTTCCGGCGCCCGGAACAGCAGATCGAGAAAGCGCGAGTTGACGGTGCGGAACTCGACCGAAACAGTAGCGACGCTCCCGCTGGGTGCGCCATGGGCATCGGTAAAGGCTGCCTGGCGTGTGGCAACGCCGTAGCCGGTCATGCTGTAGATCATGGAATCGTGGTGTGTTGTGCTTGGTCGAATCAGGAAATCCGGCGGCGGTTATTTAACGCCCGGAATTGGCGGGGAATCCCCCACCTTTTGTCGCTTTACAACGTGTGGACTGGTCAGGGAGAATCCGACAGCCATTTCGCCACACAAACCCATGACAGAGTCAAAAGGCTCAGGACAGCCACGCAGTGCCCCGTTGCCGGTTGGTACCTTGCTGTCCAATTATCGTATTGTAAAGAAGTTGGCCAGCGGGGGGTTCAGCTTCGTCTATCTTGCGACCGACGAACATGGCACGCCGGTGGCCGTGAAGGAATATTTGCCGTCTTCGCTGGCGCGTCGTGCGCCGGGCGAATTGATTCCTGTAGTGCCAGAAGAAAGCGGGAGCGCATTCCGCCTCGGGCTCAAATACTTCTTTGAAGAAGGCCGGTCGCTGGCCAAGATTTCCCACCCTGCCATCGTGCGCGTGCTCAATTTCTTCCGGGAAAACGGCACCGTCTACATGGTGATGACGTATGAGCAGGGTAAAACGCTGCAGGAGCACATCCTCACCGCGCGTCAGCAAGGCAAGCTGAAGATGCTGCGCGAGCGCTTCATTCGCCAGGTCTTCCATGACCTGATGAGTGGGCTGCGTGAAGTCCACATCCACAAGCTGCTGCACCTCGACATCAAGCCCGGCAACATTTACCTGCGCGAAGACTTTTCGCCGATCCTGCTTGATTTTGGCGCGGCGCGGCAGACGCTCACCGCAGAGGCCTCGCGCTTCCAGCCGATGTACACGCCGGGCTTTGCCGCGCCTGAGCTGTACCGCAAGCACAACGAGCTGGGACCGTGGACGGACATCTACAGCATCGGCGCCACCATCTATGCCTGCATGGCCGGCACGCCGCCTCAGGAAGCCACGCAGCGTGAGAAAGACGACAAGCTGGAAGAGAGCCTGGAGCGCTTGCGCAAGGTCTATACGGCCAGCCTGATCGATCTGGTTGGCTGGTGCCTGAAGATGAAGCCGGAAGAGCGCCCGCAAAGCGTGTTCCGCCTGCAAAAGGTACTGCGTGAAGAAAGCAACGCGCTGACCGAGTTGCAGGCGCTGACCGCCGTCACCCAAGGTGGCCCGGTACCAGAAGAAAAAGAGGCGTTGACAACACGTTTCATGAGCCGCCTGTTGCGCCGCCGGGACAGTTGACAGCCGGGTCGCCGCCGATAGGCGGAGTATGATTTCAAAATGGTGCAGCACCAGGCGGGACTCGCCGCTGCACCGCATCCCATCACCGAATACTCATCTAGCCGCAATGCGATTCTCGGTTTATCAGGAAAGCAAAAAAGGCGCGCGACGCGTCAACCAGGACCGCATGGGCTACTGCTTCACGCGTGATGCCATGCTGATGGTGTTGTGCGATGGCCTGGGCGGGCATTCCCTGGGCGAAGTTGCAGCCCAGCAGGCGCTGCAGACCATGGCGCGCCAGTTCCAGCGCCACGCACGTCCGTCGATCCGCAATCCGCGTGATTTCCTGCACGAGAGCATCATGCTCGCGCACCGCGACATTCACCGCTATGCAGAGACGAACGGCCTGCCCGATGCGCCACGCACGACCATCGTCTGCGCGCTCGCCCAGCGCGGCTCGCTTCACTGGGCGCACGCTGGCGATTCGCGCATGTATCTGATGCGCAAGGGCGAACTGGTGACGCGCACGCGCGATCACTCCAAGATCGAAAACCTGCTGCAACAAGACCGTGTGCTGCCAATGCAGGTGGCGCACCACCCCGAGCGCAACAAGATCTACAACTGCCTGGGCTCGCCCAATCTGCCGCTGATCGACATCGGCGGGCCGGTCAACCTGGAGCCGGGCGACGTTGCCATGCTGTGCTCTGACGGTCTGTGGGGCAGCGTGGAGGAAGACGAACTGGTCGATACCTGCACCAGCTTCTCGGTCACGCAGGCGATTCCCGAGCTGATTGCCCGGGCGCTGCGCAATGCCGGCGACACCGCAGACAACACCACCGCCATCTCCATGATGTGGGAGCTGGACGCCGTGACCACCTCGCAGGATTCGGTGCAGACCGATACCCTCCCGCTGAACGCCTTCACCACGTCCATCCTGGACGCGCCGCAAGGCGAATCAGGGCTGATGTCGGAAGAGGAAATCGAGCGCTCCATCGCGGAAATCCGCGCCGCCATCGACAAGACCAGCAATCTGACGCGCTAAACGCCGTCGCGCAGTCCTTATCCGGCCCGCCCTGCCGAGCGCAGCGCGGGCCGGTATCATGTCGGGCTATCCGTTTTCTTCAGCGAGACCCCACATGCGACCCAGCGGCCGCCAGCCCGATCAACTCCGTCACGTCACCCTCACCCGCAACTTCACGCGCCACGCCGAAGGCTCGGTGCTGGTCTGCTTTGGCGACACGCAAGTGCTCTGCACGGCCAGCGTGCTGCCCAAGGTGCCGCCCCACAAGAAAGGCAGCGGCGAGGGCTGGGTGACTGCCGAATACGGCATGCTGCCGCGCTCGACCCACACGCGCTCCGACCGCGAGGCCGCACGCGGCAAGCAGACCGGCCGTACGCAGGAGATCCAGCGCCTGATCGGCCGCGCGATGCGCTCGGTGTTCGATCTGCGCGCGCTGGGCGAGCACACACTGCATCTCGACTGCGACGTGCTGCAGGCTGATGGCGGCACGCGCACGGCCAGCATTACCGGCGCGTTCGTCGCGGCATATGACGCCGTCTCTGTCATGCGCAAAAAGGGCCTGCTGGTGGGCAACCCTGTTCGCGACTTCGTCGCCGCCGTATCGGTGGGCGTGGTCGATGGCGTACCTGTGCTCGACCTGGACTACCCTGAAGACTCCGCCTGCGATACCGACATGAACGTCGTCATGACCGGCAGCGGTGGCTTTGTGGAAGTGCAAGGCACTGCGGAAGGCACGCCGTTCTCGCGCTCCGAAATGGATGCACTACTGAACCTGGCCGACCAAGGCATCCGCACGCTGATCGGCCTGCAGAAGCAGGCGCTGGGTTTGTGACCGGCACTGCCATGCGCAAAATCGTTCTCGCATCGAACAACGCGGGCAAGCTGGTCGAATTCAACGCGCTGCTAGGCACCCTCGGGTTCGACGTGACGCCGCAAGGCGCGCTCGGCATTGCCGAGGCGGAAGAACCCTATGCGACGTTCGTTGAAAACGCGCTCACCAAGGCGCGCCACGCGAGCCGCGCGTCCGGCCTGCCTGCGCTGGCAGACGACTCCGGCATCTGCGTGCATGCGCTGGGCGGCGCGCCGGGCGTGTATTCCGCGCGCTATGCGCAATTGGTGGGTGGGCCGAAATCGGATGCCGCCAACAACGCCCGCCTCGTCCGCGAACTGGCCGGCAAGGCCAATCGCGGCGCACACTATGTTTGTGTGCTCGTCTACGTGCGCCATGCAGATGACCCGCAGCCGATCATTGCCGAAGGTAACTGGTTTGGCGAGGTGATCGACACACCGCGCGGCGACAGCGGCTTCGGCTACGACCCGTATTTCCTGCTGCCGGATCTCGGCAAGACCGCCGCCGAGCTGACCAAGGCCGAGAAGAACAGCGTGAGCCATCGCGCACAAGCCCTCGCGCAGCTTGTCGAACGGCTGCGCACCTTTGAAAACGCCTGACGTTCCGATGATCCCGATTCACCCCGCCGGCGCAGCCAAGGCGCCCTCCGCAACTGCCGCTGAGACCGGTGACAAGGTCACCTCCGTCTTCCTGCAGCCGGGCAAGATCAGCCTGCCGGCTTCGCCGCCGCTGTCCTTGTACGTGCACGTGCCGTGGTGCGTACGCAAGTGCCCGTACTGCGATTTCAACTCGCATGCAGAGCCGGAACGGGGCATCCCGGAAGAGCGCTTTCTGGCTGCCGTGCGGCAGGATTTGGAGGCCGCGCTGCCGATGGTGTGGGGCCGGCATGTGCACACGATCTTCATCGGTGGCGGCACGCCCAGCTTGTTGTCGGCGCAAGGGCTGGACCGTCTGCTGTCGGACATCCGCATGCTGCTGCCGGTCGACGCCGACGCCGAAATCACGATGGAAGCCAACCCGGGCACGTTTGAGGCAGAACGCTTCCGCAGCTACCGCGCCAGCGGCGTGAACCGCCTGTCGATCGGCGTCCAGAGCTTCAACGACGCACACCTGCAGGCGCTTGGCCGCATCCACAGTGCCGCAGAAGCGCGCACCGCAATCGACATCGCCCGCGCGCATTTCGACAACATCAACCTGGACTTGATGTTCGCCCTGCCGGGTCAGACACTCGCCGAATGCGAGGCCGATGTGGAGGCCGCGCTGTCGTTCGATACGAACCACGTGTCGCTGTACCACCTGACGCTGGAGCCCAACACGTACTTCGCCAAGTACCCGCCCGCGCTGCCGGATGACGACACGGCGTTTGCGATGCAGGACTGGATTCACGCGCGGCTGGCTGCGGCGGGCTACGAGCATTACGAGGTATCGGCGTATGCCAAGGCGGGCAAGCGCTGCAAGCACAACCTGAACTACTGGCAATTCGGCGATTACCTCGGCATCGGCCCAGGCGCGCACGGCAAGCTGAGCTTTCCGCACCGGGTCATCCGCGAGATGCGACACAAGCATCCGGACACGTATCTGCGTCAGGCCGAGACGGCCGGCGGCGCGGCGGTGATGCAGGAGCAGCGCGAAGTCGACGCCGCTGACCTGCCGTTCGAATTCATGCTCAACGCGCTGCGACTGACGGACGGTTTCCCGGTCACGCTGTTCCAGGAACGCACGGGCCTGCCGCTGCGCTCGATCGAGCGTGAACTCGATACCGCCGAGCAGCGCGGCCTGCTGAAACGCGACCATGTCGCCATCCGCCCGACCGAGCTGGGCCAGCGATTCCTCAATGATTTGCAGGAATTGTTCTTGGCTGACGACGAAAACTGACGGTAACCGGTGCCAAGTTGCGCCAGGTGCCGTTACAATGGCGCCCTTGCTCGCAACGAGCAGCGCAGCACGAAGGAAGCGTGGCCGAGTGGTTTAAGGCAGCAGTCTTGAAAACTGCCGATGGGGTGACCCATCCGTGAGTTCGAATCTCACCGCTTCCGCCAATTCAAGCCAAGTCATTGATTTGCCGATATAGAGGGGAGTTTTTGCCCTCAATTGGTACACATGACTGGTACACAACGGCAGCGCAAGGTTCGGTCAGCACAGGAAGCTGACATGCCCCTCTATATGCGCAAGGACGCCCACGGCTACAAGTTCGTCCGCCCTATCCCCAAAGGCCTGCGTGGCCAACTTGGCCAGGCCAATTTCATCAAGAGATTGGGCCGGGACTATCGGAAAGCCAAAACCGCCTGTGCCGAATTCACCGTAGAGACCGACCGGCAGCTAGCCGAAGCCCGAGCTCTGCAAGCCAACGAGGACGCGCAGGACACGTTCCAGAACCAGGACGCCCGAACACGGTTCAAGACCATCTCGGTCACCCCTGAACTCTCCGACCAGGTGGCCGCACTCTGGTGGCTCGGGCTAGACGCCGACGCCAAGGCCCGCGCGGATGGACTCGAAGACGACGAATTTGAATCGTTAGATGCAAATGTGGCGGTGATGCTGCCCCTTATCAATCGCGCCTTGGCATCCGGTCAGGTTGGCAAATTCCACAGTGCCATCGCAGAGTTGCTAGCGCTCCGGGGCTATGACCTTAGCGCAACCGACGCCGAGTGGCAGGCGCTAACCTATGGGGTACTTCGGCATGTTCAAACCGGCTACAAGATTCTGGCAGCCCGACAGCAAGGAGAGCAACTCGCGCCACCCGACCTGTCGGCCTTGCCCCAGCCGCTGCCCGCAGTATGGGAGTCTCGGAAACCTGCCTCGGCAAAACAAGCAACCCGCGTTGCTGATGTCGCGCAACTGTACGCACAGCACCTGGCGTCGGCCGGCGATAAGACCCGAAGCACAAACCTTTCCATCTGGAACCGGTTCGTCGAGTACACCAACAACAAGCTGCTGTCTGCCGTAACGTCGGCGGACATCTTCAACTTCATTCGTAGCCGCCTGCATGCCGCTGACAAGCCTTGGAGCCACGGCTATGCAACCGGCCGCGCCAAGAGAGCCATTTTCGAAGCTTTTGCGCTGGCGAAAACGCTGAACCTCGTCGACAAAAACCCGGTCGCCGAATTGGAAATTGTCCCCAAAATCAGCGCCAAAGAGGAGGAAAGCCGCCGCAAGCCTCGGCTGCCGTACAAAGCGCATCACCTGAACGCGCTGTTCTCGTCGGAGTGGTACAACCCGGACTCCGAAAACTGGCGCGGCAAGATGAAAGATGACCTGGGCGCTCGATACTGGATTCCTTTGCTGTGTATGTGGCATGGATTCCGCGTGGGCGAGGCGACTCAGTTGCAGACCCACGATGTGAATCTGGAAAGGGCGTTAATCAAGATTCAGGTCGCTGAAGACGAGGATGAGGTCGGGCCCGGTCGCTCCATAAAAAACTCGGCGACCACGCGAGAGATACCTATTCACCCGGTCTTGATTGAACTTGGATTCCTGGACTTCGCACACTCCGTCTTGCGCCACTACACGAATGGGCCGCTGTTCCCGGCGGCGCTGCCGGAGCTGGATGGGGCGTCCCCCAAATGGGGACGTGCGTATGAACAGCCGTTCCTGCGGTTTACACGCGATACCCTGCAATTCGGACATGGGTACGGGAACCATAGCTTCCGGCACGCGCTGGAAGACAGAATTCGGGCCGCCAACGTAGAACAGCCGTGGCCTGAAGGGCTAGCGCGGGCCTACACGGGCCGAGCCACAACTCGCGCCCAGGACAAGTCGGTGACCCGTGAGGAAGGTAGCGAGCAATACTATGGCGACGGCTATACGCCAAGCGCCATCTTGCGCTACATCCAAAAAATCACTTATCCGGATATCACGCTTCCTCCGCCGTTCAAGACATGGCTTGGAAATAGAGACGTTGTCAGCAAACGGCTGCTGACGCTCGCGCAGCGGTGGAAGAGTTGAGCGCCAGCAATACCTGCTCGGTTAGCGGCTGCATTGCGGCGGCCAGCCGAGCATCGCTACGCGAGAAACCCGCGCCGGGCGCGAATGAGCATGCTATTGAGCCGCGGAAAACTCCGCGTAAGCGTCACGCATAGCAGCCAGGGCCGACTCAACGGCGCCCTCGTCCGCCATGTACCTGATGAGCGCGCTAAGCGACGTTTCCGCGACAGGGAAATCCTTGTCGAATTTGATGTCCTGCGCCAGGTCGCCTATCCAGTCGTCACGCTCCGTCTGCGTCACTATCCAGCGATGAAACGCAGAGCGTGAAGCCTCCCTCGCGGCCTGAGCAGCGTTGTAGTCTTTCAAAGCGGTGTCCAATAAATTGACGGCGCCTGTGGGCCGGTGCCATTTGCGCGGGTCAGCCGCAGAACGGGACGCCCAGGTGCGCATACCCTGGAGGTAGCGCTCAACGCTCTTCATTTTGTCGTGCCCGCTCTCGAAGTGTGCAGCCGGCCAAAAGACGTCGCACATCGCGCAGTAATAATTTGAGGGGTCAGATTCGGCCTGGTCGCCGTGCAGGTAGTAACGCCTGCTAGGGTCGACGAAAGGCGGAGCGGAGCCGCGAGGCGTACCTCTTACCGGAGCCGCAACACTTCTAGCGAGCAGCGACCAGTTCTTGAACCCGCGCTCAGCCGCGACGCGGTCCTGAGCTTCATGTAGGGCGATGGACTTTTCGCGCGCGAGGCGCTTGGCGTCACGGCGGAGTTGCTCAAGTTGAGCTGTGGAAACGGCATGGGTCATGGCGAATCTCTCTCGGCCACTCGACTTCCAATGCGCCCACACAAGGAACTCGCAGTGGCGCTAAGGGATAGGCCATGCAGTCATCGAGATATACGCTGCCGAAACCAGCTTCGCCTCTGTGGGCGGGCGAGCCGGCGTAGTCGACTCATATATCCAGTCTAGCAGTGTGGTGAGCTCGCAGTCCAGAACAACGCAAGGCCCGGCGCAAGAGAGGCAGCCAGGCATATTTGACGAGCGCAACACGTCCAGAAACACTTCGCGGGAGCGTTGATTGAGGGGGCCGTCCAGGCCACCGATGACCGTCCGCCAGGACGGTCTGCACCCGCAGGGCGACGCAGGCCCACGGCCGGAGTCGCAGGCCGGCGCCCACGCCGGACTGTGCTCTTTGGGGGGGAGCCATGAGCGGGGTACACCGGCAGGTGTAAGGCGCCCCAGCGCCGACCCGCTCTTGGGGGGACGATAGTCCCCCGGCCCCGACTGCGGTCGGGCAACCGGGCTGCAAGGGAAGCCCCCGATAGGGGGCCGCTCGAACGCAGTGAGAGCGCCGCGGCAGGCCGGTTGCCCGAGCGCAGCGAGGGGCCGCAGGGAGACGGACCCCTAGGTCCGAGTGCCGGGTAGGGCGTCCAGCCCGTGAAGCCCGGTACGCTCTCCCGCAAGGGCGGCAACGCTGCCCGCGCAGCGCCACAGGCGCGAAGAAGCGTAGCCATCCTTGGCAGTTTTCAGAGCGCCCCGATTTTGTCAACGGCGTGCGTACGCCTCCGACCGGAGCAAGTCAGGTGGCAAGCCAACCGGCGCGCTCAGGTCGGACAGAGGTCCACCCCTAGCCCGAATTGATGTTCCCACGCAAGGAACAAGTGAAGGCACATATGCCGGCGTGACGTCGGTGAGCGCTGCACCCCTAAGGCATGCAGCGAAGAAATCAGCCGCTAGCGCAAGCCTATCTCTCGTTGTAGCAGCATCGGTGAGCCCGGGGAGGTTGCGATATTCGCCTGTCCGCAGTTAGCAGCTATACGGAGGAACAACACACCTCCGGAAATGCGATGGACAAGCGGCAACAGGGGCAACACTACCGGCGCGCGGCGCTGTTCTGGCTGGCGCGCCTCGGCTACGCGACCACAAGGCAACTCG
Organism: Ralstonia sp. GX3-BWBA; assembly: GCF_003290055.1. NCBI lineage: Bacteria > Pseudomonadati > Pseudomonadota > Betaproteobacteria > Burkholderiales > Burkholderiaceae > Ralstonia > Ralstonia sp. GX3-BWBA. The sequence goes on along the minus strand of NZ_QMKS01000004.1, from coordinate 544,934 downwards.
CCAAGCTCCTCCACGGGAGCTGCACCGAGAGCGCGGTGAAGATGACCGGCAGGACGCTTCGCAGGCTCCGTGAAGAAGGCCTTGTGGTCGCCAAGCGCGACGGCGACAGCGTGCTTGGCGAGTTGCTCCTCGCGGTGAACGCCAAGGGCGCGGCATGGTTGTTCGAGCACGGCAAAGCGCTTCCTCGTGAAAAGACCCACGCGCGGGACTGGTTGCGCCATGCACACAGCCACCGGACGGCGTGCAACAGCGTGTTCGTTGCGTTGACGGCGCAGTCGCCAGAACTGGCGCCTTGGTCGGAACTTGAGGTGCGCGCCCAGATGGCGCCCCTAGATTCCATCAAGTATCACTTCGACGGCCAGGTGGTGGGTAAGGTGCCGGACCTCCTGGTGGCGACGCCTAGCGGACTCGAATGGGTCGAGGTTGAAAACTCGTGGCGCCGCGAACGAGACCTGGACAAGATGGTCGCCAGCATGCAGGCCATGTTCTACCAACCCACCGCCAACCTGGCGCGGGTGCATTTCGTCGTGACGGTGCCGAGCGCGAAGACCATCGGACAGCGTCTTCGACGCAAGCTGACCCACGGGCCCGGTTTCAGCCCCGCACGTCAGATTCGCGAACTGGACGCCCGCATTCTGGCTCAGCACATCATCGTCTCGACTCTCGACCATGAACGGCTCGAGCTCGTGCGGGTCGGGTTCTAGCGTCCTTCCATGATTGGCACCAAGGCCTTGTCTCAAGGCCGGCCACGAGAGGCACGAAGCCTTCCGTTTGAAGGGCGTCGCGTACGCTCGAGCGATGGCCAGCGCGGGAGGTCTGTTCTCGGCCAGAAGGCGACATTCACCGGACATTTCCGCCCCAAGCGGAGCGGTGTTTTCCCGCTCCGGTTAAGCTGGGGATTCCCCATTTTTTTTGCAGAACGTTGCGCCGCTATAATCGGCTACCCTCGTAGTCCACCTCTCCATGTCCTTCGCCCGTCGCCTTTTCGTATGGCTTGCGCTCCTCGGTATGGCGCTACATGCGCCATTGCCGACGATGCCGCATGGGCAGCAGGTGGAATGGCTGGCCAGCCAGACCATTTGCAGTGCGAGTGGCATGCACAGCGAGGGGATGACCACGCAGTCTTCCGGCAATCAAGACGACTCCGGCGCCGGCCACGGCGACATGCTGTGCTGCCTGGTTTGCGCGGACCTGGTCTCCAACCAAGCGGCTCCCCCGGCCGCGTGGGTTTTCGTTGCGGAACAGGGCTTGCATTTTGCCGTCCCACCGCTTCCTCCGTCTGGCTTCTACCGACATCCTCGCAGGTTCCTGGCGCCCGCTCGTGCACCTCCGGTGGCGTAGCGCACGTCGTCAAGATGACCAATGGCGCGCTGCCTGCGCACCATTTCGCTAACGGCGGAGACTCCGCCTTTGCCTTGCCAGGACTGCCATGAATCCGATTCTTCGCGCCGGAGCCACCGGCGCAGCCTTGTTGTCCCCCGCGTTCGCCTTTGCTTGCGCCACCTGCGGCTGTTCGCTGAGCACCGATGCCGCCATGGGCTACTCCGCCATCCCTGGCTGGCGTATCAGCCTCGATTACACGTACATCCCGCAGAACCAGTTGCGCAGCGGCACCCACTCTGTCACCCCGGCGCAAGCAGCGGCCATCAACGACGCGGGCGGCAACCAGGAGGTGGAGCGCCAGACCATCAACCGCTACACCAACCTTGGCATCTACTACAGCCCGAACAGCAGTTGGAGCTTCGGCGCCATCGTGCCGTACATCGACCGCAGCCACACGACGTACGGCGCAGCGACGCCCGACCAACTCACCCCGGACAACGTGAGTGGCGCCACGGCCAGCGGCCTGGGCGACATCAAGCTCATCGCCAGCTACCAGGGCTTCCTGCCGACGCACAACCTGGGCGTGCAACTGGGCGTGAAGCTCCCGACTGGACGCTACGGTGGCCAGGACGTGAATACCGGTGCCACGGTCGGGCGCAATCCGGTGTTCTTCAACAGTGGCCCCAATGCAGCAGGTGGGCAGGCGCTCGACACCAGTCTGCAGCCGGGAACCGGCAGCACCGACATAATTTTGGGCGCCTACTACTACCAGCCCGTCAGCCAGGATTTCGATGCCTTCATCAATGGCCAATTCCAGGCGGCCGTAACGCACAGGCTGCGTGATGTCGGTGCCGACTTCCGACCGGGCAACGCCGCCACGATGAGCTTCGGCCTGCGCTACGAGGCCAATCCGCACATCGTGCCCCAGTTGCAGTTCAACGTGACGCGCAAGGGGGCCGACCAGGGAGCGCTGGCTGACACCACCAATACGGCCGGCACGGTGGTCTATCTCTCGCCGGGCGTGACGGTGAGCGTGGCGCACAACCTGCAGGTCTATGCCTTCCTGCAGAAGGCGCTGTACAGCAACCTGCAGGGCTATCAACTCTTCCCGCGCTGGTCGGGCACAGTCGGAGCAAGCTATGCGTTCTGATTCGGATATGAGCCCAGTACAAGAGCCCGGGCTGAGGCGCGCGTGGCTGCGTGCGGCGGGCGCGCTGGCCTTGGGCGCCGGGCTCGGCGGGCGACAGGCGGCGGCGCATGCGTCCAGTCTTGAGGTGGGACGCCCGGCACCACCACTCGTCCTGCACACTCTGGACGGGCGCAGCATTGCGACCGATGACCTGCGCGGTCAGGTGGTAATCCTGACGTTCTGGGCGACGTGGTGCGGTCCTTGCCGCACGGAGCTTCCGCTGCTATCAGCCTACGCCGCGCGCCATGCCGACAAGGGCTTGCGCGTACTGGGCTTCAGCTTGGACGAGCCAGCCGAGCTGCCGGCCGTGCGCGAAGTAGCGGCCAAGCTGAGCTTTCCGGTGGGCCTGCTCGGCAGCGCTTATGCGGGCGGCTATGGCCGTATCTGGCGCCTGCCCGTGAACTTCACGGTCGACCGCAAGGGCCTGCTGGCCGACAACGGTTGGGACTCGCGCGAGCCCGCTTGGACAACCGAGCGCCTGGAGCGGGTGGTCACCCCTTTGTTGCGCTAACGGCTGGCAAGCGGTTGGATAGCGTGGCTGAACTGCGCGCCATCACTGGGTAGCGCCGCGCCGTGGATTGGGTAACGAGCATTCGACGCCAAGGAGCAAGAGGCCGCTTTGGGCCAGTTGGCGTCGGCCAATGGAACCTCAGCCGTCCGCTCCCGCAGGGGAAGTGGCCTGTCCCCGTGGTCTGACGCTCTCTGAACGCCATCGGCCGTGCGCGCCAGTACAATCGCTCGACGTGTTACGTAGGCTTTGCAGAGGCCAATGCCGCGCACGGGAACAGTGCCACGACGCCCCAATATGGAACGCTTCACAATCTCCCTGGACGATGACCTGGCTGCCGAGTTCGACCGCCTGATGGCTGAACACGGCTACGCCAACCGCTCCGAAGCGGTCCGTGACGTCTTACGCGTCCACCTGGACCGTTGGCGCGAATCGCGCAATGAAGATGGGCCGTGCGTGGCTAACCTGTCGTACATCTATAACCACCACGAGCGCGAACTGGCCGAGCGGCTGACGCGCATCCAGCACGCACACCACGGCCTGACGGTGTCAACCATGCACGCGCATCTGGACGACGAACATTGCATCGAGACGGTCATCTTGCGCGGCCCTGCCAGCGCGGTCCGACGCCTAGCTGACGCCATCAGCAGCGAGCGCGGCGTCAAGCAAGGCCAACTCAATCTCATCATGACCTCCGGTACATCGGACGAGTCTCACCACGCCCACCACCACCCGCACTGATTCCGGTCCCGGGGCGCAGCGAGATATAGTCCCTGCCCCGTGGTATGAAGTTTGCGTAAAAGTTCATACAAAATATCAACGGCAGGGAGTTGGGGTATGCGTGCGCGACGGGCGTGGTCAATAGGGGCGTTCTGCAGTCTGGGTTACGCCCTGGGACATTCGAACATGGTCCATGCGGGCGGCGTGCAGCAGCCAGAGGTTGAATTGCAGGCCGCCACGGTTAGTGGTTCCACCACCGCTGCGGCGGCTACCGGTGAATCGGCCAACCAGGGCTACGTGCCTCGCGCCCAATTGGAGAATCGTCCTCTGCTGCGGCCAGGCGAACTGCTCGAAACCGTACCGGGACTCATCGTTACGCAGCACAGCGGCGACGGCAAAGCGAATCAGTACTTCCTGCGCGGCTTCAACCTTGACCACGGAACGGACCTCGCTACCACCGTCGCCGGCATGCCGGTCAACATGCGCACGCACGCGCACGGCCAGGGCTACACCGACCTCAACTTCGTTATCCCCGAACTGGTTAGCGGCATCGCGTACAAGAAGGGCACCTATTTTGCCGAAGAGGGTGACTTCTCGGCTGCCGGTGCGGTGCGCATTGATTACGTGGACCATTTGCCGCAAGGCATCGCGCAGTTGGAGCTGGGCGAGCACAATTACCGGCGCGGGCTGCTGGCCAACTCCAGCGCCATCGGCCCCGGCACATTGCTCTATGGCCTCGAATGGCTAGGCGAGAACGGCCCATGGACCGTGCCCGAGGGCGTGCACAAGCTCAATGGCGTGCTGCGCTACACCGTGCCGCTGGGCGGTGGGGAGCACATCAGCGTGACTGGCATGGCGTACAAGAACGCGTGGCAGTCGACCGACCAGGTACCGCAACGTGCAATCAATGACGGGGTAATCTCGCGCTTCGGCGCCATTGACCCAACCGATGGTGGCGAGGCGTCACGCTACAGCCTGGCGGCCGACTGGGTCCGTCCACTGAGGGACGGGCAGTTCAAGGCCAATGCATACGTCATCAAAAGCCGACTGCAGCTGTTCTCCAACTTCACCTATGCGCTCAACAACCCGGAGCGAGGCGACCAGTTCGAGCAATTCGAGAACCGAGTCACCACCGGCATCAACGCCTCGCGAACGTGGCTGGGGTCGCTTGCGGGGCGTGAGAGCGAAACGGAATTTGGGTCTCAGACGCGCTTCGACCGTCTCGACCCCATCAGGCTTTACAACACAGAGGCGCGTCAGCCCTACGCCCTGGTGCGCAGCGACACAGTAAGCGAAACCAGCACTGCGCTCTACGTGCGCAACAGCACGCAATGGTCGCCGTGGTTGCGCACCATTGCGGGCCTGCGAGCAGACCAGTTTTGGTACAGCGTGGCTAGCAGCAACCCACTCAACTCAGGTAATGGCTCAGACCACATCGTTAGCCCCAAGCTGAGCGTGGTGCTCTCGCCCACCGCGCGCACCGACGTGTTCATGAACTGGGGCCGGGGCTACCACAGCAACGACGTGCGCGGCGCCACCACCACTGTCGACCCCGTGAGTGGAAACCCAGTGCAGAAAGTATCGGTGTTGGTACCCGCCACCGGCTACGAGGTCGGCGTACGCACGCGCGAACTGGCGCCGAACCTACAGCTCTCCGCATCGCTGTGGCGCCTGGACATCGGCTCCGAACTCGTCTTTTCGGGCGACAGCGGTACCACAGAGCCCAGCCGACCAAGCCGGCGTACCGGCCTGGAGCTGGCGGCGTACTACACACCGCTGCCTGAATTGATTCTGGACGCGGACGCGGCGTTCTCGCGCGCGCGCTTTCGCGACAGCGACCCCGTGGGCGACCATATCCCTGAAGCCATCCAGACCACGGCATCGGCCGGTGTCTCTTGGACTCGAGACCGCTGGATGTTGGGTGCGCGCCTGCGCTACTTCGGTCCGCGCCCGCTGATTGAAGACAACAGCGTGCGCTCCGCGTCGTCGTTTTTGGTCAACCTCAAGCTGGGCTATCGGCTTCAGAAGAATGTGCGCGTGTTCGTCGAGGTGTTGAACGCTTTCAACAAGAAGGTGAACGACATCGACTACTACTACGCTTCACTGCTCAAGGGGGAGACGTCGCCACTGGATGCCAACGGAGTGGCGACAGGCATCAGTGACCACCATATTCATCCAGCAGAGCCGCGCACGCTTCGGGCCGGCATTGTGTGGAATTTTTGATGCCGGTGGAGAGGCGCAACGATGCTCGTGCCGCTGGGCTGAATTCCCCAGTCTATCCACTCAGCGAATTATTCGGCCGCCCCGATACGAGTCTCAAGTAGGCAGCGCGCTATCTCGGTGTGCTCCCGGCGCGCATCGCGATAGTGAATTGGCGCTCACAATGTCTGTGTCTATACCGCCTTTGCTTACCAGGGCCAGAGACAACCGCCGTCCGCTTCCGGCCAAGAGCGGCCAGTGCAAAGCCCTATTCTGGCGCCCACTTCGGCTTTGCCTCGCGCCGTCCAAACACCAATCTGCCTGCCCCGCCCTCCCGCTGCCGCACGGGCGACTCATCTGCGTATGCCGCGACCATCCCTTCAAGGCCCGGCTTGTTGGCGTAGACCGCCTTGTAGGCAAATCGGCAAACGTGGACATTGACCCGGAAGACCCAATCGTCGTCCGTGGTCTCGCCATACATCAGGCCGTGCTCCTTGAAGCCAGCCTTCTGGTCACTTGCGCCGACCAGGATTGTGGTCGGGCTCACCGGGAACAGAAGCATCACTGGACCGCCGGCCGAGACTGCGTACGGCTGCACCTCGCCCGTTGGAACCGTCGGGTCGAACCATATAACAGGGTTATCGCTGGTCAGGAACGGCGTGTCCGTCCGGTTTTGAATCGCGCAAAGGCCAATGCTCTCGAACACGCTGCGAGACGCGAACACATCGTCGACCATGCCGTGAATGGACTTGTGAGGGTCGATGGAAACGATGACCTCGTCGAGGCGACCTACCAGCGCGGGAGGAGGCGGAGGAAGCATCCCGCTGGCAACCAGGTCGAGCATCGTTTGATGGACTTGAGCTGCCAGCTTCGCCTCTGTTGCATCACGACTGGCCGGCACCCTAACCCGCTGCAGAAGCATGAACTCGAAGATGAGCAGCAACGTGTCGTTGACGTCCTCGCCCCGGCTGAGTCGCTCAACGACCGCTGGCCACAGCCCTTCAGTCTGCGAAAACAGGTCTTCTAACCGGTTATGGTCGACACCGCCGTCCGGTGTTGGCTGAGAGTAGTAGTACCGCTCGAAGCCGGTGCCGTCCGGGGAAACATGCAGCGCCTTGGCCGGTTCGTCCTTGCGGTAGACGAGGACACGACCTTGGGCATCGGTGAAGGCCTTCAGATATGCCTTCGGCACGTAGTGATGACGCTTCTTGGTAGTCATACGAAAGAACAGGTATTGTGGACAAATGCACTGCTTTCCGGGCACGACATGCGAGTTAACCACTTCACCCGCCCCACTATAGCTGCGGCAACTGCCCTGCTCGGCGCCGCACTCACGCAGGCGCATTTCGACCAGATGCTTTTCAGACTCAGTCTTGAGGACAGCATACCTTTCGACACCAGCCAGAGCACCTCGAAGAAGGCAGCACTGCTTGCTCGCGAGGTAGCGAAGAATGGCGACCGAATTATTCCGACAGTGGACGGCCAGGTGACTTTGGAGGAAGCAGTAGTCCGGGAAGCGGTCGCCCTCACCTCGATGAGTCCGTACTCACGGCGGGAACAGCAAGAACGCTTAGAGCGCGCTCTGGCCCTGGATGGGTTCGTTATACAGTGGAATGAAGACCCTGGCATGGGAGAGCCCCCGCTACTTCGAGCTGCACTACCCGGCGAGGTGCACCTTTCCAAGACCGACGACGAGGTCCATCAGCTCCTGAAGCACTTCGGCTTCACAGTCAGTCTGGGCCACCTAGACCAGGCCATAGAGGCGCACACACGGGGCGACTGGGCTGCAGCGAACAGCCAGATTCGCACGTTCATGGAAAGCCTATTCGACGGGATAGCCGAAAACATCGACCCTGCTCAGGCTGCGGCGGCGGGTAGTTCGGAGAATAGGCGAGCGATGCTGGCGAAGCTCGAATTCCTGTCCGCTCAACGCAACGAATGGACCGCCGACGGCAAGAACTACATTAACGGCTTATTCAAGATGCTGCATACGGAGGGGTCTCATCCAGGGCTTTCGGACGAGGACAGGAGCACTTTTCGTCTGCAATTGGCCCTGGTGACGGCGCGAACATTCCTTCGCAGGCTCAAGGACCGGCAATAGCCCAAGTACACAGAAGCCCAAGCGGCGAGCGGTAGAGTGCGCCTCCAGGTGGTGGCAGAGGTTGCCCACAACGAACCTCGACGGTCGGTACGCGTGCTGTGACTCGGACTCCATCACGCCCCCACGACCCCGCGACCCCGTGGCACCATCGAAATTGGCTTGTTCTAGCCCCCCAGCTGCTTGGATTGCCTAAATTGGTCGAGAGCCTGAGCCACCGCCTCTTCTGGCGCCCGCGGAATGATGTTGACCGGTATCACCACCTCACAATCAACCGGCTCAGCTCCTTCGACGTTCAGTTCCACGATGCGATTGCCAACAACGCTATGGAAGTAGCGCGTGTAGTCCTCGACGTCCTCTTCGGAAATCGTAACCCCGGAGCGCATACCACCCTCATTCAGCAACGTATGCATGCGCCCATTTGCAACATCCATCGCGAACGCCAGCACGATGGTGCCGCGCGCGCTCAGAGCGATAAATTTCACGACGCCATCGCCGCATTCTGTCGGCAGTAACGTCATCGCCTCGAACTGCTTCGCAGGCGTGTCGGGCCACAACCGCACTGAGACCGTTGCACCGTTAAGCTTGCCTAGGTCCTCAGGGTTCTTCAGATGGCCGCCCGCCTTCAACGCAGCTACCGCCGCAGAAGGCATCAACGCGTGCCAGGGCTCTACCCGGTCCCGGGTCTTGTAGACGTCCATTTCGTCTGGCACGCCGGCATCGAACTTGATGTAGCGGTTTGCCAGCGCAGCAATGATGTCCAGGTCGGCGGCAATGCGCTTACGGTCGGCAGGGATGTCCGGGTCAACGATGTTGCCGCCCACACTCGCGTGTGCCACCGCGCAGCGTCCCGAGGCGAACAGGTGCTGGTTGACGTCGATACCTTGACCGCGAAGTGCATTGATGCGAGTTACCGCCTGCTCATCCGTGATGAGGGCCAAGTTTTGTTCGACCCACGCAACCCGGTCCTTTGGCTGAAACTGGCTCTCAATGACCTTAAAGAACGACAGGAACGAATACGGTTCATGCACACGCTCTAACCGACGCCCCTCGCGCAGGAATGCGAGCGCCTGGCGTACCTGGTCGTCCTCGATGACTGGCATGTGATTGCAGTTGAAGGTCCTCTCCCCCCCTTGCAACGTCGTCGTGAAGGTATCTCGAGGATTGGAATAGCGAATCATGCCGGTGCCCCAACACTGGCCCGTGACATCAACGTAGCCTTGCTTGTAAAAGCCAAGCACGGAGGTGAAGCGATACAGACGAGACAACGCCTCATCGACATGGTCCCGGTCTGCCGGTGTGCTGATGCACGGAGCAATGTGATGCTCGCCTTGCTGCCTGGCTCCGTGGAGCAGGTACTCGACGCCGTCGTACTCGACCCAAACGTCGTCTTTTGGCCAGGCGATGGACGACGCGACGCCGACCGTGACCCAGCCCAAACGGCCTGCCACCTTGGCCAGTGCATCGGCTCCAAAGAGATGAGGAACGTATGGTGTCTTCATACCTCGCTATAACGCCAGTCAGACCGACCGCAACCAACGTAGGGCATGCACCCACCTGGTGCCGAAATTGAGCAGAAAGGACTTCCTCTTACGATTGGGGGCGAGGGGTGGCTGCCAGGCAGTAACGGGCCCCACATGGACGCTGAGGCCATAGGCGTATGCGTTCTGTTGGTAAGGCGGCCCGAGATAGAGGATGGCATCAGACTCTTGCGCAAGCTCTCGATAGAGCTTGTTGTCAGTTGCTGGAGCGGCCCCACGTATCTGAGGACACAAGGACACTCTTAAAATAAGGGATAGTCTTGTGCCTATCAGTAAGCCTAGTCATTACGTGGAACCCATCGAAATTCTGACCGAGCCGGAGCGCCGTCGTCGGCGCACGGCACAGGAAAAAATCGCCATCGTGCAGGAAACGCTAGCACCGGGCGCATCGGTGTCTGCCGTGGCGCGGCGGCACGGCGTGAACCCGAACCAGGTGTTCGGCTGGCGCAAGCAATACCAGGAAGGCAGTCTGGCGGCAGTGCAAGCGGGCGAAACCGTTGTGCCTGCATCGGAGCTGGCCGCAGCCATCAAGGAAATCAAGGAACTGCAACGGCTACTCGGGAAGAAAACGATGGAAGTCGAAATCCTGAAAGAAGCCGTCGAGTGGGGTCGGTCAAAAAACCTGATTGCGCGCTCGCCCTTGTTGCCGGGGGACGACCATTGAAAACGGTCTGCGAAGTTCTCGGCGTGGCGCGCTCTGGCGTGGCGGTGAAACAGGTTCGCTCGTCCGGTTGGCAAGATGGTCGCCGTGCCAAGCTGACCGACGACACGGAACTGGTCGAGGAAATCCTGGCCCATGTGGCGCACTTGCCGACCTACGGCTACCGGCGCATCTGGGCACTGCTGCGACGCAGTCGAGAGATAGTCGGCGCGCCGTGCATCAACCACAAGCGCGTCTACCGCGTAATGCGCGAGCATCAGTTGCTGCTGCGCCGTCCTGGCGTGCGTCGAGACAAGCGGCGGCACGACGGCCGGGTGGCCGTGGACCGGAGCAATGCTCGTTGGTGCTCGGATGGCTTCGAATTCCGGTGCGACGATGGCACGCCGCTGCGCGTAACGTTCGCGTTGGACTGCTGCGACCGAGAAGCGATTAGCTGGGCGGCAACCACTGGCGGACATAGCGGCGACGTAGTGCGTGACGTGATGCTGGCTGCGGTCGAACAGCGCTTCGGCACCACACAGGCTGCGCAGCCCATCGAATGGCTGACGGACAATGGCTCAGCCTACATCGACCACCGCACGCGCCGCTTTGCGCGCGAGCTGGGCCTGGAGCCGCTGACCACGCCCGTGCGTTCGCCGCAGAGCAATGGCATGGCCGAATCATTCGTGAAGACCATGAAGCACAATTACGTCGCCTATATGGACAAGCCCGATGCGCCAACGGCGCTCTCGCGTCTGGCTGTTGCGTTTGAGCATTACAACGAGCGTCACCCGCACAAAGCCCTGAAATACCGCTCGCCTCGCGAGTTCAGGCGTGCTGCGGCGTCATCAACCTAACGGTGTTCGCGTGTCCTGAGTTACAGGGGCAACTCCAGTTGCGCAGCTATAGAGCAGGGCCACACGTAACACTGTTTCCTCGCTCCTAGACCCGCAAGCGGCGAGCTGTCCAATCAAGCTTGAATCACGGAGGAAATCGATGTCGCACTTGAGACTGGTCGCAGGAACGGATGTGACAGGGCCGGCTCGGAACAGAGCAAGGGCTCGGCCCAAGCGAGTCGCCAAGCCGGAAGTCGACACCAAAACACTGGAAGCACAAGCCCGCGTCATCATTTGCGGCTTGAAACCGGGGCTCGAAGGAAAATCGGTCGAGGCGCTCATTGCCGAGAAATGCCGAATCCTGGACGGGGATTTTGAGATTAAGGCCGTCCAACGATGCTCGCGCATCGGCTTCACGCTGCGCGCCATTGGCATCCATCCGCACGCGGCGCTCCCGGACGAAGAGGTCGACGTGGCAGCGTACGGCATCGTCATCGACCCCACGAAGCTGCTCAAAGCCTGTCCGGCACTCAAGCCCTACGCCCAGGTGCTGGAAGGACTCACGCTGTAGCGGGACTCGGTCGCTGCCGGCGGACTGCTCGTCGTCGGGAGACTGGCGGCGTGTTGTTCTGAAGCACCGCAGGGACGTCATGACCAGCGGGCAGCGACCTGACCAATCAAGCTTGAATCAAATAAGGAATTCAATGTCGCACTTACGCCTGGTAGCAGGAACGGATGTGACGGGCCCCGCGCCGAAAAAGACAAGGGCTCCGGCCAGGAAGCAGGCCGCCAAACCAGAGGTCGACTCCAAGACGCTGGAACGCCAAGCCCGAGCCATTGTTTGCGGCTTGAAAGCCGGGCTCGATGGAAAGTCAGTGGAGGCGCTCATTGCTGAGCAATGCCGGCTTCTCGACGGCGACTATGAATCGGTCGGCCAGGCCATCCGTCGAAGCGGAGAAATCCGCCACGCACTCAAGAGCATCGGCATCCATGCGCAAGTGACGTTTCCGGAGCAAGAACTCGACGTGGCAGCGTACGGCATCGTCATCGACCCGAAGACGCTGCTCAAGGTCTACCCGGTACTCAAGCCCTATGTCCAGGTGCTGGAAGGTCTCACACTGTAGCGGAGCCAGGTGGGTGCCCACCGCTCGTTACGGCGCGTTCTTCCGGATGAGTAACTCAACCATGGCGAAGAGCCGATGGTAGAGATAGTCCACGTGGTCAGAATCGACCACTGGTGTCTGGTTGATTTCGTGGTGCCGCAACAAATGCCCGTTGCCAATTCCAGTCAATTCCCGAGCATCTTTCTCCAGGACCTCCCTGAATGCAGGCTCCGAGGCTGCCGTGTCGAGAATCGCCTTTATCGATTTCGCCTTATTGGTATCCGCCTCAGATTTGATGCGTTCCCAGCAGTCGAAGAGCCTTTCAAGCGCTTCCCGACGTATGAGCGGCGCCGGGTCAGAGAACTTGATTCGGCTCTCCTCAAGCATGACGTCGAGGGTACGGTCACCTGTCTGGAAATAGGTGCGTGTCAACGCCTCTCCAAGCACTGCAGGTAGCACTCGGTGAACCTGCCCGTTCTGAGCTAGTTCATAGGCAAGGCCGTTGCGCGCGAAGATGCGGTTCACGCCCTCCCTGAAGGCTTCGCGCCCCACATCCACATCAAAAGTCAGATGGTGATGCTGGAAGAAGTCGTGATACTTGCCCGCGATTGGCTGGGCCACATTTCGCCAAACGAACTCTATGAAATCTAGCGCAGCCATTGTCGGCGGCGCCCAGGGTGCCATTGTCTGCAGGTACCCTTCGTGGACCGCCTCCTGAGTCTGCAGCGGCCACGTGACGCCCTGAATTTCCGCCTCAAGCGCGTTCTTGAGCCGGTCGACGTCGTTGCCGCAGACTGACGGTCCGTCAGGACATCTTTCCGGGAAGCTAGCTCCGAAAGCGCCGCGGTCCGCAAGTGAGTCCACGAGCGCAACGATGCCCGCCCACGCCACCGGGTTGATTACCTGCTCTACACGCGGCCGCGGCCCGAGCTCTCTGTCGCTGAAGTAATTGCTCATGTGGACTAGCGAACGTACATAGGTTTCATTTAGGGAAAAACAACCCACAACTCCGAACGGCCTGATTACTTCCACATGAGCACTTCAAACGAGATTGCGCTCAAATTATTTTCAGCTTCTTCATATTGGCCTCTATGTCCTTGAGACCATCACAAATATCCCGGAAATACGACATCGATACAGATGGAGCCGCTATCGTCGTCCCCCCGGCAGGGTTCTTTACATAGGTATGCGCGACAGCATTTCTGGCTTTCTTAAGCAACTCCAGCGCCGCCTTCATTTTCGTCTGCTTGGCAACATCTAGGCGCCCCTCCAATTTTTCCAGGCGAACCAGACCAATCGCCTTGGTCAGCATTGGGCGAAAATTTCTGTCGTAGTCAAATCCATAATTTTTCTTGATAATCTCATTATCAAGATGCTTGATATTATCTGAATCCTTTAAACCTCTACCCGCCCTCTTTACCAAATCATCCATCGACATCTCCACCCAACCACCAACCTCAATAATGACCAATTTTGCATACAAAAAGGTCATCAGTGGTTGCGTGGATTTGTTAAAACAAGTGGTCAGAGATTTTGCATTCCGCTCAATATACGTGACCGAAATCATGGAGTCTAACCAAAAATCTGGACGGCGGCATTCAGGCGCCCTGTAACACGAGCCGTCTTGGATAGCCCCTCCACCAACCTTGCTTCGGTGAACTCCTCATGCTTCTTGAGTGCTTCAAACTTCGTGGCGGCATTCTCTGCCGACAACTGCTCGACCGCCTCAATATTTCGAGCCACACCAACCATTAAGGCCTCAAAAAGAGAAAGATTAATTCTCGCCTGGTTTTCACCCACCCCCATTTTCTCGCGGATAACCTTAACCACCCGCTCGAAAATGTTTCTCTTGGCATCAATCTCTGCGCCACTCAAATTCCGATTCTTCCGCATGTAGTTATTGAGAAATTTCGCCAAACCCTCTTTATATATCTCATAACTCTCTAAAAAGGCAAAAAATCTCAATATTACCTCCTGACGCTTGAATCTGTCGTTTTCAACCTCTTTCAAACCATTGATAGAAAGCCAGTCCTTGTTATGGTCGAGCTCACGCAGAAGCTCATTAAATTTGCCGGAATAAATGCAATTCCGAATCTCCTGGTTATTTAGCTTTAACCCACCAGTATTAAGCCTGTGAAAAATCGTAAACAGATAGTTACTGTGAGATTCAAGCGATGGGTCACAACGCAAGACCGTAATAGGGAGCGTCGCATTCTCCACCCGGCGTCGAAGCTTGTTTAGCTCCGTTCCTTTCTTCCGAAAATCCTTAACGCTTTTGTTTGCAATTCTAGGGTCAATATCGTCAAGCGAGGCAAGCACCCAATCCGAGTTTTCGTCCAAAAAACGAATCACGCTTGAAATTCGTTGAAGCCCATCGATAACCTGCCATTCCTCGTTTTTATAGTCATAAGAAAAGCAGAGGCTCGGAATGGGGAGCTGCTTTATCAACGAGTCAATGAATCTAGTCTGTGCAGGCCCCTTCCAAGCAACCTCGCGTTGAAAATCGGGACTTACGTCAAGGGCCTCATCCTCATACATCCGAAACAAATCAGCGCATGACCGCAACTCGTTGTAGGCAACAATGTCAGCGGGAGGCACATCCTGGAAATCCTCTTCCTCATAACTCGCCTTCTCCGCGGCCTCTATGGAATTCAAGCTCACCACAAACACTCCCCCTGGACACAACTCAAGGTTGAAATCAGTAATTTACAGCTGAAACAATAGAATATTGAACATTAATTGCAGTTAATATGCAAGTAGTTGCGGCATCGCTACTCGAATAAGCTCAGCCCCAGTGCAAGCAGCCCCCCCTTCTCCGCGGACCGTTAGTGCGAAGACGAGGGCGCTGGCGTTTTCGCATGGTCACAGTTGCTCGTCGGCAACGGCAAGCCGAGAAACTGAGCGTCCAGGCTGCGATTGCTCATTTTGTGCGAGGACGAGGAATTACTCGGACCAAACCACATCAATCTCACGCAGCAAGTGGCCACCAAGAATGTAATCCCCAAGCTTCTCGGCTTTTACCTCCAACATGGCCAACTCGGCAGCCGGCAAGCGTCCAAGGTCGAATTGACAGTAGAGGTTCCGCTGGCGGAACGATACTTTGGGGCGGGCCAAGCCAGCCACCAAAGCCGCCGGCGACGCAACTGCGACACTCTCGTATCCGCGGAACTCCACACGAATACCAACCGCTCGGCCGAGCCGGCCAAGTTCTATCGCGTCCTGCCAGCCGGATTCATAGTCCAGTTCGACGGCTGCGACTTCGCCCTGCTTTAGCAGCCGCAGCGCTTCTTCCCTAGTACCAGCGCGCGCGGGTGCCAGCGGGGTGCTTACCATGTTGATTCGCGAAGGCATGTGCGCCACCTGTTCTGTTCGCATCATCTTGGCCAGGGCGAACCCGTTCGGGGTCGCATCTTAGATAAACGAAGTTGACTGGACCGAGGCTGACCGGCTCCCGTGAACGCGGGATGAACAAGTGTTTGCCAGGCAGCGGCAGGAAGCGCAGTCATCACATTCTCAGCGTCTCATTGACCAGACGCCGCCGGCCGTCGATACTGTATGCATATACAGTATTAAACCATGGCAGCGCGCGACTTTCCAACCCCGGCAGCCCAGCGTAAGAAGCTTTCTGCAGCTGCGCTGCGGGCCATATGGCAGCGCAATCCCTCGCCAGATGTGCGCGACTTGCTGTGGGAAATTTACCGCCTGCAAGACATTGCCCGGCAGGCCTACGGCGTTACCACTTTGGCTCGTATGTGGGGTATCGACAGGCCGTTTTTGGCGAGATTGAACGCGCTGGACTCGGCGTTGTTCGCCGAACCATGTTTGTGGGAGCGGCCACTTGATTGGTCGACAGAAGAGGTACAGGCACTGAAGCGCCTGTCGCGCGGCCGCCGGTAGCCCGGCCAAGCTTGGGGTCCCACAATGACGTTTCCACTACGGCAACGCTTCCCGGCGCTCACCCGCAAGCGCCTGCGGGAGATTCAGCAGCGGTATGGTCATGACCCTGTTGTGCGCCGCCTCTTATGGGAAATCAGATGCCTTCAGGTTGTCGTCATGCGTGCACGGCAGCTCGAGCAGTCCATGCCACCAGGTGAAGGCACAACCGACATAGGCATCATCCTTGGCTCCCTTCGCAGAGAGCTGGCCGCGGAGTCCTGGTTGCTGGAATGGGAAATCGAGCTGGACACATGCGGAAAGATGCCGCCGTGAACAGTGCCTACAATGGTCCATCGCATCCTTGCACACGAGGAACTGCGTCATGTGTACGAACTACGCGCCGGCTAAGGTCGAACGCTTGAGGGTGCTCCTGGGCCTTGGCGCTCCGCTTGAGTACCCGCCCGAGACATTCCCCGACTACGACTCACCGCTCATCCTCATCAACAAGGACGGCGGACAAGACTGCGTCGTGGCCAACTTCGGATTCGCACCTGCCGAGTACGCTCGCTCCGGCATGCCCAATCCCGTGAATGCGCGTGCGGAAACGGTCAGCACCAATCGCATGTTCGGGAAGTTCTGGCGGGCATGCAACCTTTGCATCGTGCCGGTCGATGCCGTGTATGAGCCTTGCTATGAAACCGGCCACAACGTCCGGCACAAAATCTGGATTAAGGGCGAGAGCGAATTCGGCATCGCCGGCATCTGGCGCACTTGGGAGTCGCCTGGCGGTGGGCCGGTGCGGTACGCGTTTGCAATGCTGACACTGAACGCAGACGACCACGCCATCTTCAAGCGCATGCACAAGCCGACGAACCCGGACGGCTCTCCTAAGGAGAAGCGCGGGGTCGTCATGCTGGCCAGAGACAAATGGGATGAGTGGCTTGCATGCCGGGACCCCGAGGTGGCGCGCAGCTTCTTGTCGCTATTCCCAGCTGAACTCATGGAGGCGGCGCCGGCTCCAATTGAGCGAAAGGCAGCCAAGAAGATGCCCCCAAAGGCGCCACCAGGCAGCGGCGACCTGTTCTAACCCGCGCGAACCAGGGCGCCATAGAAGGTCGCTTTCATAGGCCTCCGCCCCATCTCAATCAACTGGTCGGCCAAATTAGCCACAAATCCACAGACCGCAAATACGGACATGGGATGCGCAAGCTCCCTGACGCACTACTCAGAGGCCAAGTTCGGCTCTGACGCTATATCCGCACTTTCAGGCGGATACCCCTATTACCGGCCACAATGCAAGAATCAACGGCCGGCCTGGCCTGCACGGCCGGCTTCAACCGGCTATGCCAACCCAGTCTTCCAAATAGGGAACCGTCTGTTCCGCAAAACCAGCTTTCGCGCCCTGTTCCAGGTAGGTCTTGTGGATGAAGGCGGATATGGATTGGTCAGCCTCAGTTCTCGATTGCGGCGGCGTATGGTCAGAGTTCCAGCGTAGGAGGTATCGCGTGTAATCCAGCACCTCAACACGTTCGCTATTGAGCCAGTCTGAGCACATTTCCATCCAAGGGCGTTCGCGCTCAAAATCGTCCTGCGTTGCGGGGCTAATTCCGCCCAGAGCCATGAACTGGTCGAGCAGCATGAAATCCATCGGCGTGCCGGGCGCCGTGACTTCCAGTTTTGCCACAATCTCATCGAACTGCTTGGCGGTATCGCGAGCAAGTCCCTCTGAGAGGGCTTCCAACAAAGCCTTGCTCATCTCCTCGCCGTGAACCTGCGCCACCATGCGCCGAATCAAATGCAGCCGTTGGATGGCGAGCGCGGTCTGCAGAACCTCCCGCCTGTCCCCGGAGGCAGATGTCATCCGCGGGTCTGCTTTGGCGGCGACGTCACGCTCTTTGTATACCGCGACCATGAGCTGGATGAGGTGGTTTTTGTCATGGACCGGCACAAACGGCAAGGCGCTGCTCTCGACGGGAAGCAGCCCCAGGTTGACCAACAGCTCGCGACCAGCGGCATAATCGTCAGGAACATTCACGAGGGCAGCAAACTCGTCTTTGTCAAACAAGGCTACCGTAGCGTGGTCACCTTTGGCGGCCAATCCATGGAGAGTCAGCACGGCGTTCGTGCAACTCCCGTAGCGTCGGGCCAGTATCAGATTCTTGACCAGGGCATCTTTCACTTTTGCGACTGTCTGCGGCCCCACGGCAGCAATAAAACTGGACACCAGGTGGCCGTGTTCTGGCTTCATCACGAACGAAACAACCTCCGCGTTCGGAATGTCATGCTCCTTCAGGAGCCAGGCAAGTGAGCCTACGCCGCCGAGCCGCGCCCGCTCCATCGTGAGCTGGGTGGCCTGGTCCAGATTTCGCAGGAGGTCAGGGTTATTCGCATTGGCAGCCTGGATGTCCTTGGTCAGCCTATCTACCACCTGCATCGCCCATACGCGTACTTGCTGGTCAACATCATGGTCGAATAGCGCAATTTCATGCAGGCGTTCATGCAAACCTAGCGCCACCGACTGAGACATTGCCCCTTTCAGGTTGTGCAGATATTCAATAATCTGAGCGAACGACATTGATTCAATAGACTGGTGCTCGACCGGTGCCGGCTCGACGGCTTTGTTGTTGCCGCCGAATAGTGAACTCCAAAAGCCCATTGCACGTCCTTTAGGTAAGTCGGGTTGCGGGCAGGAGCATGCCAGGGCACACCTGACATGACTACCGCGACCGCCCGGTAATCCTCGAGAAGCGGCGTTCCTTTCTACACGGGCGCCCTACTGCAGCTCCTGCGCGGTGCGAAACAACTCCTCCTGCTGGCTACGTTCGCGGTCATACGCCGCTTCCACTCGCGCAATCGCGCTATTCGCTGCTTGCGCATTGAGGTCAGCCGCTGGCGCGACAGCCAAGAGCGCCTGACAGGCCTCGTTGGCCGAGGAGCCTGCAGCCCCGGCCCGATGGCAAGTTTGCTCGGCGGTAGTCAGACGGTCTATCACCGGTTTGATGTCGGTACGCAAGGACTGAGCGGCCCAGCCGGCTGAAATGTGCGCCTGGTTTGAGTTCACCAGGTTTTGATTCAGGTTCACCACCACCTGGGTGCGGGCGACGAAAGCGCCGGGATTGCCGGCCAGCTCCTGCTGGCGACGAACGAGTCCGCGCATTTTTGTGGTGATGTCCGCGTACGCCTTTTCCGCAGTCAACAGCTGCGCGACTCGCCGCGGCAGGTCAGCATTCATCCTGTTCACGCTCTGGGTAAGGCTGCGGACCTCATCAAGCTGCTGCTTCTCCCGGCGCGCGGTTTCAGCACGCTGTTCGGCCTCCGCCTTGGCTGCGAGAAAGCGCTGCGATTGCTCAGCAAGCTCCTGCTTGTCAGCCGCAAACTCATCGTCCTTCGCCCGATGAAGGATGACCTCGTCGCCGGTCGGGCCTCCACGCAGGTTCAAGGTGTCACCGTTGACCGTGCCTCCGAGCTGCACGGTGGCCGCCAGGAGGACATCACGCTTGACCGACAGACTGATGGACTGCCCATCAACAGCTCCGGTGACTGGCGCCGTGATGTAAAGCAGCTTGCCATCTTTGTCGATGGTCGACGTGTTGAGCTGGCCAGTGATGTGCTTGTCCGGCGTCTCGACCAGCTGGAGCCAGACGACGGTGCCGGGCGTTTTACCGAGATATCCGCCGGAGACGCTTTTCGGCCCACAGCCAGTCAAGACGGTGAGAAGCCCCAGCGCCGCTGCGCACCCGATACGGAGCATGCGTGCCGTGGGCTGCTGTGTAGTTTGAGCCATCACCATCCCCCCAGAAAGCGCTATCGAGCACGCACTTTATCCGTGGATGGTAGCGCCATCGCGCGCCGGATACCAAGCGCTTAGGAGACGGGCGATTTGGTAGCTCGGGTTCGCGAGGCTGTATCGCGTTTGGCATTCTCTTGAACAGCACCTATGGCATTGGGCTCGACCCGAAGCATCTGCTCAAAGGCTACCCCGCACTCAAGCCCTATGCCCAGGTGCTGGATGGCCTCACGCTATAGTAGAAGCCGGTGGGCGACGGCGGTCGTCTCGTCCGGTCACCCAGCTTGACTCGCTCGACACCGTTCCTGTGGAGCCTAGGGCAGCCAGGAAGCTGACAAGGGCGCTAGCAGAGGGCGACGCAGCTACCACGCCCTTTGAATCTGCACGCCATGGCGGGCTTCGTCGCTAGCCCACGACCAGCCCCCGTCGGCTGGCCGAAGGTGCTGCATTAGGCAGGAAATCCCAAACACCGCGCGCGGGAAGTTCATTGGCACGTCCCTGAGTAGTGCCAACAAGTGCTTACGAAGCTCATCGGGGCAACGAGCGATGAGTCCCTCCACCTCGCCTGGCTGCGCTCGGTTGAGCCACCAGCAAACCAATGCGCCACCGCATGTCGGAGAGATGGTACAGTTCGTGGTCTATTTGGCTGGTACACATCGCGTTTCGAGCATCGCTAAAACTCCTTGAGTTGGAGCGACTATTTGTTTTAGACGCCGAATCTCACCGCTTCCGCCAAAACTTCCCGCAAAGCCTCACACGGCAATAATCTTTTCCCCGGTGTAGGCACTACCTACAACACACCCCACACTTGTATTTTTAGGTGAGTTTGGGTCAATAGACGCGTCAACGAAAACCAACGGATGGCCGCCCCGCATTCGCGAGGGCCGTCTGAAGCAAAGTGCCCTCCCCATGCAGGCGCTCGCAATCGACCAAGCGTTCGCCGAAATAACGACGTCCGCCGCGCTTTAGACAGCGCGGACTTGATGATGGCCGCGCCTATAATCCGACACGATTGGCGGGCACGCAAAATGGAAAATAGACCACTCACCTCTCTCAGATTCGTCGCGGCATTCTATGTGTTCTGCTATCACATGAGCTTGGGCCGCTGGCCAATAGCGGAAAGCTGGCAAGCGAAAGCTATCGTCCTGCGAGGCGCGTTGGGAATGAGCGTTTTCTTTGTTTTATCTGGCTTCGTAATGGCAATGCGCTATTACAAGGAGCCACCGCAGCCAGGACGGTACTACCTGACGCGCTTCGCGCGTATCTACCCGGTGTATGTGCTTGCAGCTCTTGTCACACTTCCGTGGCTTATCTCAAGCGCAGCGCGCTTCGAGGGCGGCCCAACCACCTCGTACGTTGCGTTTCACGTCGTCACCAACATGCTGCTGTTGCAGGCATGGTTCCCCGAGACTTTCAATATCTGGAACGCTGGGGGCAGTTGGTCGATTTCAGCGGAAGCATTCTTCTACGCCCTCTTCCCGTTGATTTTCCCGTATGTCTCGAAGCTGAAACTGCGGGGCTTAGCATTCCTGGGCGTCGGCGCATGGTTGCTCACATCGACAATCTCGTTGGTTTTCCACTCGGGGATGATGACGTCAGCCTTTCCGGTGTACTACGCCATCCCAGCCTATCGCTTCCCGGAGTTCTTACTGGGCATCGCTGCCGGATCAATCTATTGCGCTAGAGGCCCCGCAAAGGGCGCATCGATTGGCCTTCTCGCGTGCACAGCCGCCCTCTTCGGGTATCTGCTCGCCGTCGGCTACACGAACCCGAACCAGCCGAACATAGCGGACCACTGGATTACCGTGCCGCTTCTGGCTGCGAGCATCTATTACGCGGGCAGTCTACGGCGCGGGCCCGTCTTCGCACTTATGAGCAGCAAGGCATTCACCTATCTTGGCCACATCAGCTATTCGTTCTACTCGATGCAGTTGCTGTTGCTACTCTCTCTTGCAACATGGCACGACAGTCTGGTCGCGAGGTGGAGCGCCGCATCGAATCCACTACAGGTATGGGCTATCACGTTCGTGGCGCTAACAGGACTTTCAGCCCTCTGCTATCACCTTATTGAAGAGCCGACACGGCGCCTCATTTCCTCCAAAACGAGGCGCAACGCCGAGAGGTCACAGACCACAGCTCACCTGGTGGAGCACAAACTAACGCAAGCGGCGGCTACCTCGAAACCGCAAGCTTGAACACGCCCATGTCTACCAGCGGACGACCTAAGTCCGGGCCCGAGAGAGCCCCGATCCGACAAGCTGCGCAAGGTACCATCTGAACAAGCGACGCTCTAGGGGCTTGTGTGTCGGAACATGTAGCCCCCCAAGATTCGCGACGTGCACGGGTTCACAGCTTGGCGAGCGTCCGTAACTTCGCGCAAAAGCTTGGCCACAAAGTGCGTGCACTGCGCTCGAACGCGAGTCCCTGCTAATGCCGTGCCATCGGCCAAAGCGCATCGGGATCCTCTCCAAGCGCCTTGGCAATGGCCAGACGAACGCGCTTCGCCCCGTTGCCCGCGATGGAAGACGACAGCAGTTGCGGAGTGACGTCGTCCAAACCCAGCTTTTCTGAAAGTTCACGCAAGGTGGCCTTGCCGAAACGCTCGTTGAGAAGACGTTTTACGGTAGGCATGGCGCGGGGAAATTCGCGAGGAGCGGGCGTGACCCCGCCAACCTGATTAGCGCTCTTGCGCTCCTTCGACTCTGTCGAGAAATCGACCGGTTGAGGGACAGGATTCTCGGCCATAGACCGGCCTAGATTTGTTAGAGCTTCAGCTGCGTTTCGCCCTGTGCTGGAGCACATCGTGTCCGGTGCGACCAACACCGCAAAATAGCGTCCACGATCTTGGTACAACCTTACCTTGCAAATCAAATCCATAGTAGTCGGGCGCTAAATCAAAACGGACGTATTGATTATTCTTTTTCTTAATGGAATAACCTGACCGCGGCTGCTGCGCGCCGTTAACCAAAGCCAAGAACGCAAGCGCCGCCCCAAGCCCCCCCCAGGGCTTGGGGTTGGTCGAGCGCAATGAAGACTCTTCCCCGTTCTTCAAAAAAGGTACAACTCTTTTTATTTTTCCCTCACCAATAAGCTTCTTGGTAAGGGCTTGCGCATCAACGCCGAAGCCATGTCGCCGGATCGCCAACTCGAAAAGACAAGGGGAGAATCCGCTCACCCCGTGTCTACGAGTCAGGTTTGGCCTGCGAGGGCCAGACGACTTGCTGTTTTCCCCGTTGCCCGCCCCGCGTCGGTCCCATGGAACCGCACAGGTGCTGAACATTCTTATTTGGCATGATGCTGACACCGTATATTGTCGGGAACGATAGCAGACGCTATTCTGACTGGCACCCTGCTAATTAGAGGGCATGAACCCGCCAGCAGACGCCGTTCGTGCCGGCTGCTTTTTTTTGGTGCAGCGGGCGCGGATCAACATATCCGGGAGCGCGGCAAGTGCTGGCAGCGCTGTCATGATCACAGCCTTGTGCAACTGTTTGTCGCTGCCTGGGATTGCGACCCAGCTTGGTATTGCACATCGGCGCCTGGCCATCAGTTCTCTTTTGTATTGCAACCAAACGCGGCAGACCATGGAAGTCCTCAATGATGTGAGCGCGATCGCTTTGGCCAATAGTCTTCCGGATGGCGTCTTTCTGGTCGACGAGCGTGGGCGGATCCGTCACGCCAATGCGGCGTGGCAGGACATCCTTGGTTATCGGCCATCCGAGCTGGTCGAGCAATGCATGCTCGAGCTTGTAGCGCCGGACGACCGCGACAGAACGCAACGGGAAGCGGGTCGCGTTCAGGCAGGTGCAAAGTGCACTGGATTCGAGAATCGCTATCGCCACCAGCTTGGCACCGATGTCCAGTTGTCGTGGTCGGCACAGTGGAGCGTCGAGCACCAACTGCGCATTGGCGTGGCGCGTAACGTCACCGCAACGAGGACGCTGGCAGAGCGCAGCCCCTTGGCGCAACTGCAGGCGCGTCTGGCGCCTCACGAGTCCCGGGTATTGCAACTGTTGTTGACCGAGGCCGCAGAAAAGCAGATTGCGGAACAGCTCGGCCTTGCCGTTTCAACCACGCACTCCTACATCACAAACGTCTATCGCAAGTTCGGCGTGCGTGGCCGCGCTGGGCTGATGAGCCTGTGGCTCAAGGAGATGCAGAACCGCTGACACCCGCCCTCTCCTTCGCCGTGCCTTGGCGAGAGAGCGCTTACGCGCCGCCCGGTCGGCATCGGGGCATCTCAGCTTCACGACTTGGCACAAATAGCGCGCAACCCCTGCGCTATACTGCCGCCCGTCACGCACACAACGTGACCTCGGATTGGCGTCCGAGAGCAGATACAGGCGGGTAACCGCCGGCTGGCGGTTTTTTTACGCCCGTTCATCAAGCGCCTCCTATGGCCGGGCCTTGGTGAGGGAGCGCTCGCGCTCGCCGGTTTCCTGTATCGCCGGTACGCCAACCTTGCCTTGTGCCCGGCCACCCCGATTGGCGTCGGGGTTCGGGTACCTAGACCCGATACAGGAGCATCGAAATGCGCCACGCCCTTGCTCGCCTAGAGGACAGGCAATCTCCTTTGCAAGATACCCTCGGTAATCGCAACGACGGGACTGAGCCGCTTCAACAGCAACGTGCCGATCTTGTGCGTGCGCTCGCAGCAGCCGAAGCCTCAGTAAGAACATTCCCTGCCGGTTCGCTGAAACAGGCCAAGGCGCGGGCACGGGTCACGCGACTGCAGAACGAATTGAGACGCTTGAAAGCCACGCTTGGCATGGCCAGGCCACGTCAGAACCTGGGCGACTTCCTGATCGAGATGTTTCGCGAGCGCGTTTCCCGCAACGAGTGGCAGTGCATCGTCGCCGAGGCGCGACGCCGCCATGATTCAAAAGCTGCGGAACGTCAAATCGGACCGCTTGCCGCAGGGCCTGGAGTGCAAAGCTGATATAGTCGCGTCGGCTCCGATTTCTGAACCTTGCGATGTCTCTCGTTTTTCGCCGAACCGCCCTCTCGTTCGTTGCCGCAGCCTCGGTTGCAGGCGCCGGTTTCGTCCACGCGCAAGCCAGCGCGCCACAAGCGCCGGCAGTGTCCACGGCTGCGTCGGGCGGCACCGTTGCCGAGCTGCAGCAGTTGCTGGCGCAGAAGCGCTTGACCGAACTGCGCACGACCTACAACGGCGACTACGGCACCAGCCTGCTGCTCGTCAACGAAGACACCACGGCCTACGTTGCCCTGTCGTATCGCAAAGAACTGTGGCGTGTGTACAAGTTTGCGTCGGTCGCTCCGGCCGAAGGCGCATACGACACACTGGCGAGCCAGACCCGGACATGGGCCGAAGATGATCTGCGCCGCGCCGTCACGGCGGGCCAGAAGGCGCAACTGGAGCGCGAAGCCCAGGCAGCTCAGCAGCGTGCCGCATCGCTCAGCCAGGAAGTGCGCATCATGCAGGCGCAGCGCCAGAAGATGCTGACCGAGCAGCAGACCATGCGGCAGGAGACCAAGGCGCTGGACATCGAGCGCCGCGCGTACCAGACCCAGGTTGAATCGCTGCAGCAGCAAATCCGCCTGCTGGAAAAGCAGCTCAACGATCCGCACTGGTCGCCAGCACCGTAAACGTCTGCGATATTCACATTCCTGGCTTGGCGCAGAAACGACAGGCCAGCGACCTCCCCAGCCTTCGGTGCGGCCCGCATCGACTTAGGATCAATCTGATCGACCACCGTCCACCCACCGCTTAGCATGGCGCCTGCTTGCGCAGCCGGCTTTGCTTTGACGTCCGCTGCGGCCATCAGCGGAGACGGACTTGGAATCGCCCCACTTCATCATTGACGGACACCTGCGCCTACCGGGTCTGGTGCGTATGCCGCCGCCTTTCGGGCCACCACTCGACGAGGCGCTGGCCATCGTCGGCACACAGGTGAGTACGCCCGCCGATCCTGCCTCCAAAACCTACGGTGAAGCCGGCGCAACTACCCGCGGGCAATGGCGTCAACGCATGACCGTGCTGTCAATTGGCGTGGCCTGCACATTGGCCGCTGCGCTGCTTGGCTGGCAGACCAGGCCGCATCGGCAACATCGGCAGCAGGCCGAAGTGTCGGATCAGACCACCGTGGCCGTCATCGCCCAGCCAACCACACCGGGCGTTCCGCACGAGAACCTTGCTACCGAGCAGGTCGCACTAATAGAGACCCACGAGCCCGAGGAATCCGAAGCCGTTACCGCAGCCGCAGCGGCCGTCGCGCAGGCTCCAGACATAGCGTTGGACGGTGTGGAAGTTGCCGCGCCAGTCATCGCTGCTGCATCGCCGGCCGTGACGCAATTGCCGGAGAAATCGATACGGCTGCGCAAGCTTGTGCGGGCTACCGAGCCAGCGCCGAGGCTGCCCGAGTTGGAACACCCGGCCACACCGCACGACGACGAATCTGCGTTCATCGAACTTGAACCGGCACCGGTCGACACCGCTCCAATCGCCTCTGGCTATGCGGCCCCAAGCGCGTCGGCACGCATTGAACTGCAACGGCATACGCGCTTCACGGACTGACCAGCGCGCCGAGCTGCTGCGCTGGCTCAGTGCAGCTGGCCGCCCGTTTCGCGTACGTCGTGCAGCGTGCGCAGCGTTGTCTCGATGGCGATGCGCAGGCCCGTGACGATGGTGTCATGCGCCATACTCGGTTGCCCCGGGTGCTTGGCTGCCTGCGACGGCAGATACGGGATGTGGATAAAGCCGCCGCGCGTCGGCAGCTTGTGGCGGGCGATGGCATGCATCAGCCCATAGAAGACGTGGTTACAGACAAAGGTACCCGCCGTCTGCGAGACCGATGCAGGAACGCCGCCCGCACGCAGTTCGCGCACGATAGCCTTGATCGGTAACGTTGAAAAATACGCGGCCGGCCCATCACTTGCGATGGCGATATCGATGGGTTGCTTACCGGCGTTGTCAGCAATGCGTGCGTCGTCGACGTTGATGGCGATGCGCTCGATGGCCATCTCGGCGCGGCCGCCAGCCTGCCCCACGGCGATCACCACATCCGGCTGCAGCGTCTGCAGCAACTTGCCGAGCACTTTGTTGGATTCACCAAAGATGGCCGGCAACTGGCGCGCGACAATCTCGGCACCGGCGATTCCTTGGCCATCGAGGGTGCGCACGGCTTCCCACGACGGATTGATGGGTTCGTTCTCAAACGGATCGAAACCGGTGACGAGGACGGTAGGCATGACGTTCTCCTGCGTGCAGCGTAAGACTAAAACGATGATAAACGTCCGTCGAACATCATGCCCAAGCGCGTTGCAGCGTCAGTTTGCCTTGCTGCGCTTGTTCTCGAAGTTCAACAGGATGTCGACTTCCTCCGTGCCCGCGGTTTGCAGCCATTCGCGCGTCAGACGCTCGCCCAGGCGGCGCATATCGCCCTGCAGCGTCACGTCCGGATTGAGCACGCGCACGCCGGTCTTGGCGAGTTCGGCTTCATCGCGCTCATAAGTCTGGCGGCTCGAATCCCACCCGCGCGTCTCGTACTCCTTGGCGAGCTTGAGCACGGTCTGCTGCATCGCCGGCGGTAGCTTGGCGAAGCGCGCCTCGTTGACGAACACGGCGTTCTTCGGGATCCACGCGTTGACCTTGTAGTAATAGGTCATGCGCTGGCCAGCCTTCGTTTCCAAACCGGTGGACGGCGAGGTGACCATGGTGTCGATCCGGCCGCCGGCAATCGCGGCGGTCAGGTCGGCGGCCTCCACCTGCACGGCCTGCGCACCGTACAGCTCGGCAATGCGCTTTTGCGCCGCGTTATAGGTGCGCAAACGATGTCCCTTCAGGTCGGACAAACGGGCGATCGGTGTTTCGGAATACAGGTTCTGCGGCGGCCAGGGCACGGCGTACAGCAGGCGCAATCCGTTGGCCTTCATCAGCGCTTCGATGTGGCTGCGCGAGGCATCCCACAGCAGGCGCGCATCGTTGTAGCCCGACACCACGAAGGGAATTGAATCCACGCCGAAGAGCGGATCACGCTGGGCCAGCGTCGAAAGCATCACCTCGCCCGCTTCGGCCTTGCCGTCCTTGACGCCATCAAAGATGGCGGCCGGCTTGAGCAATGTCCCGTTCGGATAGACGTCCAGCTTGAGCCCGCCGTTGGTGGCGGCACTGACGGCGCTGGCGAAGGCCTGCAGGTTTTGCGTATGGAAATTGAGGGCCGGATACGGCGTGGCCACTCGGAGCGTTTCCGCGCGGGCTTGCGCGGCGGAAATCAGCGACAGGGCGCTGACTGCAAGAACACAAAGAAAGCGGCGTCCCGACATGGAACGGCCGCTCGTCATCTGGCTGCTCATGAATCCCCCCGGAGAAGAGCACGATGCGAGGTCTACACGACCGCATGCCCTTGTCTCGCGGGCAGCGATCGCGCTTGGTGGCGTCGGCCGGCTAAGAGCCGCCCGCGTGACGCACACCGCACGCGACGCATTAAACACGATTAGTGAAGCATCAGGAAGTACAAGAGCACGATATTGGCTGTAAGCAACAGCAGCGCGGTCGGGACTTGCGCTTTGATCACAGCGTTCTTATCGGAAAGCTCCAGCAGCGCAGCCGGCACGACATTGAAGTTGGCCGCCATCGGGGTCATCAGCGTGCCGCAGTAGCCCGAGAACATGCCGACGGCCGCCATCACCGCCGGGTTGCCATGGAACACGCCCACCAGGATCGGCACGCCCACGCCGCCCGTCATGACCGGGAAGGCCGCAAAGCCGTTGCCCATGATGACGGTGAACAGCGCCATGCCCACGCAATAGACGATGACCGCGACGAGGCGATAGTCCATGTTGATGTAAGCGGTGGTCAGGTGCGCCACGGCCTTGCCCACACCGGCATCGGCGAAGACGAGACCCAGCATGGCCAGCATCTGCGGCAGCACCAGCGCCCAGCCGAGCGACTCCGTCAGCCGGCGCGATTCACGCATGGCTTGCACCGGCGTGTCGCGCGTCAACCAGCACGCCAGCGCGAGCGAGATGATGCAGCCCAGGCCCAGCGAGACGAAGGTCTGGTTCTTCGGATCGAGCAGCAAATCGCCGCCAATCTTGATGTCCTTGAGGAACACGCTGCCGATGACAGTGACCAGCGGAATGGTCAGTGCCGGAATGAACAGGCGGTTGCCCAGGCGCTTGGCGGATGCGCGGCGCTCTTCTGCCGGCAGTTCGCCGTGCTTGCCCAGCGTCACACCACCCGTGCCGGCCAGCAGTGCCATCACCACGGCGCCGACGCCCACCGCAATCGGCGGAATCTTGTCGCCAACGAGAAAGATGACGGCGAAGATCGCCCAGAACAGGCCCGTGGTCCAGCGACGCGGGTGGCCCTTGTCGGCAAAGGTCATCAGCGCGGTGATCGTCAGGATGATCCCGGCCAGCCAGTACAGATAATTGATCGACAGAATCATGGCTTACCCCTGCTTGGCCGCGGCCGCGTTGGTGTTAGCGGCGGCACCCATTTCACGGGCAAGCCAGCCGTCCAGGCGCTTGAGGCGCACCGAGTGGATCAGGAACGCGCAGACCGCAGTCGGGATGCCCCACACCGCGATGTGCAGCGGTTCCACGTCGATCCCCGAGCCGAGCAGGAACGTGTGCATCAGCGCGATGGCGCCAAAGGCCACGAAGATGTCCTCACCGAAGAACAGGCCGACGTTGTCCGTGGCGGCGCAGAAGGCCAGCAGACGTTCGCGCACCGGCGCCGGCAGCTTGCCGAAGCGGTTTTCGGCGGCGCCTTCTGCCATTGGCGCCAGCAGCGGACGCACCATCTGCGGATGCCCGCCGAGGCTCGTTAGGCCCGCCGCCGCCGTCAGCTCGCGCACGGCGAGGTAGACGATCAGCAGACGACCCACCGTGGCCGATTGGATGCGCGAGATCCAGTTCTGCGCGTGCTCACGCAAGCCGTGACGCTCGAGCAAACCCACCACCGCGAGCGGCAGCAGGATGATCAGCGGCAACGTCCGCGTCTTGATGATGCCCGTCCCGATCGCCGTCAGGATCTGGCCGATGGACATCGATGCCGCAAAGCCGGTGGCGATGGCGGCCACAGCCACCACCAGCATCGGATTGAATCGCAGGATGAACCCCGCGATGATGACGACCACCCCGATCAGCGGCCATAGATTCACTGCCGTACCCATGTGGTGCTTCCCCCCCCAAGTTAATAAAAAGCCCCGTTGGAAGGACGGGGCCGTGGCTCAGGCGCCGGCGCGAACAGCGATACCCTCGCTGCCCAGCCGTTCCCGAATGCGTCGCGCGAACGCCAGCGCATGCGCGCCGTCGCCGTGCAGACAAACCGTTTCCGCGCGGATCGGAACCCACGTGCCGTCGATGGCCTTTACGCGCTGCTCGCGCACCATCGTCAGCGTCTGGTCCAACGCGGCATCTTCGCTGTCGATCAAGGCACCCGGCGTGCCGCGTTTGACGAGCGAGCCGTCGGCGTTGTACCCGCGATCGGCAAACACCTCTTCCTTGGCCTGCAGACCAAGTTCGCGCGCTGCCTTGACCAGCTCACCGCCCGCCAGACCGAACACCACCAGCGACGGATCGAAATCACGGATCGCGCGCACGATGGCGACGGCCAGAGGCCGGTCACGCGAAGCCTGGTTGTACAGCGCGCCGTGCGCTTTCACGTGGGCCAGCTTGCCGCCCTGCGCACGCACGATGGCAGAGAGCCCGCCAATCTGGAACAGCACGCCCGCGTAGATTTCATCGGGCGGGAGGTGCATCTCGGTGCGGCCGAAGTTTTCGCGATCAGGAAAGCTCGGATGCGCGCCGATCGACACGCCCTGGCGCAGCGCCCAGCCGACGGTCTGGCGCATCGTGTTGACGTCGCCGGCGTGCCAGCCGCAGGCGATGTTGGCGGAACTCACCAGCGTGAGGAGCGCCTCGTCGGTATCGCAGCCTTCGCCAAGGTCGGCGTTCAGATCAATTGCAGTCATGGTGTTGTCTTCCGGTGCATCAGGCGTTCAGTCGCGTCTTGGCGGTGCGGTGCGCGCTCGACAAAATGCCCTGGCGCTGCCAATCCAGCGCGGTTTCGATTTGCTGCAGATACCGTGCCACGTCGGCGCGGGCGGCTTCAGCCTCTTCCAGCGTCACGCGCTCAAAGCGCACGCGCGTGCCAAGCGGAATCTGCGCCAGGCGCCATTGGTCGGCCAGGATGACGGAGCCGATCTTCGGATAGCCGCCCGTGGTCTGCGCATCGGCCATCAGCACAATGGGCTGGCCCGACGGCGGCACCTGGATCACGCCCGGCACCACGCCATGCGAGAGCAGATCGCTGCTGCGCTGCTTCTTGCGCTTGAGTTCCGGCCCTTGCAGGCGAAAGCCCATGCGGTTGCTGTTAGGCGTGAGCGTCCAGTCCGATTCCCAGAACGCGGCTTGTGCGTCGGCAACGAAATCGTCGTATTCGGGACCCGGCAGCACGCGCATGACGGGTGTGTCCTTCTGCGCGCGGTCGAACGTCCAGCGTGCGGCCTTCACGGCAACGGTATCGCCGCTGATGTCGGGGGCGTACGTCGTGTCTGCAGGCAACACCGGCAGCCTGTCGCCGTCCTTCAGCGGGCGCCCTTCGAGGCCGCCGAAGCCGGCTTTCAGATCGGTGCTGCGCGAGCCCATCATCTCGGGCACATCGATGCCGCCGGCCACACAGAGATACGCTCGCACACCGCCCTGCGCCACACGCAAGGTCAGCGTCTGACCACGCTGCACGGGGATGGCGCGCCATGCATGCACCGGCGCGCCGTCGAGCGTGGCGCGGCAATCGGCGCCCGTCAGCGCGATCAAGCCGTTGGCGTGGAAGCGCAGCGTGGCGTTGCCCAGCGTGAACTCGATGCCCGCCGCATCACTGCGGTTCCCGACGAGGCGGTTGCCCACATACAGCGACAGCGGATCGAGCGCGCCGGATGTGCACACGCCAAAGCGGCGATAGCCGGTGCGGCCCAGGTCTTGCACGGAAGCCAGCACGCCGGCCCGCACGATCTCGATCATGGGTTGGGGTTTCGAACTCATGCGCGCACCTTCGAGGCAACAAATCGGATGCGGTCTCCAGGCGAGAGCAGCGTGGGGGGATTGCGCTGCGGCATGAAGAGCGCCGCGTCTGTGCGACCAAGCAATTGCCAGCCACCGGGGGATGCGGCCGGGTAGATGCCGGTCTGCTCGCCGCCGATGCCCACCGAGCCGGCCGGCACGGCCATGCGTGGCTCGGCGCGGCGTGGCGTGGCGAGCGACTTGTCGAGCCCGCCCATGTAGGCAAAGCCCGGCTGGAAACCCAGGAAATAGACGATGTATTCGGGCGCGGTGTGACGACGCACGACTTCGGCCGTGCTCAGGCCGGTGTGCTTGGCCACTTCGCGCAGATCGGGACCTTCGTCACCGCCATAGGCGACTTCGATATCGACGAGTTTGCCGTCGGCCACCAGCGCCTGGCTTTCTTCCCAGGCCTCGCGCAGTTGAGTGGTCAATCGTTGCGCATCAGCCAACGGGCCAAACACGAGCGTGAGGTTGTTCATGCCGGGCACCACGTCGACCACGCCCGCCCAGTTGGACGCGCGCGAAGCCATCGCCCAGATGCGCTGCTGACAAGTCAGGGTGGCCGGTGGCGGCACTTCGCACAACAACGCCAGTTCGCCCAGCCGGTGAATCGTGCACTGCAACTTAACCCCCGTCCCGTGTGCGCCGTTGGCGGGAAGATCCCGGCAAAACGATGCGCGATTGAAAACGAAAGCGATACGTTAATAAATTGTCGATAAATTCTGTATAAGAAGTAACCCTTAGTCGCTCAGGGCCAAGTCGCGGCGGAACGCGGTCCGGCTGCACTCATCATAGGTGCCGGACACGGTCAGCGTGACAGGCATGTTATGCCCGAGTCATATGAAAAGAGGAAGACGCCTCTAGAACAAGAGGCGTAGAGGAATAGCCGGAAGCGCGAGGATCAGGCGCCGGGCTCTTCGCGCGTGATGCGCAGGCCCAGAACAAGGGCGGCGATGGCGCACACGGCCATCATGCCCAGCAGCGGCAGCGCGGTCTGGCCGATGGCGGCAACCACCGTACCGGTCACCATGCCGAGGCCGAATTGCATGGCGCCCATGAGCGCCGAGCCCGTACCCGCACGCGCGCCCTGCCCCGCCATTGCAAGGGCGCCGGTGTTGGGCGAGATGCAGCCGATCGACGCGATGTAGCAGAACAGCGCCGCCAGCACGAGCGGCAGCGGCGTAAAACCCGCAGCGGCGGCCGCAGCAGCCAGCACGCTGGTAACGGCCGGCACCCACAGCGCCCGCCGCAGCACGCGCGCCGGCGAATATTTACGCACCAGCCGCACATTCACGCGCGAGGCCGCGATCATCCCCGCCGCGTTGCTGCCGAACACCCACGCGTAGTGAGAGGGCGTCAGCCCATAACCGTCGATCAGCACGAACGACGACACGGTGATGTACGCAAACATGCCCGACAGGAACACCGCGCCGCACCACATATAGGCGGCGTAATGGTGATCGTGCAGGAGTTCCCAGTAGTCGCGCAGCACGTGGCTGACCGCCAGCTTGCGCGCCTGCTCGGGCGCCAGCGACTCGCGCATCAGGTAGTGCACGGCCACCAGCGACAGCACGCCAAATGCCGTCAGCAAAGCAAAGATGACCCGCCACGTTGCGAATTGCAGCACCGCGCCGCCAATCATCGGTGCGAGGATCGGCGCCACCCCCATCACCAGCATCAGCGTGGAATACGCCTGCGCGGCGCCGCCCGGGTCCATGCGATCACGCACGGCAGCGCGTGCGATAACCATGCCCGCGCAGCCGCCAAATCCCTGCACGCCGCGCAGCACGGCCAGCATCGTGGCGTCTTTGGCAAACGCGCAACCGATGGATGCCGCCACGTACATCGCCAGACCGATATAGAGCGGCGGCTTTCGGCCAAACCGATCGCTAGCCGGGCCATAGATGAGCTGGCCGATCGCCAGGCTGATCAGGAAGACGGTCAGCGTGAGCCCCGCCGCAGCCGACGACGTATTCAGATCGCGCGCGATGGTCGGCAGGCTCGGCAGGTACATGTCGACCGACAGGGGGCCGATGGCCGTGAGCGCGCCAAGCAACAGGAGCCAGCCGGGAATCGGGCCGGGCATGCGGGATCGTGCAGGAGCGGGAGCAGTCATGAAGGGAGAACGAGACGCGGCGCAGACGTGCAGCCCGCGCCGGAGCAAACCAAGAACTTTAGCGCAAAGTGGCGAACCACGGGCGCGCACCGGCCAGGTGCAAGGCGGCCTGCGCGCCCCACCCGAGGGCTGAGCGTGCAACCTGCATACGTCGGCATGACAAGCTGCAACCTCCAAATGGCCCCGATGGACCCGGCACGGGATTTGCACTCCGCCACCCCTCGTACGAGGCAGTCGCGAGCTGGCCGAAATCGCCGTCCGGTGCGGTGCCGGACGATATAATTTGTTGTTGATGGCAAGCATCACACAACCATGATGATTGCTGCGATGCGTCGGCGCGAACCTGCATCGGCGTTGCCTGCTGTGAAGTGTCGTCAACACCCAAAATGAGACCGCCTCCGCTGCGTACCCTGCACGGTGAGCGGCACGGAAACCACGAGCCAACTGTTGTGACACCACTCCCACCACGCCTGTCGCTGACGGGCATGACCAAGCGCTACCCGAGCGTGGTCGCCAACGACGGCGTCAGCCTGACAGTCGCGCCGGGCGAGATCCATGCCGTGCTGGGCGAAAACGGCGCGGGCAAGTCGACGCTGATGAAGATCATCTTCGGCGCCGTGCAGCCTGACGCCGGCGAGATGCTGCTCGACGGCCAGCGCGTCGAGATCGCCAATCCGCACCAGGCCCGCGCGCTGGGCATCGCCATGGTGTTCCAGCACTTCTCGTTGTTCGACACGCTTACGGTGGCAGAGAACATTCTGCTCGGCCTGCCCGCGGGTACCGACCTGCGCGACGTGGCCGATCAGGTGCGCAGCACGGGCGAGAAATACGGCCTCCCGCTGGAGCCGCATCGCCATGTGCACACGCTGTCCGTCGGCGAGCGCCAGCGCGTGGAAATCGTGCGCGCATTGCTCACCAAGCCGCGCCTGCTGATTCTTGACGAACCGACCTCGGTGCTGACACCGCAGGCCGTCGAGAAGCTCTTCGTGACGCTGCGCCAGTTGGCGGCGGAGGGCACAAGCATCCTCTACATCAGCCACAAGCTCGACGAGATTCAGGCCCTGTGCCACGCCGCCACGGTGATGCGCATGGGCAAGGTCACGGGCGTGTGCGACCCGCGCCAGGAAACGGCGGCGTCGCTATCGCGCATGATGATCGGCGGCGAGCCTCCGCGTGAATTGCGCCCGCAGACCACACCGGGCGAAGTGCGCATGGAAGTGGCCGGTCTGTCGCTGCCCAAGGCACACGCCTTTGCGACGGAGTTGCGTGACATCGCACTGCAATTGCGCAGCGGCGAGATCGTCGGCATTGCGGGCGTGTCAGGCAACGGGCAGCAGGAACTCCTGGCGGCCCTGTCTGGCGAAGACACCCGCGCCCCGGCACAAACCATCAGCATCGGCAACGAGCCGGTCGCCAAGCTCGACCCGCGTGCACGCCGCAAGCGCGGACTGTCGTTCGTGCCGGAAGAGCGCCTCGGGCGCGGCGCTGTGCCATCGCTGTCGCTGGCCGCCAATACGCTGCTGACGCGTCAGCGTGCGCCGCAGGTGCGTGGCGGGCTCATCGACAAGAAGGCGGCAGGCAAGCTGGCCACCGGCATCATCAATCGATTTGGCGTGAAGGCCGGCGGCCCGGATGCATTGGCCAAGAGTCTGTCGGGCGGCAACCTGCAGAAATTCATCGTCGGCCGCGAAATTGAATGCGCGCCGCGCGTGCTCATCGTCGCGCAACCGACCTGGGGCGTGGACGTGGGCGCGGCGGCCCAGATCCACAACGAAATCCTCGCGCTCAAGGCCGGGGGCTGCGCCATCCTGATCGTGTCAGAAGAACTCGACGAACTCTTTGCGCTGTGCGATCGCCTACACGTGATCGCCAACGGGCGCCTCTCCCCTTCAACCCCCACGCACGCCACCGACCGCGAACAGATCGGCCTGTGGATGAGCGGCATGTGGGACAAAGCGGCGGCTTCGCCGGCAGCAACCTCGGAGGTAGCCCATGGCTGACGTCATGCATGGCGGCCGCCTGGCGCTGCCGATCTCGCTGGAGCTGCGCGCAATCCCGTCGCGCACCATGGCCTATGCCTCGCCGCTGATCGCGCTGGTGCTGACGATGGTGTTTGGCCTGCTGCTGTTCGCGCTGCTGGGCAAAGACCCGGTGGCGGGCATGCGCGTGTTTCTGGTCGAGCCGCTGGCCAGCAAACGCGCGATTGGTGAAGTGCTGCTCAAGACCGTGCCGCTGGTGCTGTGCGCACTGGGCTTGTCCGTGTGCTATCGCGCCAACGTCTGGAACATCGGCGCGGAGGGGCAGCTCATCGTCGGCGGCATCTTCGCGGCGGCCACGATCATTTACTTCGATACGCCCACGCCCGCCATCCCCGGCGGCTTTGCGTTGGTGCTGGCCGTCGTCGCCGGCCTGATCGGCGGGGCGCTGTGGGCCGCCATTACCGCGCTGCTGCGCGATCGTTTCCACGCCAACGAGATCCTCGTCTCGCTCATGCTCACGTACATCGCGCAGTTGCTGCTGCTGTACGTGGTCAACGGGCCGTTGAAGGACCCGAACGGCATGAATTTCCCGCAGTCGATCGTGTTCGACAGCGCATTTGTTCTACCTACGCTCGTGGCCGGCACGCGTCTGCACGTCGGCTTCCTGTTCATGCTCGTGATGACGGCGGCGATGACGTTGTTCGTCTTCCGCAGCTTTGCGGGCTATCGCCTGCAAGTGGGCGGGCTGGCGCCGCAAGCGGCCCGTTACGCGGGTTTCTCGTCGCGTGCGGCGCTGTGGACGGCGCTGCTGATGTCGGGCGGCCTGGCGGGCATTGCCGGCGCCTTCGAGGTCACGGGCCCAATCGGGCAGCTGCTGCCATCCATTTCTCCAGGCTACGGCTTTGCCGCCATCGTGGTGGCATTCGTCGGGCGCCTGAATCCGGTCGGCACGGTGCTGGGCGCGATTGTGATGTCGCTGTTCTATATCGGCGGCGAGCTTGCGCAATCGCGCCTGGGCCTGCCGTCGGCCATTACCGGAGTGTTCCAGGGCATGCTGTTGTTTTTCCTGCTCGCCTGCGACACGCTCATCGAATACCGCCTGCGCTGGCGCGCGCATCACTGATCAGGCCTCACACATGGAAAGTCTCGCTCCCCTGATCGCCGCGTCGATCAACGCCGGCACCCCGCTGTTGCTGGCCGCCCTGGGCCTCTTGATGAACGAGC
This sequence comes from Ralstonia sp. GX3-BWBA, assembly GCF_003290055.1. NCBI lineage: Bacteria > Pseudomonadati > Pseudomonadota > Betaproteobacteria > Burkholderiales > Burkholderiaceae > Ralstonia > Ralstonia sp. GX3-BWBA. The sequence goes on along the minus strand of NZ_QMKS01000004.1, from coordinate 507,765 downwards.
GCTCCGGCGTGCTCAACCTCGGCGCGGAAGGCATGATGCTGGTGGCTGCCGTGGTCGGGTTCATGGTCGGTTACCAGACGCAGATTCCGCTGCTGGGTTTTGCTGCCGGCGCGATTGCCGGCATGGTGATGGCGGCCCTCTTCGCGTGGCTGGCGCTGGTGCTCGTTACCAACCAAGTCGCGACGGGCCTCGCCTTGTCGATCTTCGGCACCGGGCTGTCTGCCTTCATGGGGCAGCGCTTTGTCGGCATGTCACTGCCAGCGCAGGCGCACGGCATCCCGGGGCTGGAGTCGATTCCGTTCGTCGGCCCTGCCCTGTTCGCACACCACTGGATGGTCTATTTCAGCCTGCTGCTGTGCGGCGCGATTGCCTGGTTCCTGTTCAAGACGCGCGCGGGGCTCACGCTGCGCGCGATCGGTGAATCGCCGGAGTCGGCTCACGCGCTCGGCTACCCGGTGCGCACCATCCGCTTTGGCGCGCTGCTGTTTGGCGGCGCATGCTGCGGGCTGGCCGGCGCATACCTGTCGCTGGTCTACACGCCAATGTGGGTCGAAAACATGGTTGCCGGCCGCGGCTGGATTGCCCTCGCGCTGACCACCTTTGCCACCTGGCGCCCAATGCGCATCCTGTTCGGCGCGCTGCTGTTTGGCGGTGTGACGATCCTGCAGTTCTACCTGCAGGGGATGGGCGTATCGGTGCCATCGCAAATTCTGTCGATGGCACCGTTTGCCGCCACCATCGTCGTGCTGGCCATCATCTCGCGCAATCCGGATTGGATCCGCCTGAACATGCCTGCATCGCTCGGCAAGCCGTTCCGCCCAGGGGCTGCCTAAACTGCTGCCTACGGCTTCTGCATTCCCGTCCTTTGCTTCAAGCTTCAACACAGTCAACGAGCCACACAACAGGAGAAATCGATGAACGTTACCCGCAGGATCACGCTGGCCGCCCTGGCCGCCGGTGCTGCCCTGACCCTCTGGGGTTGCGGCAAATCCAACGAAGCCGCAGGCGACAAGACCGCCGCGCCGGCCGCTTCCTCGGCCCCCGCCGCTGCCGCGCCGGCACCGGCCAATGAGCCGCTGAAGGTCGCGTTCGTCTACGTCGGCCCGGTGGGCGATGCGGGCTGGACATACGCTCACGACGCCGGCCGCAAGGAAGTCGAAGCCAAGTTCGGCGACAAGGTGAAGACGAGCTTTGTCGAAAACGTGCCCGAAAGCGCTGCAGACGCCGAGCGCGTGTTCCGCGACCTGGCCACCCAGGGCAACAAGGTCATCTTCGGCACGAGCTTCGGTTTCATGGAATCGATGCTCAAGGTCGCCAAGGAATTCCCGGACGTGAAGTTCGAGCACGCCACCGGTTTCAAGACCGCTGACAACCTCGGCCAATACGACGTGCGCACGTATGAAGGCGCGTACCTGGCGGGCGTGGTGGCCGGCAAGATGAGCAAGTCGGGCAAGCTTGGCGTGGTGGGTTCGGTGCCCATCCCCGAGGTGATCCGCAACATCGACTCGTTCACGCTGGGCGCACGCAGCGTCAACCCGAAGGCCACCACCCGCGTGGTTTGGGTCAACAAATGGTTCGATCCGGGCAAGGAGCGTGAGGCTGCCACCACCCTCATCGGCCAAGGGGTCGACGTGCTGATGCAGAACACCGACTCCGCAGCAGTCGTGCAGACCGCGCAAGAGAAAGGCGTCTACGCGATCGGCTGGGACAGCGACATGACCAAGTTTGGCGAGAAGGCCCACCTGGCCGCTTCGATCAACAAATGGGGCGTGTACTACACCAAGGTCGTCGGCGACGTGCTTGAAAACAAGTGGAAGCCGGAAACCGTGTGGTGGGGCCTGAAGGAAGGCGCGATCGATCTGGGCGCGTACAACGCGGTGGTGCCGGAAGACGTGAAGACCCTGGTCGAGACCCGCAAGAAGGGCATCATCGACGGCTCGGCACCGATCTGGAAGGGTCCTCTCAAGGACAACACCGGCAAGGAAGTCCTGCCCGCCGACAAGGTCGCCGACGATGGCTTCCTGCACGGCATCAAGTTCTACGTCGACGGCGTGGAAGGCAAGATTCCGGGCTAACCTGCCCACGGTCCTACTGCGCGGTCCGATCCTGGCTCCGTGATGCTCGCCGTACTCATGTACGGCTGCGCTTCTCAAGCCAACTTCGGAGCGCTCGCTACGGACCATGAACAGGTTCGTTGCGGCAAAAAGCCGGCACCTCGCGAGAGGGCCGGCTTTTTTCATGGGCGATGGCGCCTGATCTTGAAAACCGGGCAGTTTCCCCAAGCTGATACGATGGTTTGCCGGTCAAACGCTCTCATGTGACGCCGGCTTTTCATCAAGGAGCCCACGATGTTCGGACGACTCTTCCGCTTGTGGAGCGTGGTGCGCAACGATGCGCGCCTGCTGTGGTTTGCCCTGCGCCATCCGGACAAGCCCTGGTGGCTCGCGCCGGCGGCGCTGCTGCTGGTGGGCTACGTCGTATCGCCAGTCGACCTGATTCCGGATGTCATCCCGGTGATCGGCTGGGTGGACGACATCGTGCTGGTGCCGTTCGCGCTGCACATACTGCTGCGCGGCCTGCCCGACCGCGTGCGCGAGGATGCGCGCTTTGCCGCCGCCCGGCGTGTGAAGCCCACCGGGCGGTAACTTTCCGCCTTACGGCAAGAGGATCGTCGAGCCGGTCGTCTTGCGCGCTTCCAGATCGCGGTGCGCCTGCGCCGCGTTCTGCAGTTCGTAGCGTTGGTGAATTTCGATTTTCACCTTGCCGCTGCTCACCACATCAAACAACTCTCCCGCCATCGGTTCCAGTAGCTCGCGCCGCGCCGTGTAGGTCATCAGCGTCGGGCGCGTGATCTTGAGCGATCCCTTTGCGCTCAGCACACCGAGGTCAACCGGCGGCACGGGGCCCGATGCGTTGCCGTAGGTGACCATCATCCCGCGCGGCGCGAGGCAGTCCAGCGAACCCGTAAACGTATCTTTGCCAATGCCGTCGTAGACCACCGGCACACCCTTGCCGCCGGTGATTTCGCGCACGCGCTCGGTAAAGTTCTCGCGCGTGTAGACGATGATGTGATCGCAGCCGTGCGCGCGGGCGAGTTCAGCCTTGGCATCGCTGCCGACGGTGCCGATCACGATTGCGCCCAGCGCCTTGAGCCACTGGCACGCAATCAAACCCACACCGCCAGCGGCTGCGTGGAACAACACCGTATCACCGGGCTGAACGCGATAGCTGTCGCGGAGGAGGTATTGCGCGGTCATGCCCTGCAGCATCATCGCTGCGCCAGTTTCAAAGTCGATCGCATCTGGCAGGCGCACCAGAATGTCGGCCGGCATGGTTCGCACCGCCGCATAGGCCCCGGTCGGGCGGCCGGCATAGGCCACGCGGTCGCCGGGCTTGACGTGCGTCACGCCCAGGCCCACGGCTTCCACCACACCCGACGCTTCCATGCCGATACCGCCCGGCAGCGGCTGGGGATACAGCCCCGTGCGGAAATACACGTCGATATAGTTCAGGCCGATGGCGTGCTGCTTGACCGTCACCTCGCCGGGGCCGGGCGCGGGCACGTCGACATCGACGTACTGCATCACTTCCGGACCGCCGGTCTCAAAGATGCGGATGGCTTTCGCTTGTGTCATGCGTGGATCTCCTTCGGATCGGGCGCCACCCGTTGCAGGGCAGACATCACCAGGTCGGCGGTGGCCAGGTTGGTGGCGCAGGGAATGTTGTGGACGTCGCAGGCACGGACCAGCGCGTTGATGTCGGGTTCGTGCGGCTGCGGCGTCATCGGATCGCGCAGGAAGATGACGGCGTCGACACGGCCTTCGGCTAACTGTGCGCCAATCTGCAAGTCGCCGCCCCACGGGCCGGACAGCATGCGCTGCACGGTCAGGCCGACCTCCTTCTCCAAGCGGCCACCGGTGGTGCCGGTCGCCAGCAGATCGCATTGCGACAGGAAGGCTCGGTGCGTTTGTGCGAAAGCGATCATGTCGTCTTTCTTGTGATCGTGTGCGATCAGGGCGACGCGGCGTTTGCGGGCTGCGCTTTCGGGCGTAAGGGTGGTCATCGTTATTGGCTTAGAAGGTGCCAGGGAAGCTGCCGCCATCCATCAGGATGTTTTGCGCATTCAGGTAGCCAGCGTGCTGGCTGCACAAGAAAGCACACACGGCGCCAAACTCGGCCGGTTGGCCGAAGCGTCGGGCCGGATTGCCCTGCCGCTTGCGGTCGAAATTTTCTTCTGCGCTGATGCCGGCAGCCTTGGCGCCAGCTTCCAGCGTCTTGGTCAGGCGGTCGGTCTCAAACTGGCCCGGCAGCAGATTGTTGATGGTCACGCCATGCTTGGCGACTTCACGCGCCAGGCCCGCCACGAAGCCCGTCAGGCCGGAGCGCGCGCCGTTGGACAAACCCAGCACGTCGATCGGCGCCTTCACGGCACCGCTGGTGATATTGACGATGCGGCCCCAGCGGCGCTCGATCATCTTGTCGACGGTGGCTTTGATGAGGTCGATGGGCGTGAGCATGTTGGCGTTAAGCGCGGCATTCCACGCGTCGCGGTCCCAGTCGCGAAAGTTGCCCGGCGGTGGGCCACCTGCGTTGTTGACGAGAATGTCGGGCGAGCCGCCCAGTCGCTCGCATGCGAGCAGCGCCTCGGCGCGGCCTTCCGGCGTGGTGATGTCGGTGGCGACGGCTTCCACGCGCACGCCGTGCGCCGTGCGGATGCGGTCAGCGGCTGCCGACAGCGCCTCGGCACCGCGCGCGACAATCACCACGTCCACGCCTTCGGCGGCCAGCGCGTCGGCGCACGCAAAGCCCAATCCCTTGCTTGCGCCGCACACCAGCGCACGCTTGCCTTTCAGCCCCAAGTCCATCCTGTCTGACTCCTTGTGATTGTTATCTAGATTGGCCGCCTGTCAGCCGCGACGGCGTGACAGCAGCGCCATCCCGGCAAGCACCAGCGCACTGCCGGCAATCTGCCAAATCGTGATCGGCTCGCCCAGCAGCCACCAGCCCAGCAGCAGCGTTGACACCGGCCCGATCATGCCCGCCTGCGACGCCACTGGCGCACCCACGCGCGCCACCGCCATCATCGTCATCGTGACCGGCGCCACCGTGCAGAACACCGAGTTGATGGCCGACAGCCCATACACCTGCCAGGGCAACACGAGGGCCGACACCGGGCGCAGCACCAGAAACTGGACGATACAGGCTGCGGTCGACACGCACATCGCATAGGCAACCAGCCGCATCGACCCAACGCGCTTGACCAACTCACCGCTGGCCAGCAGATAGATACCGTAGCTGATGGCGCTGGCCAGCACCAATCCGCCGCCCAGCCACACGTTGTTGCCGCCCAGGTTGAGGTCGTGCGCGAACACCAGCACGATGCCGGCATAGGCCAGCGCCAGCGACACCCACTGCAAGCCGGTAATGCGCCGCTTGAATACCGTGGATGTAATCAGCAGCACGAATGACGGCGTTAGAAACAGGATCAGCCGCTCCAGCCCGGCCGTGATGTACTGCAGGCCGAGGAAATCGAGAAAGCTGGACAGGTAATAGCCGATGAGCCCCAAGCCGACGATGCGCCAGCGGTCTGGCACGGTCAGCGGCTCCGCACGGCGCGACTGCCACCACCCCATCGCCATGAACAGCGGCGCCGCCAGCAGCATGCGCAGGGTGATGACCATGACGGCGTCCACCTGATAGCGATACATCAGCTTGGCGACGATGGCCTTGGCGGAAAACAGGACGGCGCCCACGGAGGCGAGCAGCAGGCCGCCGGTATCGGTGGTTCTTGCGGGAGTGGAAGACGCAGAAGACGCGGTGGTCACAGCGGGGCGCGGAGAGATGCGGGCGGCGTTGGATAGCGTCGTCGATTGTATTGGAATTCAACAAAACGTTCCGGCGCGGGGTGCACCGCACGTGGCACAGGTTTCGCTTTGGGGCACACGGGACCGCCGTACAATCGCGCCAGCATTCCGAATATCAACAACGACAACGGATTCCTCATCGACATGAGCCAAACCACCTCCCCCGCGTTCTCTGCGGACGCTGCCGGGGCACCCGACCCGACGCTCTGGAACGAAGACCTCAACCCGACCCCGCAGGCTGCCCGCACCTGGACGGCGACCAACTACGCCGCGCTGTGGGTGTCGATGGTGGTGTCGGTGCCGGCCTACATGCTGGCTTCCGGCCTGATGAGCGAGGGCATGAACTGGTGGCAGGCCGTGTTGACGGTGTTCCTGGGCAACCTGATCGTGCTGGTGCCGATGGTGCTGGTAGGTCATGCCGGCACCAAGTACGGCATCCCTTTCCCTGTGCTGGTGCGCGCATCGTTCGGCGTGCGCGGCGCACAGTTGCCGGCCATTCTGCGAGCCATCGTGGCGTGCGGCTGGTTCGGCATCCAGACGTGGCTGGGCAGCCAGGCGATCTACACGATCCTCAACGTCGTCACCGACAACATGCTGGTGGGCGGCAACATTCCGGGGCTGGGCATCAACCCGGGCCAGGGCTTCTGCTTCCTGCTGTTCTGGGCGCTGCACATCTGGCTGATCACCAAGGGGCTCGAATCGATCAAGCGCTTCCAGGCGCTGGCCACCCCGCTGCTGATTCTGGCAGCACTTGGCTTGGTCTGGTGGGCGTATATCAACGCGGGCGGCTTTGGCCCGATGCTGTCGGCGCCATCGGCGTTTTCGGCGGGCGGCAAGCGCGCCGGCGAGTTCTGGGGCTTCTTCTGGCCGTCGCTGACTGCCATGGTGGGCTACTGGGCCACGTTGGCGCTGAACATTCCCGACTTCACCCGCTTCGCGCGCAGCCAGCGCGATCAGCTTGTCGGGCAGGCAATCGGCCTGCCGCTGCCGATGGGGCTGCTGGCACTCGTGGCCGTGCTCGTCACGTCGTCCACGGTGGTCATCTACGGTCAGGCCATCTGGGATCCGGTCACCCTGGCCGGCAAGATGACGGGCCCGTCGGTCATCGTGGCCTTGCTGGCGCTGATCACCGCCACGCTGATGACGAACATCGCCGCCAACGTGGTTTCGCCGGCGTATGACTTCTCGAACCTGGCGCCGCATCGGATCTCGTTTCGCATCGGCGGCTACATCACGGCGGGCATCGGCCTGGCGATGATGCCGTGGAAAATTCTGGAAACCACCAAGGGCTACATCTTCACGTGGCTGGTCGGTTACGGCGCGCTGCTGGGTCCGGTGGCGGGGATCATGATGGTCGACTATTTCCTGGTGCGTCGCACAGTGCTCAAGACCAGCGAACTGTTCCGCATGGACGGCCCTTACGGTTACGGCAACGGCTGGAACGGCCGTGCCATCGTCGCGCTCGTCATCGGTGTTCTGCCCAATCTGCCGGGCTTCTTCAAGCAGGCCGGGTTCGTCACCAGCGTGCCGGGCGTGTTCGAAGCGCTATACACGTATGCATGGTTCGTGGGACTCGCGATTTCGGCCGTGGTGTATGTGATCCTGATGCGCGGGCGCCGCTGAGCACCTCCACAATCGGCACGGGGCGCGCCGGTACAATGCGCCCCATCTGAGAATTCCTTGCCGCCATGAAACAAGATCCGCGCTTTCCGAACCTGTTCATCCTCAATCACCCGCTGATCCAGCACAAGCTCACGCACATGCGCGACAAGGACACATCGACGCGCACGTTCCGCGAGCTGCTGCGCGAGATCACCTTGCTGATGGGCTACGAGATCACGCGCAACCTGCCGCTGACCAGCCGCCACATCGACACGCCGATGGGCCCGATGGAAGCGCCCGTCATTGCGGGCCGCAAGCTGGCTGTGGTGCCGGTGCTGCGCGCAGGCGTGGGTATGAGCGACGGTCTGGTGGAACTGATTCCGTCGGCACGCATCGGCCACATCGGCGTGTACCGCGACGAGCAACACCGCCCGGTGGAATACCTCGTGCGCCTGCCTGATCTGGAGGACCGCACCTTTATCCTGTGCGATCCGATGGTCGCCACCGGCTACTCCGCCGTACACGCCGTCGACGTGATGAAGAAGCGCGGCGTGCCCGACGAGAGCATCCTGTTCCTGGCGCTCGTGGCGGCGCCCGAAGGCGTGGAGGTATTCCAGCAGGCGCATCCGGGCGTGAAGCTGTTCGTGGCGTCGCTCGATTCGCACCTGGATGAAAACGCCTACATCATCCCGGGCCTGGGCGATGCGGGCGACCGCCTTTTCGGCACGAAAAACTGATCGCACGCTCCCAGCGCGAACAAAAACAGCCGGCAATGCCGGCTGTTGTCTTTGGTACGTCGGGGCGCTCAGCGCTTCTTCGATCCGCCCAGAATGCTGCCCAGCACGCCGCGCACGATTTCGCGCCCGACGGTCGAACCGATGGTGCGCATCGTCGACTTGGCCAATGTTTCGACAATCGAATCGCCCCGGCCGCTGCGGCCCGTACCCTTCGTCAGGATTGCGCCGACATCGCCAAGCCGGCCGCTCTCCGGTTGCGCGGGCGCAGGCGCCGGTGCGGGCACTGAACCTGTCGATGCACCGAAATCCGTACCGATGGAACCGGGTGCCGGCGCAGATGCCGGCCCGCCGTTTACCACGCGGCCGCTCAGGATTTCGTACGCCGATTCACGGTCGATTGCCGCCTCATAGCGGCCGGCCACCAGCGAATTGGTCATCAGCTCGCGGCGCTCGTCGTCCGAGATCGGGCCGATGCGCGATGCGGGCGGGACGACAAACGCACGCTGCGTAACCTCGGGGCGGCCGCCCTCGTCCAGCATGGAGATCAGCGCCTCGCCCACGGCCAATTCGCCAATGGCCTCTTCGATGCTGAATTCCGGATTTGCGCGCATCGTTGTCGCTGCCGCCTTGACGGCCTTCTGATCGCGCGGCGTGAAGGCCCGCAGCGCGTGCTGCACGCGGTTGCCGAGCTGGCCAAGCACCGTGTCCGGCACGTCGGCGGGGTTCTGCGTCACAAAGTACACGCCCACACCCTTGGAGCGGATCAGCCGCACCACCTGCTCCACCTTCTGCAGCAGCGACGGCGGCGCGTCATTGAACAGCAGGTGCGCCTCGTCAAAAAAGAAGGCGAGCTTGGGCTTGTCCACATCGCCCACCTCCGGCAAATGCTCGAACAATTCAGAGAGCATCCACAGCAGGAACGTCGCGTACAACTTGGGCGCATTGAGCAGCTTGTCGGCCGCCAGGATGTTGATCACGCCCTGGCCACGCACGGTCTGCATCAGGTCGTTGATATCCAGCATCGGCTCGCCGAAGAACTGGTCGGCGCCCTGCTCTTCCAGCGCGATCAGGTTGCGCTGGATGGCCCCGATGCTGGCCGACGAGATGTTCCCGTACTTGTTCGTGTAGTCCGACGAGTGCTCGCCAACGTGCTGGAGCATCGCGCGCAGGTCTTTCATGTCGAGCAGCGCGAGGCCCGAGTCATCAGCAATCTTGAAGACGAGATTGAGCACGCCGGTCTGGATGTCATTCAGCTCCAGCATGCGCGAGAGCATCAGCGGGCCCATGTCGGACACGGTGGCGCGCACGGGGTGGCCACGCTCGCCGTACACATCCCACAACGTGACCGGGCAGCTGGCCCATTGCGGCTCTTCCAGACCACGCTCCTGCAGGCGGGCCTTGAGCTTGTCGTTGGACTGGCCAGCTTGCGAAATGCCGGTCAGATCACCTTTTACGTCGGCCAGGAAAACCGGTACGCCGATCTTCGACAGGCCCTGGGCGATCGTTTGCAGGGTGACGGTCTTGCCGGTGCCGGTGGCGCCGGTGATCAAGCCATGCCGGTTGGCGAGCTGGGGCAACAGCACCAACTCCGCTTTGGCGTTCTTGGCAATCAGGATGGGATCGGTCATGGCGTTTGGACGAGGATCAATCTGGGGGGACGACACACCAGCAAGTCGACCGGATGGACGGGGCGGCGGGCGTGTGCAGCATGCTAAAATCCGCGACCGATTATAGAGCGTGCAGGTGGCGTCAAACCGCCATCTGAGCGCCAGATTCCACTGCATTCCGCTCGGAGAGTTTCATGGCCGGTCATTCCAAATGGGCCAATATCAAGCATAAGAAAGCCGCTGCCGACGCCAAGCGCGGCAAAGTTTGGACGCGCCTGATCAAGGAAATCACCGTGGCGGCCCGTCTGGGCGGCGGCGATGCCGACTCCAATCCGCGCCTGCGACTGGCCATGGACAAGGCCACCGACGCGAACATGCCCAAGGACAACATCAACCGCGCCATCCAGCGCGGTGTGGGTGGCCTGGAAGGCGCGAACTACGAGGAAATCCGCTACGAAGGCTACGGCATCAACGGCGCAGCCGTGATCGTCGACTGCCTGACCGATAACCGCACGCGCACCGTGGCCGAAGTCCGCCACGGTTTCGACAAGTACGGCGGCAACATGGGCACATCGGGCTCCGTCGCGTTCCTGTTCGACCACATCGGTCAGTTCATCTACGCGCCGGGCACGCCCGAAGACAAGCTGATGGACGCAGCGCTCGAAGCCGGCGCCGACGATGTCGTCACCCATGAAGACGGCTCGCTCGAAGTCATCTGCCCGCCCAACGATTTCACCAAGGTCAAGACCGCGCTGGAAGCCGCCGGCTTCAAGGCGGAACTGGCCGAAGTCATCATGAAGCCGCAGACCGAAGTCGAGTTCACCGGCGAAGACGCGGTCAAGATGCAGAAGCTGCTCGACGTCCTGGAAAACCTGGACGACGTGCAGGAAGTCTTCACCAACGCGGTCATCGGGGAGTAAGTCCCGGACACGCGCATAACGGCGATCGACCTCACGATCGCCGTTTTTGTTTTCCAGATTTCGATTTTTTGAGTAGGTACAGCATGAAAGTGATGGTGGTCGGTTCGGGCGGTCGAGAGCACGCCCTGGCATGGAAGCTGGCACGCTCGCCCAAGGTGCAGGTGGTATACGTGGCCCCCGGCAACGGCGGCACGGCGCTCGACAAGCGCCTGCAGAACCTCCCGATCACGGATCCGGAAGTGCTGGCCGCCTTTGCCGAGCGCGAGGGCATCCACTTCACGGTGGTCGGGCCGGAGGCGCCGCTGGCCGCCGGCATCGTCGACCTGTTCCGCGCCAAGGGCCTGCGCATCTTCGGGCCAACCAAGGCCGCCGCGCAGCTCGAATCGTCGAAGGATTTCGCCAAGGCGTTCATGCACCGCCACGGCATTCCGACCGCCAAGTATCAGACCTTTGGCGATGCTGCGCAGGCACACGCGTACATTGACCAGGAAGGCGCCCCGATCGTCATCAAGGCCGATGGACTGGCCGCCGGCAAGGGCGTGGTCGTGGCAATGACGGCCGAAGAAGCGCACAGCGCCATCGACATGATGCTGGCTGACAACCGCCTCGGTGACGCCGGTGCGCGCGTGGTGATCGAAGAATTCCTCGCTGGCGAAGAAGCCAGCTTCATCGTCGTGTGCGACGGCAAAAACGTCGTGGCGCTGGCCACCAGCCAGGACCACAAGCGTCTGCTCGACGGCGACGCCGGCCCCAACACGGGCGGCATGGGCGCCTACTCGCCCGCGCCGGTGGTCACGCCCACGCTGCACGCCCGCGCGCTGCGCGAGATCATCATGCCGACGATCCGAGGCATGGAGAAGGATGGCATTCCTTACACCGGTTTCCTGTATGCCGGCCTGATGATCGACGCAGAAGGCAACCCCAAGACGCTCGAATTCAACTGCCGCATGGGCGATCCGGAAACGCAGCCCATCATGGCGCGCATGAAGACCGATCTGTACGACGTGCTCGACCGCGCCATCGACGGCAAGCTCGACGGCATGGAGCTGGACTGGGACCGCCGCACCGCGCTGGGCGTGGTCATGGCCGCACACAATTACCCGGACACGCCGCGCAAGGGCGACGTCATCACCGGCATCCCGAAGGAAACCGAAGACAGCGTCACCTTCCACGCTGGCACCACGCTCAAGGACGGCGTGTTGACCACCAACGGCGGCCGAGTGCTGTGCGTGGTTGGCCTGGCCGATACCGTCAAAGCGGCCCAGCGCGCGGCGTACAACGCCATCGAGCAGATCCACTTTGACGGCGCCCAGTACCGGACCGATATCGGCCATCGCGCCATCCGCCATTGAGCAATAGCCAGCCGCGCTGATGCCCCACCATGGGGCAGGCGCGGCATCCGTCACCCCGGGTGATCCCCGACTTGCCCCGGCTGCCCGCCCGCTACAATGGTGACAACCGTATGACTCGGCCTGACTCGCCCCTACGAGCGGCCCCTTCTGATCGCATGGATACCCAAGCCGTCCGCGCCTACCTGCTGGACCTGCAGGACCGCATCGCCACTGCCGCCAGCGCGCTGGACGGCGGCACGTTCGTCACCGACGCGTGGGAGAAGCCGCCCACCGAGCGCCTGCGCGGCAGCGGTCGCACCCGCATTCTGGAAGGCGGCGCGCTGCTTGAGCGCGGGGGCGTCGGTTTTTCGCACGTGATGGGCGACACCCTGCCCCCGTCGGCCACCGCCAACCGGCCAGAATTGGCGGGGCGCGGTTTCGAGGCAATGGGCGTGTCGCTGGTCTTCCACCCACGCAATCCCTACGTGCCGACGGTGCATATGAATGTGCGCTGCTTCGTCGCCGTGCGCCCCGACGCCGAGCCCGTCTGGTGGTTCGGTGGCGGCATGGATCTCACGCCCTATTACGGCTTCACCGAAGACGCCGCACACTTCCACCGCACCTGCCAGGGCGCCCTGGCGCCCTACGGCGACGAGCTGTACCCGCGCTTCAAGCAATGGTGCGACGATTATTTCTATCTGAAGCACCGCAAGGAAGCGCGCGGCGTCGGCGGCATATTCTTCGACGACTTTGCGGAGCTGGGCTTCGAGCGCAGCTTCGAGATGATGCGCTCGGTTGGCGACGCCTTCCTGCCCGCTTGGCTGCCCATCGCCGAACAACGCCACGCCACGCCCTACGGTGAGCGCGAGCGCGCCTTCCAGGCCTATCGTCGTGGCCGCTATGTCGAGTTCAACCTCGTATTCGACCGCGGCACGCTGTTCGGCCTGCAAAGCGGCGGCCGCGCCGAATCGATCCTGATGTCGATGCCGCCGGTGGCCAACTGGCGCTACGACTGGCAGCCGGAACCGGGTTCGCCGGAAGCGGCGCTGTACACCGATTTCCTGCCGGCGCGCGATTGGGTATGACGCTTCCCACGTTCGTGCGCCCCGATCTCGATCGCCCTTATCGGCTTGGCTTGCTGGGTGGCACGTTCGATCCGCCGCATGTCGGCCACATCGCCCTGGCCGAGCTGTGCATTGCCCGCCTCGACCTGGATGAGCTGCTGTGGATCCCGACCGGCGTGTCCTGGCAGAAAGCCGCCGACATCACGCCCGCGCCGCTGCGCTTTGCCATGACCGAACTGGCCGCCAAAGCGGTGCGCGGCGGCCGCGCCCGAGTCCACGCGAGCAGCATGGAAGTCGACCGCCACGGGCCCAGCTACACTATCGACACCGTGCGTGAATTGCGGGGTGTCTACGGCCCGGACACCTCCATGGCATGGCTCATGGGCGCCGACCAGCTCGTCGGCCTGGACACTTGGCACGGCTGGCAGGACCTGTTCGAATACGTTCACTTGTGCGTCGCCACACGCCCCGGTTTCGACCTTCAGGCGCTACATGCGCCGGTGCAGCGCGAACTCGATGTGCGCCGGGCCGGCACGGCATTGATACAATGCGCACCCGCAGGCCATATGTGGATCGACCAGACCCTGGCTGTCGACCTGTCATCCACCCGCCTGCGCCGGCAGCTTGCCACCGGCGCGCGCTGCGACATCGACCTGCCCGCCGGCGTGGCCGACTTGATCCAATCGCATTCGCTGTACCGCCGTGCCAATGGCACGGTCAGTGCTTGACCGCGTGATTGACCGCATTCACGCGCTTCTTTTCGACCTTTTTTCTCGCCTTTTAAACGTTCTTCTCACTCAGTATGGATATTCGCAAACTACAACGCGTGATCGTCGACGCGCTCGAAGACGTCAAGGCGCAAGACATCAAGGTCTTCAATACGACCCACCTGACCGAACTGTTCGACCGCACGGTCATCGCCAGCGGCACGTCTAACCGCCAAACCAAAGCTCTGGCCGCATCGGTGCGTGACGCCGTCAAGGAAGCCGGCGGCCACGTCATCGCCGTGGAAGGCGAAGACGTAGGCGAATGGGTGCTGGTCGACTGCGGCGACGCCGTGGTCCACATCATGCAGCCGCAGCTGCGCCAGTACTACAACCTCGAAGAGATCTGGGGTGACAAGCCGGTGCGCATCGAACTGGGCGGCACCGGCAAGCGTGGCTTGCCCAAGGCCAGCGAAGGTTACGACGACGAGGAAGACGAGGCCGAAGAGGTCACGCCGGCCAAGCGTCGCACCACCAAGCCGAAGCTGGCAGGTGAACGCCCGACCAAGGCCGCAACACCGGCCAAGAAGGCTCCCGCCAAGAAGCCCGCCACCAAGCGGGCTACCGGTGCTGGCAAGACCGCCACCAAGACCGCCGCAAAAACGGCAACCAAGACGGCAGCCAAGACGGCAGCCAAGCGCGCTCCGGCCAAGAAGCGCGCAGCGTAACGTCGAGCGCGCAGTCTCGCCATGCAGTTGCTGATCGTTGCCGTGGGGCACAAGATGCCGTCCTGGATCGAGGACGGCTTCTCTGAATACGCCAAGCGCATGCCGCCCGAACTGCGCATCGAACTGCGCGAAATCAAGCCTGAGCAGCGCTCCGGCAGTCGCACCGCTGCCACCGTCATGCAGCTTGAAGCGGCGCGCATTGAAGCCGCGCTGCCCAAGGGCTGCCGCATGATCGCGCTGGATGAGCGCGGCAAAGACCTCACCACCGTCGCACTGGCTGAATCCCTCGCCGGATGGCAACAGGAAGGCGGCGACATCGCCTTCGTGATCGGCGGCGCGGATGGGCTGGACCCGGCGCTCAAGGCCAAGGCTCGCATGCTGATCCGCCTATCGAGCCTGACGCTGCCGCACGGCATGGTGCGCGTGCTTCTGGCCGAGCAGCTCTACCGCGCGTGGAGCATCACGCAGAACCACCCATATCATCGCGTATGACCATGGATGCACCCGGCGCGCCGCACCTCTATCTCGCCTCGCAGAGCCCGCGCCGGCAGGAACTGTTGCGCCAGATCGGCGCGCGTTTCGAGCTGCTGCTGGCCGGCGAAGATGAAGACGCCGAAGCGCTGGAAGCCGTGCTCCCCGGCGAGACGCCCGATGACTACGTCCAACGTGTCTGCGCATTGAAGGCACAAGCCGCGGTGCGCCGCCGCATTGCACGCGACCTCCCCGCCCGGCCGATCCTCACGTCCGACACCACGGTATGCTTGGGCGGCGAGATCCTCGGCAAGCCGACCGACGCCGCCGATGCGCATCGCATGCTGCGCGCCATGTCCGGCCGCGAACATCGCGTGCTGACCGCCGTGACGGTCGTCACCGCCAGCGGCACGCCAATGCACGCGCTGTCTGTTTCCGATGTGCGCTTTGCCGTGCTGACGGACAACGACATCGCCCGCTACATCGCCAGCGGCGAGCCCTTCGGCAAGGCGGGCGCGTACGGCATCCAGGGTCGCGCAGCCGCCTTTGTCGCCCATATTTCGGGAAGCTATTCGGGTATCATGGGCCTACCCTTGTTCGAGACCGCCGCACTACTCGCACAGGCGAGCATCACGCTGTAACTCGCCCCTGACCGGCCGCTGAAGCACGCACCGGACAGCGTGCGAGGGCCGGTTTCAAGACACGCTTCGGGCGCATACGATCAAGCCCGGAGGCGGGTGCTGAAACCCGCTCTCCAGGTACCCCCATGTCCGAAGACATCCTCGTCAATATCACGCCGCAAGAAACGCGCGTGGCCATCGTCCAGCAAGCCGCCGTTCAAGAACTTCACATCGAGCGCACGCTAACGCGCGGCCTGGTCGGCAACATTTACCTTGGCAAGGTGGTGCGCGTCCTGCCCGGCATGCAATCGGCCTTCATCGACATCGGGCTCGAGCGCGCGGCGTTTTTGCATGTGGCCGACATCTGGCACCCGCGTGACGCCAAGGACGCGCCACCCGCCCCCCAGGTCGCCATCGAGAAGACGCTCTTCGAGGGCCAGGCGCTGATGGTGCAGGTCATCAAAGACCCGATCGGGACCAAGGGAGCGCGGCTGTCCACGCAGGTCAGCATTGCCGGCCGCACGCTGGTGTATCTACCCCAAGACCCGCACATCGGGATCTCGCAGAAGATCGGTAACGAGGCCGAGCGTGAGGCGCTGCGCACGCGCGTGACCGCCATGGTGCCCACTGAGGAACGCGGTGGCTTCATCGTGCGTACCATCGCCGAAGAGTCGACCGACGAAGAACTTGCCAACGACGTTGCTTACCTGCGCAAGATCTGGGCGACCATCCGTCACAACGCGACCACCCTGCCCGCCCCGTCGATCCTGTATCAGGACCTGAACCTCGCCCAGCGCGTGCTGCGCGATTTCGTGACGGACGAAACGCGCAGCATCCAGGTCGATTCGCGCGAGAACCATCAGAAGCTTGTCGAGTTTGCGCAAGAGTACACACCGGCCGTAGTCGAGCGCCTGACGCATTACACCGGCGAACGGCCAATCTTCGATCTGTACAACATCGAGGCGGAGGTTGAGCGCGCGCTGTCGCGCCGGGTCGACCTGAAATCGGGTGGCTACCTGATGATCGACCAGACCGAGGCGATGACGACCATCGACGTCAACACCGGCGGTTACGTGGGCGCACGCAACTTCGACGACACGATCTTCAAGACCAACCTGGAAGCGGCCCACACCATCGCGCGGCAACTGCGGCTGCGCAACCTGGGCGGCATCATCATCATCGACTTCATCGATATGGAGTCGGCCGAGCATCGCGACGCGGTGTTGGCGGAACTGCGCAAGGCGCTGTCACGCGACCGCACGCGCATCACCGTCAACAGCTTCTCGCAGCTTGGGCTGGTGGAGATGACGCGCAAGCGCACGCGGGAATCGCTCGCGCACGTGCTCTGCGAGCAGTGCCCGGTGTGCCAGGGCAAGGGTCAGGTGAAGACGCCACGCACGGTGTGCTACGACATCCTGCGCGAAATCATGCGTGAGTCGCGGCAGTTCAATCCGCGCGAATTTCGCATCCTTGCTTCGCAAGCGGTGATTGATCTGTTCCTGGAAGAAGAAAGCCAGCACCTTGCGATGCTGGGCGATTTCATCGGCAAGCCGATTTCGCTGCAAGTGGAATCGTCGGCCGCCAGCCAGGAGCAGTACGACATCATCCTGATGTAGCACGGCTCCCAGCGCGGCAGCTACGGTTTGACCGGGCTGCCGTGCGGAACCGGCGCCGCTGCCATGGATGCTTGCGCGCGCTCCGTTAGGCGGGGAATTTGCTCACGCATCGCCAGCAGCGCGGCCAGCACCACCAGCATCACAATCCCGAGCATTGCCAGATAGGCCACCGACCCACCGGCGGTGATAACCATCGCGCCTGCAAATGCGCTGAGGATCGCGCCCAGCCGTCCGAACGCCACCGCCGATGCCGTGCCTGTCGCGCGCACCGCCGTCGGATAAACGTAGGCGCACAGCGCATACATCGTCGATTGCACGGCGTTGACGAATAGCCCATGCAGCCCAAGGCCGACGATCAGCAGGTTCGTGTTCAGCTTGGCGTCGACACCCTGCAACGCAAAGGCACTCGCGGCCGCGCCCACGCAACACATCGCCATTGGCCAACGTGAACCCCATCGCGCGATGGTGACCGCGCAAACCAAGGCGCCGATCACGCCGCCCAGGTTGTACGCCGTCAGACCCGAACCGGCCACGGCCACGCTCAAACCTTCTGAAGCCAGCATCGTCGGCAACCAGCTGAACGCCGCGTACACGGCCAGCAGGCACATGAAGAACGCCGCCCACAGCGCGACCGTATCCCGTGCCTGCCCCGGCGCGAAGAGCGAGCGGAAACTGGCGTGCTGAATGACCTTCTGACCAGCCACATCGGCAAACGCCGTATTGGCGGACACATCGCGCCCCATCCTCGACAGCAAATGTGCAAGCTGCGGCCAGTGCGATTGGCGACGCGCCAGGAAGCGCGGCGATTCAGGCAGCGCGACCACCAGCACAAATCCGAGCACGAGCGGCAGCGCACCGCCAATCCAGAACAGCCCGCGCCAGCCATAAAGCGGCAGCACGTGGCCGGCAAACAAGCCTGCCAGCATCCCGCCCAGAGGCACGCATACGATGGTGGCCGTCACCGCCAACGTGCGGCGACGCGCAGGCGTGAACTCCGCCGTCATCGTCGTGGAGCTCGGCAGCGCGCCACCAATGCCCAGGCCGGCGATAAATCGCAGCGCGGCAATCGTCGCCACATTGGGTGCAAAACCGATCGAGCATGTCGCTACGCCAAACACGAACACGCTCCCGATCAACGCCCAGCGTCGCCCGAAGCGATCGGCAAACAGGCCCGCCAACGCGCTGCCCAGCCCCATACCGACCAGGCCGGCGGCCACCGCCGGGGCGAACGCGTTGCGCGTGATACCCCACTCCTTGATGAGCACGGGAATGGCAAAGCCGATCAACTGACCGTCAAAGCCGTCCATGACGATGGCGAAGGCCGCAAGCAGCACCGCCAACTTCTGCGCGAGGGAAAACGGCCCATCGTCGAGGACCGTGCCGATATCGATCGTGGTCTGGTTTCCGTTCATACCGGCCCCCGTTTGGACGCCGCGCTCGGCAATCTGCAATTGCACTTCATGTGGTTGTCTCCGTTGAGGTGGCGTCTGCGCGCCATCGAATGAAACCCTGCGTATCCCGGCCTGCTAAGGCGCCTGCTGGTGCACGGTGCTCGCCTGCATCAATCGCACCAATTGCATCAACGTCTCGGTGTGAGGCACAGGCACGCCATGCCGGCGCGCCGCTGCCACCACGGCGCCGTTGATGGATTCGATCTCGGTGGGGCGCCCGGCCAGCACGTCCTGCAGCATCGACGGCTTGTGCCCCTGATGCGCGACGATGGCGTGCCGCACGTTGTCGTTCACCTTTGCGGCATCAACTGAAATGCCGCTGGCGCGCGCCACGGCCAGCACTTCGTCCACGATGTTCAGCGCCAGCGTCGGGCCGTCTTCCACCGCGCCCAGCGCGTCGACGGACTGCTTCAGCACTGTGCACAGCGGATTGAGCGCGGCATTGAAGGCGACCTTCTCCCACACGGCGCCCCATACGTTCGCATCCGCCTGGCAGTTCAGGCCGGCGGCGGACAGCACGTCCACCACACGTGCCAGCATCGGGAGCCGCTCGCCGTCTGCGCTCATCAGGCGGATCGCACCTGCGCCATGTGAGCGCACGTGGCCTGGGCCAGCAAGGTCCGCCGGCCACGTGGTCACGCCAACGAAGATACGTTCCGGCGGCACCATCGAAGCCAGCGCCTCCACGTTGCCCAGCCCGTTCTGCAGCGTCAGCACATGCGTTGCCGGGCCAAGCAGGTGACGCACGCTCGCGAGTGCCGCACGCGTATGCATCGCCTTGGTGAAGACGATCAGCAAGTCGGGTACGTCCGTCGCGTCGCCCGGGCGCAGGGCCTGCAGGTTGCGGACGTGGCGATCGCCAGTGTCGGTTTCCAGCCGCAAACCGTGCGCGGCAATCGCATGCAGATGCGCATCGTTGATGTCGAGCAGCGTGACATGCTGGTTGGCTTCGGCGAGCAGCCCGCCGAACAACGACCCCATCGCGCCCGCGCCGAGGATTGAGATCTTCGTCGGCATCTCGGCTCAGAACGGGTAATGGCGCGGCGTGGTCTGTACCGTCATCCAGCGCAGCTCGGTGAACTCCGCCACACCAGCGCGACCGCCGAAGCGCCCAAAACCGCTTGCCTTGACGCCGCCAAACGGCATTTGCGCCTCGTCGTGCACCGTGGGGCCATTGATATGGCAGATGCCCGATTCGATGCGGCGCGCGACGTTCATCGCGCGCGCTACATCGCGACTGAACACGGCGGACGACAAACCGTATGCGTTGTCATTCGCACAGGCGACGGCGGCATCGTCGCCGCTCACACGCACGATGCCCTTGACCGGGCCGAACGATTCTTCCGAGTAGATCAGCATATCGGGCGTGACGTGGTCGAGCAGCGTGGCAGGCATCAGCGTGCTGTCGGCCTTGCCGCCGCACAGCAGCTTCGCGCCTTTGGCGAGGGCGTCGTCGATGAGGTGATTGCAGCGTTCGACTGTGCTCATGTCGACCACTGAGCCGAGCACCGCCGGCCCCTTGCGCGGATCGCCCAGCGGCAGCGCTGCAGCCTTGGCAGCCAGCTTGCCGACAAACGCGTCGGCGATAGATTCGTCGACGATGATGCGCTCGGTGGACATGCAGATCTGGCCAGAATTGGCGAACGCGCCGAAGGCCGCACCATCGACGGCGGCGTCGATATCCGCATCCGCCAGCACCAGCAGCGGCGCCTTGCCGCCCAGCTCCAGCACGACGGGTTTCAGATACGTCGCGCAAGTCTGCGCGATGATGCGGCCCACGCGCGTGGAGCCCGTAAAGTTGACGCGACGCACCGCTGGGTGCGCAATCATCGCCTCCACCACCGCGCCCGCATCGGCCGGAGCATTCGTCACGAAATTGACGACGCCATTTGGCAAGCCCGCCTCCTGCAAGGCTTCGATGATGAACCCGTGCGTCGCCGGCGAAATCTCGGAGCCTTTCAACACGACGGTGTTGCCGCACGCCAGTGGCAACGCAATCGCGCGCACCGCCAGGATGACCGGTGCATTCCACGGCGCAATACCCAGCACCACGCCTGCCGGCTGGCGCACGCCCATGGCGAGGCTGCCCGGCACGTCAGATGGAATGATCTCGCCCGCAATCTGCGTGACCATGGCGGCGGCTTCCTGCAAACCGCTCGCAGCGAGATGCACGTTGAAGCCCGCCCACAGCGCGGAGGCGCCGGTCTCTGCGGCCATCGCGACGGCAAAAGCCTCGCCCTTGGCTTCCAACGCCTGTGCAGCGCGCATCAACAACGCGCGGCGCTCGCTCGGGCCGATGGCGGCCCAGGCGGGGAATGCTGCCGCTGCAGCATCAACAGCGCGACGCGCATCGTCCACGGTAGCGGCTGGTGCCCTCGTGGCCACGGTGCCGTCAAGCGGATTCCGCCGCTCGAACACCGCACCCTTGGCAGCTTGCACGCGCTCGCCGTTGATGAGCATCGAGATGGTCTGCACCGCGTCCGGCGGGGCAATGTTCGTATTCGTCATCAGGCGATCTCCACTTCAATCAAGGTTGGTCCGGCGGATTGCAGCGCTGTACGCAGTACGGCTTCCAGCGCATGCGGGTCGCTCACGCGCTGGCCTGTGCAGCCCATCGCACTGGCCAGGCCGACAAAATCGATGCCGTGCAGATCCGTGCCCTGCACTGCGTCGGTTGGGGCAAAGCCGAACACCGGCGCGAAATCCTGCAGGGCAGCATAGCGGCGGTTGTTCAGGATCACGAACGTCATGGGCAACTCGAGGAGCGCAGCGCTCCACAGCGCCTGGATCGAATACATGCTCGATCCGTCGCCAATCAGACCAATCACGCGTGTGCCCGGTTTGGCGAGTGCCACGCCGACTGCCGCCGGCATGCCGTAGCCCAAGCCGCCGCTGTCCATGGTGTAGAAGGCGCCGGAGCGGCGCATCGGCAAGTAGGCCTGCATGGTCGAGCGTGCACTCGGAGCCTCTTCGACGACGATGTCTGCCGGGCCGCGCACGGCATCGAGCGTCTGCAACGCAAACGCAACCGACATGGGCGAACCCGGCTCAGCTCGCGGCGATTTGACGCGTGGCGCGGGCAGCGGCCGTGCCGGTGGCGCGGGGCGGGCGAGCAGATCCAGCACGCCCAGGCGGATGTTGCCAACGGCGGAAATGCCCTCCGGGGTCCAGGCAGCGGTCGCTGGATCGTCGATCAACTGCACGAGCCTCGCCCCGACCGGCACATGCGGCCCATGGCCTTCCACGTGGTACGTAAACGCCGGTGCGCCGAGCGCGAACACCACGTCGTGCCCCTGCAGCAGGCTGACGATCTTTTTACGCATGGCGGGCAGGAAACCCGCAAACAGCCGATGGTCTTCCGGAAACGCGCCACGCCCAGCCATTGGTGCGGTGAACACGCGCGCGTTGTGCGCCTCGGCGAGTTGCACGACGGTATCCCACGCGCCAGCGCGATCGACCGCGGCCCCAACCACGAACACCGGCCGCTGCGCCGCGTCGAGCAGGTCGCCGATGCGCGCCAGCGTGACCGGATCGGGCCGCACCGCGGTGGCCACTTCATGCACGGCAACGGGCTCTGTCGTCTGGTCCCAGTCATCCACCGGAATCGACACCAGGACGGGGCCCCGGGGCTCCTGCATGGCGATGTGATACGCGCGGGCCAGCGCCAGCGGCACATCTTGCGCACGCGCGGGCTCGATGCTCCACTTCACATACGGCTTGGGCAACTCCGTCGCCTGGTTGGAAGCGAGGAACGGATCGAACGGCAGAATGGATCGTGCCTGCTGCCCGGCGGTAATCACGAGCGGCGTGCGGTTCTTGAAGGCCGTGAAGATGTTGCCCATGGCATTGCCGACACCGGCCGCCGAATGCAGGTTCACCAGCGCGGCATTGCCCGTTGCCTGCGCAAAGCCGTCCGCCATGCCGACCACCACGGCTTCCTGCAAGCCCAGGATGTAGCGGAAATCCTCCGGAAAATCGCGAAACATCGGCAGCTCGGTGGAGCCCGGATTGCCGAACACGTGGGTCATGCCGAGCCGGCGCAGCAGGTCGATCGTGGCGTCGCGCACGGTGATCAGCGCGAGCGAAGTGCGGGTCATACAGGCAGTCCTCCTTGAAACAGGCTGCCAGTATGGAATCCGTAGCGATTAACGCGATATTGAATTATTTCGTCAAAGTCATTACCTTTTGGCATGACTTTCGATCTACGCCAGCTACGCGCCTTCACCACTATCGTCTCCGCCGGCAGCCTTGGGCGTGCGGCGGAGGTCCTGCACGTCACGCAGCCGGCGCTCAGCCGCATCGTCAAGCGATTGGAAGACGAGGTGGGCGCGCCGCTGTTCGAGCGGCACTCCAAGGGAATGCAGCTCACCGCGATCGGGCAGGCACTCCTGCCACACGCCTCGCTGCTTCAGCGCGAGGCCGATTACGCACAGGAAGAGATCGATGCGATGCGCGGGCTTGCCAAGGGCACGATCCGCGTGGGCGCAGTCGGCAGCATCGCAAGCTATGTCTTGCCGTTGGCCGTGGGCACTGTGGTAGCCCGCTGGCCGAACCTGCGCGTGGAGATACTGGAAGGCGTATGGGACCGGCTGGCCGAAGGGTTGGTCAAGCACGAGATCGATCTCGCGCTGTCGATGGCGATGCCGGATACCGACGAGATCATCGCCATCGCGGATTGCCGCTGGGAGGATGCGAGTTTCGTGGTCGCGTCACCGGAGCATTCGCTACGCCATCGCCCTGGCCTGACATTGGCCGATACGCTGGATGCATTCTGGGCCGTTCCACCGCGCGGTACCGGCCCGTACGAGCACATGCGCCAGGTATTCGAAGCAGCCGGACATGGCTTGCCGAACATCGTGGTGGAAACGCGCTCGGTGACGGCACTCAAGAGCCTCGTGGCGCGCTCCGGTTTCCTGAGCTGGATGGCAGAACCGATGATCGATGCGGAGCGCCGTGCCGGCGTGATCGAGCCGCTGCCGATTCCCGGCCTGGTCGCGCGCCGCACGCTCACAGCGTTCCGGCGCCGCCACGGCATTCTGCCGAGCCCCGCCGTCAAGCTGCTCGAAGCGCTGCGCGAGCTGACGGCGTAGGCACCCTGGCGCCCTATTTCTTCTCGCGCGGCAAGCGGCCGAGCAGGAAGAATTCGTCATTGGGCCGCATCGAAATCACATTCGCCATGCGGTTGGACAGGCCAAAGAACGCGGTGATGCCGGTGATGTCCCAGATGTCCTCGTCATCGAAACCGTGCGCGCGCAACGCGTCATAGTCGGCGTCATTGACGGTGTGCGAAGCGGTGCAGACCTTCATCGCGAAGTCGAGCATGGCGCGCTGGCGCGGCGTGATGTCGGCCTTGCGGTAATTGACGGCAACCTGGTCGGCCACCAACGGCTTCTTCTCGTAGATGCGCAGAATGGCGCCGTGCGCGACCACGCAATACAGGCATTGGTTGGCGGCGGACGTGGCGACCACGATCATCTCGCGCTCGCCCTTGGTGAGGCTACTGCCTTCGCGCAGCATCAGGGCGTCGTGGTACGCAAAGAACGCACGGCACTCGTCCGGCCGATGTGACAGCGCCAGGAAGACGTTCGGCACAAAGCCGCTCTTCTCCTGCACCTCCAGGATGCGCGCACGGATATCTTCGGGAATGTCGGCCAGCTCAGGAACGGGGAACCGGCTGATGGGCGGCGTGGTGGTCGTCACGATGTCTCCTTTGATTTGAGCATCCTGAGCACGCCGCCCTGAAGGCAAGACTTACTGGGTAGCGAACTGGATGCGATGGAGTCCAGCATACAACCCATCGCGCTCGATGAGTTCGCGGTGCGTTCCGGCTTCGGCAATCTTGCCGTGCTCCAGCACGATGATGCGGTCGGCATTTTCGATGGTCGACAGCCGGTGCGCGATCACCAGCGTCGTGCGGCCTTCCATCAGCCGTTCGAGCGCGGCCTGCACCTGGCGCTCAGACTCGGAATCCAGTGCGGAAGTCGCTTCATCCAGGATCAGGATCGGCGCGTCTTTGTAGATCGCACGGGCAATCGCCAGGCGCTGGCGCTGGCCACCGGACAGCTTCGAACCGTTGTCGCCGACATTGGTATCGATGCCCTCGGGCAGGTTGTCGACCACATCGGTCAGGTAAGCCGCTTCCAGCGCACGGCGCACGCGGGCCATGTCGATCTCGGAGGCGTCGCGCGCGCCATAGGCGACGTTGGCAGCGATGGTGTCGTTGAACAGCACCACATCTTGGCTCACGAAAGCGATCTGGCGGCGCAGGTCATACAGCGCCAGATCCGCCAGCGCATCGCCATCGAGCGAAATCGTGCCAGAGGTCGGATCGAAGAAGCGCGGGAGCAGATTCACCAACGTGGTCTTGCCGCTGCCCGACGGTCCGACCAGCGCGACGACCTCGCCCGGCTTGACGTGCAGATTCACGTTGTCGAGCGCCGCCCGACCATCTTCACCATAGCGGAAGGTGACGTTGTCGAAGCGGACATCGCCGCGGGCACGATCGATCTTCTTGCCGCCTTCTTGCGGTTCGATTGGCGTGTCGATGAGGCCGAAGATGAACTCAGCGGCGGTCAGGCCGCGCTGCAGCGGCTGATTCACATCGGTCAGGTGCTTGAGCGGCGAGATCAGCAACAGCATCGCCATCACAAAGCCGGTAAAGCCGCCGACCGTAGTCTGGTTGGCCTGTGCCTGCATCATGGCAATGGCCAGGATGATCGACAGCGCCAGCGCCGCCAGGAACTGCGTCACCGGCTGGTTCAGGCCACCGGCCACGGCCACGCGCATGGCGTAACCACGCAGACGATTCGTCATGGCATTGAAGCGCAGCGATTCGTACGCTTCGCCGCCGTGCAACTTGACGACCTTGTAACCGCCCACGGCCTCTTCCACCACATAGGCGGCCTGGTTGGTCAGGTTTTGGCTCTCGCGGTTGAGCGAGCGCAGGCGGCGGTTGATACGCGACATCAGCAGCCCGATGATCGGCAGGATCACCGCCACCACCAGCGTCAGGCGCCAGTTGGTGTAGAAGAGGAAGATCAACAGCGCCAGCACCGTCATTGAATCGCGTACCAGCGTGATGAACACGCCGGTCAGCACCTGCAGCACCTGGTTCACTTCAAAGATGACCGCGTTGATGATCGACGCCGCCGTATTGCGCTGATAGTACGAAGCCGGCGCCTGCAGCAGGCGCTCGAACATCTTCATCCGCAGATTCAGCAGCACCTTGTTCGACACCAGGCTCAACAGATACGTCGATGCAAATTGCGCGATCCCACGCACCACGGCAATGCCCACCAACATGGCCGGCACCTGCCACAGCCTGCCGACGTATTCACCGCCGAAGCCCTGATCCAGCAAATCCTTCACGACTTTCGGGATGATCCCCTCCGTGGCTGCCACCACGCCCATGGCAACCATTGCCAGGATGAAAGCGGTCAATTCGGGGCGCAGGTAGCCCCACAGCCGCTTGAGCATCGGCTTGGCGGGCGCTGGGTGATCAAACTTTGCTTGTATACTCACGGCGTTTTCAAATGAGGGTGGGCAGCTTGCGTCGCATGGCGATCGGCTCTGCCGACATCAAGTGCGTTGCAGCGGCTGTCATCCGACAGACGGGCGACCCGGCATTTTAGCGGCAATCCACCACCCGGCCCATCCTGCTGCGCAATCCCCGGTCAAGACGGACCGACGCATCATCTGACGCTTCCGCAATGAGTTCGCGCGTTCCCACGTTTTTCATCAATCTCGACCACGACGCCGGTCGCCGCGAGGCGCTGGAACGCCAGCTCGATGCGCTTGGCCTGCCGCATAGCCGCTTCCCGGGTGTGTACGGCAAGACACTTCCCGCCGACGAACTTGCGCGCCACTATGACCATGCGCGCGCTATTGGCCAGAGCCGAGAATTGACCGTCGGCGAAGTCGGCTGCGCACTAAGCCACCTTGGCGTCTACCGGGCAATCATCGAACAAAACCTGCCCTACGCGCTCATCCTCGAAGACGACGCCAAACTCGGGCCCGATGTGCCCGCCGTGCTCGATGCGCTGGCTCAGAGCGTGCCACCGGACGAACCGGTCGTCATCCTGCTCACGCACATCGACCGTTACTACAAGGGCGGCGCCGAATCGCTCACAGCTGACCACCGCACGGTCAAACTCGCCAACTACCAGTGGCTCGCGCATGGCTATTTCGTCACGCGCGCTGCGGCCAAGCGCATGGTCGAGCAGCTCTATCCCGTGTGGCTGGCAGCGGACTATTGGTACAAGTTCGAGCGTGAAGGCATCGTGCAGATGCGTGCGGTCGTGCCTTATGTGATTGGCGTGCAGAACTTCGATAGCGGTTCCAACCTGGAAGCCGATCGCGCCATCAAAAGCCGTGAAGCCGACAACCGGCTCGGTGTCGGCCATCATCTGCACCAGATCTTCGTGCGCAAGTTCCTCTATCAGATCTTCGTGCGGCCATTCCTCGGCATCGCCAAGCAGAAGAAGACTTGGTGAGCATGACGGCGCCGCTCAGGCGCCTTGCTCTCGCAGTTCCGCAAGCCCGACTTCAGCGCGGATGATGTCGGTATTCCGGCGGGCCATCATGCGTTGATAGTTGGGGCTCTCCTGCGCGCGCGATTGTTCGCGATGCCATAGGTGGAAGACTTCGGTCGCGCAGAAGCCGCGCTTGCGCCGCACCCCGGCGTTGTACAGGCGCACAACCAGATCGGCGTCTTCATGACCCCACCCGACGAAGCTCTGATCGAAGCCGTTCACACACTCGAAATCGCTGCGCCACACGCCGAGGTTGCAGCTTTTGATGCCTCGCAGGCTGGTGCCCTTGAACGTGCGCGGCAACGGCAAACCCGGCACCATGAGCGGCAGGAATTTGTTGATGCGGCCCGCGCGCCAGGCGGCAAACCAATACGCGCAGTCCTTCAGGTGGATATCGATCTGCTGGGCGACGACCTCACGCGTCATCGCTTCATTCAGCAGGATGCGGCTGCCAGACAGCAGGCGCCCCTGCTCGGCCAACGCGCGGTGCCGGGCCACAAAATCCGGACGCGGCACGCAATCGCCATCGAGAAAAACAAGGTAGTCGGCATCCGTCGCCAGCACGCCGCGGTTGCGTATCTCACCAGCACGAAAGCCATCGTCTGGGTGCCAGACATGGCGCAACGGATACGGTGCGGTCTTGGCTGCCATTTCGACCGCTACGCGTGTGTCATCGCGCGAACCGTCGTCGGCGACGATGACGTCGAATGCGTGGTCGGTCTGTGCGCCACACCCAGCCAGTACGCGGGCGAGCGCGTCCGGGCGGTTATACGTCGTAACGATGAGGGCGATGCGACGCGGCGGCTCAGCGCTTGCCATGACGATGCAACATCATCAGTTTGATGTAGCGGTAATACGTGCCTTCGGCGTTCGACACGGCGAGCATGAAGCCCTCCGCGCCATCAAGGAAGCCCCGCTGGATGATGTACGTGCGGATGAACGCCCACAGCCCGTGGCCGATCGCGCTGCCCAGCGAGGCGCGTTTGCCCTTGGCATAGGCTGCGGCCGCACCGGCGGTCGAATAATCGTTGGCCTTGTCGAGCGCAGCCTTCAGGTCGGGAATCGAGTAGTGAATGATCGGCGCGCGGAAGTCGCCCACCGTCCCCTCAAAGACCAGGTGCGAGTGCACCGGTGCATCGAAGAATGTCACCTGCTCGCGTTTGAAAAAGCGACGAATGCGGTCCGGCCACCAGCCCGAGTGTTTCATGAAGCGGCCGCAAAAGCTGGAGCTGCGCGGCATCGAGTAGACAGTGTGCGAACTGCCCGATTCGAGTACGGCGATCATCTCGGCGCGCAATTCGGGGCTGATGCGCTCGTCGGCATCCAGCGAGAGCACCCATTCGGTACGGGCTTCGCGCAGAGCACGGTTGGATTGTTCGCCGTAGCCGGGCCAGTCGGTCTCGAACACGCGCGCACCAAGTTGGCGGCAGATATCCTGCGTGCCGTCCGTGCTACCCGAGTCGAAGACGATGACATCGTCCGCCCAGTCGCGCACCGAACGGATGCAGTCGCCGATATCAGCGGCTTCGTTCTTGGCGACGATGATGACGGCGAGCGTGGCTCGATTGGATACGGACATGCGAAAGCGATCTCAGAGAACAGGAGCGGCGCCAAGCTGCTGCCGGCGCCGATGAATATGCGCGGTGAATACGGCCACCATCACGCTGTAGAACACAACCGTCTGCGCGATGATCAGCATCACTTCGGTCAGCCCGAACAGTACGAAGCCGACACATAACGTGAGGCCCATCGCCCCCGTGGTGCGTAGGATGCGATCGTCGCACAAGGCGGCGCGCAGGAAGTACGCGGCAGGCACCAGATACAGCGCCAGCAATGCGCCGATGCCCAGCACGCCAAGCGTGGCGCCATTGTATAGAAACTCGTTGTGGGCATGCTCGTAGGCCATCGCCTCCTGTGTGATCAGGCCTTCCGCGTGAATGGCTTTGAGAGCGGGCTCGAATTGACCTCTTCCCACACCGGCTAATGGGTGGCGCGTCAACATCAACGCAGCCGCTTTCCAGAGTTGGAAGCGGATGCCGACCGAGGTGTTGGTCTGACCAGCCTGATAGGCATGAATGTCTCCCATCGCCTGATCAAAGCGGGTTCGCACCATACTCGACGACACGCATACGGTCACCAACAGCGCGAAGAACACAAGCAAGGCAGTCGCTCGCTTCTTCCAGCTCACATGCCGTAGCGTCGCCACGGCGATCAGCAGCAGTATGGGGATTGCAATCCAGCCGCCCCGCGACTGCGACAGATACGACGCATAGAGCCCAGCGCCACCTCCAAACACGCGCAAGATGATAAGCGGCCAGCCGTCACGCTTGGCCCAACCGATGGAAATCAGCGAAAACAAGCCCATCAGCAGCGATAGATTGCCGAAGGGGATGGTATTGGCAAACGCGCCAACCTTGTCCGGTCGTCCGATACGCAATTCGAGATAAGCCCACACAACCGAGGCCAGCGCGCCCGCAACACAACCCCATTGCACACTTTCCAACTGTTTAGGACGCAATCGCAGCAGCGCAAATAGCGTCAAACCGAACAGCCAGAGCCGGCCATAGGCAAACGGCACACCGCGCATCGCCGCAGGGTTCAGCTGCGCACTGATCAGCATCGCAGTCGGCATGGCGGCCATTGCCAGAATCAGCCAGCGATATTCGCGCCACATCGCTCGCAATCGGTTCATAACCTCCGCAGGCGCGGCCAGCATCGACCAGAACGCGGCCACAAGTAGCAGCAAGAACGATAGGAACGCTGCGCCGCGCACCGACAGCATGAAGGCCGGGAGGATGGCGATTCCAAACACGGCCAGAGCCACCGGCGCACTGGATATCAGCGTCCGGCCACGTTGCATCAAACCGCTCATCGCAATGTCCCCGCGCCAGGGGCAAGCGCCAGGAGCGCATCGATGTGCGCAGCGATGCTCGGGTCATAGCGCAGGTGTTCACGCGGATTCGCCAGGCGCGCCTGGCCAGCCTGCGCACGGGCAACAGCCGCCTCGATCGTGCGCGCCAGCGTGGCTGGATCGTTCAGATCGAAGGTGGGCGCACCTTCTTCCGAGATCACCTCGGTGCAGGCGATATTGGCTGCCAGGACGGCAGGCGTGCCGCACAGCACGGACTCCACCCCGATCAGCCCGAACGGCTCGTAGTGCGAAGCCAGGATCGTGTAGTCCGCTGCACGGTAGACATTCTCGATGTCCTTGCGGTATCCCAGGTAGCGGATGTTGGGCGAGGACGAAGACACCGGCCGCCCGATCACCGCCAGTTGCACCGGCAAATCCGTCTTGGAGAAGAACGCCTCAAGCAGCGGATAGCCCTTGCGCTTGTGACTCGACGACGGGAACACAAACGTGATGCGATCCTTCGCAAAGCCCAGCTCATCGCGCAGGCGCTGACGCTCGGTCTCGTCCACCGGCGAGAACTTCGTCTCGCTCACCGGCGGGTACACCGTCTTCACCTTGGCCGCCGGAATGTCGTAATAGTCGAGCACCTCCTGCGCCATCAACCTCGAGTGTGCAACGACAACATGCGAGCGTACGTAGTCCCGGCGTTCCAGCGCGATCTGCTGGCGGTCCCAGAAGGCAGCCTCTTTGGAAAAGCTCTTGAGATAGCCGACGTGCGTGCCACCGCAAATGGCGATATCCGATGCCCCTGTACGGTTGCAGCCGATCATCAGATCGATGTGCTCACGCTTGGCCAGATAGCGCACCAGCCAGCCGAACGCGTGGTCGTTCAATTTGCCTGGCAGCTTGCGTGTGGGCAATGCAACGGCCTTGACCTGGCGATATTCGGGAAGCGCCTTGTCCACCATCTTGGCGAAGAACACGGGACGGATGTCGCGCTCATGCAAGCCGCGCACCAGGTCCATCGCGTAGCGCTCGCTGCCGCCGCTGTAGCCCAGCGCGTTGCACGAGATTCCGACGTTCATGGATGCTCTAGTAATAATCGTATTGAGACTGCAGTCGTGCCGAGCCAGCGCCCGGCGATGACGCCCCCCGCGCCATCTTCGAACTACTCGTACACCGTTGCCACGTTCTCGGCGTCCAGCGCCTGACGCAGTGCGGCGATTGCCGCTTCGCTCGGCACGATGCGCCAAGCGTCGCCGAGCACCGCTTCGCAGCGGGCCTGTTCGCAGACGTAGCTGATGCGCACCGAGACGCCATTGCCATCCGCCGCGACATGCGGCGAGAGCATGTCGCGCAGCTTGGCCGCAGTTGAATCGCCATTCATCGACAAACGAATCGCCCGCGCAAACTTGGCACGCGCCTGGGTCATGTCCATGACAGATTCGGCTGTCACGCGCACGCCGCCAGTGAACATGTCGTGCCGGGCACTGCCCTGCACGATCAGCACTTCGTCTTCCTTGAACAGCGCGCGATTGGCTTCAAACACTTCGTTGAAGACCGTCACTTCGGTGGCTTCGCTGGCAGAGCCGTCGTCGAGCATGACGATCAGCATCTTGCCGCGCTGCGTCATCTGTGTGCGCTGGCCGACGATCACGCCCGCCACCGTCTTGTTACGCGCATCGCGGTTGCCGTAGCCGCCGCCATTGCCCTTGTCGGTCACTTCGCGGGCCAGATCGGCCAGCGTCGTACGCGCAAAGCGGCGCACCTCGTCACGGCATTCATCGAACAGGTGGCCGGAAAGATAGAAACCCAGCGCCTGCTTTTCTTCCTGCAGCTTGCGCTTGGTCGACCAGGCCGGCTCGTCGACCAGTTCGGGGCGATGCTGCTCGGCGTCGTCGCCGCTCATCAGATCGAACAGCGACACCTGGTTGGCGGCCGCTGCCTTCTGCTCGGCGGCTTCCATGGCCAGGCCGATCGAGGCGAGCAGCTGTGCGCGGTTATCGTGGAGGCTGTCGAAGGCGCCGGCACGCACCAGCGCTTCGATCGTGCGGCGATTGACCTGGCGCCGGTCAACACGCTCGCAGAAGTCGAACAAGTCCTTGAACGGGCCATCTTCGCGTGCCCGCAGGATGTCTTCGATCGCACCCTGACCGCTGCCCTTCACGCCGCCCAAGCCGTAGCGGATGGTCTTGGCGTCGGTCGGCGCAAAGCGATACTGGCTCGCGTTGATATCCGGCGGCAGCACGGTCAGTCCGTTCTTGCCTCGGGCATCGTCGTAGAGGATCTTCACCTTGTCGGTGTCGTCCATGGCGAGCGACATGTTGGCTGCCATGAATTCGGCCGGGTGATGCGCCTTGAGCCAAGCCGTGTAGTACGCCAGCAGCGCATAGGCAGCCGCGTGCGACTTGTTGAAGCCGTAGCCCGCGAACTTCTCCATCAGGTCGAAGATTTCATCGGCCTTTTCGGTGGAGAGCCCGTCCTTGGCCGCCCCCGCGCGGAACAGCGCGCGGTGCTCGGCCATTTCTTCGGCCTTCTTCTTACCCATCGCTCGGCGCAGCAAGTCAGCGCCGCCGAGCGAGTAACCGCCCACGATCTGCGCCATCTGCATCACCTGCTCCTGGTAGACCATGATGCCGTAGGTCTCCTTGAGCACCGGCTCAACGCGCGGGTCGGGGTACTCGACCTTCTCGCGGCCGTGCTTACGCGCGCAGAAGCTCGGAATCAGGTCCATCGGGCCTGGGCGATACAACGCCACCAGGGCGATGATGTCCTCAAAGCGGTCAGGTTTGGCGTCCTTCAGCATGCCCTGCATGCCGCGGCTTTCCAGCTGGAACACAGCCACCGTGTTGGCCGACTTCAGGATGTCGAACGCCTTCTTGTCCGTCAGCGGAATGTGGCTGCAGTTCCAATCTGTCTTGGACGGATCGAGCATGCGGATGTAGCGCTCGGCCCAGTCGAGGATCGTGAGCGTGGTCAAGCCCAAGAAGTCGAACTTGACCAGGCCGACGGCTTCCACGTCGTCCTTGTCGTACTGACTGACGACGCCCGCATCTTCGCCGCCTTGCGTGTAGAGCGGGCAGAAGTCGGTCAGCTTGCCCGGGGCGATCAGCACACCGCCCGCGTGCATGCCGACGTTACGCGTCATGCCTTCCACGCGCTGTGCGAGTTCCAGGAGCTGCTTGACCTCTTCTTCGTTGGCTTCGCGCTCGGCCAGCAGCGGCTCTTCCTTCTTGGCTTCTTCCAGTGTGACGAGCTTGCCCGGCTTGAACGGGATCAGCTTGGCCACGCCGTCAACGAAGTTGTAGCCGAGATCGAGCACGCGGCCCACGTCACGCACCGCGGCCTTGGCGGCCATGGTGCCAAAGGTGGCGATCTGCGAGACGGCGTCCTTGCCGTATTTTTCCTTCACGTACTGGATGACGCGGTCGCGGCCGTGCTGGCAGAAGTCGATGTCGAAGTCGGGCATCGACACACGTTCCGGGTTCAGGAAACGCTCGAACAGCAGGTTGTATTTGAGCGGATCCAGATCGGTAATGCCCAGCGCGTATGCCACCAGCGAACCGGCACCGGAACCCCGGCCCGGCCCCACCGGCACGCCATTGTTCTTGGCCCAGTTGATGAAGTCCGCAACGATCAGGAAATAGCCCGGGAAGCCCATCTTGATGATGGTGCCGGTCTCGAATTCCAGGCGAGCGTAATACTCGGCGCGTTTGGATTCGCGCACGGCCTCGTCGGGGAACAGCACTTCCATGCGCTTTTCCAGCCCTTCCTTGGCAAGCTGGACGAGATAGTCATCCAGCGACATGCCATCGGGCGTCGGGAACAGCGGCAGCTTGGGCTTGCCCAGTTCCAGCTTGAGGTTGCAGCGCTGCGCGATCTGCACTGCGTTGGCCAGCGCGGACGGGATGTCGGCAAACAGCGCGCACATCTCGTCCTGCGTCTTGAAATACTGTTCGGTCGTGAAACGACGGGCACGGCGTGGATTGGCGAGCAGTTCGCCCTCCGCAATACAGGTGCGCGCTTCGTGGGCCGTGAAATCGTCCGGGGTCATGAACTGCACCGGATGCGTGGCAACCACTGGCAACTGCATGGCCGATGCGAGCTTCACGGCTTGCTGGATGTAGGCCTCGGTACCAGTCTGCCCGGCGCGTTGCAGTTCGATGTAGAAGGCGCCCGGAAACACGCGCGACCAGTTCGTCGCCAGCTTGCGCGCCAGCGCCTCGTTTCCGTTGGCCAGCGCCATGCCAATATCGCCGCCCATGGCGCCTGAGAGCGCCAGCAGGCCCGTGGCCAATGGGGCATTTTCCACGCCCGGCTCGTCGAACCATTCGGGGGCGATTTCCGCGCGGCCGCGATGTTGGTTGGAGAGCCAAGCACGGGCCAGCAACTGGCACAGGTTCAGGTAACCCTGCTTGTCACGGACCAACAACAGAAGGCGTGCCGGTTTGTCGCGCTCATCGTGATTGGTGATCCACACGTCGGCGCCGACGATAGGCTTGACGCCCTTGCCGCGCGCCTCCTTGTAGAAGCGCACCAGCCCGAAGGCGTTGGCGAGATCGGTCAGCGCCAAGGCGCCCATGCCGTCTTTGGCTGCGGCCTTGACGGCATCGTCCAGACGGACGTTGCCATCGACGACGGAGTATTCGGAGTGGAGGCGGAGGTGGACGAAGCGCGGCGAATTCATCCGCGTATTGTACCGGGTGACATCTTCCGTAAAGCATTCGGGGCGTGTCCGGTTGATCATCGACAACCCCGCGCGGCTGCTCGGGCGGCTATAATTTCGGCTTACGAATCAACGGGTTACCCAAAGCGCCAAAAAATGGCGCGGCAGCACATGCAGATCGTCAATATTTCCGCTTACAAATTCGTCACCCTCGATGACCGCGAGACCTTGCGCGCCGCCCTGCTGGCCGAATGCCAGGCGCGCGAGCTGAGGGGCACCGTTCTACTGGCGCCCGAGGGCATCAACATCTTTCTGGCCGGCTCGCGTGAAGCCATTGACGGCATCGTCGGCTGGCTGCGCGCCGACGCCCGTTTTGCTGACCTGGCACCGAAGGAAAGCCTGTCTGACCACCAGCCGTTCCGCCGCTTGCTGGTGCGCATGAAGAAAGAAATCATCACCATGCGCCACCCGCTGATCCGCCCGGAAGACGGCCGTGCGCCGTCGGTTGCGCCGCCCGATCTCAAGCGCTGGCTCGACCAGGGCCACGACGACGAGGGCCGCCCAGTGGTGATGCTCGACACGCGCAATGACTATGAAGTTGCCGTCGGCACATTCAAGAACGTCGTCGAATACAACCTCAAGAAATTCACCGAATTCCCGCCCGCCATTGCCGCGCACAAAGACGACTTTGCCGGCAAGACGGTCGTGTCCTTCTGCACCGGCGGCATCCGGTGCGAAAAGGCGGCAATCCACATGCAGGAGATCGGCGTCGAGCGCGTGTATCAGCTCGAAGGCGGCATCCTCAAGTATTTCGAGGAAGTGGGCGGCGCCCATTACGACGGCGACTGCTTCGTGTTCGACCACCGCACGGCTCTCAATGCTGAGCTGCTGCCAGCAGGGCCGAAACAATGCTTCGCCTGCCGCGCCGTGGTGACGCCGGAAGAACAGCAATCCGCCGACTACATCCCCGGCCAGCGCTGCCCGCATTGCGCGGGCAGCCAAACGCGGGCCGCTGCATGAAGCGCTTCGCCGCCCTCCTCTTCATCAGCACGGTGTGCCTGGCAGCATTGGCCGGCTGCGCAACGAGCTGCGAGGGTGGCTCCAACCGCGGCGTGTTCTGCGGCGCTGGCACGCGCTTCTGACCCTTAACAGCGCACAAAAAAACGCCGGACATGCCGGCGTTTTTTCTTTGAGCGATCCGCTTTACTGACGGCCGCGCACGAACTGATTGGTGATGGCAACAATGCGCTCACCGAACAGCTTGGCGGTTTCCAGGTCGCCCGGCAACGGACCCTCTTCAGGGCTCGCATCAGACGGCGATTGCGCCAGCGCGCCGCCAAAGCCCGCCAGGTAATTCACGTCGTTGCGCGTGGCGGCCTTGCTGTTGGCCGGCATCATGCCCGTGCCGACCCAGATCATTCCGTGCTGCTGCGACAGCGTCCACAGGTACTGGATCGACGCGTACTTGTCTCCATTCATCGATGCGGAATTCGTGAACCCCGCGGCGATCTTGTCCTTCCACGCGCCCGTGAACCATGCCTTGGACGATGCATCGGCAAACTTCTTGAAGTCGCCCGAAACGCCGCCCATGTAGGTCGGCGCGCCAAAGACGATCGTATCGACGCCGGCCAGCAGCGCCCACGTGTCGTCGTTGACGTCTGTGACCGAAATCAGGTGCGCTTCGGCGCCGGCGCCTTGCACGCCTGCAAACACGGCCTCTGCCTGCTTCTTGGTGTGGCCATAACCGCTGTGATAAACGACTGCAACTCGTGCCATGGGAATCCTCTTGGGGTTGGGTATCGCGGGGGACAACGGAAAAGAAAAATGGCGCACACAGCGTGCGCCACGAACATTACGGCAGATCGAACACCAGCACTTCGCTGTCTTCGCCGCCAGAGAGCGTCACGGCCTCTTCTTGCGTCAGCTTGGCTGCGTCGCCGCCAACCAGCGTGCGACCGTTGATGCTCACCTTGCCGCGAACCACGTGCACGTAAGCACGGCGGCCTTCGGCAATGGGCAAGGACGCAGTTTCTGCGCCATCAAACTTGCCGGCGTAGAGCATCACGTCCTGATGCACCTTCACCGAACCGTCACGACCATCGGTGCTCGCGATCAGGGCGAGCTTGCCGCGCTTGGCAGCCTCGTCGAAATGGCGTTCTTCGTAGCCCGGCGTGAGGTTCAACTGCGCGGGAAGCACCCAGATCTGCAGGAAATGCGTGGTCTGATCCTGCGCGTGGTTGAACTCGGAGTGACGCACGCCTGTCCCAGCCGTCATGCGTTGCACGTCGCCCGGGCGCAGCACGCTGCCGTTGCCCATGCTGTCCTTGTGCGCCAGTTCACCATCCAGCACGTAGCTGATGATTTCCATGTCGCGGTGGCCGTGGGTGCCAAAGCCCATACCGGCGGCGACGCGGTCTTCATTGATGACACGCAACGGCCCGAACTGAACGTGTTCCGGGTCCATGTAATCGGCAAACGAGAAGCTGTGATACGACTTGAGCCAGCCGTGATCTGCGTAACCGCGATCTTGAGAGGGGCGGATTTCAATCATTTTGATGAATCTCCTATCCAAATTACTGCGTCGATGTGTGAATGGTACGCAGATTGGCTATAGTTTCGCGGTATGGCTTTGACTCAATACATCAAAAATTCTGAACATGGCGCTATCGCTGGAATCTCTGGAAGTGCTGGACGCGATCGAACGCAAGGGCAGCTTTGCCGCCGCCGCGCACGAACTGGGCAAAGTGCCGTCGGCGCTCACATATGTGGTGCGCAAGCTGGAAGACGATCTCGATGTCCTGCTGTTTGACCGCCGCCGCCATCGGGCGGAACTCACGCCCGCTGGCCGCGCATTGCTCGACGAAGGCCGTCACCTGCTGCAGGCCGCCGACGAACTCGCACGCCGCGTCAAACGCCTCGCCACCGGGTGGGAAGCCACATTGACCATCGTAGTCGACGATCTCGTGCACTTTCGCGCACTTATGCCAGTCATCCAGGATTTTTACGCGGAGAACACCGCCACGCGACTGCGCTTCAGCCGTGAGGTTCTGGCCGGCACGTGGGACGCACTGCTCTCAGGCCGCGCGGATCTGCTGATCGGGCCGGCGCAGGTGATGCAGGTACAGGGCATTCAGACACGCACGGTGGGCAACATTCCCTTTGTGTTTGCGGTGGCGGCACATCATCCGCTGGCGCACATGGAGGAGCCTTTGCCTGCAACCGCCATCACGCGGCATCGCATCGTTGCCGTCGGAGATACGTCACGCAATCTGCCCGCACGCACCATCGGCGTGATGGCCGGACAGGACACGCTGGTGGTGCCGTCCATGGCTGACAAGGTGCAGGCGCAGATTCGTGGCCTGGGCTGCGGCTGGTTGCCGGTGCCGCTGGCGCAACCGTATCTGGATTCCGGCGTGCTGATCGCCAAGGAAACCACCGAAGACAAGCGTGCCGGCACGTTTCAGGTTGCTTGGCGCAACAACATGCGCGGCAAGGCGCTGCAATGGTGGGTCGACAAGCTGGAAGACCCGCGCCTGGGGCAGGCCCTGATGATGCAGTAGGCGCCTCGTGCGGACAAATCGCGCACAATAGCGCCATCGACTTCTGCGCCTGGAGCGTTGCGTTGTCCCAAGCCAATCTCGATTTTCCGGAATCCACCACGTCGTCGCGCGACCAATACCGCGGCCGCTTTGCGCCATCGCCCACGGGGCCGTTGCATATCGGCTCGCTGGTCACCGCGCTGGCAAGCTGGCTGGATGCACGCGTACACGGCGGCACGTGGCTCGTGCGCATTGAAGACATCGATTTTCAGCGCAACGTGCCCGGCGCCGACCGCGACATCCTCGCCACACTGGATACACTCGGGCTCATTCCCGACGAGGTCCCACAGTGGCAAAGCGCGCACCTGTCACGCTTTGAACAGGCGCTCGAGCAACTGCAAGCAATCGGGAGCCTCTACCCGTGCGGCTGCACGCGCCGCGAGATTGCGGATTCCGTCACCAGCATTGACGCCAATGGGCACGTGCGTCACCAGACCCTGATCTATCCCGGCACGTGCCGCAACGGGCTCCACGGCCGCCCGCCGCGCGCTTGGCGCGTGCGGGTGCCGGATGCCGACGCCGCTACCATCTGCTTCAACGACCGCTGGCAAGGCACGCAATGCCAGAACCTGGCTGAAGCCGTAGGCGACTTCGTGCTCAAGCGCGCCGACGGCATGTGGGCGTACCAGATTGCGGTGGTGGTGGACGATGCCACCCAAGGCATCACGGACGTCGTGCGCGGCGCCGACCTGCTCGACTCGACGCCGCGCCAGATCTACCTGCAGCGCTTGCTCGGGCTGCCGGCGTTGCGCTACCTGCACGTGCCCGTGGTGGTGAACGCCGACGGCGAGAAACTCAGCAAGCAGACGGGCGCGCGCGCCATCAACCGCAGTCAACCGCTGGCCGCGCTAACAGAAGCGGCGCAGCACCTGGGGCTGGAGATTCGTGCGGGGGATGTAGAGGGGTTTTACCGAGACGCCGTCCCGGCATGGGCCAATCGCCTGGCACAAACGGCCTGAGGCAATTGACCCTGGCGGCAGGAGCGCCGCCGTTTTCAGTCGACTGACTTAACGCTTGCGCGGCACGCCACCGAGCAGCGCCGCGATCGGGCGCTTGGCGGTACGCGGATGCCCGGTCGCTTGCGCTGGCTTGGCAGTTTCTGCCGATTCCGCTGGCAGAGACGATTCGTACGGGCGATTGAAGAACGGGTCGTCCGATGGGCGGAAAGGCGGGCGCACGATCGTGTGATCCAACACGCGGGCACCGTTGCGGTCTTCACGCTCGCGGGAGCGGCGGACTTCGCTGCGGGCACGCTTTTCGTCGCGCTCGCGGCGTTCACGGTCACGAGCCTGTTCACCGGTCGGATCGAAATCGGCTAGTTGTTCGCGCGGCAAATTGCGCTTAATCAGCTTTTCGATGTCGGCCAGGAAACGCTCATCGCCCGGGGCGAACAGCGACAGAGCGTCACCGGAGGCGCCTGCACGACCCGTGCGGCCGATACGGTGCACGTAGTCTTCTGCGTTGAACGGCAGGTCGAAGTTGATCACGCACGGCATCTGCGAGATGTCGAGACCGCGCGCCGCCACGTCGGTGGCGACCAGCACATCCACGGTACCTTGCTTGAACGCTTCGAGCGTTTGCATGCGCTCGGTCTGCGTCTTGTCGCCGTGGATGGCGTTGGCGTTGATGCCTTCGCGCTCCAGGGCTCGCGCCAGGCGCGAGCAGCCGATCTTGCTGTTGGAGAACACGATGCACTGGCGTGGCAGGCCTTGCTCTGCGCGCTGACGCAGCAGGTGCACGAGCGCGGCCTGCTTGTGGTTGTCCGGCACGGTGTAGATGACCTGGCGGACGTTTTCTGCAGTGGCGTTGCTGCGCGCCACTTCAATGGTTTGCGGATGACGCAGGTAGCTGGCGGCCAGCTTCTTGATCTCGGGCGAGAACGTGGCCGAGAACAGCAGCGTCTGGCGGTGCGCCGGCAGCAGATTGATGATGCGCTGCAGGTCGGGCAGGAAGCCCATGTCGAGCATGCGGTCGGCTTCGTCCAGCACCAGCATGCGCACCTGCGACAGGTTCACGCTGCGCTGCTGCACGTGATCGAGCAGACGGCCCGGCGTGGCAACGAGGATTTCCACGCCGCGGCGCAGTTGCTCCGTCTGCGGGTTCATGTCGACACCGCCGAAAACGACCGCGCTGCGCAGCGCCGTGTACTTCGCGTACTTGGCAACGTTGTCGTACACCTGGTCGGCCAGCTCGCGCGTGGGCGTGAGGATCAGCGCTCGCACCGGGTGGCGCGCAGGCGATGCGCTCGTGTTGGCGTCGGGCAGCAGGTTGTGGATGATCGGCAGCGAGAAACCGGCGGTCTTGCCGGTGCCGGTTTGTGCGGCGCCCATGACGTCGCAGCCGGCAGTCACCACCGGGATGGCGGCAGCCTGGATGGGCGTGGGCTTGGTGTAACCGCTTTCGGTCAGCGCGCGGAGGACGTCCGGATGCAGGCCGAAGCTGTCGAATGTCACCGATTCATTGGCCGGCGCTTCTGACGCTTCAGACATCGTTGCAGTATTCATAGGGGGAGATGCGGCATGCCGGTTGGCATGGCGGCGCGCCAGACCCAAGCGGAAAACCCGCGTGCGGCTCGCGCAAAGCGTTAAAGATCAAGAGTTTATCACGTGAGACCCAGCCGGGGCCGGATGATCGGCCACCCAGGCCAATGCCGGCGTCACACCGGCCTTGACACGGATCAAGTGTGGCGGCCACGCCCTGCGCGACCATCGGAGCATTCCAACCGCGCCCGCCCTCTCCCATGGTCACGACGCTCTATGAAACGCCCGAGCATGTCTGCCTGATGTTTTCCGACCTGGTCGACGATCACGACGACCTGCCGGTGCAGACAAACCAATTCCTGATCGTCGATCACGGCCACGGCGCGCTGATCGACCCAGGGGGTCAGATGACCTACAACGCGCTGTTTTTGGCGATGAACCGGTACTTTTCGCCCAAGCAGCTCGACTACGTGCTGGCCTCGCATGCAGACCCAGATATCGTCGCCTCGGCGGGACGGTGGCTGACGAGCTCGAGCTGCGACATCCTGATCTCGCGCGTGTGGGAGCGTTTTCTGCCGCATTTCTGCACGGTCGGCAAAACCGAGGGCCGCATCGTGCCGATCCCGGATACGGGCATGGCGATTCCGCTGGGGCAATCACATCTGCTGGCGGTGCCGGCGCATTTCCTGCATTCCGAGGGCAACTTCCAGTTCTACGATCCGGTATCGCGCATCCTGTTCTCGGGCGATCTGGGGGCGTCGATGGTGCACGCCAACGTGGCCGCCAAGCCCGTGGAAGATTTTGACGCGCACCTGCCGCTGATGGCGCCCTTCCACCGCCGCTACATGAGCGGCAACCGAGTGTGCCGGCTATGGGCGCAGATGGTGCGCGGGCTGGACATCGAATGGATCGTGCCGCAGCACGGCCAGCCGTTTCGCGGGCCAGCCATGGTCAAGCGGTTCATCGATTGGGTGGAAACGCTCGATTGCGGCATCGACCTGATGACGCCGGAGATCTTCCGCCTCCCCGTCTTGCCGAGCGCAACTGCTAGCGCGGCGCTCAGGACGCGGGTTTAGTTGCTGGGCCTGGGGCGGCCGGCAGAATGATCTTCATCATGGCGCTCGACAACTCGTGCGCCAGCACGCCGGCGTCAATGCGCGATGGATCGTGCCACGTGTACATGAAGCCCATCACACCGCCCATCGAATGCGCGGCGACGCGCGCATCGCCAAAGTCGAACACGCCGGCGCGCTTGCCCTCATCGAGCAGCGCATAGAGATCGCGGTAATACGCCCGCGACATGCCGTGCAGCCATTCCACCGTTTCGGGGCGCAGGTATTGCCGATCGCGATACGTCAGTGCTGCGGCATAGTGGCAGTCGATGCAACGGCGAGCCATTTCCAGCAGACACGCCTGCAGGCGCTCCCGCACGGGTAGGGCCTGATCGGCCGTTTCCCGGATCGCCGACAGACAGTCCTGCGCGGCCTCGCGGCACAGAATGTCGAAAATCTCGTACTTGTCGGTGAAGTAGTAGTACACCGCCGGTTTGGTCACGCCCAGCGCGTTGCACAGGTCGCTCATCGTCATGCCGGCATAGCCTTTGGTGAAGAAGAGCTGCGCGGCTGTGTCGAGAATCTGCCGGCGGCGGGCCTCCTGCCGCTCGGCGATGTGCGGGCGCGTGGCCGGCGGTGCGACGCCGGGGGCTTCGGGCACCTCGGTTTCAGCAGACGGTTGCACGTCGGAAACGGCGGATTTGCGGACGGTGGACATGGCGCATATTTTCGCATGTCGCCCGCGTATGCGCCGTGGCATACGCGCATCTTGGCGACATCATCGTGCTCAAATGCTTGACGCATCAAAGAACGCTTTCTATATTCTTACCCGTTGGTATAAAAAATTACTTTCCAGTATAGATAGTGCGGCGCCGCCGTGCGCACGCACTGCACAATCCAACGGAGACAAGCTTTGTCGATGGACGAGTCCGAGTATCTCGGCCGCGTTCGCGCGCTCTGGGCGCGCGCATGGCCGGTCGATACCCCCCGCGAGCCGCATTACCCGATCGGGCGCGCTGCCCTCACAGACTATCTGCGGCACTGGGCGCGCACCACGCCAGACAAGCCGGCCATCCACTTTTACGGGCACGACACGACGTTCGCCCAGCTTGACGATCTCTCCGACCGCTTCGCCGCGCTGCTCACGCAACACGGCATTGGCGCGGGCGACCGCGTTGCGGTGTTCCTGTCCAACTGCCCGCAATTCAATGCGGTGTTCTTCGGCATTCTCAAGCTGGGCGCCGTGTATGTGCCGATCAGCCCTCTGTCCCAACGCGCAGAGTTGATGCATGCGCTGAGCGACGCCACACCGCGGGCCATCGTCACGCTGGATCGCCTTATGCCGCTGGTGCGTGACGTGCGCGCCGAAACATCGATCGAGCACGTCTTCGTCACCCGTTACGCAGACGTGCTCCCCGCACAGCCGACGCTGCCGCTCCCGGCAATGCTGACCGAGCCGCCGCTGGCCTGCGGCGATGCAATCGACTTGTTGCCCGCATTGGCTCAGACCACGCCGATCCCTCTTCCGCCTGGTTCGCTTGATGCGGTTGCTGCGCTCAACTACACCGGCGGCACGACGGGGCTGCCTAAGGGCTGCATCCACACGCAGGGCGACATGGTGGACATGGCTGCCGCGTTCTCGGCCGTATCGCTGCGCGCGGATGCCGACACCGTCATGCTCAGCTTCTATCCGCAGTTCTGGATTGCCGGCGAAAACACCGGCCTGATCTTCCC
Organism: Ralstonia sp. GX3-BWBA; assembly: GCF_003290055.1. Taxonomy (NCBI): domain Bacteria; kingdom Pseudomonadati; phylum Pseudomonadota; class Betaproteobacteria; order Burkholderiales; family Burkholderiaceae; genus Ralstonia; species Ralstonia sp. GX3-BWBA. The sequence goes on along the minus strand of NZ_QMKS01000004.1, from coordinate 464,137 downwards.
AGCCTTCCTTGGCGTGCCGCTTGTGCTGCTCGCTCGCTGGGATGCGGAGGCCTTCATGGCTGGCGTGCAGCGCTACTGCGTGACCAACGGCTCGATGCTTGTCGACAGCGCGGCCGAGGTGATGGCGCATCCTCGTGTGCATGCGTACGACTTACGTTCGCTGCGGCATACGGGCGTGTCGTCGTTCGTGAAAAAGCTGAACCCCGAGTACCGCCGTGCATGGCGCGAACTGACCGGCTCGATGATGGCCGAGAGCGCCTGGGGCATGACAGAAACGCAGACCTGCAACAGCTTCACGGTCGGCATGCAGGACGACGATTTCGACCTGCGATCGCAACCGATTTTCGTCGGGTTGCCGGTGCCGGGCACCGATTTCAAGATCTGCGATTTCGACACGCACGAACTGATGCCGATCGGCGCCGAAGGCGAACTCTGCGTGCGCACACCGACGCTGCTCAAAGGCTACTGGAACAAGCCCGACGCCACGGCGCAAACCCTGCGCAACGGCTGGTTCCACACCGGCGACATCGGCTGCATCGACGAACAGGGTTACGTCCACTATCTCGGCCGCCGCAAGGAGATGCTCAAGGTCAACGGCATGAGCGTCTTCCCGGCGGAGATCGAAGCCATGCTCGGCAAGCATCCGGCCATCCTCGGTTCTGCCGTCGTGGGCCGCGCCGACGAACAACGCGGCCAGCTTCCCGTCGCCTTCGTGATGCTGCGGCCCGAGGCCGTCGGCACATTGGATGACGCCGCCCTTACCAGTTGGTGTCGCGAGAACATGGCTATCTACAAGGTGCCCGTCGTGCGCATCGTCGACACGCTGCCGCTCACGGCAACCGGCAAGGTGCGCAAGCAGGATCTCGCACCACTCGCTGAACAGCTCTAACCCACGCCTGCTCCATGACGTTTCGCAAACTGCTGATCGCCAATCGCGGCGAGATCGCCATCCGCATTGCCCGCGCGGCCGCCACGATGGGCTTGCCCTCGGTCGCCGTCTATTCCGAAGACGATTGCGACGCGCTGCACCCACTACGCGCCGATGAAGCCGTGCCCTTGCCTGGCACCGGCCCGCGCGCCTATCTCGACGGTGCAGCCATCCTCGCGGCTGCACGCGCCGTCGGCGCCGATGCCGTTCATCCCGGCTATGGCTTCCTGAGCGAGAACGCCGCCTTCGCCCGCCAGTGCGCACAGGCAGGAGTGCAGTTCATCGGACCGTCACCGCGCGTGCTCGACCTCTTCGGCGACAAGGCACGTGCGCGGGCGCTTGCGCACGAGGCCGGCATTCCCATCGTCAGCGGGACGCAAGGCGCGACCGCGCTTGAAGATGCGCGCGCCTTCTTCGCCGCGCTGCCGCCCTCGCACGGCATGATGATCAAGGCCGTGGCCGGCGGCGGCGGACGCGGTATGCGCGCGGTGCACGATGCGCAGGCGATTGCCGACGCGTATGCGCGTTGCGTCTCTGAAGCCACCACCGCCGGTGGCGGCCAACCGGGCAGCGGAGACGTCTATGTGGAAGCGCTGGTGCCTGCGCCGCGCCATATCGAAATCCAGATCGTTTCAGACACACATGGCCACGTGATGCATCTCGGCGAGCGTGAATGCAGCCTGCAGCGCCGTCACCAGAAACTGATCGAGATCGCGCCCAGCCCCGCGTTGGACGACGCCCTGCGCACGCGCATCGCTGACGCTGCCGTCACACTCGCCAAAGCGGCGGGCTACAGCGGCATCGGCACGTTCGAGTTCCTCGTGGAAGGCGCGGGCACGCCGCACGCCACGTTCTACTTCATGGAAGCCAACCCGCGCGTGCAAGTCGAGCACACCGTCACGGAAATGGTGACGGGCGTTGACTTGGTGATGACGCAACTGGCCCTGGCGCAAGGTGCCTCGCTCACCGACCTGGGGCTTGCTCGGCCAATCGCACCGCGCGGCCATGCCGTGCAAGTGCGCATCAATGCCGAGACCATCGATGCATCCGGACAACCGCATCCATCCACCGGCACGCTCACCGCATTCGAACCACCCAACGGCCCCGGCGTGCGCGTCGACACCTGCGGTTATGCGGGCTACCGTCCGAACCCGCGCTTTGATTCGCTGCTGGCCAAATTGATCGTCCACGCGCCGCACGGCACGTATGCGCAGACGCTGGCACAGACGTACCGCGCGCTGTGTGAGTTCCGCATCGAAGGACTGGCCACCAACAAGCGGCTGCTGCAAGACCTGCTGCACAATGCCGACGTGCAAGCCAACGCCGTGCACACGCAGTTCCTCGATGCGAAGCTCGCCGAGCTGGCCGCTGGCAATGGCGAAGCCCATCCCGCGCTGCACGCCACGTCGATCGCAGCCACTGACGTCACGCCTGCAACAGCATTCGTCGACGAGCTTCCTGACGACGCTGAAGTCCTCACCGCGCCAATGGATGGCGCGCTCATTCAGATCCACGCAGAAGCCGGTGCCACGGTCGTACGCGGCGAGGTGCTCGCTGTGATTGAAGCGATGAAGATGGAGCACGTCGTCATCGCGCCCGCGGCCGGACGCGTGCTGCAGGTCTGCGCTCAGTCAGGCGCAACGGTGCGCGAGGGCCAGCCGCTGGCCGTGCTGCAGCCCAGCGACGCGCAACACGACCACGCAACCGCCGACACCGAGATCGCCCTCGACCATATTCGCCCCGACCTGCAGGCCGTCATCGACCGCCATGCATTCGGCCTCGATGCAAACCGCCCGGAAGCCATTGCCCGCCGCCGCAAGACCGGCCAGCGCACCGCGCGCGAGAACATCGACCACCTGTGCGACGCTGGCTCATTCATCGAGTACGGCGCGCTGGCCATTGCGGCGCAACGCCAACGGCGCGCGCTCGATGACTTGATTCGCTCGACACCGGCTGACGGCATCATCACCGGCATTGGCACCGTCAACGGCACGCACTTCCCAGATCAGGATGCGCGCTGCATGGTGCTCGCGTACGACTACACCGTGCTGGCCGGCACGCAGGGCACCTTCAACCACAAGAAGACCGACCGCGCGCTGGAGTTGGCGCAGCAATGGAAGCTGCCCGTTGTGCTGTTCGCCGAAGGCGGCGGCGGCCGGCCGGGCGACACTGAAAAGCGCGGCGTCAGCGGCCTGGACTGCCCGACCTTCATTCACTTCGCGCGCCTCTCTGGGCTGGTGCCGACCGTTGGCATCGTGTCAGGCCGCTGCTTTGCGGGCAATGCCGCGCTGCTGGGCTGCGCTGACGTGATCATCGCCACACGCGACGCGACCATCGGTATGGGCGGCCCGGCCATGATTGAAGGCGGCGGCCTTGGCGTATACGCGCCCGAAGAGGTCGGCCCCGTGAGCGTGCAGGCGCCCAATGGCGTGATCGATGTCCTGGTCGACGACGAGACCGAAGCCGTGGATGTCGCGCGCCGCTATCTGAGCTATTTCCAGGGTCCGCTCACCAAGTGGGAAGCCGGCGACGTGCGCCACCTGCGCCACGCGATTCCCGAAAACCGCATGCGTAGCTATGACATGCGCGCCGTGATCGATGCGCTGGCCGATACAGGTTCCGTGCTGGAGCTGCGACAGGCCTTTGGCGTGGGCATCATCATCGCGCTGATCCGCATTGAAGGGCGCGCCTTCGGCTGCATCGCCAACAACCCGCGCCACCTGGGCGGCGCCATCGATGCGGCGGCCGCGGATAAGGCGTCACGCTTCATGCAGTTGTGCAACGCGTTCGATCTGCCCATCGTCTCGCTGTGCGACACACCGGGTTTCATGGTCGGGCCAGAAGCGGAGAAAACCGCCACCGTGCGCCACGTCAGCCGCATGTTCGTGACGGCGGGCAACTTGCGCGTGCCCTTCTTCACCGTCGTGCTGCGCAAAGGCTACGGCCTCGGGGCGATGGCCATGGCCGCGGGCGGTTTCCACGCGCCGTTCTTCACCGCATCGTGGCCGAGCGGCGAGTTTGGCGGCATGGGCATCGAAGGCGCCATCCGCCTGGGTTATCGCAAAGAGCTGGAAGCGGTGGAAGACCTTGCCGAGCGCGAGGCGCTGTTCCGCAAGATGGTCGATGCCGCCTACGAGGAAGGCCGCGCGCTCAACATCGCCAGCTATCTCGAGATCGACGCCGTGATCGACCCAGCCGATACGCGCCGCTGGTTGTTGCGGGGGCTGCAATCAACGCCGCCTGCGCAGCCGCGGCACGCGCGCGACCCAGCCACGCGCCGTTTCATCGACACGTGGTAGACGAGAACACACACAAGGAGGAGACATGCCCGCAGTGATTCGCTTTGCCCGTCCCTTGTCCGCATTGGCTTGTGCCGGAGCGTTGTTGTTCGCGCCGCTGGCGCACGCCGCAGACTCCGCGCCGATCAAGGTGGCGTTCATTGATCAGTTGAGCGGGCCGCTCTCGAATGTGGGCGAGCAGTTTCTGGCGAATCTGAAACTCGGCATCGACGACGCCAACGCACAACCGCAGGGCGTGCTAAACGGTGCCCGCTACGAGCTGTCGACCTATGACAATAAGCTGTCGGCACAAGACAGTCTGTCGGCCCTGCAAAGCGCCATCGATGCTGGGGCGAAGATCGTCTTCACCGGCGGCTCGGGCTCGTCCGTGGTGGCCGCCATGGTGGATGCGGCCACCAAGCACAACGAGCGCAATCCGACCAAGCGCGTGCTGATCATCAACTACGCGTCGATCGATCCCGACCTGACCGGCGCGCATTGCAGCTTCTGGCATTTCGCCACCGAGGCCAACACCGCGATGAAGATGCGCGCGCTGGCCAATTTTGTAAAAACGCAGCCCGATATCCGCAAGGTCTACTCGCTGAACCAGGACTACGCACACGGCCGGCTGTGGGCGTCATTGGGCAAGCAGATGATCTCGGCCGCGCGACCCGACGTGCAGTTCACCGGAGAGACGCTGCACCCGATTGGCAAGGTGAAGGACTTCGCACCTTACGTCTCGAAGGCCAAGGCGACGGGTGCTGACACGCTGCTCACCGGCAACTGGGGGCAAGACCTGAACCTGCTCATCAAGGCTGCGGGCGACATGAGCTACGACGTGCGCTATCTGAACCACAGCGGCGCAGGCGCCCCGGGCACCGTGCTGGCCGTGTCGCAGGCCAAGATCGGCAAGGTGACCTGGGTATCGGAATGGACGCCCGGCAATGGCAACGCGCAACTGATGCAGATGGATGCCCGCGTGCGCCAGACGCCCGCCGGCGAGCACTTCGCGCCGCGCGCCGTGTTGTCGGTCGAACTCGTGACGGACGCCATCCGCAAAGCCAATTCCACCGATCCACTGAAGATTGCGCTGGCACTGGAAGGCATGCAGAAACAGAGCTTCCTGGGCGACGTCACGATGCGCAAGGTCGACCACCAGTTGCTGCTGCCGCAAGTGGTATCGACAATCGCACCGGTAGACGGAAAGACCGTCAAGGTCGGCTACGACGGCACCCAATGGGGTCACAAGACCGAGAGCACGACCCCGGCCAAAGACCTGGATCTGCCGACCACTTGCAAGATGAAGCGACCGGCAGGCGCTTGACGGACCAATCGGGGATCAATCAGCGCGGTCCGTGCGCAGCGGGCCGTACTCGATCGGCACCCAGGCGAAGGCGTTGCCGTCGCGGCGCACATGCCCCAGGCCCGGGAACGGCAGATGTGCGCCGGCCACCCAGAGCTTGTCCCGCGCGGCTTCCACAAACAGCTTGCGTCGCGAGGCAACGGCGGCCTTCTTGTCGACGTCGTATTCGAACGCGACCTCGGGGTGCTGGAACTGCACCGCGTGGCTGTGCACGATATCGCCCCACACCAGCAGGCTGTGTCCCTTCGATGCAAACAGGTAACCGCTGTGCCCCGGCGTATGCCCGTTGGCGACCACCGAGCGCACGCCCGGCACCACCTCGTCGCCCGGCTTGAATTGCTTGAGCTTGCCCGTGGCCGCATACGGCGCGACCGAGTCGCGCGCCATTTTGAAGAACGGCTGCATGTCACTCGGTTTGGAAGCGGCAATCGTTTCGCTCAACCAAAAACCGGCTTCTGGCGCGGCCACATACACCTGCGCATTCGGAAAGGCCGGTTGGCCTTGCGGCGTCAACAGGCCGCATGCGTGGTCCGGATGCAGGTGCGTCAGCAGCACGGCGTCAATCTGCTCGGGCTGGTAACCGGACGCACGAACGTTGCCAGCCAGGCCGCCCATCGTCGGGCCAAAGCAGGTGCCCGAACCCGTATCGACGAGGATGCGCTTGGCTCCAGTGTCGATCAGGAAGCCGTTCACCGCTGTCTGCATGCCCGGCGTGTTCGATACGAACATCCGCGCCAGCAGGCTCTGCACCGATTGCGCATTCAGGCCAAGCAAAGTTTTGGCGGGCAGATCGGTGTAGCCGTCGTAGAGGGCAGTCACAACGTCGTCGCCCAGCGCCATGCGGTAGTAGCCGGGCACCTGGGTGCGTTGTTGCGTAGCGGCGGTGCTGACCGCTGGGGCAGCTGCAGCTGATGCTGCGGTTTGGGCGTGGGCAAATCCGACGGACACCGCCATCGCAGCGGCCACGGCGGCAGAGGTGAGCAAACGCATGTTTTGGCTCCTGGGAAAGACCGCTGCCCCGGTGCAGCGGCGAAAGCCGGATCATGCCACCGCCCAGCACATTACGTTGCCGCCATTGGCGACAGGGGTATTGCTCAGACAGAAAAGCGGCCCGCGGAAAGAAACAAGGCCCGACATGCCGGGCCCATGCTTCAGACCAATCGACGGCGGCTGCGCAACCGCCCGTCAATCGGGAACGTGCTTACTGCACGTGGAACTTCGGCGTCGATACCACCGTGCCGCTCACCGTGCAGTCCGGCGTGAGCAGTGCATTGGTGAACGTGAGCGACGAGTTCGGATCGTTCCAAGTGGTCACGACCTTGCTCGGGCCACAGTTACCCAGCAGGAACACGCTGACCCCTGCGTTGTTGATCGACAGCTGGGTGGCGCTGTCGGCCTGGCCGGTCCACGGGGTCGTTCCCGAGATGAGGCCGCACGTCCCGCCGCCGGTAAACGATGTGGACGTGATGTTGACGATGCCCGTAGGCGTGATCGTCCCCGTGAAGGTCGCCGTGCAATTGGCGCTGATGGAGCCCTTGGACAACGTGGTCGCACCGGTGACCGAGAACGGCTCGCCGTTCGGGTTCATGGCTTGACCATCGACACGCGAAACGGTGACGGCAAGTGCGGGTGTGGCTGCTACGGTGGCAAGTGCGAGTGCAACTGCAAGAGATACGACTTTACGTGTGCTCATTTATTGCCTCACTAGAACTGACGGTAGAAACCGCCTTAAGAATGCGGCGCAAACCGGTTCCCGCTCGATTCACGCCGCGCCAATTAGCCAGGCGCAGACAGCCGACACCCAGCTAAAACTTGTACGACACCCCGACGAACGTGATGATCGGATTGGCCTTGAGCGTGGTCTTGGTGGTAGCCAGCGTGGTACCGTCCGCCGCCTTGATGACGGTTGCCGCCTCGGTCTTGAGCGGCAGGTACGACACCGTTGCCGTCAAGGCCCATTGCTTGTTGATCGCGTAGCTCGCCCCGAGGTTGAAGATCGGCGCCCACGAGGCGGACGATTTCCCTTCGACATAGGTCGGCCCCGGCTTACCCGCCCCCGCTGCCAGCACGCTGCCCAGCTCGCGATTCACCGCCGCCGCAAAGTACGGATTCAGCTCGATGTTGGTGAAGAAGCTGTAGACCACGCCCACACCCACGAACGGACGGAACGTCGATTGCGCATGCCCGAAGTACCACTGCAGGATGACCCCGGGGCTCCATTGGCGCGCCTTGCGCACAGCCGGCTGATTGGACGGATCGTCCAGATCAACGTGTCCGAGTGCACCTGCGGGCCCGGGCGCGCGGATCACGCCATGCCCAGTCAACTTGAACTCGGGTGGCACGCCGGCAATCGTGGTCAGCGCAATGTTGTCGGTAAAGAAGTGCGTGAGCGTCAGGCCGAGCGTGTTGGCGTTGCTCACGCGCAGCCCGCTGTTGGGCGACGTAAAGCTGCCCGGCAAGCGCAGCGGATCATTGATCGGCGCATTGATCACGCTGGTGGTCAGGTTGTTGCTCGAGTCCTGCGGCATGATGTGGAACCAGCCCACCGTCGCCACGTTGTCACCGGCCTGCTGCGCCATGGCACCTGCGGATGCGCAGGCCGCCACCAATGCGACAGTCAGTTGTTTCATGATGCTTCCTCCTGTTGTTCTGAGCGGAGCGCGGTTGTCTGTGCCGCGCCCCGTGGCGTGTTATTCCGGAAACGTCACTGCACGAAGGCGCCCACCGTGAAGTACGGGTTCTTCGTATCGCTCATGTCCAGGAAGCCGAAGGTCTTGCCGGTGAAGATCAGCTTGCCCGTGGGGGCCGAGCCAGCCGGGGCGCTGGTCTGCGTGGTGCGGATCACACCCGGGACGGTCTGCGTGAAGTCGAGGTTCAGCGGTCGCGCCAGCGCTGCCTGCGACGCATTGAACGGATCGAGCATCGTGGCCTGCGCACCCACCAGCGCCGTGGCGCGGTAGTTGAACGTGCTGTCCACACCCGTGTATTCGCCGTCTTGCGAGCCCTGCGCGATGTTGCCGACCGGCGCCATCATCGAAATGCCGGACTCGTCATCCGCGACCGGGGGGCCAGCCGTCAGATCGGAGTTGGCCGCGCCCACGCGAATGAAGATCGGCACAAGCTGGCCATACAGCTTGCCCACGATCATCACGCCCTTGCCCGCCTTGGACGGATCCAGCGACGACACCGTTGCCGGCACCTGCGGCTGATAGTTCAGCGTGGTGAAGGCCGGCGCATCGCTGCGCAGCGTCAGCTTCTGGTTGACTGTTGCGCTTGACGTCAGGCAGGCCCCGCCGTTCTTCACGCCCAGGTTGTCGCACTCGGTGTAGGTGCCGTCCGCGTTGATGGTGAAACGCGCATCGACCGCCTGCTGCGAGAAGTTCTGCGACGGCACCTGGTGGTAGCCGAGCTGGTTGTAGTTGCCCGCAATCTTGTTCAGATCGGTCTCGGTGTTCGAGAAGCTGATGAACGGGTAGTACGGGAACGTGGTCTGCGGAATCTTGCCCACGCCAACAATGCCGTCGAACTGGATCGTCGCCCCTGGAATCGTGCCGCCCAGCACGCCCTGACCGAGGAAAAACCGCGCAGGCCGGCTCGGATCAAGGCTTGCGTTATTCAGGCGGAATGCGCACTGGTTCAGCTTCTCGGTCGGCAGCGCCGTTTCCTGCGTGAGCGTGCCGGTCTGCACATTGTTAGGGGCCGTATCGCGCGTGGGCGCAACGGTGCCCGTCTTGACCGGAATCGGCGAGGCCAGATACGTGATCTGGTACGTCATCTTCGTTGTGTCGAGCTGCACCTTCACCAGTTCACCCGAGCCCGACCCACCGGTGAACACGGTGTTGAAGTCGATGGCCTGCGGACACAGGCGCTGGATCACCGGAGCCGGCGAGTCATCTCCGCCACCTCCGCAAGCTGTCACCATCGGCGCGCACGCGAGCACGACCAACCATTTACGCCATTGCATTTGCGTCTCCTCCATGTTGTTGTTCAGCCGCGGCAGCGCTGCGTGCACAGGTCACGCACGCCGCCGCATGTGGTTTCGTTGTTGCGCGCTTCACTGGACGAATGCGCCGACCGTGAAGAACGGGTTGTACTTGTTGTTGTTCATGAGCATCGCGTACACGTTGCCCACCTTGACCGCCACGCCGGTGTCGCCCGCCTTGAACAGCGCAACATTGCCGCTGGCGCCTTGCGCGTTGAAGTCGTTCTGCGCGGTCACGATCAACTTGCCCGGGGCGCTTTGCGTGTAGTCCAGGCCGAACTGCGCCGTCACACGCGAGGTGAGCGGGTTGATGAAGGCCGCGGTGCCGTTCTGGAACAGCGTGGAGGTGTAGTTGGCGGCCAGCGTCGATACGCCCGTGCCGTCGCTGCAGTTGCCGGCATTGGCGTGGAAGAAGCCACCGCTAAAGGAGCCCGACAGTTCCGGGTGATCGATCGTCGCGTTCAAGCCGTTGCCACTGGCAGGCGCGCCGCTCGGACCGTTGTTGGTGACCACGCCGCAAGCCGAGCCGCTGGTCGCCCCAACATAGCCACCCTTGAGCGCGTTGGCCGGGATCGCCGTCGCCGGTGACAGGATCGAGATACCGATCTGGTCGTCCGCCACCGAAGCCAGCAAGTTCGTCGCATCGCTATGCGAGTAGCCGACACGGATCACCACCGGCACCACTTGCCCGTTGAGCTTGCCGGCGATGAGGATGCCCTTGGCCTGGCTTGGCGCCAGCAGCACCAGCGGCGAGACCTGTCCGACATACGGATACGGCACGCTGCTGCTGGTCGGGTTGCTGACGAACACATTGTCCTGCGAGCCATCGGTGTTCTGACGCAGCGTCCAGGGCGTACCCGTCGTGTGGCACGAATAGTCGATGCCTTCCGCGGTACACGTGCCGTCGGCATTCAACGTTTGCGTCCAGTTGACAGCGTCAGGCTGCCAGCCTTGCGGTGCCGAGGTCTGGCTGCCCGATCCTGTGGGCGTGACGTGCACGCCGACCTGGTTGTAGCGTCCCGCGACCTGCGAGAAATCCGTCACCGTCTCGGAGAAGCCCAGGAAAGGATAGAAATCGAACGTGCGCGACGGTACTGCGCCAATCACGACGCCCGGAATCGGCTGGATGCCAGCAAATTGGATCGTCGCTCCCGGAATGCCGCCCCCCACGATGCCCTGGCCGACAAACAGCATCGGCGGGTCCTGCGGATTGACGGTGATGGCGTAGCTACTGTCCGCCGTCTTGCCAGACTGCAGCACGAAAGCGCAGCGGTTCTGCTCGGGGGTCGGCAAGTTGGTCGGATGAACGAACGTGCCATCGATGGTCAACCCCTTGCGGGTCGTGTTGACCTGGCCCGCCGAAGTCGGCACAGACGACTCCAGGAACTGCATCTGGTACGTGTTCTTACTCGTGTCGAACTTGACCTTGATGTACTCGCCGCTGCCCGAGCCGCCGGTATACGTGGTCGTATAGTCCAGCGCGGCCGGGCACAGACTGGTCGGCGTGCTGGGCGTGGTGTTCGCTCCGCTAGGCGGGCAAGAGCTGCCCGAACACTGTGCAACATCCGACGAGCCGGGGTCATCCGCCCCACCGCACCCGCCGATAAACGGCATGGCCACTATGCAACTGGTTGCCATGACAACAAAAAGATGACGTCGACTACCCATGGTTGTCTCCTCACGTTTTGGAACTTGTTGTGTTTTGGGCCGGCGAATGTGTGCAACAGCCGGTCAATACCCCCGCCTGCCGGCAAACGACAGCCGACAGCGCACGACCTGCCCCGTCGGCAGATCGACCTGCAAACTACAAAAACGACGGACGAGCTTTGGCCGCGTTACCCGATGGTTTGCCGGGTATCACGCAGATCGGCTGGGTGCCGATCCCAAGAACAATCGAGGTAATGCTGCTAGCGTGGACGAGCCTCGCCACCGCTGCTGCAGTGACGACGATGGCGATGACGCGCGGGGGCACGCGCAGAAGCGGAATGTCGGAAGGGCCCGTTTTGAATGCGTAACATCCTGTGTCTCCGAAGGATACGCTACTGGCTATTTACTTATCGTTATGGCCGAAACTATGGTCTGCCCAGGGTATGAAGTAAATAGAGATTTCATTCAAAACAGCGGCTGCAATCCCCCGCGCAAGCAGGCGCGGCGCGGTTTGACAGCTTTTCAAACGAGGGAATGAAACCGTTTCGTTTGAAGCGTTTTAAACTCCCCCCTCCGGTCGGGGGGAATGCCAACGCAATGCGGTGTTATTCAATTATTTCGAAATGAATATATTTCGCCAAGACTCACTGGGGTAGCAAAATACGATCCCGCGACAATAACGCAAGCAAGGCGAGAGAAAGCCGCCAGATAAAATCGGCATGCAAACGCGGATGAAGGGAAAAAGGCGGGAGAGGAAAAGATGGTGGGCCGGGTGGGATTCGAACCCACGGTGTCCTTTCGGAGGCGGATTATGAGTCCGCTGCCTGCAACCAGCACGGCGTCCGGCCCTGTGAAACGGGAAAAAAAGAGACCCGGCGCTTAGGCCGGGCCTGATGCGGGATTTTACCTGAAAGTGGGCGCGAGCCCACTCGGAAAATCGCCTGCTTCGCTACAGAATCAGCTGCCCTCGAGGAAGCTCTTCAGCTTGTCGGAACGGCTCGGATGGCGCAGCTTGCGCAGTGCCTTCGCCTCGATCTGACGGATACGCTCGCGGGTCACGTCGAACTGCTTGCCGACTTCTTCCAGCGTGTGGTCGGTGCTCATTTCGATACCGAAGCGCATGCGCAGCACCTTGGCTTCGCGCGGCGTCAGCGAATCGAGCACGTCCTTCACCACGCCGCGCATGGAGCCATGCAGCGCCGCTTCGGCCGGGGCGAGCGTGTTCGTGTCCTCGATGAAATCGCCCAGATGGGAGTCGTCGTCGTCACCGATCGGCGTTTCCATGGAGATCGGCTCCTTCGCGATCTTCATGATCTTGCGGATCTTGTCTTCCGGCATCTCCATCTTCTCGGCCAGCGTTGCCGGATCCGGCTCGTTGCCGGTTTCCTGCAGGATCTGACGCGAGATGCGGTTCATCTTGTTGATCGTCTCGATCATGTGCACCGGAATACGGATGGTGCGTGCCTGGTCGGCGATCGAACGCGTGATGGCCTGACGGATCCACCACGTGGCGTACGTCGAGAACTTGTAGCCGCGACGGTATTCGAACTTGTCCACTGCCTTCATCAGGCCGATGTTGCCTTCCTGGATCAGGTCGAGGAACTGCAGACCGCGGTTCGTGTACTTCTTGGCGATCGAGATCACCAGACGCAGGTTGGCCTCGGTCATTTCACGCTTGGCCTCACGGGCGCGGCGCTCGCCTTCCGACATCTTGCGGTTGACGTCCTTCAGTTCGGTCAGCGGCAGCACCACGCGCGCCTGCAGGTCGATCAACTTTTGCTGCAGTTCGTGCACGGCCGGCACATTACGCTCGACGATGGTGCTGTACGGCTTACCGTCAGCCACCACGGTCTCGATCCACTTCAGGTTGGTCTCGTTGCCCGGGAAGCGCGCAACGAAATCGCCGCGCGGCATGCCACACTTGTCGACCACGATGTTCAGGATGGCGCGCTCGAGCTTGCGCACTTCGTCCACCTGGCCGCGCAGCGTGTCGCACAGGCGCTCGACGTTGCGTGCCGTGAAGCGGATCGTCATCAGCTCGGCCTGGATGGCTTCCTGTGCCTTCACGTAAGGCTTGGACTTGTAGCCTTCCTTCTCGAAAGCACGACGCATCTTGTCGAACTGCTCGCCGATCACACCAAACTTGACCAGCGCGGCCTGCTTGAGCTCTTCGAGTTGACGGGCCGAGGCTGCGGCAGCGCCAGCACCTTCATCGTCCTCGACTTCCTCTTCGTCGCCCTCTTCTGCGGCTTCCTCTTCTTCGAATTCCTCTTCTTCCTCAGCAGCAGCGGCTGCATCGGCTTCAGCGTTCGGGTCGATCAAGCCATCGATGTACTCGTCGATCTTGGCTTCGTCGTTGGCAACGCGCTCGCCCATGGCGAGGATTTCGGAGATGGTCACCGGGCACGCCGAGATCGCCATGACCATGTCCTTCAGGCCGGCTTCGATGCGCTTGGCGATCACAATTTCGCCTTCGCGCGTCAGCAGCTCGACCGTGCCCATTTCGCGCATGTACATGCGCACCGGGTCGGTCGTGCGGCCGAATTCGGAGTCAACCGTCGACAGCGCGGCTTCAGCTTCTTCTTCAGCCTCTTCTTCCGTGGTCACGGAAGGTGCGTTGTCGTTCAGGAGCAGCGTTTCAGCGTCCGGCGCCTGCTCATACACGGCAACGCCGATGTCGTTGAGCGTGGCAACCAACGTTTCCAGCGACTCCACGTCGACCATGTCGTCGGGGAGGTGGTCGTTGATTTCAGCGTAGGTCAGGTAGCCGCGCGATTTGCCCAGCTTGATCAGCGCCTTGAGCTTCTGGCGGCGGGCCTCGAGCTCTTCTTCCGAACCGCCTTGCTGCGAGGCAGCGAATTCCTTGAGCAGGGCTTTTTCCTTGGCCTTGCGGTCACGGGCCTTCAGCTTTTCGGTTTTCGGTGCCGGAGCGGCGGGGGTGTCAAATTCTTCAGTCACGTCCGTGCTGCTGTCGTCGTCTGCCTGCGTCTCTGCCTTGGGCTTGCGGCCGCGCTTCTTGGGCTCGGCTGCTGCCTCGGCGCGGGGCGCAGGAGGAGTTGTGGGGGTGGCCTCTGCCTGGGCGGTGCGCTTGGTGTCTTCCGCGGTTGCCTTAGCTGGCTTGGCTGCGGTGCTGGTACGAGCGGTACCCGTCTTGGTTGCGCTTGCGCTGGCAGTGGTCTGCTTGCTCTCGACTTCGGTAACTTTCGATTTCGCCACGGTGGTTGTCTTGCCCTTGAGTGCGACGGAAGCGGCTGTGCCGCCAGGTCTGGCGCTCGTGCTCATCGACGTCGAGACCTTGCCTGAGGTTGAAGATTGGATCGCGCCCTTTGTGCGCGCTGTCGGTTTGACAGTCTTGGCTGCGACGGCGATATCGGCGGTCTGGCGCGGCTGGGTTTTCCCCGTCTCTGCCGGCGCAGTGGCCTTCACCCCTGTCGATGCTGCCTGCCCCATATGGGTCCGACCATTCGCGACTTTCGCCGTTCCCGCTGGTGTCTTTCCTCCTCCGGAGCCGCGCGCCGATGAGGATCGCTTGGCAGAAACAGAAGCAGGACTGGCCTTGGAACCGGCCTTCGCGGAGGTCTTCACCTTCACCATGGGCACGCTCACTCCCCCAAAAATGGGAAAAAGGACTTGCAATCCAAACCGGCTATTCTAGCACGCCAGACCAAGCCGGTCTAAACGAAAATCGGGTTTTCGCCTGAAAAATCAAGGGGCTACCCGCAATTGCCCGCCCCGCTTGGAGCTTGGCTCTGCGGCTTATGCGCTACACGAGCTGCCGACGGCGGCTGATTTCGCCCACCAACCAGCGCATGCGCTCCTTGTCTTCGTCGCCAGCATGGCCGGCTTCCATCTTGCGCTGTAACAGCTCCAGCTCGCGCTTAAGTGGCTCGGCGAGCATCTTTTGTACGGCGGTATCAAATTCAGAAATAGCCGGCTCCAGTTCGATGTCGTCCTGAAGCACGGCGGTACGCAGCCCGGCAAAGGCTTCGGCATAGGGAGTCTGGCCCAGACGCTCGACAAAGGCCCCAAAGTGCACCTCTGGACCCACGGCATCGCATTCGGCCAGCAACCCTGCCAAGATCTCACTTTGGGGCAATTGGGGCGCAGTCAACTGGGTGCGGGCATCGGTGTCGAGCCGTGCCGCCAGCGCGGGATAGCGCATCAGCAAGCGCAGCACCTTCTGCTCCAGCGCGGTGGGTGCAGTGCGCGCCACGCGGGGCCGCTTCTGCGTCATGCGTCCCGCTTGGGCCGGGTCGCTGCGAAGGCCACACAGCGCTTCGATGTCGGCAGGCGTGGTACCGGTCATGTCGGCCAGGCCGCGCACGATCTGCAGGCGCAGGCCGCCGGCGGGCATGGCACTCAGCAGCGGCTTGGCTTCGTATTGCGCGCGGGCACGTCCCTCGGGTTGACGGAGGTCGAGATCCTCGGTCACGGCCTGCAGCAGAAAGCGCGACAGCGGCATGGCGTTGTGCACTTCACGGGCAAAGGCTTCGGTGCCCTCTTCGCGCACGAAACTGTCCGGATCGTGCTCGGAGGGCAAAAAGAGGAACTTGATGGTCTTGTTGTCGGTGGCGTGCGGCAGGCAGGCTTCGAGCGCACGGCGTGCAGCCCGGCGCCCCGCACTGTCCCCGTCAAACGAAAAGATGACGGTATCGACCTGCCGCAGCAGCTTCTGCACGTGGATCGGTGTACAGGCCGTGCCCAGCGTCGCCACCGCATTGGCAAACCCGAGCTGCGCCAGCGCGACGACGTCCATATAGCCCTCCACGACCAGCACATAGTCGAACTCGCGGATGGCGTTGCGCGCCTCGAACAGGCCGTACAGCTCGGTTCCCTTGCTGAACAGCGGCGTTTCGGGGGAGTTGAGATATTTCGGCTCGCCCTGCCCTAGTACCCGGCCACCGAAGCCGATCACCACGCCCTTGGTATTGCGGATGGGGAACATGATGCGATCGCGAAAGCGGTCGTACCGGCGGTGCGAGCCATCGGCGCTGGTCTTTTCGCTTTCGATGACGAGCCCGGCTTCGATGAGCGGTGCTGCGGTGGCGTCTTCGCGATACGGACCGAACACGGCTTCGAGCGATTGCCAATCGTCGGGCGCATAGCCGAGGCCGAAGTGCGCAGCAATCTCGCCGGTCAGGCCGCGGCCTTTGAGGTATTGGATGGCGTTGGGTGCGCTGCGCAATTGCTTGCGGTAGTGCTCGCAGGCGCGGGCCATGACGTCACCCAGCGCGACGGTCTTGGCTTGCTGCTCGGCGCGGGCGGCGGGCGGCAAGCCACCGCGCTCTTCAGGTACCACCATGCCGACGGACTGCGCGAGGTCCTTGATGGCCTCGACGTACGACTGCCCAGAAAACTCCATCAGGAAACCGATGGCCGAGCCGTGCGCGCCGCAGCCGAAGCAGTGATAGAACTGCTTGGTGGGCGACACCGAGAACGACGGCGACTTCTCGTTATGGAAGGGGCACAACCCCATGAAGTTGGCGCCGCCCTTCTTCAACTGCACGTAACGGCCCACCACGTCGACGATATCGACGCGGTTGAGCAGGTCGTCAATGAACGGCTGCGGGATCACGCGGGGTGCGCCCCTTGGATGCTGCGAATGTGGAGGGGATTCAGGCGCCGGCCAGGGCGGCCTTCACGCGTGCCGAGACTTGCGTCATGTCGGCGCGGCCGGCCAGGGCCGGCTTCAGGATGCCCATCACCTTGCCCATGTCTTGCGGGCCAGTTGCACCAGCCTTGGCCACGGCGTCACGCACCGCGGCGTCAACTTCGGCTTCCGACAGTTGCGCGGGCATATAGACCTGCAGCACGGCCACCTCCGCCGTTTCCTTGGCGACGAGATCGTCACGCCCGGCTTGCTCGAATGCGGTGATGGAATCCTTGCGCTGCTTGAGCATCTTGTCGATCACAGCCAGCACGGCGGCGTCATCCAGTTCGATGCGTTCGTCCACCTCGCGCTGCTTGATGGCAGCCTGCAACAGACGGATCGTGCCCAGACGATCTGTTTCCTTGGCGCGCATGGCGGCCTTCATGTCTTCCGTGATCTGTGCCTTGAGGGACAACTGCGACATTCCGAACTCCGATAAACGGCAAAACCCGCTCGGACGGCTGGTCCAGCGGGTTGCAAACTTTGAAAAATGGATCACTGATCGTAGCACAGAACCCAAACAGTTCCAGGACCGATCCGTGGGGGATCAGCGGGCGGAGGCTGCCTCCCCCGCCGCCACGGCCGAGGCCCACGCCCACTGGAAGTTATAGCCGCCAAGCCAGCCCGTCACGTCGACCACCTCGCCGATGAAGTACAGGCCGGGTACGGATTGCGCCTCCATGGTGGCGGAGGACAGCGCCCGCGTATCGACCCCACCGCGCGTCACTTCGGCCTTGCGATAGCCCTCACTGCCGGAAGGCGTCAGCTCCCAGCGGTTGAGCGCGCCGCCCAGCACGCGCAGCACCTTGTCCGGCAACTCGGCAATCGGCGCCTGCGGGTTGGCTCCGTGCGTGGCGCACCACGCCTGCGCGACGCGTTCCGGCAAGCGCTGCGCCAGCACCGTCCCGAGCTGCTTGCGTGAGCCCAACTTCTCATCGCACAGCCATTGCGCGGCGTCAGCGTCCGGCAGCAGATCGATGACAAGCGGCTGACCTGCATTCCAGAAGCTGGAGATCTGCAGCACGGCTGGGCCGGACAACCCGCGATGGGTAAGCAGCAAGTCTTCGCGGAACGTCGTGGCGCTGCCCTTGCGACCGCCCTTGCCCGCAGGCTGCGCAACGGACACGTCCACCTCCATCGACACACCGGACAACACCGAGAACGGCGCCCAATGCTCGGCATTGAAGGTGAGCGGCACCAGCGCCGGATGCGTCTCCACGATCTTCAACCCAAACTGCCGTGCAATGCGATACCCAAAATCCGTCGCGCCGATCTTGGGGATGGACAGGCCGCCCGTGGCGATCACCACCTTATTGGCGACGATCTCGCCCGCGCTGGTCGACAGGCGATAGGCCTCGCCGTCCTTGCCGATTTCAGCGATGGAGCAACCGGTTCGCCAGGTCACATTGCCCCGCTCGCATTCCGTTTCGAGCATACGGATGATGTCTTCGGCGCTGTCGTCGCAGAAGAGCTGGCCCTTGTGCTTCTCGTGATACGGGATGCGGTAGCTGGAAACGAGGCTGATGAAGTCCTGGGCCGTATACCGCGCCAGCGCCGAGCGGCTGAAATGCGGGTTGTTCGACAGGTAGTTGGCCGGCCCTGCGTTGACGTTCGTGAAGTTGCAGCGCCCACCGCCGGAGATGCGAATCTTTTCGGCCAGTTTCGTCGCGTGATCGATCAGCACAACGCGGGCGCCGCGCTGCCCGGCCACCGCCGCGCACATCATTCCGGCCGCGCCCGCGCCGATCACCGCTACATCGCACCGCATCATGATGGCTGCGCCGCCCTATTCTTGAAGAAACCGCGCATTTTAACTTGTGCTATCTTCGGCGGCCTTCCCATTGCAATTCCTCACTCCCGCTTGCCATGCTGGTCCTCGGCATCGAATCCTCCTGTGACGAAACCGGCGTCGCCCTGTACGACACGGCGGCTGGCCTGCGCGCGCATGCGCTGTATTCGCAGATCGCCATGCACCGCGAATATGGCGGTGTGGTGCCCGAGCTGGCCTCGCGCGATCACATCCGCCGCGTGATTCCGCTGCTGGAAGAGGTGCTCGGCAAGGCCGGCGCCACGCGCGCGGACATTGACGCCATTGCCTATACAAAAGGCCCGGGGCTGGCCGGCGCGCTGCTGGTGGGCGCCTCGGTGGCGAATGCGCTGGCGTTTGCGCTCAGCAAACCGCTGGTGGGCGTACATCACCTGGAGGGGCATCTGCTTTCGCCCCTGCTGGAGGCAGACCGGCCTGAGTTTCCGTTCCTGGCGCTGCTCGTCTCGGGCGGGCATACGCAGCTGATGCGCGTTGATGCCGTCGGCCAGTACACGCTGCTTGGAGAGACGCTCGACGACGCCGCGGGCGAAGCCTTCGACAAGACCGCCAAGCTGCTCGGCCTCGGCTATCCGGGCGGCCCGGCCGTGTCGCGCCTGGCCGAATTCGGCAACCCGGGCGTATTTGACCTGCCTCGGCCGATGCTCCATTCGGGCAACTTCGATTTCTCGTTCGCGGGCCTCAAGACCGCGGTGCTCACGCAAGTGCGCAAGCTCAACCTGACCGACAGCGAGACCTGCTACCAGCCGCGCGCCGACCTTGCCCGCGCGTTTGTCGACGCCATCGTCGAAGTGCTCGTCAAGAAGACGCTGCGCGCGGCACGCGAACATGGCCTCAAGCGCATTGTCGTGGCGGGTGGCGTGGGCGCCAACCGCCAGTTGCGCGATGGCCTGAACGCCGAGGGCAAAAAGCGCGGCCTGCGCGTCTATTACCCCGACCTGCAGTTCTGCACCGACAACGGCGCGATGATCGCTTTTGCCGGCGCAATGCGGCTGCAGGCTGACCCCACCCAGGTGCAGGACGGCTACGGCTACGGCGTTACACCACGCTGGGACCTCGAAGACATCCGTATCCAGCAAGCATGAAAAAAGCCGCTCGGTGGAGCGGCTTTTTCTTTGGACGCAGCGTCGATCACTTATCGGTGCGCTTGTCGCGCTCGATCAGCGCATAGGCGCTGTGGTTGTGGATCGACTCGAAATTCTCGGCTTCCAGCGTGTAGGCGACGATGCGGTCGTCCTGGTTCAGGCGCATGGCGATATCGCGCACAAGGTCTTCCACGAACTTGGGGTTTTCGTATGCACGCTCGGTCACGAACTTCTCGTCCGGGCGCTTGAGCAGGCCCCACAGTTCGCACGATGCTTCTTCTTCGGCCATGCGAATGAGCGATTCGACCGGCGTATCGGCGGCCAGCTCGGCGTCGATCGTGATGTGCGAGCGCTGGTTGTGCGCGCCGTACTGCGAGATCTTCTTCGAGCACGGGCACAGACTCGTCACGGGCACCAGCGCCTTGACGCGGACCTTGGTGTGGCCGTCGCGCACTTCGCCAATCATCGTCACTTCATAGTCCATCAGCGACTGCACGCCCGACACCGGGGCGGTCTTGCTGACGAAATACGGGAAGTGGACTTCGATGCGGCCGGCGTCGGCTTCGAGCTTCTCCAGCATCTTTTCCAGCAGCAACTGGAACTGCGCCAGATTCAGCGGCTCGCGCTCTTCTTCGAGCAGCGCGACGAAGCGCGACATGTGCGTGCCCTTCTGGTCGGCCGGAAGATGCACATCGAGGTTGTACGTGCCGACGGTGTTCTGCACGCCCGAGGGGGTCTGCAGCGACATCGGGTAACGCACGCCGCGCACGCCAACGCGCTGAATGGGGATCTGGCGGGTATCGTGGCTGGACTGCACGTCCGGCATCGCGAAAGCTGGGTTCATATCGTTCATGATCGGTTTCCTTTACGGTCGCCCGGCCATCGCAGTCGGCCGGCACGCAACGAGTGTGAAACCGCGGAACCTGGCTGACGGTGACCACCCCTCAAGTGATCGAATCGGCCAATCCCGCGACTGCGCACACAATTCACAAATAAGACTGGCGGAGTGTAAAAGAAATTTCCTACCTCTGCAGTCAACTACTCATACCCGTGGATGCAATACGGGTGATTGATTCTGCCTATGGCTAGAAGCCAAAGGTGACTCAGGCGACGCGCGGGGCTGCAGCGCGCGGTTGTACGGCAAAACGCTCGCGGATGGAGGCGAGGATGCCGTTGGCATCCAGCCCGCATTGCGCCAGTAGCGCAGCGTGATCGCCGTGGTCGACAAAGCGGTCGGGCAGGCCGAGCTGCATTACCGGCGTAGCGACACCTGCGGCAGCCAGCGCTTCCAGGCAGGCGCTGCCTGCACCGCCCATCACGCAGCCTTCCTCCACGGTGACCACGTAATCGTGCGTGCGGGCCATTTCCAGCACGCAGGCCACATCGAGCGGCTTGACGAAGCGCATGTTGACGACGGTCGCGTCCAAACGCTCAGCCGCTGCCGAAGCCGGGGCAACCATTGAACCAAACGCCAGAATCGCCACGCGCTGGCCTGCCGGAGCCGTGGAAGCGCGACGCACTTCAGCCTTGCCCAACGGCAGCGGCTCCAGCGTCGGCTGCACCGCCACGCCCGTGCCGGCACCACGCGGATAGCGCACTGCTGTCGGGCAGTCCTGCGCGAACGCGGTGCTCAACAGCTGGCGGCATTCGTTCTCGTCGGCCGGCGTCATCACCATCATGTTGGGGATACAACGCAGGTAGGCAATGTCATAAGCCCCTGCGTGCGTGGCGCCGTCTGCACCGACCAGACCGGCGCGGTCCAGCGCAAACACCACCGGCAGGTTCTGCAGTGCGACGTCGTGGATCAACTGGTCATAGCCGCGCTGCAGGAACGTCGAATAGATGGCAACAACAGGCTTCAACCCCTCGCACGCCAAGCCGCCTGCAAAGGTGACGGCGTGCTGCTCGGCGATGCCGACGTCGTAATAGCGATCCGGAAAGCGCTGCTCGAACTCCACCATCCCAGAGCCTTCGCGCATGGCCGGCGTGATACCCACCAGCCGCTTGTCGGCCGCCGCCATATCGCACAGCCATTGGCCGAACACTTGTGTGTAAGTCACCTTTGCCGGGCGCCCGGAAGGTTTGATGCCCTCTTGCGGATTGAACTTGCCCGGGCCGTGATAAAGGATCGGATCAGCCTCGGCCAGCTTGTAGCCCTGGCCCTTCTTGGTAACGACGTGGAGGAACTGCGGGCCACCGCCTTCGCGCGCGCGCTGGCGGATGTTCTGCAGCGTCGGCACGAGCGATTCGAGATCATGTCCGTCGATCGGGCCGATGTAGTTGAAGCCGAACTCCTCGAACATCGTGGCCGGCACGAACATGCCTTTGGTGTGTTCCTCGAAGCGCTTGGCAAACTCGAGCACCGGCGGCGCCACCGACAGCAGCTTCTCAACGCCTTTCTTGGTGGCCGCGTAGAACTGCCCGCTCATGAGGCGCGCCAGATAGCGGTTCAACGCCCCCACTGGCGGCGAGATCGACATGTCGTTGTCGTTCAGCACGACCACCAGCGGCAGGTCTTTATAGACGCCCGCGTTGTTCATCGCCTCGAAGGCCATGCCGGCGCTCATCGCTCCGTCGCCAATCACGGCAATGGCGACGCGGTCTTCGCCCTTGGTCTTGGCGCCCAGGGCCATGCCCAGCGCAGCCGAAATCGACGTGGACGAGTGCGCGGTGCCGAAGGTGTCATACGGGCTCTCGCTGCGGCGCGGGAAGCCTGAGATGCCGTCCAACTGGCGCAGCGAGCCCATCTGGTCACGGCGGCCAGTCAGAATCTTGTGCGGATAGCTCTGGTGACCGACGTCCCACACGATGCGGTCTTCCGGCGTGTTGAAGACGTAGTGCAGCGCGATGGTCAGTTCGACCGTGCCCAGATTCGACGACAGGTGCCCGCCCGTTTGAGAGACGGAATCGAGCACGAAGGCGCGCAGCTCGTTGGCCAGCGGCCCGAGTTGGCGGCGGTCCAGTCGGCGCAGGTCGGCCGGATCGTCGATGGTGTTCAGAAGTTCGTACGTCATGTGGGACCGCCGCTCAGGCGTTTTGGCAAAGACTTCTACCGTCTATGCAATGTTGTTCAGTGGCCACGCCGCACGATCAGGTCGGCCATTTCGACCAATCGATCAGTACGGGCTTTGCCCAGTTCGCGGGCAAGTTGCTTGACCGCCGCACCCGCTGCGGCATGCAGCTCGTCGGCCAGCGCCCTGGCCTTGTCCAGCCCGAGGATGGACACGTAGGTCGGCTTGTCGTTGGCCTCGTCCTTGCCGGCGGTTTTGCCCAGCGTGGCGGTATCGGCGGTCACATCGAGGATGTCGTCGACCACCTGGAACGCAAGACCGACCGCGCCCGCATAGGCATCAACCTGCTCCAACGCAGCGGCATTCACGCCAGCACAGAGCGCGCCCATCCGCAGACTCGCCCGCAGCAACGCACCGGTCTTCATGCGGTGCATTGCCTCCAATTCATCCTGCGACAGCGCTATGCC
Organism: Ralstonia sp. GX3-BWBA; assembly: GCF_003290055.1. Taxonomy (NCBI): domain Bacteria; kingdom Pseudomonadati; phylum Pseudomonadota; class Betaproteobacteria; order Burkholderiales; family Burkholderiaceae; genus Ralstonia; species Ralstonia sp. GX3-BWBA. The sequence goes on along the minus strand of NZ_QMKS01000004.1, from coordinate 440,901 downwards.
GACGCTTTGCAGATCGATCGCCTGACCGCCCGCCATGCCGAGCGAACCGGAAGCGCGTGCCAATTCAGCCACCAGCACTGCCCGCGTCGCCGGGCTCACCGCGCCCAACTCAGCCAGCACAATGAACGCCTGTGTCTGCAAGGCATCACCCACCAGCAGGGCCGTCGCTTCATCATAGGCGCGATGCACGGTGGGGCGGCCGCGGCGCAGGTCGTCGTCGTCCATGCACGGCATATCGTCGTGAACGAGCGAATAGGCGTGGATCATCTCCACCGCGCAGCTCACTCCGTCGAGTGCCTCAGCCGAGGCGTCACCCAGCGCACCAGCGGCGTGCGCCAGCAATGGGCGTACACGCTTGCCTGCACCCAGCGTGGCGTAACGCATGGCGGCATGCAGACGTTGCGGCGAGACGGTTTCGGCCGGCAGCGCGCGCTCAAGCGCGCCTTCCGTCCGCGCAACGACGGACGCCATCCATTGGGCGAAATCACTCATGCATCGCCCTGCTCGTTCGCGCTGCTGTCGTCGGCTAACGGCTTCAGGGCATCGCCATCAAGCACACGTACCTGCTGCTCGACGCGCTCCAGCACCTGCTGGCAGTACTTGACCAGCTCCGCCCCGCGTCGATACGCCGCAAGCGAGGCTTCCAGCGGCAATTCACCGGATTCCATGCTGGCGACGAGGGTTTCGAGTTCCGCCATGGCCGCTTCATAGGAAGCCGGCGTAGCGGAGGGAGTGGCGGACGCGCTGCTGGAGGCGTCGTTTGAGGCACGGGGCATGCCGATTGCGAATCAGAAAAGGACAATCTGGCATTTTACGGCAATTCCGCGTGCGTTCCGCGCACATCCCGCAAGGCACGGGGCAGCGGTCTGCGCTGGCAAGGCGGGGCATCGCCAGCCTGACGGTCGGGCGGCTGGAAGCGGAAAGGGTTCGAAAATCAGGGACTTATCAATTTCCCTGGGGTACAATCCCCCCCTTTCCTCCAAAGGCCGGGCCGGTGTACGCCGCTCCGCACGATGGTTTGGGTCTGTTGGCCCATTGAACGTATGGTCGTTGGCCCAAGCGGGGGCCAGCAAGCGCTCGTTTCCTACCTCAACAGACCCTAGGCCACCTGCCGATGGCGTCCTTTCCCAAATCGATCTTGTCGATGGTTGGGTTGTTCACTGCTTTCACCGTTATTGGGAGTGGGGATAATGTCCAATCTCAGCGCCGCACTGAATCTAGTGCCGTCTGAAACCCAGCTGCCCGTCTCTGCTTACTTCGACGAGGCGCTGTATCAAACTGAAATCGAACGTCTGTTCAAACATGGCCCCGGTTACGTCGGCCATGAGCTGATGGTCCCGGAAGTTGGCGACTATCACACGCTTGCCGCCGAGGCCGAAGGCCGCGTGCTGGTGCGCAATCCGAACGGCGTCGAACTGCTCTCCAATGTGTGCCGGCATCGGCAGGCAATCATGCTCAATGGGCGCGGCAATGCCCAGAACATCGTCTGCCCGCTGCATCGCTGGACATACGACCTGCAGGGCGACCTGCTGGGCGCACCGCACTTCGAGAAGCAACCATGCGTGCATCTGTCGCGCTCGCCGCTGCAGAACTGGAACGGTCTGCTGTTCGAGGGTAAGCGCGACGTGCGCGAAGACCTTGCGCGCCTGGGCGTGGCGCGTGATCTCGATTTTTCCGGCTACATGCTCGACCACGTCGAGGTGCACGACTGCAACTACAACTGGAAGACCTTCATCGAGGTGTACCTCGAGGACTACCACGTCGTGCCCTTCCACCCAGGCCTGGGCCAATTCGTCTCGTGCGACGACCTGGAATGGGAGTTTGGTGAGTGGCACAGCGTGCAGACGGTCGGCATTCACGCCAATTTGCGCAAACCCGGCACGCCGGCTTACCAGAAGTGGCATGACGCCGTGCTCCGCTTCAACAACGGCGAGATGCCGAAGTACGGCGCAGTGTGGCTCACGTACTACCCGAACGTGATGGTCGAGTGGTATCCGAACGTGCTGGTAGTCTCGACACTGCATCCGATGGGCCCGACCAAGACGCGCAACGTGGTCGAGTTCTACTATCCGGAAGAAATCGTGCTGTTTGAGCGCGAATTCGTTGAAGCCGAGCGCGCCGCCTACATGGAAACGTGCATCGAGGACGACGAGATTGCCGAGCGCATGGACGCCGGGCGCCTGGCGCTGCTCAAGCGCGGCACCAGCGAGGTGGGCCCGTACCAGTCGCCCATGGAAGACGGCATGCAGCATTTCCACGAGTGGTATCGGCGCGTAATGGACTACTAGGCGACGACTGAAGGTAGGCATCCGCCGCCTTCCGCGTCACAATAGGAACGGTGCAGCCCTCACAGGCCGCACCGTTTTTTTTCGCCCTCGCCCTCTCACCATGCCTGCCGACACTGCAACCGCTGCTCAGACTGCCGCCCAGACGGCCGAGAGCTCCTCTCGCCAATCGCTGTGGATGATCCTCGCCGCATTCGCCTTCTCGGCGATGGGCGTGTGCGTAAAACTGGCCTCGGCGCATTACAGCACCGGCGAGATCGTCTTCTACCGCAGCATCATCGGCGTCGTGCTGATGGGCACGATCCTCCAACGCTCGGGACAAGGCGTACGCACGCCGTACTTCCTGTCGCATATCAAGCGCAGCGTGTTCGGGGTGACTTCGCTGCTGCTGTGGTTCACATCCATCAGCCTGCTGCCGCTGGCGACCGCGATGACGTTGAACTACATGTCGCCGGTGTGGATTGCGCTCATCATTGGCGCAGGTGCAGCGCTGGCGGGCAAGCCCGGTGGTGCTGACCGGCGCATGGTGGTGGCCATCGTCATGTCGTTCGTGGGGGTGATCTGCCTGCTGCAACCGAGCGTGGGCGGATCGCAGCTTGCGCTGGCCGGCTGCATGATCGGGCTCGTCTCCGGCGTGTTCACGGCCCTCGCCTATGTGGAGGTCCGTCAACTGGGCGACCTGGGTGAGAACGAAGCACGCATCGTGTTCTATTTTTCGTTGCTGAGCGCAATTGCCGGCGGTGTGTGGATGCTCATCGGCGGTGCACAGCCTCACACATGGTCTGGCGCGGGCCTCTTACTGGCTGTGGGTCTCTTGGCGACCCTCGGCCAGACGTCCATGACCCGCGCCTACAAGCGCGGTAACACGCTGCTGACTGCTAACCTGCAATACACCGGCATCGTCTTTGCGAGCGGGTGGGGTATGTTGCTGTGGAATGACCACTTGAACGCGCTGTCGTGGGCGGGCATGGCACTCATCATCGGCAGCGGCATCGTGACGACCGTCATGCGCGCCCGTCAGTCGGGCACCGAGCATCCGACGCCGCAGACAGCCGTGTCCGGCCCGGAAGCCGAGATTCACCCGGAAGTTTGATCGACCCTGGAGATTGCCGCCATGAGCGAACGCGCTCACTACGCCACCCTCATCACCGCACCGCAACTGGCCGCACTGCAGCAGAGCGCGCCCGAAGCGGTGGTCGTCATTGACTGCAGTTTTGACCTCGCCGACCCTGCCGCTGGGCGTGATGCATACCACGCCAGCCATGTGCCCGGCGCGTTCTACATGCACCTCGACAACGAACTGTCGGGCCCGAAAACCGGCACCAACGGCCGCCACCCGCTGCCCGATGCAGAAGCGCTGGTTGCGCGCCTGCAGGCGCTCGGCGTCAACGACGACACACAAGTCGTCGCGTATGACCGCCAGGGCAGCATGTACGCCGCGCGCCTGTGGTGGCTGCTGCGCTGGGTCGGCCATGCCGATGCGGCCGTGCTAGATGGTGGCCTGCAGGCCTGGGAAGCCGCGCACTTCCCGGTCGACCAGATCGTGCCCGAAGAGCCGCAGCTCAACGCCACCCCCGGCAACATCACGCGCAAGCCCTCGCTCGTGCAGATGGTGACTGCGGATATCGTGCAGAAATACCTGGGCCACGCCGACAAGCCCGTCGTCGATGCCCGCGCCCCCGACCGCTACCGTGGCGAGAACGAAACGCTGGATCCCGTTGGCGGGCACATCCCGGGTGCACGCAACCGTTTCTTCCGCGACAACCTGCAGCCCGATGGCACTTTCAAGCCTGCGGAACAATTGCGCGCCGACTTTACCGGCGTGCTGGCCGGTGCCCGGCCGCAAGATGCGACGCTGCAATGTGGCTCCGGCGTGACGGCCTGCCACAACGCATTGGCCATGGAGATTGCCGGCCTGACGGGCGCGGCGCTCTACGCCGGCTCATGGAGCGAGTGGTGCAGCGACCCATCGCGCCCCGTGGTAACCGGGCCGAATCCGTAATCTGCAAATCTGGTGCACAGCAAAAAGCCCGGCATCGACCGGGCTTTTTTCTTGAAGCGAATGCGGCACCTCAGTGCGCGTGACCGTGCAGACCTTCGGTCAGCAGAAAGATCATTGCGATGCCCGCCGCAATCAAAGCGACCTGCACCGCCGATTCCTGCCAGCGCGGCCGGCGCTTCATCTGCGGCATCAGATCGCACACGGCGATGTAAATGAAGCTGCTCGACGCCACCACCAGCACGTATGGAATCCACGACGTCAGGCGGTCCAGCAGGTAATAGCCGAGCACCGCGCCCACCAGCGCGCAAACACTGCAGAGCAGGTTGTAGACAAAGGCGCGCGTCTTGGAAAATCCGGCGTTGAGCAGCACCATGAAATCGCCAATCTCTTGCGGAATCTCGTGTGCGGCAATCGCCAGCGCGGTGACGACGCCAACCTTGGTGTCCGCCAGGAACGCCGCGGCAATGACGATGCCGTCCGAAAAGTTATGCAAGCCATCGCCAACCAGGATCATCAGGCCGCTGCGGCCCGCTTCCTGCCGGTCATGGCCGTGATGATGGCCGTGACCATCGCCCTCGTGGTGGTGTGAATGGCGGATCAGCGAGATCTTTTCCAGCAGGAAGAAACCCAGCAGCCCGGCCAGCAACGTGGCGAACAATGCATGCGTGTTGGGCTCGATGCCTCGATGCACTTCGAACGCCTCCGGCAACGAATGCAGCAGCGACGTGGCCAGCAGCACGCCCACCGAAAAACTGACCATCCGATCGACCATGCGCGACAGCACCGTCAATGACAGCACGGCGGCGCCTGCCATGCTGCCGATGCCAGACAGCGCGGTGGCCAAGAGAATGCCTAACAGGGTGGTATCGAAGGTCATGCAGAGGCGACGCAGCGGGAGCCAATAAACGCAACAGAGTTGCAAGAAGGGCGAATTGTATGCCGCTTTATCGACCTTTGCCAGCGCAGCCAAAAGAAAAAGCCCGAGGTAGCTACTGGGGGCCTTTCGTGTTCGACGCGTTGAGGTGCTAAACCACGCCGTGATCCCTGAGCCAGGCGAGGCACTTCTTCCAGCCATCTTCCGCGTCGGCTTTCACATAGCTCGGACGGTAATCGGCGTGAAACGCATGGCCGGAATTCGGGTACACGATGATGCGCGACGCGTGTGCCTTAGGGTTCTTGGATTTTTCCAACGCGGTTTTCATCGTGTCGCGCACATCTTCCGTGATCACGGTGTCCTTCGCGCCGTAGAGGCCCAGCACGGGCGCCTTCAACTCGTCGACGTTGTCGATTGGCGAAACCGGTTGCAGCGGATTCGGATTGCCCTTCAGCGGCCCGTACCACACCACTGCAGCCTTGATGCTGGGATTGCGCTCCGCGGCAAACCAGACCTGACGCCCGCCCCAGCAGAAACCGGTGATGCCGATACGCGCTGCGTCGCCACCGTTCTCCTTGGCCCAGGCGATCGTCGCGTCGATATCGCCCGCCACCTGGGAATCCGGCACCTTGGAGACCACGTTGGCGACGGTTTCCTGGACCGTGCCATAGGCACGCGGGTCGCCCTGGCGCACAAACAACTCAGGCGCGATCGCCAGATAACCCACCTTTGCAAGGCGCCGGCAGATATCGGCAATGTATTCGTGTACGCCAAAGATTTCGCTGACGACGATGACTACCGGCAGCTTCGTCTTGCCCTCTGGCTGAGCGCGATAGACCGGCATCTTGAAATCGCCCACGGGCACGATCACCTCGCCCGCCGTCAGCCCATTGAAATCGGTATGGATAGTCTGCGCCGACACCGGTAGCACCGCCGCCGCAAAGGCCGAGCCCAGTGCTGTCTTCATGAAGCCGCGACGGTCAAAGCTGCGGCCGGGTACCAGGCTCTCCACTTCTGCATCAAGCTGCATCGCACTCTCCTCGCGCCCACGGGCGGCTACGGTGAACGAAGCGGCTAGTCTACCGAAGCAGATGCATTGCTGCCGAGCCAGGCATCCGGTGCGAGCACAAGGAACCGCCTAGTGCAGCTTGACCCGCGGATTCGTCTTGCTGCGCAGCCAGTGCATGACCGTATCCACCGACATGCGCACCCAACCGTGCAGTGCCAGAACGTGCATGCGATATAGCGACGTGTACATCAGCCGCGCCATCAGACCTTCGATGAACATCGATCCGCCGATCAGCCCGCCCATCAGGCTACCGACCGCGCTGAAATGGCCGAGCGACACCAGCGAACCAAGATCCTTGAACGCGAACGGCTGGACCGGCTTGCCATCCATGCGCTTGCGCAGCGCGTCGAACAGATAGGTGGCCTGCTGATGCGCGGCCTGCGCACGCGGCGGCACGCTGGTCGACGCCTCGGGCCACGGGCAGCTTGCGCAATCGCCAAAGGCGTAGATCGAGTCGTCGCCTTCCACCTGCAGCGTGCGCGAGACGACAATCTGACCCAGCTTGTTCACCGGCAGCCCCAACTCGCCCAGCACTGACGGTGCACGGATGCCAGCAGCCCACACGGTCAGATCCGCCGGAATGGACTTGCCGCTGGCCGTGTTGACGGCGCTGGCGGTGACTTCCGTCACACGTTCGCTGGTGATGACATCCACGTCGAGCTTGTGCAGCAGCTTGGTGGTCGCAGCCGAAATACGCTCCTTGAGCACCGGCAAAATGCGCGGGCCGCCCTCGATCAAATGGATGCGGATGTCGTGGCGCGGGTCCAACTTGTGCAGCCCATAAGCGGCCAACACGTGGGCGGTATTGCGCAACTCTGCCGACAGTTCCACGCCCGTGGCACCCGCACCGACGATGGCGATGTCCACCTGCGGCCGAGCATCGCCCATGCTGTTCTGTGCGCGCATGCACGCTGCGATGAGCCTGCGGCGGAAGCGCTCGGCCTGCCATGCGGTGTCGAGGGCGATGGCGTGCTCGGCCGTGCCCGGCACGCCGAAGAAATGCGTCACGCTACCGATGGACAGCACCAGCGTGTCGTACGAAATGGCGCGCTCGGGCAGCACCTCGGTGCCGTCAGCGTCAACGCATCCGGACACAATGATGGATTTGGCGACGCGATCGAGGCCCTTCAGCTCGCCCTGCTGGAATTCGAAGCCGTGCCAGCGCGCCTGTGCAGCGTATTCGAGCTGATGGGTGTTCGGATCCATGCTGCCGGCGGCGACTTCATGCAGCAGCGGTTTCCAGATGTGTGTGGGGTTACGGTCGACCAGAATCACCTGGGCTGCGCCGCGCTTGCCGAGCTTGTCGCCCAGCCGCGTTGCGAGTTCCAACCCGCCAGCGCCCCCGCCGACCACCACAATGCGCGGCCCGTTCGCCCCGCCTGCGCCATCCGTCTGCCCTGCCATGTGCCTCTCCTGGAGCCGTTGAATCTTGTCGATCACGTGATCTGTCAGGTGCAGTCTGCTGCAACGCAAAATTCACCGCAACCCCGCACGCACGGATATGGCGAATCATGACAACCGCATGCCAAGGCCTTCCGCAGGCTGCCTCGGCAGGCAAACTCGCGCCACGCCTTGTTTCACGGGGTAGCGCTCACGCGGCAAGCGATTGCGTCAGTGCGCCTCTTCCCAGTTGGTACCCACGCCAACTTCGGCTACCAAAGGCACGCGCAACGTTGCGACGCTGCACATCAGCTCGGGCAGGCGCTCGCGCACCACGGCCAGTTCGTCCTGCGGAACTTCCAGCACCAGTTCATCGTGCACCTGCATGACCAGGCGCGAGCGCATTGCCTCGGCTTCGAGCCAGCCTTGCACTGCCAGCATCGACAGCTTGATCAGGTCAGCCGCCGTACCTTGCATCGGCGCGTTAATGGCGGCGCGCTCGGCAGCCTGACGCCGTGGGCCGTTGCCGCCGTTGATGTCCGGCAGCCACAGGCGACGTCCGAAAACAGTCTCCACGTAGCCTTGCTCGCGCGCGCTCTGGCGGGTTTCTTCCATGTAGCTTGCGGCGCCGGGGTAGCGGGCGAAGTAGCGGTCGATATAGAGCTTGGCGGCGTCCCGCCCAATGCCCAGATTGCTGGCCAACCCAAACGCGCTCATGCCGTAGATCAGGCCGAAGTTGATGACCTTCGCCACACGGCGCTGGTCGGGTGAAACCTCCAGCGGCGTCACGTTGAACACTTCGGCGGCCGTTGCGCGGTGCACGTCCTGGCCCTCACGGAACGCACGCATCAGGCCTTCATCCTGCGACAGATGCGCCATGATGCGCAGTTCGATCTGCGAGTAGTCGGCCGACACGATCACGCTGCCCTCCGGCGCGATGAACGCCTCGCGGATGCGCCGCCCTTCTTCCGTACGCACCGGAATGTTCTGCAGGTTCGGATCGGTCGAGGCCAGGCGCCCCGTCACTGCCGTCGCCTGACCGTAGGTGGTGTGGACCCGGCCAGTGCGCGGGTTGACCATCTTCGGCAGCTTGTCGGTGTAGGTGGACTTGAGCTTGGCCAGGCCCCGGTAATCGAGCAGCAGCTTCGGCAACGGGTAGTCTTCGGCCAGCTTCTGCAGCACCTCTTCGTCGGTCGAGGGCGCGCCGCTCGCCGTCTTCTTGATGATCGGCAGCTTCATCTGGTTGAAGAAGATATCGCCAATCTGCTTGGGCGAGCCGAGGTTGAACGGTTGCCCCGCAAGCTTGTGCGCCTCGGCCTCCAGATCAATCAGGCGCAAGCCCAGCTCGTTGCTCTGCTTGGCCAGGCGGTCGGCATCGATCAGCACGCCATTGCGTTCCATCTTCTGCAGCACGATGGAGGTCGGCATTTCGATCTGCTCGTAGACGTAGCGCAGCTTGTCGTCTTCGGCCACCTTGGGGAACAGCGTGCGATGCAGACGCAGCGTGATATCGGCGTCCTCCGCCGCGTATTCGGTCGCGCGATCGAGGGGCACCTCGTCAAAGCCGATCTGCGAGGCACCCTTGCCGCACACAGCTTCGTAGGTGATCGTCTTCAAGTGCAGCACGCGTTCGGCGAGTGCGTCCATGCCGTGATTGCGGTGGGATTCGAGCACGTACGATTCGAGCATCGTGTCGTGCTCGATACCGCGCAGCGCGATGCCGTGGTTGGCAAACACATGCGCGTCGTACTTCAGATGCTGGCCGACCTTCTTGCGCGATTCATCTTCAATCCACAACTTCATGCGCGCGAGCACGGTGTCTCTTGAGAGCTGCGCCGCAGCATCAAACCCTGCCACATCAGGGCCGCGATGCGCCACCGGAATGTAGCAAGCCTCGCCCGGCTTGACCGACAGCGAAATGCCAACCAATTGCGCAAGCATCGGATCAATCGACGTCGTCTCGGTATCGATGCAGACGAGGTCCACTTCATCCAGGCGCTGCATCCATGATTCGAGCTGCGCTTCAGTCGTCACCGTCTCATACTTGACCTCATCGGGCGGCGCTTCCACGTCGAACAGGTTGGCCTGGGCTTGCAGTTGCGCAGCCTCGCCGGCGTAGTTCTTCACTGGCGTCGCGGCCTTGCGCGCGGCACCCACGCTGCGCGTATCGGGCAGCGCTTCTCCGGAGGCCTCGCGCAGCCACGTCTTGAAGCCGTATCGGGAGAAGAAATCGACGAGCTTGGACTTGTCTTCGCCGCCGTCGATCAGTGCATCGAATGTCGGCACTTCTTTGCTGAGGTCACAGTCGAGCTTCACTGTCAGCAACTCGCGGCCCTTGGGCAGCCACTCGAGCGTGTTGCGCAGGTTGTCGCCCACCACGCCCTTGATCTCGCCCGCGCGCGCCATGACGTTGTCGAGCGTGCCGAATTCCGACAACCATTTCACCGCGGTTTTCGGGCCAACCTTGGGCACGCCCGGCACGTTGTCCACGGTGTCGCCAATCAGCGAAAGATAGTCGACGATGCGTTCGGGCGGCACGCCGAACTTGGCTTGCACGCCAGCCGGATCAAGCGTTTCGTTGGTCATGGTGTTGACCAGCGTGACGTGGTCATTCACCAGTTGGGCGAGGTCCTTATCACCCGTTGAGACGATGGTCCGGACGCCTTCGCGAGCCGCCCGTTCGGCCAGGGTACCGATCACATCGTCGGCCTCGACGCCCTCCACCACCAGGATGGGCCAACCCAATGCCCGTACGGCTTCGTGGATCGGTTCGATCTGCGCGCGCAGATCATCGGGCATGGGCGCGCGATGCTCCTTGTAGGCCGGATAGAGGTCGTCGCGAAAGGTCTTGCCTTTGGCGTCGAAAATGCAAGCGCTATACTTGGCCGGGTAGTCGTTGCGCAGTTTGCGCAGCATGTTCACGATGCCGTAGATGGCCCCCGTAGGAAACCCTTCTCCGTTTCGCAAGTCGGGCAGTGCGTGATAGGCACGGTATAGATAACTCGAGCCATCGACGAGCAACAGCGTTTCTTGACTTTCCGACATTCCCATGGACTCTAAAGTGACTGGAACGCCAAAAGGCGTTTCCGATAATGGCGCTTCTGCTGAAGGCGGCGTGGCAAAGCAGGTTGCTGGTGCTTCCGCGACGGAGGTTTCGGCGGCTGAACTGACCGGTGTGAGCCCCTCGCGCCAGGCCACCACGGCCGACATGGACGTCAACGTGACAGTGGGCGTTGAACACGAGCCCCAAGCTGACGTGTCACACGGCCGTACCGATCGCAAGATGATCCCCAGCCTGCGGGCACTCGCCGACGAAGAACGCGCCACCGCAAAGAAAGCGCGCGCCTCCTGGCAGATGTTCACGATTATGGCAGAGTTCATCGAGGCGACCGAGTACCTTTCGGAGATCCGTCCGGCCGTCTCGATCTACGGCAGCGCGCGCCTGCGCGAGGATTCGCCATACTACGAACGCACCATCGAAATCGCCCGGTTGTTCTCGGATGCGGGCTTCGCCGTCATCTCCGGCGGGGGCCCCGGCATCATGGAAGCGGCCAACAAGGGCGCGCACGCCGGCAAGTCGGCCAGCGTCGGCCTGAACATCGAACTGCCGCACGAACAGCAAGGCAATCGATACCAGGACATCTCGATGCGCTTCCGCCATTTCTTCACGCGCAAGGTCACCTTCGTGAAGAACTCGGATGCGTTCATCGTCATGCCCGGCGGTTTCGGCACGCTCGATGAACTGGCTGAAGTGCTCACGCTCGTCCAGACGGGCAAGTCGCGCAGTGTGCCGGTGGTCATGTTCGGCAGCCATTTCTGGAAGGGCCTGCTGGATTGGTTCCGCTTTACGCTGCTGCCGATGGGCCTGATTGCCGAGCACGACCTGGACATCATGCGCATCGTCGACGAACCCAAGGACGCGCTCGATGCCGTCTACGAGTTCTACGAAAAGCGCGAAGGCACCTCGCCGATTCCGCCCAAGGAAGAAATGTTCTATCTGTAATCTCGGGTGTGGCATTTGGCGCCACGCGAACGGACGATGGCGGGAGGCTGGACTGCTAGAATGTAGGGTCCCAGATCACCCGCCGGAGTCCATGATGGATTCGCTGCTTCACCCGTCCGCCCCCGTCCACTCCGGTTTTGCCAATGCCGCGCGCCTGATGCGCCACGCTGGGCTGCTGGCAGGCGCCGTTTTCTGCCTCGCCCTGCCCGCGCACGCCGAAGTGACATCCGACAGCGCCGGACTGGACCTGCCCGACGTCAAGGCGATCAACAATCAGCCGATTTCCAAGCCGACCCACGGCGCGATCCATAACGAGCGCGTCAAGCCCAGCTTCGACTACCGCGACAACGACGGTACGCAGGTGGAGGAATACCGCTTCCAGAAGGGCCAGGCGCCGGATATCCATGTCAAGTCGGGCATGGGCACGTCCTACAACCTGAGCAAGCCGGAAGACAGCTCGCCGCGTATCCGCGAGCGTGGCGATATCGACCGTGTTCCCTCGGTCAACGTCCTGAAGTTCTAAGCCTGTGCCGCAACCGCGGCGCCTGCAGGCCGGCCCCTCGGTGGGCTGGCCCGCTTTCCCTCCACCCGTTTCCCGTTCCTGAAGCATGGCTGTTTTCACCCCGGTCTCCGACGCAGAGATCGCTCTCTGGCTGGATCAATACGATGTGGGCGCCGTGCGCGCATTTCGCGGCATCCCGTCCGGGATCGAAAACTCCAACTTCTTCCTGACTACGGAAAAGGATGGGCAGACGCACGAATACGTCGTCACGCTGTTCGAGCGGCTGACGTTCGAGCAACTGCCGTTCTACCTGTATCTGATGCAGCATCTGGCGCAGCACGACATCAGCGTGCCGGCGCCGATTCCGGGGCGCGACGGCGAGATCCTGCGCACGCTCAACGGCAAGCCGGCGACCATCGTGACGCGTCTGGCGGGCCGCTCGAACCTGGCGCCCACGGTGTCGGAATGCGGCATCGTCGGCGACATGCTCGCGCGCATGCATCTGGCCGGGCGCGACTATCCACGCCATCAGCCGAACCTGCGCAGCCTGCCATGGTGGAACGAAGTCGTGCCAGACGTCGTGCCCTTCGTGCACGGCGACACACGCGCACTGCTGGAAAGCGAACTCGCGCACCAGCAACGCTTCTTCGCCAGCGCCGACTACGCCGCGCTGCCCGAAGGCCCGTGCCATTGCGACCTCTTCCGCGACAACGTGCTGTTCGAGCCGGCCGCCCATGGGCAGCCGGAACGCCTGGGCGGCTTCTTCGACTTTTACTTTGCCGGTGTCGACAAGTGGCTTTTCGACGTGGCCGTCACCGTGAACGACTGGTGCATCGACCTGGCCACGGGCGTGCTGGATGGCGAGCGGGCACGTGCGATGCTGCGCGCATACCACGCTGTGCGCCCATTCACCGACGCCGAAGCACGGCACTGGCAAGACATGCTGCGCGCAGCGGCGTACCGCTTCTGGGTTTCGCGCCTGTGGGACTTCTATCTCCCGCGCGATGCCGAACTGCTCAAGCCGCATGACCCCACCCACTTCGAGCGCGTACTGCGTGAACGGGTTGGCGCGAGCGCCCTGACTCTGGATCTTCCCCAACCATGCAACTGATTGAAGTACCGGCCAAGCAAGGCTACGTCTGGCTGCGCCAGGGTGCGTGGCTGTTTCGCAAGAACCCGATCGGGTTTTTGCTGCTGCTATTCATCTACCTGTTTGCGGTCAACCTGCTGATGCTGCTGGTGCCGCCGATTGGTGTTTTTGCCATCCTGCTGGTGAATCCGGCCATCTTCGTGGGCTTCATGTCGGCCTGCCGCGATACGGTAGCCGGCAAGCGCGTCGGGCCGGCATCGCTCATCGCGGGCTTTCGCGCATACGGCAAGGATGCAATGCGCAGCCTGCTCAAGCTTGGCGGCATCTATGGCGTATTGGTACTTGTAGTCAGCGGCGTGCTGATGACGATGGTGGACGTTGACACGCTCATGACCGTGGTCAGCGACAAACCGCTCACGACCGAGGCCATTCGAGAGTTCTACCTTGCCATGGTGATGGGCTCGGTGCTGTACATCCCGGTGGCGGTGCTGTTCTGGTTTGCGCCGTTGCTGGTCGCATGGCACGGCATTCCGGTGGGCAAGGCGCTGTTCTTCAGCTGGATGTCCGTGTGGCGCAACCGGGCAGCCTTCATCGTGTACGGCGTGCTGGTCGCAATTTTGCTGATCGCCGTGCCGCTGTTCATCGATGCGCTGTTCGCGTCGAGCGGCGCCAACAACATCGCCCCGATCATCGCCACGCCGTACCGGATTCTGGTGATGGCGGTGCTGTACTGCTCGTTCTACGCCACGTACCGCGGCTGCTTCAACGTGACGCAAGCCGCCGGCCAGACGACTGACACGGCGGCCTGACCGGCCGATGGCCCGATCAACGCTCAGTTGATCGGGTCCAGCTTGGCGATGCCCAGCGCCAGCGTCTTCACCCCGTGGCGGTTGAATTTGATCTGGGCACGCGCCTCTGCGCCCTCGCCTTCCAGCGTCGTGATGACGCCTTCCCCGAACTTGTTGTGGAACACCGACTGGCCGACGCGGAAGCCCGTGGCCTCTGCGCGCTTGGCATCGGCGTAGTTCTTGCCGGTGTCCATGCCGCCAGTCGGGCGGCCGGTGTAAGCGTCGTCATCACCGCGCTCGGGGCGCTTGAACCAATCCTTCCCCCAGGCGGAATCGCCTTGCACACGGCGCGTCGCCTGGTAGCCCGAGTGCTGCGGCGTCAGCCACTTCAGCGTGTCTTCGGGTAGTTCGTCAAAGAAGCGTGAGCGGATGTGGTAGCGGATTTGACCATGCAGCACGCGGCTTTGCGCGAATGACAGATACAACCGCTCGCGCGCACGGGTGATCGCCACATACATCAGGCGGCGCTCTTCCTCCAGGCCGTCTTTCTCCATCTGGCTGTTTTCGTGCGGGAACAAGCCCTCTTCCAGCCCGGTGATGAAGACGACGTGGAATTCCAGCCCCTTGGCCGCATGCACGGTCATCATCTGCACGGCATCCTGGCCGGCCTGGGCTTGGTTGTCGCCCGCTTCAAGCGAGGCGTGCGTGAGAAACGCAACCAGCGGCGTCATCTCAGCGGGCGTCTCGTCGGTCACGAGTTCAGAGGCGGTATCGATCTCGCCGCCTTCGATGCGCAGCATGGCGTCGTGGCGCACCGGCAGCGCGGTTGCAATCGCGTCGACGCCGTAACCTTCTTCGGCAACGAAGGCTTGCGCCGCGGTTATCAACTCCTGCAAGTTCTCGATGCGGTCCTGGCCCTCCTTCTCACCCTGGTAATGCGTGATCAGGCCGCTGGCGTGAATGACATGCTGGACAATTTCGGGCAGCGTCATCTGGCGCGTGTCGGCACGCATCTGTTCGATCAGACGCACAAACGCCGACAACTTGGTGCCCGCCGCCCCCGTGAGATACGGCACCGCCGCTGCGAGCGAGATGCCATACAGCCGCGCCGCATCCTGCAACTGCTCCAGGGAGCGCGCCCCAACGCCGCGCGCCGGAAAGTTCACCACACGGCCGAACGCAGCGTCGTTGTCCGAGTTTTCCAGCAACTGGATATACGCCAACGCGTGCTTGATTTCCGCACGCTCGAAGAAGCGCAGACCGCCGTACACCTTGTACGCGATGCCGGCCGAGAACAGCGCGTGCTCGATCACCCGTGACTGCGCGTTGCTGCGATACAGGATGGCGATTTCCGAACGCGCCGCGCCGCTGGCAATACGGTCGCGGATTTCTTCGACGATCCAACCGGCCTCCTGCCCGTCCGTCGCGGCCTGGTAGACACGCACCGGCTCACCATGGCCGGCATCGGTACGCAGGTTCTTTCCCAACCGACGCGTGTTGTGCGAGATCAGGTGGTTGGCGGTATCGAGGATGTGGCCGTGCGAGCGATAGTTCTGCTCCAGCTTGATCCGGTGCTCGACGCGGAATTCGCGTTCAAAGTCGACCATATTGCCAACGTTGGCACCACGAAACGCGTAGATGCTCTGGTCATCGTCGCCCACGGCAAAGATGGCGTTGGGCGTGACGCCAGGCTCGCCGAGGCCGGCCAGAATCTTCAGCCAGGCGTATTGCAGCTTGTTCGTATCCTGGAACTCGTCAACCAGGATGTGCTTGAAGCGCCGTTGGTAGTGCGCGCGGATAGCGTCGTTGTAGCGCAGCAGTTCGTAGCAGCGCAGGAGCAGTTCGGCAAAATCGACCACGCCTTCGCGCTGGCATTGCGCGTCGTAAGCGGCGTAGAGGTCGGCCATGCGGCGGTCGTACTCGTTGGCGATTTCCAGATCGCCCGCGCGCAAGCCCTGCTCCTTGGAGCCGTTGATGAAGTACTGGACGTTCTTTGGCGGGAATTTCTCGTCGTCGATATTGAGCGACTTGAGCAGACGCTTGACGGCGGAGAGCTGGTCTTGCGTATCCAGAATCTGGAACGTCTGCGGCAAGCCGGCATCACGGTAATGCGCGCGCAGCAACCGGTTGCACAGACCGTGGAACGTGCCGATCCACATGGCGCGCGTGTTGATCGGCAGCATGGCCTGCAGGCGGGCCGTCATTTCCTTGGCCGCCTTGTTCGTAAACGTGACGGCCAGCACACCTGCCGGCGACACCCGCGCGCTCTGGATCAGCCACGCGATGCGGGTGGTCAACACACGCGTCTTGCCGCTGCCCGCCCCCGCCAGGATCAGCGCCGATTCATCGGGAAGCGTGATGGCAGCGCGTTGTTCGGGGTTCAGATTGGCGAGCAGGTCGGACATGCGGGAGGAGCCTCGGCAGAATCCTGAAATTATACCGGCCGCATTCGCCGCTTCACCCGTGCCGCACATCGACACGCCGTATAATTCCAAGCTTTCGCCCGCCATTTTCCTGGGCCAAACGTCTTTTTGCGCCCATAGCGCCCCGTCAGCATGACCGATCAAAATCAGTCCCTCGCCAAGAGTTTCGAACCCGCCACCATCGAGCAGAAGTGGAGCGCGGCTTGGGAAGCGATGGGCGTCTCCCGCGCGACGCTCGAAGCCGGCAAGCCCGACTTCTGTATCCAGCTCCCGCCGCCGAACGTGACGGGCACACTGCACATGGGCCACGCGTTCAACCAGACCATCATGGACGGCCTGACGCGCCACGCGCGCATGGCCGGCGCCAATACGCTGTGGGTACCGGGCACCGACCACGCCGGCATCGCCACGCAGATCGTCGTTGAGCGCCAGCTGGATGCCCAAGGCGTGTCGCGCCACGACATGGGCCGCGAGAAGTTCGTCGAGAAGGTCTGGGAATGGAAGGAGCAATCGGGCTCGACCATCACGCGCCAGGTGCGCCGCATGGGTGCCTCGATCGACTGGGAGCGCGAATACTTCACGATGGACCCGAAGATGTCGCGCGCGGTCAGCGACGTCTTCGTGCGTCTGTATGAGCAGGGCCTGATTTACCGCGGCAAGCGCCTCGTCAACTGGGACCCGGTGCTCGGCACCGCCGTATCCGACCTGGAAGTGGTGAGCGAAGAGGAAGAAGGCTCGCTGTGGCACATCCGCTATCCGCTGGCCGAACCGGACGCCGTGCGCGGCTTGACCCACCTGACGGTTGCCACCACCCGCCCCGAGACAATGCTCGGCGACACGGCCGTGATGGTGCACCCCGAGGATGAGCGCTACGCCCACCTCATCGGCAAGTTCGTTCACCTGCCGCTGACCGACCGCAAGATCCCGGTGATTGCAGACGAATACGTCGACCGCGCGTTCGGCACCGGCGTGGTCAAGGTCACCCCGGGCCACGACTTCAACGACTACGCCGTGGGCCTGCGCCACAAGCTGCCACAGCTGTCGATCCTGACGCTCGACGCGAAGATCGTTGCCGATGCGCCGGCTGCCTATGCCGGCATGGACCGCTTCGACGCGCGCAAGAAGATGGTCGAGGATCTCGAAGCGCAGGGCCTGCTGGCTGAAGTCAAGAAGCACACGCTGATGGTGCCGCGTGGCGACCGTACCGGTGTCGTCATCGAACCGATGCTGACGGATCAGTGGTTCGTTGCCATGAGCAAACCGGCGCCGGAGGGCACGCGCTTCCCGGGCCGCTCCATCGCCGAAGTGGCGCTCGATGCCGTACAGAGCGGGAAGATCAAGCTCGTGCCCGAGCAGTGGGTCAATACGTACAACCAGTGGCTGACTAACATCCAGGACTGGTGCATCTCGCGTCAACTGTGGTGGGGTCACCAAATTCCGGCGTGGTACGACGAAGCCGGCAACGTATACGTCGGCCGCACGGAAGAGGAAGCCAAAGCCCAAGCGGCGACCAAGGGCTACACCGGCACGCTCACGCGTGACGACGACGTGCTGGACACATGGTTCTCGTCCGCGCTGGTGCCGTTCTCATCGCTGGGCTGGCCGGCTGACACGCCGGAACTGAAGCACTTCCTGCCGTCCACCGTTCTGGTCACGGGCTACGACATCATCTTCTTCTGGGTGGCGCGCATGGTCATGATGACCCTGCACTTCACCGGCGAAGTGCCCTTCCACACCGTCTACGTGCACGGCCTCGTGCGCGACTCGGAAGGCAAGAAGATGAGTAAGTCCGAGGGCAACACGCTCGACCCGGTGGATCTGATCGACGGTATTGCGCTGGAGCCGCTGCTGGCCAAGCGCACGACCGGCCTGCGCCGCCCGAAGGACGCCCCCAAGGTCGAGAAGCGCACACGCAAGGAATTCCCCGAAGGCATTCCCGCATTCGGTGCCGACGCGCTGCGCTTCACGTTCGCCTCGCTCGCCACGCTTGGCCGCAGCATCAACTTTGACCCGGGCCGCTGCGAGGGCTATCGCAACTTCTGCAACAAACTCTGGAACGCCACGCGCTTCGTGCTGATGAACACTGAAGGCCAGGACTGCGGCATGCAGGAATGCGTCGGTGATTGCGGCCCCGAAGGCACGCTGCACTTCTCGCAGGCCGACCGCTGGATCGTCTCGCTGCTGCAGCGCGTGGAAACCGAAGTGGAAAAAGGCTTTGCCGACTACCGCTTCGACAACATCGCCAACGCCATCTACAAGTTCGTCTGGGACGAATACTGCGACTGGTACCTGGAACTCGCCAAGGTGCAGATCCAGACCGGCACGCCGGCTCAGCAGCGCGCCACGCGCCGCACGCTGCTGCGTGTGCTGGAAACGGTGCTGCGCCTCGCCCATCCGATTATTCCGTTCATTACCGAAGAACTCTGGCAGAAGGTTGCGCCGATGGCCGGCCGCGCCAAGGGCGATGGCACCGAAAGCCTCGCGCTGCAGGAATACCCGCGCGCCGTGCTGTCCAAGATCGACGAGCAGGCCGAGCAATGGGTTCAGCAGTTGAAGGCACTGGTGGACGCCTGCCGCAATCTTCGCGGCGAGATGAACATCTCCCCCGCGCAACGCGTGCCGCTCTACGCCAATGGCGAAGCCGAGTTCCTGCAGGTGGCGGCGCCGTACGTGCAAGCGCTGGGCAAGCTTTCTGAAGTGAAGGTCTACACGGATGCCGCTGCCATGGAGCAGGACGGCGCCGGCGCACCGGTCGCCATCGTCGGCGAAAACAAGCTGCTGCTGAAGATCGAGATCGACGTGGCCGCCGAGCATGCGCGTCTGTCGAAGGAAATCGACCGCCTGCGCGGCGAGATCACCAAGTGCGAAGCCAAGCTCGGCAACGAATCGTTCGTTGCCCGCGCGCCGGCCGCCGTGGTGGAACAGGAACAAAAGCGTGTGACGGATTTCAAAGCCACGCTGGCCAAGCTGGAAGCCCAGATTGCACGGCTGCCGGTACAGACTGCCTGAGCGCCCAGAACAATCGATATCAAGGAAACCACGATGCAACGCGTCACCAAAGCCGTTTTCCCCGTCGCGGGGCTCGGAACCCGCTTTCTGCCAGCCACCAAGGCCAGCCCGAAGGAAATGCTGCCGGTCGTGGACAAGCCCCTGATCCAGTACGCCGTGGAAGAAGCCATGGCCGCCGGCATCACCGAGATGATCTTCGTCACGGGCCGCAGCAAGCGCGCCATCGAAGATCACTTTGACAAGGCTTACGAGCTGGAAGCAGAACTTGAAGCCAAGCACAAGACCGCGCTGCTCGAGGTCGTGCGCTCCATCAAGCCGTCGCATGTGGATTGCTTCTACGTGCGCCAGCCTGAAGCGCTGGGCTTGGGCCATGCCGTGCAATGTGCTGAGAAGCTCGTCGGCGACGCGCCCTTCGCAGTCATCCTGGCTGACGACCTGCTGGACGGCGACCCGCCCGTCATGAAGCAGATGGTCGACCTGTACGAACACTACAACTGCTCGGTGATCGGCGTGGAAGAGATCGACCGGGAGCAGAGCCGCTCGTACGGTGTGGTCGATGGGCGCCCGTGGGAAGAAGACGGCAGCGTCATCAAGATGTCGGGCATCATCGAAAAGCCGGCACCCGAGAACGCACCGTCCAACCTCGGCGTGGTCGGCCGCTACATCCTCACGCCGCGCATTTTCGAACACATCCGCAACCTCAAGCCTGGCGCGGGCGGTGAACTGCAACTGACGGACGCCATCCAGTCGCTGCTGTCCGCAGAGCAGGTGCTAGCCTATCGCTACAAAGGCGTGCGCTACGACTGCGGCAGCAAGCTGGGCTACCTGAAGGCAACGGTGGAACTCGCACTCAAGCACAAGGAAGTCGCTGACGACTTCCGCGCCTATCTGGCTGCACGCGGCTGAGCTAATACGCGCGTCGCCATAGAAAAAACCCGCGCAGCATGAGCTGACGCGGGTTTTTTGTTGCCGGATCGTGTCCCGTCCGTCCGGCGCGGAGTCCCACCCTTTTGCGAGGAGAGGCTGCAGCCTCTTCTTATTGCGGTGCCGTCAGCGGTTTGATGGTGCTGTTCAGCAAGCTCCAGTACGAACTGGTGCTGTACGGCAGCATCTGCTCAACGTAGTTCCACCAGAAGTAGCCACCGATGAAGCGCGGATCCGCTGCCATCGAGGTCGTACCCATGGGGTAGTACGACTTGATCAGATTCTGCTGCACCGACAGCGGCGCCGACGTACTGGACGTACCGATCTCACCAAACCCCACCTTCGCGACCGGGAAGATGCTTTCAAGCAACTTGAAATCGTTTGCCCACGACGGATTCAAACCTGGGCAGTCCTGGTACGGGTAGTAGCTGAACAATGCGTAGTCCGCGCCTTGCAGCACACGGGAGGGCAGGAAGTTGGTCGCCCAGGTACGCCATGAGTCCATCGACAGTTCGTAGCAGTTGGTGCCCTTGCCATCGTCGTTGTAGTACATCGTCACCGACACCAGGCCACCGGCGCCCTTCACGATGTCGTAGGCATTACCGACCATCTGACCGATCTGCTGCTCCTGCGACGTTGCCGTCGCCGTCGGACCGCTCGGATTGGCACGCAACCATTCGCCGTTGATTTCATTGGCGATTTCCCACACGTCCACGACATCCTTCAGCGTGCTCACCAACTCGTTGGTGCGTGCGCTGTAGGTCGTCGGGTCGACCGGGAAATAGTACGAATCCATCACTTCGCCCATCACGTAGGCAACTTGATGAAGCTTGACCAGCGGTGCGTAATAGTCGGCTGCCGATGTACCCGGGTCAAAGACCACGCGCACGGTCGGCTTGTACGGCAGGTGCGTGAGCGAGGCCACGATCGCGTTGATGCTGCTGACGTCGTCAAGCGTGACGCCATAGATGGGGGCCTTCGGGCGCGTGGCCTGCGCCGAGGCATTTTGTATTCCCAGGCCTGTCAGCGTTGTTGCCGCCGCCAGACCCACCAAAGCGCGCAGGCTCATGCGCGCCGCCCTCTGTGCTGCTTTCTTGGTTTCCAACATTGTGATTTTCTATTCCCTCGGACGCAAAAACGTTACGCCCAGTACTGCGATGGACAAGCGCCGTCCTACCTGTGCGGTATCCCGATGTGGTGTGACTCCTTTGACACACTGAACACCGAACGGGTGCGAGCGTCAGATGACGCCCCGGTCGGCGAATGGATGCGCGATTAGAGGTCCTGCTGAGTCGATGAATCGATCAACGGCCGTGCGCTTATGAGTGGACTGGTACAGCTGGCGCGAGCTCACCCGAGGGCAGCACGCGGCTTGAAAAATATGACAAGCCCTGCACTTCAGTTGACCGCCAACTGTGTTCCCCCCGTTGGCAGCCAAGCGGCATGATACCGGATGTTGTCGGCAGATCAACGAAATTTAACACTGCTTACGCAGCAATAATAAAAAAACCGCGAGTCGGGCAGACACGCGGTTTCTTCGAAACGCCCACGGGATGGACGTCTTGGCGGCACAGCCGTTTTTTACTTGTGCCGGTAGTTGATGCGACCCTTCGTGAGGTCGTACGGCGACATTTCCAGCTTCACGCGGTCGCCCGCGAGAATGCGGATGCGGTGCTTCTGCATCTTGCCCGATGCATAAGCCCAGATTTCCACGCCGTTTTCCAACTGCACGCGAAAACGATTGTCGGGTAGCGCTTCAGACACCACCCCTTCAAATTCAATCAGTTCTTCCTTGGCCAAACTCGTTCCTTTGTATGCAGCACGCGGCTGCGCCGATGGTTGCAATGATGTGATGACCCACCCGAACCACGCCACACGCCTTGAGGAGCATGCAGCGGTACGCCGCGATCATCTGCCCGGACAGCGGGCTTGGGGGGTACCGAGCTGCACGAAACACAAATCGCGCCCGCCAATGGCGCGCGCCGTTTCGTGCAAGCGAGAGCGAGGATGGGTGGCGGTCGCAGATGCGCGCCGCCCGACTCGGCGCGGGGTATTCCCCGGTGCTGGACTCAGCCGCCACCGACCATGATTGGCCCGGCGGCGAGCCGGATTCGCCTGCTATTCTACCACGGGCAGGTTCTGCGGGTTCAGGCGCCGTCGGCGGGAAGCGACAGTTCAGGCACGTCACCATCGATGATGCTCTCAGCAAAGCGCAGCGCTGCGATGCGCGCAGCGCCCACATTGCTGAATTGCCGCTCCCCCGAGAGGCGGAAGACCTGGGTCTGCCCGGGTTCGGGCGACTCCCCCGCCCGACAGATCATCACGGCTGCGTTGTAGCTGCGATCTTCCCTGGCCTCGGGCCAGCGTGCCGTGCGTTCATGTTGGAAAGCCAACGGATAAATGTCGAAGCCTTTGTATTGGCCCGCCGGCGAAGTGTCCATCTGAAATGCCCCCTTCTTGAACGTCGAGTGCTGTCCGACTATACACCCGTGCGTTTTGCATGGCGATGAAAGCGACGGCAACGTTTGACTTCGGGCACGGCACAGCATGCGCAGACCAATCATCTGCCATGGCAAAGAGGTCCGAAGCGACGACGAACGCTGGTCTAAAGAAGTTTCAGAACGTCACGCCCCCCCGCACCGTGCGGCGCGATCCGATTGTGCTAGCTTGGATTGATTGGTGCCTGCCGCGGCATTCAAACGGATACGCACGCTCGGAGCACGGCACCGCCTCCCAATCCTTTCAAGAGTGACAATGCGCCTGATCTCTCCGATTGCCCTGGCGTGTGCCGGGCTGACGCTGTCTGCCTGTGGTGGCGGCGATGGTGGTTCGTCATTGAGCCCGCAAGCCAGCGCAGCTTCCAATGCGGCGAACGCCCAGTCGAAAACGATTGCCGCCGCAACAACCACACGCGTTTGCGGAGTCAACGGCACCTCGCCGCTGGCAGGAGTGCAGACGTGGATGTATCAGTTGCAGGGCATGACCACCAGCGCGCAGATTGACGCGCTGGACGCGCAGCCGTACGACATGCTGGTGATCGAGGCCAACAACACCATCAAGGGGCTGGAAAACTTCAACACCGTCGACATGGTGGCGCGCCTGCGCAGCAAGCCCGACGGCTCCGCGCGCAAGGTGCTCGCCTACATCGACATTGGCGAGGCCGAAGACTTCCGCACCTATTGGGCGTCGAGTTGGAAGGCACCGACAGCTGACGGCCCCGGCACGCCCGACTTCATCATCAAGGCCGACCCCGATGGCTGGGCCGGTGACTACCCCGTTGCGTTCTGGGACCCGCGCTGGCAAGCGCTCTGGCTCGGGCCAAACGGCGCCGTCGCGCAACTGGCGCGCGAAGGGTTCGACGGCGTCTATCTGGATTGGGTCGAGGCGTACGCCGAGCCTTCTGTGGCAGACGCGGCCCAAGCGGCTGGCATCGACCCCGCGCAGGCCATGATCGATTTCATCGCCAAGATCCGTGCAGCGGGCCGCGCCATCAATCCACAGTTCGCGGTGATCCAGCAAAACGCACCCTCATTGATTGACGACGGCGGTGGATCAACGCTGCTGGCAACGATCGATGGTATCTCGCAGGAAGACACGTGGTTCGGCGGCAGTTCGGGCGCCGCTTGGGGTAGCGCCTCCGGCGGCGACAAGGCCCCCAGTGCAGATGACACGCAATGGACGATCGACCAACTGCAGAAATACTGTGCCGGGAACGTGCCCGTCTTTACGATCGACTACGCGTTGAAGACCGCCAACGCGCAGAAGGTCTACACGGCCTCGCGCGGGCTGGGCTTCCACCCGCTGGTCTCCCGCATCGCACTGTCCAAGCCGACGACTACGCCGCCCTGGAACTACTGACCACGCTCAACGACGCACCGGCAGCCGTATCGGCAAACGGCAGGCCGACGTAGTTTTCGGCCAGCACGCGGGCGCCGGCAGGCGAGCTGGTCACGTAGTCCAGCTCGGCGCGCTGCAGCCTTTGCATGAACGGCGTGTGGTCGTCAAAGCGATGCAGCATCGACGTCATCCACCACGAGAAATGCTCGGCGCGCCAGACGCGTTGCAAGCAGCGTTCGGAGTAGCTTGCAAGCTGGGCGGTGTCGTCCTGCTTGTAGCGCGCGGTGAGCGCCTGGGCCAGCACGCGAACGTCAGCCACAGCCAGGTTCATGCCTTTCGCGCCGGTGGGCGGCACGATGTGCGCGGCGTCACCCGCCAGGAACAGGCGGCCGTACTGCATCGTCTCGCAGACAAAGCTACGCATCGGCGTGACGCTCTTCTGCAGGATCGGACCTTCCTTCAGGCGCCAGCCGTCGTTGTTCTCCAGACGCGTGTGGAGTTCATCCCAGATGCGCGCATCGGACCATTCGGCCAGGTTTTCATCGGGCTTGCATTGCAGGTAAAGCCGCGTGATCTTGGGTGAGCGCATGCTGAACAGCGCAAAGCCGCGATCGTGGCTCGCGTAGATCAGCTCTTCCGCGGCGGGCTCGGCTTCCGCCAGGATGCCAAGCCAGGCAAACGGATACACGCGCTCGAACACCGCTTGCCGCTGCGCCGGAATCGCTTGCCGGCAGATGCCGTGAAAGCCATCGCATCCGGCGATGTAATCACATTGCAGTGTCTGCGGCACGCCATCGTGGACGAACTGTACCGAAGGCGTGGCCGACTCGATGTCGTGCACCGACACATCGCTCACATCGAACAGCAGCGGTGCGCCCTGCTCCACGCGCGCTGCAATCAGATCCTTTACCACCTCGTGCTGCCCATACACGGTGATCGAGCGGCCGCCCGACATAGCGGTCAGGTCGATGCGATGGCGCTTGCCACCAAACAGCAGATCGATGCCATGGTGCACCAGTCCTTCGCGGCGCATCCGCATGCCCGCACCCGCTTCGTTGAGCACGTCGACCGTGCCTTGCTCCAGCACGCCGGCGCGGATGCGCTCTTCAACGTAGGCGCGGCTCTTGGTTTCGAGGATGACGGCGTCGATGCCGTTGCGGTGCAGAAGCTGCCCGAGCAGAAGGCCTGCCGGGCCCGCGCCAATGATGGCGACCTGGGTGCGCATGGTTGTCTCCGGATGGATTTGGAATCGTTCTGGCAACCATTGTTGGTGCTCACCTTGATATCGCACAATGCAATATTGGCGATAAACTTTATCGCCAATTCATATAGTGCGTCTGCCATGTCTACCCTGCCCGACTTTGACCTGAACCTGTTGCCGATCCTGCTGGCGCTACACGACGCGCGCAGCGTGAGCATGGCCGCGCAACAGCTTGGTATGAGCCAGCCTGGCGTGAGCACCGCGCTGGGAAAGCTGCGTGCTGCGTTTGACGACCCGCTGTTCGTACGCACCTCGCGCGGCATGGAGCCGACGCCGCGAGCGCTGGCGCTCATTCCTGCAGCACGCGATGTGCTGGCGCGTGTGCAGCAGGGCATTCTGGAAACCGGCGCGTTCGATCCGGCCACGACCACGCACACGTTCTCGATCTCGTTGTCGGACGTGGGCGAGATGGTGTTTTTGCCGCGCATTGTCGAGGCGATGGCGCGGCAGGCGCCGCGGGCGTCGGTGCAATCCGTATCTCTACCGCCGGCGCAGATCGAACGCGCACTTGAGACCGGTTCGCTCGACCTGGCTGTGGGTTACTTCCCCGACTTGAAGAAGAACAACTTCTTCCAGCAGCGGCTGTTTACCCACTACTTCACATGCATCGTGCGCGCCGATCATCCTGTCACGCGCGGCGCCAATACGAAGCTGTCGATGGCGCAGTTCCTGGAATACGGGCACGCCGTGGTGCGCGCCGAGGGGCGCAGTCAGGAACTGTACGAGCGGTTTCTGGAACGCAAGCGCATCCGACGTAAGCCGGCGCTGCTTACACCGCATTTCATGAGCATTCCGTTCATCCTGGCGCGCACGGACTTGATTGCGACGGTGCCGCACGCGGTGGGCCTGTCGTTCATGCAATCGCACGCCAACATCCGCGTGATGGAGCCGCCCCTGGAACTGCCCAGCTTCGATCTCAAGCAGCACTGGCACCGGAAGTTTCATAACGACGCGCGCAGTCAGTGGCTCCGGGCCCTCGTGACGTCGCTGTTCAACGACGAAGCGGACGAATGGCGCGAACCCGGCCATGCTCCAGCCAAGCGCAAGCACACCAGATAGACAAGGAAGTGTTATCTGCGCAGTTGTTCACAACACGATCACTCGATGCGTTTTAAGGCCTGGGAGCGCCCTCGTCGTAGACCGCGGTGCATGAAGTCCGGCACCCTGTCCTGATGGGCCAGGCGGCCAGCCTCTTTGTGCACCGGATCACGCCATGGTGCGCGGCCCTCGTCCACCCACGGAGGCTCGGTCCCATCTCGCAGTACACGCCCAGGCACATCTGCGGCCCGTTGCCAGCCGTTCATCGCAACTGCTGGACGCAATCCGAAGGCCCCCATGGCCTTCGCATTTGAACCACGTCTTTCAACGCATTGATCCGTTGGCCATCTCGCGCCAGCCTCATTGGCCACCGGCCGGTCTCCTGCAACAACATCTCACGCCGGATCAGCGCCGTTGAACAAGCCATAGATCCAGCGTTCGACCCATGCGGAAAACTACCAGTCAGGCATTCGTCCTATGGAAGAAACCCCAGGTCAGGTGCTCGTCCTATATCGCGAGCCGCAAGTTATTCCTAACATAACCCGCTCAGCACCATTTAAACCGATTGTTTATCTGGCCGCCCGATTTAGGCGTCTAGTGCGCATTTTCTCGCTCAAAAATTTGAGGCAATGCCGTTAGGCGCAATGTTTTTCGCTTATGCCGATGGAGCCCCAGCGACGTCATCGACGACTACGGGGAAAACAAATCAGCATTTCGTCTGGAGGGCAATCATAGAATATAAAAAATAGGGAATATATTCATTCGAATATTCATCTCTACGGCACCCATCAATACTCACATTTCTCGCTTTAAAGCGAGATACTCTTTACAAAGGAAAATCAAGATGAAAATGGCAAAACTCTCACTCTCCATCGCTGCTGTTCTCGGCATGGCGCTCACCTCGGCCCAAGCCTCCGCCACTGACGGCACCATCTCGTTCACCGGCCAGCTGGTCGGGTCCACCTGCAAGATCAACGGCAACGACAGCGGCACGCAAACCAACGTCAACGTCACGCTGCCGACGCTGTCGGTCACCGCACTGCGCGCGGTCGGCTCGACCGCCGGTGTTACGCCGTTCCAACTGAACCTGACCTCATGCTCGGGAGCATCTGCGCAAACGCACTTCGAGATCGGTTCGACGGTCGATTCGGCTACCGGCGCACTGGTCAACCAGACCGCCGGTGGCTCCAATGCACAAGTTCAGTTGCTGAACGACAAATACCAGCCGATCAACATCACCACCAATGCCAATTCGCAAACGGTAACGATCACGGATGGTGCCGCAACGATGCAGTACTACGCGCAATACCTAGCGGCCAAGGCAGCCGCTAACGCGGGCCAAGTGACGTCGCAGGTCACGTTCTCGATGAACTACAACTAAGCGTCAGATGGCCGCGCTATTGCGCGGCCATTTAAGCACCGATTTCAAACCATGAAATTTTTAACGCGCCAGTGTCTTGCGGCCCTTTATTTACTCGGTGCATTGCTTTCGGCAAGCGCCCACGCCAACGTCGTCATTTCCGGGACGCGAGTCATCTACCCGGCCGAACAGCGTGAAGTGAGCGTCAAACTCACCAACGAGGGAGATCGCCCCGCTCTGATGCAGGCTTGGATCGATAGCGGCAATGCCAACGAATCGCCCGAAGAGAGCGCTGCGCCGTTCATGCTGCCCCCCCCCGCTCGCGCGCGTCGAACCGGGCAAGGGCCAGACGCTCCGTCTGGTTTATCTGAAGGAGCCCCTGCCAGTTGACCGCGAATCCGTGTTCTATTTGAATGTCCTGGATATTCCGCCCAGTGCACGCCCTAGTGACGAGCACAATCAATTGCAAGTCGCGTTCCGCACGCGCATCAAGATTTTTTTCCGGCCCAGCGGTCTACCCGGCGATCCGGATAGCGCCGCTGAACAGCTCGCATGGAAGCTGATACGCGAGAGTTCCGGCGCCTATACGCTCGAATGCCAGAACACCAGCCCATACCATGTGTCGCTGACTGAAGTCCGATTGCAGCACGGCGGACGGACAGAGGAAGGCGGTGTGGGAATGGTTGCGCCTAACGCCACTTTTCGTTTCGCCTTGAAGAGCTTGGCAACGTTGCCCACAGGCCCGCTGGAACTGCATTACACGTCGATGAACGATTACGGTGCCGGCGTACCGCATCAAACGCAGATCATGCCTTAAAGGGCTGGCGAAGATATGGGAGGCCTGCCACGCCATATCGCCCGTAGTCAGGCCCCCTGCTGAGGAGCAGGCGATATCGATACGCGATCGGAACGCATCGAATCGCCTCTGCCAATGCCAATGCCAAACCGCATCCCCTCGAAACATCCGGGAAGTGGGAGCCGTTCTCAAAAATGTACCGCTGACTGACGACACACTGCTCGTCCTGACGTCTGGTATTCCACATACGAATTTTTCTACCAATTCGCTTGAACCCCGACGGGATTCGCCGACGCAGCCTGCGCAAATAATCGCATATAGGCACGCTGAGTTTTAAGAAAAATACTATCCAAAAATAAAAACATTTTCAACATAACATCGCCGAATTTATTCGAATTCGTCAATTTAAATTCAATCCCCATCGGTGATGAGCGCGTGAATAGATTTTATCGACACACGCCATCTTTATAAATCTTTACAAAGAGATTTCCCATGTCCGCAACTCGTACCAACCGTCATCGGCCGGCTTCCGCACACGGGGTACCTGTCCGCCCAGCAAGCGCGCTTATCGCGGCGCTACTGATGGGCGGTTTTGCGGCTGCGTCGAATGCAAGGGAGCTACGGACAGCGAGCACTCCAACAGACTACGGGGAAGGCAAAGCACCCGCCCAGCTTGACGGCGCCGCGCAGGAATCGAACGCCCCGACAGACGGGGATGTGATCTTCAATCCTACGTTCCTTAAAGGTCGGCGTGACAACGCCGTCGATCTATCCCGGTTCGAGCGTGGCGGCCAAACGATGCCCGGCGTCTACCGCGCCGACGTGTACGTCAATGGAAATTGGGTAACCAGCGAGGACATCACGCTGCGGGCACGTGCCGGCGAACAGGCGCAGCCGTGCTTTACGCCGGCGATGCTGGAACGTTATGGGGCGAACGTGGCAAGCCTCTCTCCGGACGCGCTCAAACCGCTCGCCGCGGCAAATGCGTGCGAACGTCTGGAAGCGCTCTTGCCAAATGCAACCGCCAGCTTCGATGCGGCGGACCTCCGCTTGATCATCACCGTACCGCAGGCTGACATGCGCCGCACGCCACGCGGGTATGTCGATCCCAAATATTGGGATCGTGGTGTGAATGCCGGCTTTATCGATTACAACGCGAACCTCTACAGCACCGACTCTTACGGTACCGCGCAGACTCAGGGCTTCCTGGGATTGAACACCGGCGTCAATGTGGCCGGCTGGCAACTGCGCTCCAATTCGTCGCTGAGCTGGCAGGATTCCGGCAGCGGCGGCAGCCGCATGCAGTGGCAAAACGTAGCGACTTACGTCCAGCGGGACTTGAAACGCCTGCGATCACGCATCACGCTCGGCGAGAGCTTTACTAGTGGTGAGTTGTTCGACAGCGTGGGTTTCCGTGGCGTGCAGATTGCCAGCGATGACCGCATGCTGCCGGAATCAAAGCGCGGCTATGCACCTATTGTGCGTGGAGTGGCACAGACCAACGCGAAGGTAACGGTGCGCCAGAACGGCAACATCATCTATGTGACGACCGTTGCGCCCGGGCCATTTGTCCTTGATGACCTGTACGCCACAGGATATGGCGGCAACCTTGATGTCACCGTCCAGGAAGCCGATGGCCGCCGGAATACCTTCAGTGTGCCGTACGCATCCGTTTCTCAGCTACTGCGTCCGGGAGTCACCCGCTACGCGTTGACGGTCGGCCAGTTGCGTGACTCGAGCCTGCGTGGCAAGGCCCCCTACTTTGCGCAGGGCATCATGCAGCGGGGCATCACCGACCAGATAACACTGTACGGCGGGCTGCTCGGTGCGCAGGGCTACGGTGCAACGCAGGCAGGCATCGCCATCAACACGAAGGCGGGCGCGATCTCGGTAGATGCGACTGCGGCCCAGACCTCCGTACCGGGCGCATCATCGATGCGCGGGCAAAGCTATCGTGTCGGTTATAGCAAGCTGCTCGAGCAGACCAGCACGAACCTGACAGTGGCCGCCTACCGCTACTCGACCAGCGGATACCTAAGCTTGCAGGACGCCGCGCGCCTGCGCAGTTACGCGCGCGCCGGCGAAGACACGAGCGCGGTTTGGCAAGCGCGCAGCCGCTTCCTGGTGTCCGCCAACCAGCCGCTTGGAGACCGTCGCGGCAACCTGTATGTCTCCGCTTCAGCGCAGAACTACTGGAACCGACCCAGCAGCGACGTCCAGTTTCAGATTGGCTATACCAACAGCTGGCGCAGCATCTCGTACAACCTTAGCGTGTCGCGCATGCGCAGCGGCAACGACGGTCGACAGTATTCCCAGTTCTATGTCGGCGTCACAATTCCCCTCGGCCGTGTCAGCCGCACCATCGCCACGGTATCGACCAACTTGACGCACGATACGCGGGGCAACACACAAGCCCAAACCAGCTTTAACGGGACGGCAGGCGATCTCAATCAGCTGAGCTACAACCTTCACCTTGACGCCAACAATAGTGCGAACACCGGCACCGCCGTTGGTGGCGGCGCGAACCTGCAATATCGCGCTCCCTTCACGGAGCTGCGCGCCGGCGCCAGCACAGGCTCGCACTTCCGGCAAATGTCCGTCGGCGCGATGGGCTCTATCGTGGCGCACCCCGGCGGCATTACGTTGGGCCAGTCGCTGGGCGACACGATCGCCATCGTTGAGGCGCGGGGTGCCAAAGGCGCCTCGTTAACGAATGCGCCGGGTGTACGCGTTGACCGGCATGGCTATGCAATCGTCCCGTACCTGACGCCATACAGCCTAAACACTGTCGAAATCGATCCGAAGGGATCGCCAGCGGACGTCGAAATCAAGGAAACGTCGCAGAAGGTGGCGCCACATCTCGGGTCCGTCGTCATGCTGCACTATCAAACCGTCAGGGGACGTACCTTGCTCGCGCATGCGACCCTGCCTGACGGCAAGCCGCTGCCATTTGGTGCTGACGTGATTGCCCCCTCGGGCAGCAGCGTTGGTGCAGTCGGCCAGGGCGGTCAGATCTATGCGCGCGTGCCCGCCGACTCCGGCACGCTCACAGCCAAATGGGGCGAGCGATCCGACCAGCGCTGCAGCTTTGGTTATGCCGTCCCCGCCTCGCCACTTCCGGACAGTCTCCCTTTGCGCCTGAGCGTCAAATGCGAGTTGCCGACGATTGCAGCAACGGCGCTGAAATCGGGCGCTAAAACCAGAAGATAAGCAATCAATGCCAACGCGACCCGAATACGCTCGCACCGCCGACATCGCATCGATTGGACAAAGTGGAATTCAATGAAAATGACCGCGCAACTATCACGCAATTCGTATCTGCATAAAATTTATGCCAACCCATTCAACTTGGCAAAAGCCATCTATTTTGCCATTGGGATGACCACCGCCTTCTGGAGCATGAACGCTCAGGCGGCGGCAACATGCAGCGGTGGTGGCGTCACCAGTACGTTAAGTATGCCCGCCACAATTTCAGTCCCACGTGATGCTGTAGCGGGCACCAACTTGACCGGCTGGATATTGGGCCCGTCGCAATCATCCGCCTTCAAATGCAATACGACGAACATCAACTCATCGGGAGCAGGGGTCCTGTACATCGGCTCGGGAACCGACACGGGAATGCGGATAGCCGACCCGGGAGGCACGCCAGGAAGCGCCAGAGTTTATACAACGAACGTACAAGGAATCGGTTTAGCCGTATCCGTTCGCCTCTACGCCAATAACTGCGGCTGGACTTCATGGTCGAAATTTATTGGCGCTGATAGTCAAATCTACCCATATATTGCATCATATTCCTGCAATGGAAATACCCAACCCGATGGTGGCCAGATTGCCTTTGCCTACGTTAAGCTGAACGACTCCATTCAAGCTGGCGGATACATTACGTCAGAGAGAATAGTGAATATGGTTCCGCAGCACCATCAAAGTCAATTGGGCGGAACTTGGTCGCCAAATTATTATCAGAACGGCAGTACGCTGATCGTCCCACAAACGTGCTCAACACCGAATGTCACTGTCGCCATGGGTACGGTTCAGACCAAGCTATTTACTGGCATTGGAAGTAAAGCGGCACTAAAGCTCTTCAACATCTCGTTGCTCAACTGCCCTAGCGGAATCAAAACTGTTTCGTACCAGATCGACCCCGTAACTCCGATTTTGGATTCAGCCAATTCGGTGGTGGCATTGGTGCCATCCACCGCCACCGGCGTCGGACTACAGTTGATGAACAGCTATGGCACGCGGCTTCAGCTGAGTCAACCAATTCCCTTCACCAGCTACAGTTCAAGTGGCGGTAATTTTTCCATTCCTCTGCTCGCCGCCTATTATCAGACTGGCAGCGTCGTTACGCCGGGACCGGCCAATACCTTCTTGCAATTTACAATGACGTATCAGTAACACTGAAAATCGAGGATATATCTTTTCCTGATTGATATTGCCTGATTCCGACAGCAGACCGGCTATTACTGGAGACCGAAGACATACACATCGAAATCCGGGGCCACACCGCGCAAACGGACCGCCTTCTATGACGCTGAGTGCCCCGTCCCGATGCGAGTTGTAGGCGCTACGTGTTTTGAAACAATTAGCGAAATTTTTAGATTGGAACCTCGCCTAAAACGGCTGCAACCTCCGGAATAGAAAATATATTGAGATACAATCCGTACGCATCAGACGCAAGACGGCGTCCCTTGGTGCCAGCTTGGATGGGGCGAGGATGCGATGGATGAATTTTCGGTTCGTGTGATCGTCGCGGACGATCACCCAGTGACGGGGCACGGTATAGCGCATGGTTTGAGCCGCATGCCCACGATCGATGTCGTTGCGGTGGTGTCGGACGCCAAAGCGCTGGTCGACCAGCTGGACACCACACCTTGCGACGTGCTGGTGCTCGACTACGTGATGCCCGCCGCCGCGGGGCAGTACGGCGACGGCCAAGCATTGATCGCTTTCCTCAGGCGACGCTACCCGCAATTGCGGATCGTAACGGTCACGATGCTCAGTTCTCCCCCGGTGTTTCGCGCGCTGCAGCTGCTTGGCGTGCACTGCATCGCAAGCAAATCCGACTCGATTTCACACATGGTCGCCGCCGTGCACGCGGCTTACGCTAACGGCAGCTATCTGTCGCCAGCGATCGCTTCACTCGTCACCCAAGCGGATATTGGCTCCGGCAGCGCGCTGTCGAAACGGGAGTCGGAGATCGTCCGGCTCTTCCGCGAGGGTTATAAGGTGACGGAAATCGCTGAGAAACTGCATCGAAGCAAGAAGACCATCAGTGCACAGAAACTGGCGGCAATGCGCAAGCTCGGCATCACGCGTGACGCCGACTTGATCAAATACGCGGATTCCCTCGGGCCGTTCGTCAACGCCGAGCCTCCAGCGACAAACTAAGACACGCCTGCACGCGCTGGGCCCCACAGACGGACGCACTCCGACAATCGTCAAGCGCGCCGTCGGCGATGCGATTCTGGATGGACTACATAGCGCGCACCAAGGCGACCGGCATCAATTGCTGGCAGCGCCCTCGGCATCCATCTCCGCAAACACCGTCTGCGCCAGATGGAACGCATGGTTGGCTGCCGGCACGCCACAGTAGATGGCGGTCTGCAGCAGCGTTTCCTGAATCTCGTCGCGCGTGACGCCGTTGTTGGCAGCGGCACGCAGATGCAGACGCAGCTCACCGTCGCGGCCGAGGGCGACCATCATGGCAATCGTCAGCAGACTGCGCGTGTGGCGCGGCAAACCAGGGCGCGTCCAGATTTCGCCCCAGGCATAGCGCGTGATGAGATCCTGGAACGGCGCGGTCAACTCGGTTTGTGCGGCGTTGGCACGGTCGACGTGCGCATCGCCAAGCACAGCGCGCCGCACTTCCATGCCCGCAGCGTAGCGTTCACGATCATCCATGCGCGACCTCGCGCGCAACGCCCGTCGTCAAGAAGCTGACCAGCGCTTCGGTGTAGCCGTCAGCCTGCTCCCAGTTGGAGAGGTGGCCGGCGGAGAGTTCGATGTATTGCGCACCCGGCACGCCGTCTGCAATGAGCTTGGTCTGCGCGGCGGGCGTGGAGATATCGTGCGTGCCGCCAATTACGAGCATCGGCACACGGATGCTCGGCAGTTGCGCACGCAGATCCGCATCGCGAATCGCGCCGCAGTTGCCGTTGTAGCCAGCGTCCGGCGTGGACAGCAACATCGCCTTGACGATGTCGACGCGGCTTGCGTTGGCATCGCGGTAGCCCTGCGTGAACCAGCGCTCCAGCACCGTTTCCGTAATGCTGGCCATACCGCCCTCTTCGACCTGCGCGATGCGCGTGTTCCAGCTCTGCTGCGTGCCGATCAGCGCGGCGGTGTTCGTCACCACCATGCGCGGGAAGCGCTCGCCGTGATACGCGGCCAGCCACAGGCCAGTCAGGCCGCCCATCGACAGGCCGCAGAACAGCGCAAGCTCAATGTTGTAGTGATCGAGCAGTGCAAGCACATCCCCGCCGAGCTGTGCGACGCCAAACGGCGCGTCGGGCACGCTCGACTGGCCGTGGCCACGCTGGTCATAGCGCAACAGGCGGAAGTGCTGACGCAGCGCTTCGAGCTGCGGCTCCCACATGCCCAGGTTCGTGCCCAGGGAGTTCGACAGCACCAGCACCGGCTTACCCGTGGCGGGCCCATCATCGAATTCGTGATACAGGCGGACATTGTCGTGTTCAAGCCAGGGCATGGTGTCTCCGTGGAATGTGTGTTCAGGGGTGGCGGCGAGCGTGTTCGGCAAGCACGCGGTCGACTGCGGCGCCCGCATCGCCAAGGTAATGATTGGGATCGAGCAGCGCGCTCAGCCGTTGCGGCGTGGCCGTGCCCCAGATGCGCAGGACGTTGGCGTCCTGGGCCAGCACGTCATACAGCGTTTTGCTCTCTTGTAAGGCTTTGCGACTGGCAGCTTCGACCACATGGTGTGCTTGCAGGCGACCAAG
The DNA here is from genome assembly GCF_003290055.1 of Ralstonia sp. GX3-BWBA. Classification (NCBI taxonomy): domain Bacteria; kingdom Pseudomonadati; phylum Pseudomonadota; class Betaproteobacteria; order Burkholderiales; family Burkholderiaceae; genus Ralstonia; species Ralstonia sp. GX3-BWBA. The sequence continues at coordinate 405,304 of NZ_QMKS01000004.1, read as the reverse complement.
ATCTGCGCCGAGCGCCAGCATCACGGCTTCACCGAGGATCAGGCCGTGCGTGAGGTCGAGATTCGCGCGCATGCGAGCGGCGTCAACATGCAAACCTTCAACAATCTCGCGCATGCGATCGAGCGCGCCGGCCGCGAGGCAGGCCATCTCACGCAACGTCGCCCATTGCGCCTGCCAACCGCCGAGCGCGCGTTCGTGCTCCTGCGGCAACGCAGACAGCAGCGTGCTCGCCAACCCCGGCATGCGCGTGGCCGCAGCAAGCACCGTCGCGCAACCGACCGGGTTACGTTTATGCGGCATGGTGGAAGATCCGCCCTTGCCCGCACCGGACGGCTCGGCAACCTCGCCGACCTCCGTCTGCGTCATTAGCGACAGGTCGCGCGCGCAGTGACCCAGCGTGCCGGTCAGCAGCGCAAGCGTCGCGCCAATATCGGCGATTCGATCTTGCTCGCCGTGCCACGACAGAGCAGGCAGCGGCAGATCAAGCTCGTGCGCCAGCGTTTGAGCGACCGCACGTGCATGCTCGCCCAGGCTGGCAAGCGTGCCTGCCGCCCCACCAAACTGCAGCGCGGGCACATGCGCGCGCAGCACGGCAAAGCGATCCTGCGCGCGATGCACCGCGTCCAGCCAGCCCGCAACCTTGCGCCCGAACGTGGTCGGCAGGGCTTGCTGCAACCACGTGCGCGCCACCATCGGTGTATTGCGATGACGTTGCGCCAGCGCGGCCAGCGCGTCCGCCAGCTTCTGCAAATCCGCTTCGATCAACTCCGCCGATTGCCGCCACTGCAGCATCAGACCGGTATCGATGATGTCCTGGCTGGTCGCGCCCCAATGCACGTAGCGCGCGGCGTGTTCATCGTGCTGCGCGACAGCGGCGGTCAGTTGCTTGACCAGTGGGATCGCCAGGTTGCCAGCGCTGGCAGCGGCGGTGCCCAGCGCGTCCAAGTCCAACGTGACGTTGGCGCACACCGCGCGAATCGGCGCAACGGCTTGCGCCGGAATCACGCCAACCGCGCCCTCGGCCTGCGCGAGCGCGGCCTCCACATCGAGCATCGCGCGCACCGTGGCCGCATCGGACCACACCGCCAACATGGCCGGTGTGGAGAATGCGCGATCGAGCAGTCCGCTGGTCATCGTCGTATCAAACGCGTTCGATCACCAGCGCAATGCCCTGGCCCACGCCGATGCACATCGTGCACAGCGCATAGCGTCCGCCCGTGCGTTGCAGCTGATACATCGCCGTCGTCACCAGGCGTGCGCCGCTCATGCCGAGCGGGTGGCCCAATGCGATGGCGCCGCCATTCGGGTTGACGCGCGGGTCGTCATCACGCAGACCCAGTTGACGCGTCACTGCCAAACCCTGCGCAGCAAAGGCTTCGTTCAGTTCGATCACGTCCATCTGATCAATCGTCAGGCCCAACTGCTTGAGCAGCTTCTGCGACGCCGGTGCCGGGCCAATGCCCATCACGCGCGGTGGCACACCAGCGGTCGCCATGCCGACGATGCGCGCACGCGGGGTCAGGCCAAAGCGCTTGGCGGCGTCTTCATTGGCGAGGAGCAGCGCACAGGCGCCATCGTTGACGCCCGAAGCGTTGCCAGCGGTCACGGTGCCGTCCGGACGCACCACACCCTTGAGCTTGGCGAGCGCTTCCATGCTCGTCGCGCGAGGATGCTCATCCCGGTCCACCACGATGGCGTCGCCCTTCTTCTGCGGGATCGTCACAGGCGTAATTTCCTGCGCGAGCGTGCCGTCTTCCTGCGCACGCGCGGCGCTGGCCTGGCTGCGCAGCGCGAAGCGGTCTTGGTCTTCGCGGTTGACCTTGTAGTCGGTGGCGACGTTCTCGGCGGTTTCGGGCATCGAGTCGACACCATATTGCGCCTTCATCAACGGGTTGACGAAACGCCAGCCGATGGTGGTGTCGTAGATGGCGGCATCGCGCGAGAAGGCGCTCGCGGCCTTGCCCATCACGAACGGCGCGCGGCTCATGCTCTCCACGCCGCCCGCGATCATCAGCGAGGTCTCACCCGAGCGGATGGCGCGCGCAGCGGTGCCGGTCGCGTCCATGCCCGAGCCGCACAGGCGGTTGATGGTCGAACCCGGCACGCTGTCCGGCAACCCGGCCAGCAACGAAGACATGCGCGCCACGTTGCGGTTGTCTTCGCCCGCCTGGTTGGCGCAGCCGAAAATCACATCGTCGATGGCCGACCAGTCGACCTGCGGGTTGCGCGCCATCAGCGCCTTGAGCGGCACCGCGCCAAGATCATCCGCACGCACGGCAGACAGGCTGCCGCCGTAGCGGCCGATGGGAGTCCGGATGGCGTCGCAGATAAAGGCTTCGGTCATGATTGTTCTGTCTCCAATAGTTCTAGGCACGACGCAACGGCGCCGCCGTCATCGTCTGCAGCGTATCGAAATCGAGGCCGTCGGCCATCTCCCGCACCACCAGCCCCTCGGGCGTGATGTCGATCACCGCGAGGTCGGTGTAGATGGTATCGACACAGCCGATGCCCGTCAGCGGATACGTGCACGACGGAACGATCTTGCTTTCGCCCTGCTTGGTCTGGTGCTCCATCATGACGAAGACGCGCTTGGCACCAATGGCCAGATCCATCGCTCCGCCCACGGCAGGAATTGCATCGGGTGCGCCGGTGTGCCAATTGGCCAGGTCGCCCGTGGCTGACACCTGGAAGGCGCCGAGCACGCAATAGTCGAGATGGCCGCCCCGCATCATGGCAAACGAATCGGCGTGATGGAAGAACGATGCACCGGGCTTGATGGTGACCGGCTGCTTGCCGGCGTTGATGAGGTCTTCGTCTTCTTGCCCGGGCGCGGGCGCGGGGCCCATGCCCAACAGGCCGTTTTCAGTGTGCAGGATGATTTCGCGGTCGGCCGGCAACTGATTGGCCACCAGCGTCGGCAAGCCGATGCCCAGGTTGACGACCGAGCCATCGGGAATATCACGCGCCACACGTGTAGCGATCTGGTCGCGCGTCCAGCGCTGAACCTTGGCGGTAGTTTCGGCGCTCATGCGGCCTCCTTCGCTTGCGCAGCGTTGCCGAGTTGCACGACGCGCTTCACAAAAATGCCCGGCGTGACGATGTGCTCCGGGTCCAGCTCGCCAAGCTCCACCGTCTCGCTGACCTGCGCAATGGTGCACTTGGCCGCCATCGCCATCACCGGCCCGAAGTTGCGTGCCGTCTTACGATAAACGAGGTTGCCCCAGCGGTCTGCGCGCAGGGCCTTGATGAGGGCGTAGTCAGCGGTCAGCGGCAGCTCGAACACGTACGGCTTGCCGTCGATGATGCGCGTTTCCTTGCCTTCGGCCAATTGCGTGCCATAGGCGGTCGGGCAGAAAAAACCGCCGATGCCGGCGCCCGCGGCGCGGATGCGCTCGGCCAGGTTGCCTTGCGGCACGAGCTCCAGTTCGATTTCGCCGGCGCGGTAGAGCGCATCGAACACATACGAATCGGCTTGGCGCGGGAACGAGCAGACGATCTTGCGCACGCGGCGCGCCTTGAGCAGCGCCGCCAGGCCCGTCTCGCCATTGCCGGCGTTGTTGTTGATGATGGTCAGTTCACGCGCGCCATGCGCGATGAGCCCGTCGATGAGTTCCGATGGCATGCCGGCGGTACCGAACCCGCCAATCATGATGGTGGCACCGTCCGGGATATCGGCCAGGGCGGCCTCCACAGACGGACAAAGCTTGTTGATCACGTGCATTCTCCGGCAAGGGCGCCGCACATTCTCGATGGCTGGCGCGGTTCGGAGCATCGCTGGGGCCGGACATGGCCGAGCCGCAACCGGGCGGCCTGCGAGTCTCCTGTTTGGCGATTGGATCGACACAGGCCTTTGCTGTCCGGCCCACGTTGGCTTACCCGCATTTGTTCGCTATACGAACTCACGTTCGATCCAAGAACTAATCTACGCCTCCATTCCCGAGCGTGTCAAGGCGTACGCATACCGATCAGCCGTTCGAGTAGCGAAACCGGGGCAATGCCAGTAGTCTTGAGGCCACTGCGCCGCTTTCGCCTTTCTTTGCATGTCTGCTACCGAACTGCCCACCGAAAAACCCAGCGATTCCTACGTCCAGTCCTTTGCACGGGGGCTGTCGGTCATTCGCGCGTTCAATGCCGAACGCCCCGAGCAAACGCTCTCCGAAGTCGCCGAGGCCACTGGCCTGACCCGCGCGGGCGCCCGCCGCATCCTGCTCACGCTGGTCAGCCTGGGTTATGTCAGCTTTGAAGGCCGCCTCTTCCGCCTCACGCCCAAGATCCTGGATCTCGGGTTCGCCTACCTCACCTCGATGCCGTTCTGGAACCTGGCCGAGCCGGTGATGGAGGAACTCGTGCAGACAGTGCACGAAAGTTGCTCTGCCTCGGTATTGGATGGGACGGAAATCGTCTACGTGCTGCGCGTGCCGACGCAGAAGATCATCGCGCTGAACCTGTCGGTCGGTAGCCGCCTGCCGGCGTTCTGTACGTCGATGGGCCGCGTGCTGCTGTCGGGCCTGCCCGAGGATCAGCTCGACATTGCACTGCGCGAGTCGGACCGGCGGGCACGCACGCAGCGCACCATTACAGACGTCGATGCACTGAAGGAGATCATTACCGGCGTGCGCCAACAGGGTTGGGCGCTGGTCGACCAGGAGCTTGAGGAAGGGCTGATTTCGCTGTCGGCGCCGATCCGCAATCGGGCAGGCGATATCATCGCCGCGATGAATATCAGCGGACAGGCCAACCGGACTTCCGGCAAACAGATGACGAAGCAGTTTCTTGGTCCGCTGCAGCAGGCGGCCGAGCGCATTTCTGCCATGGTGCGGGTACGGACCTGACCTGAGTTAAAAGCGGCAGCGCCCAGTGCGCTGCGCGCCTCGCATCCCGACAGTTTTTTCAATAAAATTGTGGCTCCGTGGGCAAAGAGGATGTCTGTGACTCAACACACCGCCATTCACACCGGTCTGGATGTGAAAGGCCGCCAACGCCGGGCGCGTGCTTCGTGCATCCTGGCGCTTGCCCTGCCGTTGCTGTCCAGCCCTGTGTGGGCCCAATCGACCACGCTGGCGACGGCCATGCAGGAATTGACGCCGCTGGCCCGCATGCTGGTGGGCGCCGCCACGGGTCGCAGCACGGCCGCCGCCGGCGTGCCGGCCCTCACTGGGCCCGCCCGCAATGCAGACCGTGCCCTTGCCCAGGCCTGCGCCGAAATCAACCGCTTCACCCCGGTCCCGCTCGACCGCGAGACCTCGCTGGCGCAATGCTCGCTGGCGCAGAAGAAAAACCTCGTCTTCGTCATCACGCTGACCAACTACGCAGCGCACTCGGCCGCATCGCAGGGCTTTCGGCTGAATTTCGTGCCGATCCTGCAGAAGAACATCTGCAACAACGGCGACGTGCGCATCCTCACGCGCCTCGGCCTGAGCCTGGTCTACCGCTATCGCGGCAACGATCACGAGACCGTGGGCGACGTGCCCATCAACGAATCGATCTGCGGCACGCTCTAAGCCCACGCTCTGCCCCGGGAATCCCCTGATGGAGCGCAGTCGGCTGCCATGTCATTAATGGCAGACAAAGTCTCATTTGATCCAACGTCTGCCGGCCCCCTGCCTTGCTGTGCCAGCCTTACCGGGCTGCACGCGCGCAACCCGGCATCCCCAACGTCCCGCCTGTGCACTGCACCCCCGCCCTGCTTGCCACAACTGGTCTGTGCCACTTCGGCAAGGACTATAGTTGGGCGTTCCACGCAAGCCTGGGGCGGGCATTCCGCTCGCCGTCATATGGTTATCCGAAGTCCGCGCATGCAAACCGCGCATACGCCGGTATGCTCGCGGGCGATCCCGATTCCGATTCGCACGCTGTTCACCACCCAAGTCGTCAAGGAGGAAATCCGATGAAAACAAACCGACATCTGACGCAATTTGCGGGTGCCGCCATCCTGGCCGCGGCAACCCTGGTCGCCACCACCGCGCACGCTGATCAAATTTCCGACATCAAGAAGAAAGGCGAGCTTGTCTGCGGCGTGCTCGGCACCGACGAGCCATTCAGCTTCCTGAAAGACCCGATGAGCCGCGAGATCGTCGGCTATGACGTCGACATGTGCGACGCCATCGCCAAGAGCCTGGGCGTTAAGCCCGTGCTCAAGCAATTGGCTGTGGCCGCGCGCCTGCCTGAACTGCAGCAAGGCCGCGTCGATCTGCTGGCCGCCTCGCTCACGCACAACAAGGAACGCGAAGCGCAGATCGACTTCTCGGTGTCGACCTTCATCACCGGCCAGAAGGCGATGGTGAAGAAGAGCAGCGGCATCACGTCGCTCGCCCAGCTTGATGGCAAGAAGCTCCTGACAGTCAAGGGTTCGACCATGGAAGCCAACATTGCCAAGACCATCAAGAACGCCGACGTTGTCTCGTTCGACAACAGCCCGCAGGCGCTGCTGGCCCTGCAGCAAGGCAAGGGCGTCGCCTACGTGAACGACGAAACCACGCTGATCGGCAACATGGCCAAGATGGGTCCGGCAGCGAAGGACTACGCGCTCCTGCCGCAAAACCTGTCGACCGAACACCTCGCACTGGGCATCCGCAAGGGCGAGCCCGCCTTCAAGAAGCAGGTCGACGACGTGCTGCTCGGCATGGAAAAGAGCGGCGAGGCGCAGAAGCTGTTCGACAAGTGGTTCGGCCCGAACACAAAGATGGCCTTCCCGCAGCGCACCTTCAAGATTTCCACCGACAAGATCGATTAATCGTTAAAGGTCGGGCCGCCCAGACGCCGTTCTGGGCGGTGAATCTCCATGCCCCATTTTGATTTGTCGATGCTGCTCTCTGGGCAGTATCACCAATGGCTCGTCAGCGGTTTCTTCCTGTCGATCAAGCTCTCTGTACTGGCCTTCGTGCTGGCGCTGCCGCTTGCCATCGTGGTGGCGCTGCTACGCCTGGCGCCCGCCGCACCGCTACGCGGCATCGGCCAGACTTTCGTCGAAGCCATCCGCAACGTGCCGCTGCTCGCCCACATGCTGTTCTGGTATTTCGGCGCGCCGCAGATGCTGCCAGAGTTCATCCGGGACTGGCTCTACAGCATGAACTACGAGGCCGCGAGCGCCGTCATTGCGCTCGTGCTCTACACAGCCGCTTACATGGCGGAGGACATCCGCAGCGGCATCCGCTCGATCCCGAAGGAACAGCTTGAGGCCAGCCGCGCGCTCGGGCTCTCATTCCTGCAGGCCATGCGCCTGGTGGTGCTGCCGCAATCGCTGCGTGTGACGGTTCCACCGCTGGTCAGCCAAACGTTGAACCTGTGGAAGAACTCGAGCATCGCCATGGTCATCGGCGTGGCCGAGCTGATGTACCAGGCACAGCAGGTGGAGTCTGCGACCTTCCGCGGCTTTGAAGCGTTTGCGTTTGCCACCGCCGCCTATCTGACCATCTCGATTGCGATCACGGTGTTCTCTGCCTGGTATCAGCATCGCTACCCCGTGCGGACGCTGTAGCCATGCTCGATCTCATTCAAACCTACGGTATCTATTACCTGATCGGCCAGTACCCGAACGGGCCGCTGGGCGGGCTGGCGCTGACGTTCCTGCTGGCGTCCGCCGGCCTCGTGCTGGCACTGCCGATGGGCATCATCCTGGGCCTGTGCCGCGTGAGCCCGATCGCCGCGCTGCGCTGGCCTGCCACCGCACTGGTCTATATCGTGCGCGGTACGCCGCTGCTGATGGTGATCTTCTGGGCGTATTTCCTGCTGCCCTCCGTCACCGGCCAGCGCACGGATCAGTTCAGCACCATGCTGACCGCGCTGGTGATTTTCGACGGTGCGTATCTGGCGGAGATCGTGCGCGCGGGCATCCAGGCGTTGCCGCGCGGGCAAATGGAGAGTGCCCGATCGCTCGGTCTGTCGTACATGCAGGCAATGCGGCGGGTGATCCTGCCGCAGGCGCTGCGCAACATGCTGCCGTCGCTCGTCAACCAGCTTGTCTCGACCATCAAGGAAACCTCGCTCGGCTACATCATCAGCCTGCCCGAGGTGTCGTTCGTGGCGGGGCAGATCAGCACCGCCGTGATGGTCAAGTCCGCCGAGGTGTACGGCCTGCTCGGCATCAGCTACTTCATCATGTGCTTCAGCCTGACACGCGTGGCGTTCTATCTGGAGCGCCGCCTTGCTGCGCGCACGCGTTAGGGTCTGATGGAACACAAAACCATGAACATGATCACGATCGAACACGTCGACAAGTGGTACGGCGACTACCACGCGCTGGTCGACATCAACGAAACCGTTGCCAAGGGTGAGGTGGTGGTGGTTTGCGGGCCGTCGGGCTCTGGCAAGTCGACGCTCATCCGAACGTTGAACCGGCTCGAAGCCATTCAGAAAGGCCGGATCGTCGTGAACGGGCACGAAGTCCATGCGCCAGGCGTGGACGTCAACGTACTGCGCAGCGGCATCGGCTTCGTGTTCCAGCAGTTCAACCTGTTTCCGCACTTGACCGTCATGCAGAACTGCACGCTGGCGCCTGTGCAACTCAAGCGCATGGCGCCGCAGGAAGCAAAGGACTTTGCGATGCGTCTGCTCGAACGCGTGGGGCTGCCGCACAAGGCCGGCGCCTACCCCGGCGAGCTGTCGGGCGGCCAGCAGCAGCGCGTGGCCATCGCGCGTGCCCTGGCCATGAAGCCGCCCGTCATGCTGTTCGACGAGCCGACCTCCGCGCTGGACCCGGAAATGGTGAACGAGGTGCTGCTGGTGATGAAGGACCTCGCCCGCGATGGCATGACCATGGTCTGCGTCACGCACGAGATGGGTTTCGCACGCGAGGTGGCAGACCGCGTCCTGTTCATGGACCAAGGCCAGGTGCTGGAGCGCGCCACGCCGGAAGACTTCTTCCAGCGCCCGCAACACCCGCGCGCGCAACGCTTCCTGGCCGACATCCGCTCGCCCTGGAGCGAACCCGCCTGAAGCCACGCAGCGGGCAAATGAAAACGGGGGACCCAAGTCCCCCGTTTGCTTTGCATGCGCGACGACGCGGCTTATTGAATAGCCTTGTCGTTCGGGTGCGCGTACAGCTCCTTCATGCCGGCCGTCATCGGGTAGTTCAGGTTCAGGCCCTTCGGCGGAATCGGCGACAGGAACCACTTCTTGTACAGATCGTTCGCCTTGCCCGACTTCATCAGGTCGGCAATCACGTCGTCGGCCACTTTCTTGAACGCCGGATCGTCCTTGCGCATCATGCAAGCGTAGGTTTCGGTCTGCAGCGGCTTGCCCGTGACAACCCAGTCAGCCTGGTTCTTGGCCTTGGTGCGCTCCCCATACAGCAGCGGCTCATCCATCACGAAGGCCACAGCGCGGCCGATTCCAGCGTCAGGAACGCCTGGCCGTGATCCTTCGCGAGGATCAGGTTCATCTTGTCGGCATCCTTGGCTTCACCGTTCATCTTCTGCAGGATGCGGTCTTCGGTCGTGCCCGCGGTGGTCACCACGGTCTTGCCCTTCAGGTCGGGAAAGTCCTTGATGCCCGAGTCCTTCTTCACCAGCATCAGCATGCCGTAGATGAAGATGTTGTTCGAGAACGCCACCTGCTTCTGGCGCTCAAGGTTGTTGGTGGTCGAGCCGCACTCGAAGTCGATCGTGCCGTTCTGCAGCAGCGAAATGCGGTTCTGCGACGTGATCGGCGTGAGCTTCACCTGCAGCTTCTTGCCCACCGTCTTTTCCACACCCGCGATGATCATGTTGGAGATCTCTTGCGAATAGCCGGTGATGGTATTCGCGTCAGCCTGATACGAGAACGGAATCGACGACTCACGATAGCCCACCGAGATCACGCCCGTTTGCTTGATCTTGGCCAGCGTGTCGTTCGACTGCGCCTGCGCGCCGGTCGACAGCACTACCAGCGCGCCGGCCGCAGCCAGCGTCAGGCCGGACAGAATACGTTTGGTCGAATGCAAGGTCTTCATGCTTCCCCTCCTATGGGTGTGTTCGCTCCAGACTACTTGGGTTACCAATTGGCGCGGGCCAGATACGCATCATCGGGCCTGCGCGCTCGGTCTTTTGAATCTCGTTCTCGTGTCACGCGGCCAGCGCATACGGCACTGGGGAAATCGCGGGCTTGCGGCCGGCAATCAGATCGGTCAGCAAGCCTGCGCTGCCCAGCGCCAGCGTAAAGCCGAGTGCGCCGTGGCCCACGTTCAACCACAACCCTTCCACCGGCGATGCGCCCACCACGGGCACGCCCGTTGGCGTCGCAGGGCGCATGCCAGCCCAGGGTGCGGCATCGGCACCCGCATCATTCGCCCGCATGGCGCCCGGAAACAGCGCGCGCGTTTCGTCATACAGCGTCTGCGCGCGGCGCGTGTCCAGCGCCGTTGACCAACCCACCAGATCAGCCATGCCCGCCACACGCAGGGTCTGCCCGATGCGTGCATAGACGATCTTGCGCGCGGCATCCGTCACGCTGATCACCGGGGCAACATCGCCCTCGCCCAGCGGCAGGCTGATGCTGTAACCCTTCAGCGGATACAGGCCCGGGTCGATGCGCAATGGGCTGAGCAGGCTGGCGCTGGTCACGCCCGCAGCCATCACCACCGCATCGGCGGCAACTTGCTCGCCATCGTCCAGTTTGAGGCCGCGCACACGGCGCCCTTCGGTCCACAACGCTTCCACACCGGTATTGAAGCGCAGCGTCACGTTCGGCATCGCGCGCAGCCGGTTGAACAAGCCGACGCAGAGTTGGTGGCAATCGGCCACGTCTTCGTCTGGCGTGTAGATGGCGCCGACAATCTGGTCGCGCACGCCGGCAAGCGCGGGCTCGTGGGCGACCGCCTCATCGGCAGACAACGCATGCTGCTCACACCCAAGCGTGGCCTGATAGCCGACCTGCGCGCGGGCAGATTCAAACGCCGCAGCATCGCGATGCACCACCAGCTTGCCGCGCCGGGCAAAGCTGAATGCCAGATCCGGCAGCGCCTCCCGCAGCGCTTCCATGCGGGCGCGGCTGTAGAACGACAGTGCGAGCAACTCACGCGTGGTGCGATCGGCACGATCACGATTGCAGGCCGCGATAAAGCGCAGCCCCCAGCGCAGCAATGCCGGGTCCAGCGACGGTTTCAGCCGCAGCGGCGAATCGCGGCGCAGCAGCCAGCCTGGCACATGGGAAAGCACACCGGGGCCCGCCAGCGGCGCCACATAGCTGTAGCTCAACTGACCACCGTTGGCATAACTGGTGCCCTCGCCCGGGCCCGAATGCCGCTCGACCAGGGTGACCTGATGGCCTTCCTGAGCCAGCGCATAGGCCGTGCTGATGCCGATGATGCCGGCGCCGACTACTGCTATTTGCATGAAGAAGCTGCGAGATTTGAAATGTCAGGGGCAGCTTAAGGAGCCCAGCGGTGGTTGGGCAAATGCGGAGTTGTTGCGGGGGATGTTGTGGGGCTATGGTTTTTTTTGGACTTGGTGGTCCATCCCTTGTTTCATCCCCTGCCGGGGCTGACTCACTTTCTTTGTCTTGCCAAAGAAAGTAAGCAAAGAAAAGCGCGCCCGAGATGGCGACTTCCCCTTGAATTTCTGTAACCGTGCGGGGAAGGAGACAAACTCGCTGCGCTCAGACAGCCTCCTTCTTGTTTCCGCCGGCTGACACAAAGATTCAAGAGGCGCCATCCAGGGCAGGAACGGACAAACCGGCAGTGGGCCGCGGTCCGTGCGCAAGTCAGCTTAAGCGGGATGCGAAGCGGATCGGCACGCCGAAGGAAGAGTTGCGGCTTTCGCCCTCAATGTCAGTTGCGGCTACCAATATCGGCAGGCAGGCACCCTTTCCACCAAAGGCCGCGTCCGCCATTCAAGGGGCACGCGCTGTCCAGATATCGCCGTACCGAAAGCTGACGGTCGCAAACGCATACAAGCAATGGCGCGCCTCGCGCATGGTCCGGACCATGCCGCTGCGGCCAAATTCACCCGTCGGAATGGGTCACTCGTCGATCAGCTCGATGGTCACGACGCCTTCACGCTGCTGGCCAAGTTTGCCGATCGCGCTGTCGATGCTCCCGAGGCGAACCAGTCCCCGCGCATAGGGCGCCGTCTTGTAGAACAGGGCCAGGTTGCCCCACGGGGCGTAGTAAGCCAAGTCGCCCGCATCGGCGTCTGTACCCGCCGGCGCGCTATCCACAGTGAGTTCGTGGGGCAAGTAGGCGATCTTTTCTGCCGAGCCGAAGTCGCTCACCTCCAGTTGCAGCGGCAGCATGGATACCAACTCGTACGCCGCTGGCTGGTCGATCAGGGTGACGGTGAACGCGTCAGCAGAAAACCGAAAGCGGATCTTCATGGGCGCCATTCCAGACTGCATTGCAGGCCCGGCCATATCACGCCGCGTACTGGTGGTCGTCGACCTGCTCCATCCACTGGGCAGCCGATCCGTCACGCACTTCTTGGATGGCGATGTGCGCCATGGCATGAGTGGCCGAGGCGCCATGCCAATGCTTCACACCCGGCGGAACCCATGCAACGTCGCCAGGTTGGAGGGCGCGCCGGTCCTCGCCCCAAGCCTGGATCCAACCCTGGCCGGCGGTGACGATCAGGATCTGACCCACGGGGTGCGCATGCCAGGCTGTGCGGGCGCCGGGTGTGAAGGTGACCAAAGCGCCAGACCCCGGTGAGTGTGAGTTCGGCCCGAACATCCCGTCCACCACGACGGTGCCGGTGAAGAGTTCAGCCGCGCCGAGGGCCGAGGGTCGCGCGCCGACGGGGGTGACCTGAATGGTTGGCTGACGGGTCTGCCCGTCCGAGGCCGGCGAGCCAGCATTTGTGGTGATTGGGTCGTGCATATCGATACTCCTCGGGCATGAGGTCTGACGAAGGCAGGGGCGCACGGCCGGTTCACCCGCGTCAATACCGCCCGCGATTACGGGTCGTTGTTTCGCCCTTCCGGGCCTTGGAACGACTGTAGCGGCCATGCCCATTCAGCACTAGACTGCACAATCGGCATGGACTTATGGCTCGTTTCGATCAATGGACAGCGAGAACCTCAACGACCTGTACGCATTCCTCGCTGTTGCGCAGGAGCGCAGCTTCACCAAAGCCGCTGCCAAGCTTGGGCTGTCGCAGTCCACCCTGAGCCATACCGTCAGAGGACTGGAAACACGGCTGGGCGTGCGGCTGCTGACGCGCACGACGCGAAGCGTGGCGCCGACCGAAGCCGGTGAACAGTTGCTGCAGAGCGTGAGGCCCAAGCTCGAGGAGATCGCCGCCGACCTCGCGGCCGTGCGCGAATACCGCGACAAGCCTGCCGGCACCATCCGCATCACCGCGATCGACATCGCGGCCGACTTATACCTGTGGCCCCGGCTGCGGCCGTTGCTCGAGAGCTATCCCGACCTGAGAATCGAGATCGCTACCGACTACCGATTGGTGGACGTCGTCACTGAGCGCTTCGACGTCGGCGTGCGCATGGGCGACCAGGTGGCAAAGGACATGGTCGCTGTACGCATCAGCCCGAACATGCGCGCGGCGATCGCGGCTTCACCGGCGTACCTGGCCAAGCATGGAACGCCACGAACCATCGACGACCTGGCCCGACACCAGTGCATCACGCTGCGGCTGAGCAACGGCGCCGTCTACGCCTGGGAGTTGATAGACGACGGCAAGGACTTGGCCGTCAAGGTGGACGGACAGGCCACCTTCAGCGGGGCCTACCAGATGATTCGGGCCGCCATCGACGGCTGCGGCCTGGTGTTCGTGCCCGAGGATGTGCTCAAGCCCCACGTCGACGCCGGGCGCTTGGCATGGGTGATGGAGGACCACTGGCCGACCTGGCCGGGTTGGCATGTCTACTACCCGAGCCGACGCGAGTCATCTCGCGCACTCAAGCTGGTAATCGAAGCCCTGCGCAGTCCGGCGGTGCCGGGCTGATTCGGCGCCACGCGCCGCGCAGCGTTCGGCCATTGATCGTCGCGCAACAATGATTGCGCATGATTCATGGGCCACCTCGATAAGGCCATGCGATCTGCGGCGTCTAGTCCTGAGTGCCCTGCGGCCGTAACCTGCTGGTTAGCCTTGGGATGGAGCCCGAGGTCTCACATCAGGAGCAAGGAATCGTGGAAGGCAAAGTCATCATCATCACGGGCGCCTCGTCGGGCATCGGCGCGGCCACCGCCAAGCTCCTGGCGTCCAGGGGAGCGAAGGTCGTGCTGGGCGCACGGCGGCAGGACAAGCTCGAGGCGCTGGCCGACGAAATCCGCGCCGCTGGTGGCGAGGCCGCCTACCAAGTGCTCGACGTCACGAAACAGGCCGACAACGATGCCATCGTCAAACTGGCTAAGGAAACCTTCGGAAAGGTCGACGTGATCTTCCTGAACGCGGGGATCATGCCGAGTTCACCCCTGTCGGCGCTGAAAACAGACGACTGGCACGAGATGGTCGATATCAACATCAAGGGCGTGCTCAATGGCGTGGCGGCGGTACTGCCCACCTTTACCGCCCAGAAAGCGGGGCAAGTGATCGCCACGTCGTCGGTCGCGGGGCTCAAGGCTTACCCAGGCAGCGCTGTGTACGGCGGCACGAAGTGGTTCGTGCGCGACTTCATGGAGGTGCTGCGCATCGAGTCGGCCATGGAGGGCACGCACATCCGTACCGCCACCATCTACCCTGCCGCAATCCACACCGAACTGCTGAATACGATCAGCGACAAGGCCACTTCGACCGGCATGCACGCGCTGTACGAGACTCACGGCATTTCTCCAGATCGTATCGCCAGCGTGGTGGCGTTCGCGATCGAGCAGCCGGCGGACACGACGGTGAGCGAGTTCACTGTGGGGCCCACCACGCAACCCTGGTAAGACGAAACAGCGTTCTGAGCTCCAAACTTTCGACCAAAAAGCGCCGGTTGCCGAGTTCGAAGCCCCAACCATGGAGCGAAGAGCCCGGCGCTCAGCACTTCAAGTCCCAATGGCCGAGCAAAAAGCATCATGGGGTCGCTGCAAAAAGCAGCAACCGCAAAGCAAAAAGCCTTGCGGCTGGCGCTTGGAGCGCCGTGCGCAAGGCTTGAAGGTCCACCACCGGAGGTTGATGTGTCGCTCGTGAGGCTCCGGATGCCAGCAGAGGCTGTCGGCAGACCTTACTGCAACATAAACGTCTCGTACTCCAGCCGATCCAGCTTCCGGTCCAGGATCACCAGGCTCGCCATCACGACCAAGAGCAGTGACACGGCAAATCCGTATCCGTACCAGGCCGGCCCGAGCTGCAACGTAATCCACGTCAACACGCCGTTGAGCGCAACGAACGCGGCCGTCAACGCCAGCACCACGCGGCGCCGGTCCAGGTAGAAGAAGATGTTCACCACGCCCAGAAATACCACCTGCAAGCTGGCGGCAATGGTGTCGACATACAGCAGCGGCAGATACAGCTCGGAAATCTGCAACGCCCGCAGCACCGCAGCGCCCACGGCAAACAGGACCAGCGCGGCCATCGCCTGAATCTTCACGATCTCGTACAGGCCGGCGCGAATGGTCTGCACCATCGTGTTGCGCATGTCTTCGATGTGCTCAAGCGATGCCCCGCCACGCACGGCGTCATAGAAGGCGTCGTAGTACTCGACAAAGTCCGTCTCGATGCGAACCAGGAACACCGCCATGCCGGGGATGATGCCGAGGTACGCCAGGAACACCGGAATGTCGTAGATGACCGAGGCGTGCAGCGGCCCGATCACCTGCTGCCCCGTGCCCGGTGCGTACCAGAACATGAACTTGTCGAGCCAGATGCCGAGGTTGTAGAGCAGCCCGATCAACATGAGCGACGGATACGCAAACCGCTTGTCGAACACCTCGAACGACAGGAAGCGCCGACCGCTGAAGTTGCGGTAGATGAGCGCGGCCATGCCGATCAGCAAGAAGAGCTGCCCCGTCACGAACCCCAGCAGCAGCCCTTCCAACCCGAACCGGTTAAACAGCAGCGCCAGCAGCACGGTGAGCGTGTAGCCGACCAGGAAGATCCAGACAATCGCCTTGTACTGCTTCATGCCCGACAAGAAGATCACTGCGATCCAGATGTTGGCCATGACCACGAAACCGGCCAGCATCAGCAGCCGGTAGATGGCTGACTGCTGCGGAAACGCAAACACGATGACGAGCAGCCCAAGCCCACCCGCGACCAGCGTCATCACGAGCGACACGGCGTGGTAGTTGGGCAGGATCAGGTCATCGCGCTTCTCGAACAGGCGGTCGGACGTAAAGCGCGTGAAGGCAAGCTGCAGCGGCCCCGTCAGGATCAGGCTGACCGCAATCAGGTAGGTGACCGACACCTGGAACTGCGTGATGAGCGAGCCGGGAATCACGAACGGCAGGCTCAGGATACCGATCAGCAGAATCCCGACGATAGAGAGAATCCACGGCCCGGAGCTGATGATGCCCGCGTAGGTGTAGGCGCGCATCAGCCCGAGCAGGCTGTCGCGCTTGAGCATCTTGCGCAGCTCAAAACCAATGCCGGCCATCAGCGGGCTCCCTCATGTGGCTTGTTCTGCTGGGCGTGGTGCGGGCAGGCCGCGGCGGCGGCCTTCGCACCGTGCTCGATACTCAGATCGGGCAACGTCTTCAGGCGCGTATACAGCTCGCGGTAGCTGCCGACCATCATCTCTTGCGTGTAATAGCGCTCGACGCGGGCAATGCCAGCAGCCTGGGCCGCATGCCAGCGCGTTTCATCGCGCAGCAGCGTGAGCACTTCGGCAGCCAGGGCAGCCGGGTCGGCAATGCGCACCACGGCGCCAGCCGCGCCCAGTGCCGCGTCTTCGCCCTCCAGGCCGAACAGCAGTTGCCGGCACGAACCCACATCCGTCGTGACTGACGGCACGCCCGCGGCAAACCCTTCCAGCACCACCAGCGGCAGCGCCTCGCTGATGGAACTCAGCACCAACACGCCCACCTTTGGCAGGATGTCGTCGATCTTCTGGAAGCCCAGGAACTTGATGCGGTCGCCCAGGCCCAGGCTTTCAGCCAGGCTGTGGCATTCCTGCGCGTATTCCGGATCTTCGTCTTCCGGGCCGGCAATCCAGCCTTCCGCATCGGGCATCTCGCGCGTGATGGTCAGCATGGCGCGAATGAACGTCTTCACGTCTTTGATCGGCACCACCCGGCCGATCAGGCACATCACGCGCGGTACGCTGGCCTGCCGCTTCTCGCGCAACGCGGCCAGGCGCGGCAGGTTGATGCCGTTGGGGATGCTGCGCGTCTTCTCGGCCGGCGCGCCGTCAATGACCTGGCGCTGCCGATTACCTTCATACAGCGCGACGATGTCTTCAGCCGCGTCATAGCAGACCCGGCCCATGGTTTCGAAAAAGCGCACCCACAGATCGCGGAAGTAGCTGATCTGCGCGATGTCCTTCTCGAAGATGCTGCGGTTGTCACGAATCCACTGGCTCTGGAACAGGTCGATCTTCCGTTCCTTGGTGTAGATACCGTGCTCGGACACCAGCAGCGGACGCCCTCGCCTGTAGCGCAGCAGCGCGCCCAGGAAGCCTGCATAGCCGGTCGAGATGGTGTGGAACACCTTCACCGGGATGAGGTTTTCGGCAATGCGCACGAGCTGCCACAGCGGCTTGTGCATGATGCGCACGGTCCAGAAGTAGTCCGTGAACGACGGGTCGGTGCAGTAGCGCCGGTAGTAGTCCGTCATCATGTCCCACGCGCGGTGGCTGTAGAGGAACTGTTCCTCGGCCAGCGGGCCATCGTCGCGCAGGTCGGCAATCGAGGCGCGGATCAACTCGGCCGTCTCTTCCTTGTTTGCCGGATTGCGCAGCGCATCGTGCAGCTTGCGCGAGCGCTCGAACGCTGCGGCATCGCCGCCGCTGGCCTGCACCAGCGGCGGCGGCGGAAAGTCGTACAGGTAGTGGCACTCCAGGTGCACCACGTTGTCGGGAATGGCGTAGACGGGCTTGCCGTAATCCTCACGGCGGCTGCCGATGAAGACGATGGCAAAGCGGATGTCCGGAAACGCCCGGATCATCTGGTTGACCCAGCTCGACACCCCGCCGCTCACGTAGGGAAAGGTCCCTTCGAGCAGCAGCGCAACGTCGGCGGACTGGGCGCGCGGAAAGTGGTCGTTGCTCATGATGTCCAGTAGCGCAACAGCGGGCGCAGCAACGGCAGCGGAGAACGGCTGGAGAACTGCGCCAGCGCCGCACGCGCGCCGGCATAGTCGCGGCGCAGGTAGCAGGCTTCGGCCAGCGGGGGCAGCAGGCGGTCACGCGGGAAACCGAGGGATTCAGCGCGGCGCAGATGGGACTCGGCCACATCGGGCTCGCGGCGCGACAGGGCAAGGCGGCCGCGCATGTACCACAGCGCGGCGTTGTCGGGCTGGATGTCGAGCGCGGCGCTGGCGTAGCGCTCGACCTGCTCGGCGGTGTAGCGGTACACGTCGCCCTGCACGAGGTTCTGGTAGATCAGTTCCCAATACAGATCGGCCAGGCGCTTGTTGATGTCGTAGCGCGCCTCGGGCGTGGTGGCTTCTTCCAGGCGCGGCAGCTCGGCCAGAATCTTTTGCGTGAGCACCTTCTCGGCGTTGTCGAGCATGCCGTAGGCCAGCAGGCGGATATCGTCCACCGGATCGGCTAGCAGGTCGCGCAGCACGGGGCTGGCAGTGCGCGTGGGCATCGACTGCATGGCCACCAGCGCGGTCATGCGGCTTTGCACCGGCGCGCGCTCGTTGCTGAGTTGCGCACGCAGCCGCGCTCCGCCGCCATGCGTCACGCGTGAGATCAAATGCGCCACGAACACCGGCAGCCCTACATCGGCGATGTCCTTGTCGTCTTCGGGCTTGGGAAACAGCTTGGCGAGCAGCAGGCTGCCCAGCACCAGCAGGACGCCGGCCACCGGCACAAAAAAGCACAGCGCCGCCAGGTAGCCATACGTCCACACGAACGGCACGCGATAACGGCGCGGCAGCAAGCGCCACGCAGCCAGGCCGATCAGTGCGGCGGCGGTGCCCTGCAGCATCAGGCACGACAGCAGCAGCGCAAGGCTGTTGCCGGCATGCAGTGCCATCACCACTGCCGCGATCTGCGCCGAGATGCCGCCGAGCGTGAGCTTAAACATGGTCAATCCGCAGCATGGCCTGGCCGCCCCTATGCATCGAGATGGCAGCGCGCGAGGAAGCGCTGCAGCGCTTCGCCCGGATGCTCGCCGGTCACATGCAACGTCTGCACGCTGATGTGCCCGCCCTCGAAATCCACGCCAAACTGCGCGCGCAGGCTGTCTTCAATGCGCACCAGATAGGCCGACACGGCACCCGCGCCCGACAGCGGCATCAGCGTGATGATGGCGCGGCGGCTCTTGCCGCTTGACTGCCAGACAACGTCGAGCGCACGGCGGCTGCGCACCACGCTCTCGAACAGCGCATCGCTGGTCTCGTCCTGATCGAAGATGAGCGCCACCACCGACGAATCGATACCGGTATCGCGATGCAGGCGTGCCAGCCGGCCGAGATCGAGCGCGAACTCGTACGGCGCGTCGGGCACGAGATCCAGAATCTCGGAGCTGACGGTGAGATGGCGCACGCCGTCGGCGTAGTAGCCAAGCAGCACGAGCAGGAACTGCAGGTTCTCGTACGACAGCGAGAGGAACGGCATCTGATGTACGACCACCAGGCCGATCAGCTCATCCGCCCCCGAGAGCACCGGCGCGCACGCCACGTAGCGCGAGCCGTCTTCGGGGTTGTTCACATTCCGCAGCTCGGGCGCCTGCGGGTGGCCCAGCGTGTGGGTGTCGATGCAATGGCGGATCAACGGATCATCGGCAACGATGTCGAACGGCGTGCCCACGCGGGCCACCGGTTCGGTATCGACGCGGTTGCCCGTCACGCGCACCATGGCCGCCACTTCCAGTTGGCAGGCCTGCGCCGTCCATTGCAGGAAGGGCTCGGCGCCGGGCAGTTGCGCCACGTCAGGTTGGTTGTCACCCAGGCCATGTTCACGTGCGGCCAGCGCGATGTTGCGCAACTGCGTGAGCGTGTCGCGCAGCGTGGTCGGCTTGGCCAGCAGGTCGTTTTCCAGGCGCTCGTGCGAGAGGCGCAGCAGGAAGTGGTTTTTGGTGAGCGCCGCCAGCCGGTCGTTCAGGTAACCGTTGACGGTGCGGGCACGCGACAACCGCGCGCCCCAGATATCGCCGTACTGCCCGCCGACCAACACAAGCATCAGCCCGCCCAGGAAGTACATGCGCGGGAAGCTGCCGGCCTGGGCCGCCTGTCCGTAGAACACGGCCCAGGCGCCCAGCACCACCAGCGCGGCAAGCGCGCCGAGCAGCGTGCCGTAGCGCAGCGCCAGGATGAGCGGCACCAGCCAGATCCACGGAAAGCCGTAGCCGAGCAGCAGGGGGTTGTCCGGCGCGAACAGCCAGACGACGCCAATGGCCACCACCACCGTACCCAGCGTTTCGAGCACAGCGCTCGGGCTGGACACGGCGGGCGCAATCATGCGCCCATACCAGGTCGACGCGCCAATCCCCTGCGCGTTGCGCCGGCGCTCAGTTCGTCCACCCTGGCCGCGCCCATCGCCGGCGGCGCGGCCGGCCGATTGAGCGGAACCTGCCGACTCGGTCTTCATCAGCCCCGGCCCAGCGGCGAGAGCAGCTCGCGCAGCAGCTTCTGCGCCACCGCCGACACGGCATCGCGGCTCCAGCCGGTGCGGCTACCGGCCGCGCTCCAGATCACGTTGCCGGTCTGCACGTCAATCACTTGCAGCGTGATGCCGACCGCGGGCTCGCCATCCACACCGACCTTGTAGCGCCATTCATCCACGGCGCCGGTCAGGGCATAGCGGGCCTTCTCGCCACGTGCCCAATCCAGTGCGCGCGCCACGGCCTCGCGCTCGGCGGGCTCGAACAGCGACTCGCTGTTCAGGTTGGCTGGATACTGCTTGAGGTTGGAGAAGCCGCGCGCCTTGAGGATGCTGGCCGCAATCGTCTCCGCACGCAGGCCGGCCTGCGGCGTTTCGGTGTAGTTGGCGATGGGCAGGACCACCCACGCATCAGACGCGCTGGTTGCCGGCGCACGCGCGCTGTCGACCACCGCGCAGGCGGACAACACAAGCGCCGCACCAACGCCCGCTGCCACGGCCAGCCAGCGCCGGCGGCCGGCATGCATCTTGTTGATCAAGGGTGTCATCGCGTTCTCCCTGGAGTCTTCCGTTGTGTGCTTCATCTCGTTCTTTCCCCGTTGCTTTGTTCTTGCTTGTCAGTAGAGCCAGCGGTAGCGCAGGCCGATCTCTGTCAGCGGCGATGTCCCCGCGCGCGTAATCGACTGGTGCTCGATGTACAGCGCCAGATGGTCGTTGCCAAACACGCTGCCTGCCACGCCAAGCTGGGCCTGCACGCCCCACCCTTCGCGGTTGTCATGCAGCATGCCCGCATCCATAAAGGGCCGCCAGGCGCGCGTGTAGCGGTCCAGATAATCCGTGCCGAAACCAAACAGCATGCCGAACTGGTTGAACGAGCGCGGCATGATCTGGTCAACGTCCGGCGCGGCACCCGAAGGAAGCAGGCGAGCCATCAATGGGCTGACCGTGCCCGTCGCGTTGTAGCGTGCGACGGTACCAACCACGCGGATCGTGTAGTCCGGATATTCCACCCGGAAGCGGTGCCCGATTTCGCCATCGAACACCATGCCGCTGCCCAGGAACGAGCGGTCCTGCCCGTAGAAGCGGTCGCCTTCCACGCGGGCGCGCACGTACTCGTTTTGCGTCAGGCGCCAGTTGTTGCCAATCGAGAACAGATCCTTCACGCCGCCCACACGCAGTTGCGGCGTTTCATTGGCCGGCTGGTTGCGACCGATCGAAAGCTCCGTGCCCACCGGCCCGACCTGCCCCAGCAGGCCGTCCAGCCGGAAGGCGTAAAGCGAGCCCAGCCCCTGGCGCCAACCCACCGTGCCCTTCCACTGCGTGTTCTGCGTCTGGTACTGCGAGATCCAATCCACCTGCCGATCCTGCGCGGGCACGCCGGTCAACTGCGTATCGTCGGTCGAGCGCTGGTTCCGCTGGGTGGCACGCACGAGCATGCTGTAGTGATCGGTCAGGCGGATGCCGGCGGCGGCGCTGCTCTCGAAATACGTCAGCGGCGCCTGCTTGAACCACGTCTCGCGCGGCTCCAGCGCCTGTGCATTGGTCAGCAGCGTCTCCTGCACACGTTCGTGCAGTTGCTCGTCATCGGGTGCGGTGGTCAGCCCTTCAAACGACAGACGCTGCGCCTCACCGAGGCGGTCCGTCATCACGTTGGCATCGATGCGGTTGTAGAGCGGAATGCGGTCAGGCGTGTCGTCCAGCAGGCGGTTGAGCGTCTGCAGATCGCGCTCAGCCAGGGCAATGGAGATCTCGGCATAGGCCGGGCGCGTCATGCGGCGCGTGTATTGCTGCAGCAACCACGCGCGCGCCAGATCATTCGCCTCCTGCGAGAGCGCCCAGCCCAGCGCCGCTTCCTTGGTCACGGCGGAAACGAGCTGATCGCTCACGCGGGCCTGCTTGCGTTTGTCGGTGGGGGTCTGCGGCGGCTCCGGCGGCAACGTGTCGATATCGCCCAGCTCGGACTTAGCCATCGCCGAGCGGCCACCTTCGCGGGCCTGCTTCGTCGCGCGGCGATCATCGCGCAGCAGCTCGATCAACAGACGCTGCGCCAAGTCGCCAGACCCGAATGTTTGAGCCAGTGAGACGCGCCGGGCACGCAATTCGGTGCGCGCATCTTCTTCCAGCGGCGCCGCATCGCCATCCCCCACCGTGACGCGCGCGCCTACACGGCGGCCAATTGGCAGCTTGGTCTTGTCGCTGCCTGGCGTATCTTCAGCGCGCCACAGCAACCACCACGCCTCGCGGCGCAGCGCCCAGGCAGCATCGGCCTGACCGGCCATTTCGCGTGCATCGGCATAGGCCAGCAACCAGAGCGGATCGGTCTGCATCGACTTGCCCTGGCGGCCCAGGAAGCGCAGCGCCAGGTTGGCGTCAAACAACTGCAGGCCGGCGGCAGCGTAGGCACCCCAGTAAGCGGAATCGTTTTCGGCCTCGCTACGCCAAAGCGCCAATGCGCGCTTGAGCTCGGCGTTCTGTCCGGAATCCAGCAGGCCCCACAGGAAGGCCGCCTTCACATCGCTGCCCGCATCCGGCAGCGAGACTGCGCGCCGCAGGTCACGCATGGCGGCATCCCACTGGCCGCTCTGGCGGAAATACTCGGCCCGCGCGCCCAGCACGCCGGCGGATTGCTCGGCCGCTTTGCGCTGTTCTGGTGTGAGCGAGGCCAGCAACCCGTCGATGCGGCGGAAGGCGCGCGCACGCGTGTAGTAGTAGATGGCCTGCTGCAGGTGAACCATCGTGCCATCTTTGCGGAAAGCGAGTTCGGCCAGACGGCCAGCATCGATGGGGCTGGCGTCGTAGAAATCGATCATCGTTGTCAGATCGTCTGGCTCAGCCTTGCCGCCGATCAGCAACTGTCGATACGCCTCACGCGACAGATCATCACGCTGGTTCAGGCGCGCGAGCTGGGCGAAGGTCCGCCAATACAGGTCATCGGTTGGCAAGGCCGCCTTGTCTGCAGCCTGCATGGCGGCAAGCGCCTGCGCAAACTGCCCGCGCACGTACAGGATGTTCGCCAGCTTGAGCGCGTACTGCGCGTTGGGGCCGAACTCCTTTTGCAGACGCACGTAGGTGTCGTAAGCCTGATCGTCTTTGCCGGCGCGCTCGGCCAGATTGGCATAGCGCTCCAGCACCACCTGACGATGCGCCCCGTGCGCGATGCTGTTCAGATACGCCAGCCCTTCCACGGGTTCGCCCAGACGCTCGTACGCCGCGATGACCTGGTCGAGCAACTTCATGTCGCCCGGGGTGCGGCTTGCCTGGTAGCGCAGCCCGGCCAGATAGGCGTGGTCTTCGTGGAGCGCGGGCGCCAGACGCAGCACATGCTGCCAGGCCGCATCATCCCCAGTGGATTGCGCGTACGCGAGCCAGTAGTTCAACGCCGCCATCGGTTGGCGGTTCCACTCGGCCACCTGCGCGGCACGTTCGGTCCAGATTTTCAGATCGGGGCGTTGACGCACGGCGGCCTCGGTTACGCGCATGGCGTCGTTCAGATTGCCGCTGCCCATGAAAACCTGGAATGCGAGATCGTAGTCTTCCGCATTGAACGGGGCGATCCCGCGTGCGATGGCCTGTGCGCCCGACGGTTGTGAGGACGAAGCCGCATCGTCAGCCTTGCTCTGCTTATCCGCCACCGGGCGAATGCGCGCAGTGTGGCGCTGCCGACGCGCCAGGCCTTCTGGGCCATCCATGAACACCAGGTCTGCAGGGCTTGGCAGCGGTTCCGGCCGGCCGGCGAATGCCCAGTCATGCCGGGCGACACCGGAGGCCAAGGCAATGCCCTCGCCCGCCTGATGCCACGACAGCCGCAGCAGGCGCCGCGCGTATTGGTCTGCCAGATCCGGCCGGTTACATGCCATCGCCAGGCGCGTGAGAAAGCGCAGCGTTTCGGTATCGTCGATCAGCGGGCCAACACGGCGTTGCGCTTCTGTCATGGCGTCGTCGAGCAGGTTGCCAGCCTGCAGGGCCTTCAACCCGGCGATGAAGTAGCGGCGCTGTTCGTCGAGCGACTTGGCGGTGGCCTGCGCGGCAAAGTTGGCGGCGGCAGCGGCGCGGTATTCGCCCACGCCCAGCGCAATCTCAGCAGTACGCGCCTGCCATTGCGCGGCGCGCGCCACGTCCTGTTTAGCCAGGCGTTGATAGAACTGGATGGCAATCGCGCCCTGATCCAAGGCACGCGACTTGGCGGCGAGAACCTCCAGCTCGGCCGCAGTCCAGCGATAGTCCAGCGCCTGCTTGAGCAGACCACGCAGGTCGACCAGCATGGCGGCGCGCTGCGGATCCTTCGGTTGCAGCGCGTAGGCGCGTTGCTCTCGGATGGCGATATCAAGCAGCAGCGCTTCACGGTCGAGCGTCTTGTCGCGCAGCGCGCGCATGCGAGCGACCATGGCTTCGGCTTCTGCCAAGCGGCCCGTGCGCACGTACTGGGCAGCCAGCACGCTCAAGAACTCGCCGTCGTTCGGGCGCACGCGCAGCCAGGCTTCCAGGTAGGCCACCGACAGCGCATCGACCTTACCGCCCTCCAGCAGGCGAGCCTCCAAACGTTCGCGGGGAAACATCAAGGCGAGCGCCAGCCCGATCAGCGCACCCAGGGTACCGATCAGCCAGGCTGGCAGCAGCCGTTCACGCGGAGTCAGGTCAGCAGACCACATCGATACGTTGGTAGGTCACGGTTTGCGCAGCAGCTCCTGTCAGATCAACGCGCACGGTGTTGTCTTGTGCGCGGGCCGTGCGCGCTGGGTTGCCGTTGACCTTCACGCGGCAAGCACCTGCGTTGGCCAGACGAACAAACGGCTTGTAATAGCCGCCCGCCTCGAAACTCAACTCATTACCGTTTCGTGCGAAATTGCGTACAAAGGCAGCGGCTTCTGCAATGTACGCTGGCTTGGCCGACTCCGCCTCAGGTGCGAGCGTAAAGCGTGCGGCGCCGTCATCAAGATGGATATAGATACCGCCGGCCGCCTTGTCATACCCAACCACCCCCTGCGCATCCGCCAGGCGCGGCGTACCGCGCGCCATCCAGCGCAGTTCGCGCAGATCGCCATCACCGCGCACCACCCAGGTGTTGCCGTCACCGACTTCTCGGGCGATGGCCATGTTGCGGAAGTCCAGCACCTTGACCACATATTCGGTCGAATAGATCGGGAACACGGGCTGCGACAACGCGTAGTCATAGACCTTCTTCAAGGCCTTGAGTGACGCAAGCTTGGTGCCCGAATACATGTGGTAGTAGATGTTGATCGGTTTGAAGCGATACGGAGTGTCCGTCAACTGCAGCGTTTCAATCAGGCGATCGAAACCATAGAACGGCCCGGTCCAATCGTTTGTATAGACGTTCTCGTTCTGGTTTGGCGCAAACACTTGGTAAGCCCCTGGGCCCTTGTCGATGCCCAGCGGTGCAATCTCCGTCCACGATGGCGAGCTGCGTGTGATGGTGGTATCGCCGCCGTTCAGATTAAGAACGCCCGCGTCCCAGGCCATGCGCACGGCAATCTCGGGCGGCTGGCAGTCGCCCGACCACTGCAGGAGCTTCACGCGCTTGCCGGGCGGGGCCAGGCGCTCGTTGATGTAGTTGATGGAGCCCGCTATCTCGCGGTCGAGGCTGAACTTGTAGCCCGGAATGGACAGCGTGAATGCGGTGTCGCCACCGCCCTTGTCCGCACCCGGGCCTTCCTTGGCCCGATCAGCGGCCGCGCCGGGCACGGTGCGGCTCCAATCGAACGGGTGCGAATAGGTATGCGTGCCCAGTTCGACGTACGGCAGCGCGAACATCTGGCGCGCAATCGTTTCCAGGCGCGGCGTCAGCTTGGGGTAAAGGCCGCTTGCGCCCACCTCGCCCTCGATGACCGACAGCGTTGTCGGGATGCGGTACTTCTCCCACACGTCCTGCAGCAGCACCTCGCCGGAATATTCGGGGCCGGGAAACTCGGCGCGCGAGGCAAAGCCGTCGCCATCCACATGCACGAGCATGAGTCGGCGGCCGTTTTCAGAGGTCACGTCGGGGATCGGCATGTCTGGCAGCGCCAGTGCGCGGCGCAGGAACTCGATCGGCTGGACAACCCAACGCGCCTGCTCAACGGTGTCCATGGAGAACACCGCGTACGGATTCAGTGCGTAGCCGCCCCAATCGGTAATGGCAGCGGCATCAAACTCAAAGTTGCCCGATTTCAGCCGCAGCAGCGACTGCCCGTTCGCGCTCACCTGAATCGGCTGGGCTTCGCGGCGCTCCGGTTGCGGCGCCATCTCAAAACCCATCATCTTGTCTTGCGACACCACCGACAGCGGCCCGCTGGCACGCCCACGCACAAGGTGCAGCTTGAACATGTCGGCCATGCTCCCATCCACCGGCAGGCCAAACTGGTTCAGGAAGGCGATGTGCACGCCGTCATGAATACGTTGCCGCACCCACGACGACAGCGCCGCCACCTGCTTGACCGGACTGGTGTTCACCCACACCACCACGCCGGCGTAGCGGTCGGGTGGCACTGAAGCGGGCAGCGGCTTGTTGATGTCGGCGTACTCGACGTCGTAGCCGAGAAAGTTGAGTGGCGTGGCCACGAAGCGCACGCCCTCGCTGGTGTCAATGGTGGTACGCGGGTCGCGGTCCTGCAGGATCAATACCTTGCGCGGCAACACCTCGATGCGCCCCACGCCAATGGTCGACAGGTCTGGATCGGTCACGTAGGGCACCACGCCCTGCGCCTTGATACGTTTGGCCGTTTCGCGTGCGCAGGCACGGTCGGTGGGCGGGCAGTAATCGATGGCGATGACGGGCAGGTGGTAATCGTCGCGAATCTTGCGTACATGGCCCATCAGCCATTCGCGGTCCGCGTCGCTCACTTCCTTGTACTGCTTGCTGCCCTGGTCCCAGCCGCGATACAGCGATTCAAACGCCACCGCATACGCCTGGTCGTGCACCTGCGGCAGGATCTCAAACCCGCGGTTGAAGATCAGCTTGGCGTCCGGATAGCGCGCCTTGATCGCGCGAATCACACGCACCATGCCGGCTTCCTGCGCCGCGCGCGAGGCGTCGTCCTTGGCCACCAACTGATACGAGTCGAGCGTATCGAGAAAGAAGCCACGGTAGCCCTTCTCCCACAGCGGCTTGATGACGTGATCGACATAAAACGCCGGCCACTCGGGCTGGGCCTGATCCACCACGCGCGAGGCCCACGCCGCATTGCGGCCCAACAGCCAGGCCTTGGGCAAGTCCTTGTACCAGCTGCGCTGGGGCGTGACCTCGCCAACGCTCACGTAGGCGTACCACTGCGTCTTGGGCGTCTTGAACTGCGATGGATCGAACCCGTGGTCTGGCTCCACAACGATCGCGTCGAAGGCGCGCAACTGCGCCACGGGCGGCTTGTCGCCGTAGAACCACGCGATGTTCGGCGCGTTAACCGGAACTGAAGCTGTTACCCCTGACGCACCGGAGCCGGTGGTGGCAGGCGCTTGTTGAGCAAGCGTCACACAAGGCATCGATACGGCGGCTGCGACAAGAAGCCCAGCCAACCGTGCGATCGTCCCCGCCGTATTCCCCCGTTTCCCCCCGGTGCGCCGCTGTAAACGGCTGAGAACCCACATGAACTGGCACTCCGCTATGCAACTATGTGCATCAATTAGGCCGATCTGCGCCGGCACTGAAGATCGGCGCCTGTGATGACGCCGTCCGGAACCGCTGTTTTTCTTCACGGCTGCCGCCCGCAAACGCAGGCCCCGCAAGGCATACCGAGACAATGTGTCCGAAGGTGAAGTATCGCCGATGGCGTGGGTACACGGCAAACCACATTTTGGATGGCCGTCTATCCTCCTCGGACATAAACAATTGTTTGAGATCACCCGCGCACGCCGTGGTTTGACAAAGCGATCGGGGCTGCACCATGATCATTCGAAGCCACATTCCACGCGACCGTGCAGTTGTCGCTGCGCAACGACGCGACTTGCCGCGACGGCCCCCGCCACCATGTCCGCCCTCATCCTTGCCCTGCTGATCCTGATCAGCGCCTTTTTTTCTGCTTCCGAAATCGCCCTCACGGCCTCGCGGCGCACGCGCCTGCAAACCCTGGCAGACGACGGGGACACCCGCGCCTTGCGCGTGCTGCAACTCAAGGACATGCCCGGCAACTTCTTCACCGTGGTGCAGATCGGGGTGAATGCGGTGGCCATCCTGGCCGGTGTCATCGGCGACAGCCAGATTTCGGGGCCGTTGGCCGCGTGGTTGAGTGACTGGCTGCCGGCCGCCCGCGCTGAACGGATCGGCAGCATCGTTGGCTTCATCATCGTGACGGGGCTGTTCATTCTTTTTGCCGACCTGCTGCCCAAGCGCCTGGCCGTGCTTTACCCCGAGCGCTGCGCGATGTCGATCATCGGCCCGATGCACTCGTGCCTGCGCGCGCTGAGGCCGGTGGTGTGGCTGTTCAATGGGGCAGCCGACATGTTCCTCAAGCTGTTTGGTGTGCCGACGCACCGTGTCGACCAGATCACCACCGAAGACATCGCCGCCATGGTGGGCGCAGGTGCGCAAGCCGGCGTGCTGCGCAAGCACGAACTGGCCATGATCGAAAACGTGTTCGAGCTGGAATCACGCACGATCACCTCAGTGATGACCGTGCGCGACGAGGTGATCTACTTCACGGTGGACGAACCGGTGGAGTCGATCAAGATGAAGATCATTGCGCAGCCGCACGCGGAATACCTCGTCTGCCGCGAAGACATCGACTCGGTGCTCGGCTTCATCGCGTCCAAGGACATCCTGCAGCAGATCCTGTCGGAAGAGTCCTCCGCCGTGATCCGCAACATCAGCAAACATTACGACAAGAATCTGCTGGTGCTGCCGGACACGCTCAACCTGTCGCAGGCGCTCACGCGCTTTCGCGAGATGCACGAGCGCTTTGGCGCGGTGGTCAACGAATACGGGCTGGTGGTGGGTGTGGTGACACTCGACGACATTGTCGGCGCGGTGATGGGCGACATCCTGTACCTGGGCGAAGACGAGCAGATCGTGCGTCGCGATGACGGCTCATGCCTGATCGACGGTGTCACGCCGCTGGGCGACGTCAAACGCGCCTTCGACCTCGACGACCTGCCCGGCGAACACCACGTCGAAACCCTCGCCGGGCTAGTCATCTACGCGCTCAAGCGCATTCCCAAGAAGAGCGAAACCGTCGACATCGGGCCACTGCATATTGAAGTGCTCGATATCGACAACCACCGGATCGATCAGTTGCTGGTTTCGCGGCGCATCG
Source organism: Ralstonia sp. GX3-BWBA (assembly GCF_003290055.1). Taxonomy (NCBI): domain Bacteria; kingdom Pseudomonadati; phylum Pseudomonadota; class Betaproteobacteria; order Burkholderiales; family Burkholderiaceae; genus Ralstonia; species Ralstonia sp. GX3-BWBA. The sequence continues at coordinate 375,506 of NZ_QMKS01000004.1, read as the reverse complement.
ATCCGCCGGCAGGGGCCGCGCCCTCGGCGTCGTGAGCGGCAAAGACTTCCTTGGCGGCAAACATGCCGTTGAGCGCCGCCGGAAAGCCCGCGTATAGCGCCATCTGCAGGATCGTCTCGGTGATCTCCGTGCGCGTGAGCCCGACGTTGAGCCCCGCCGCAATGTGCACCTTCAACTGCGGTGCCGCGTGGCCCAGCGCCGTGAGCGCGGCAATGGTGGCGATCTCGCGCTCGCGCAGCGTCAGGCCCGGGCGGCAGTAAACATCCCCAAACCCGAATTCGACGATGTAGCGGCCGAGGTCGGGCGAGACGTCGGCCATGGCCTCGACCACGCGTTCGCCAGCCACATCATCGACTTCCTTCAGCTTTTGCCAGCCGCGTGCGTAACGGTCGTCCTGCAGGTTGGCGTGGTTTGCGGCTTGTGCTGTGTGCGTGTTCGGTGTCATGCGCGTCCTCGTTCGGTTGGCGTTTCGGCTGGTGTTTCGATTTGGAAGATGAGGGAGCGGAGCCTGACGCGTTTTCCACGGCTTCAATCCGAGCCCGGATGCCGTCATAGACGACGAGTTTGACGCGCAGCACGGCCAGCGTTTCGGCCCGTGCGCGCAGCTCCGCTTCCAGCGCCGCGGCATGCGATTCCAGCAGGCGTTGGCGCGCCGACACACTCTCCAGACTGTCGCCCTGCCGCCGCAGCGCAGCGTACTCCTGCATCTGCGCGATCGGCATGCCGGTATCGCGCAGGCGCAGCAGGAACTCAAGCCACCTCATGTCTTCGGTGCGGAAGACACGATGGCCGTTATCGCGTCGCTGCACGCTGTCGAGCAGGCCGATGCGCTCGTAATAGCGCAGCGTATGCGTCGACAGGCCGCTGGCTTCTGCAACTTGGGCGATGGTCAGGAATGTGGTCATGAACGGAGCTTAGAAGTTAGAGCGCACTCTAAGTCAAGCGACTTTAACGTGAATCTTTTCGGCTCGCACAAAACAAAGCGCCGGCCCCTTCTCGGAGGCCGGCGCTTTGGTGTGCAGAAAATCGACGGGCTACAGCAGATCAGCCGCCCACGCCGTACGCGCTCTTGTCCTGATGCTTCGGACGATGGTCGCGTTTCTTTTTCTTCTTCTGAAGTTGCGTTGCCTTTTCGCCTGCGGCAGGTGCCGACGCGGCGGGTGCCGGCGCGGCCGTGGCAGGTGCCGGAGCTGCTGCAGGTGCGGATGCCTGCGCAAACGCGCCGGCGCTGAAGACTGTAGCCACGAGGGCGGCCAGAAGCTTGTTCATCGTGTTGTCCTTATAGAAGAGACTGGTTTGTGGCGCTACCGGTATCGGATGGAGCGTGACCCAATGCGCTCCCACGCCCGCGATGCAATGCGCGGCCTGACATCGAAATGGCCCACGCATCACCACGCAGTGTGGTGTACGCGTCAGCGGTTGTCCACCCGACGCCTGACGGTACGCCGATGCGCAGGGCCTGGCCTTGATGTGTCTCAACCCATCGCAACAGACATTGGACGCAGCGAACCTACCTTGTTACGCGCGCTTACACCGTCGGCAGAACGCTTACAAACGGCGGTCGGCCCGCTCTCACTGTGAGACGTTTTTGGAGGCATGGATCGTAAATGGGACGAGATCCATGTATCTGGAGTCCCAATATCCCGCTTGTATCTGTTTAAGGAGTCTCACATGAAAGTCGCTCAATCCCTGGCCGCTCTGATCGTTGCTGGTGCCTTCGCAGCCCCCGTGTTCGCAGCTGGCACCGCGTCCGCACCGGCCGCGGCACCTGCACCGGCTGCGACCGCTGCAGCGACGACCACCGATGCCGCTTCGGCACCGAAGGCTGAAGCCAAGCACGAGAAGAAGCGCACCCACAAGAAGGCCCACAAGGCTGCAGCCAAGTCGGAAGCCAAGACCGACGCTGCTTCGGCACCGAAGGCCGCTGCGCCCACCAAGCAATAAGGCAGCCGCGCCATGAAAAACGCCGGGCACTCCCGGCGTTTTTTTATTTGGATGAGCAAAGTTGAGCATCGGGGCGCGATCTCGCGTTGTGGGTGAGCATGATCTCTTCTACGATCCACGCGTGTCTCCCCGCCCGGTCCGGCTTGCATGGCGGGGCAGGGTTATTTGTCTATCGCCCCCTGCGACTCATCTCACGCATGCTCCCAAAGACCAAGAAACCGATCACGCTGCCCTTCGCCGCGCTAGCAACCCTTGCAACCCTGCCGCTGTTCGCCGGCGCTCAAACCATTCCCTTGCCCGACGTGCTGGCAGCCGAACAGGCGCTAAGCGCCGGCAAGCCCATGACAGCAACCATCGATCTGACGCGCTGCAAGGGCGACACCAACACCACGCCTGCTGGACAGACGCGCGGCGGTCTCACGGTCAATGCGTACCGGATCCAGCCGGACCACACCCTCAGCTTCGCCGACACCCATTTCACCGTCGGCCGTGATGGTGCGCCCATCACACAATTCCTGCGCTACACCATCACGGCCGATGGCACCGCGCGCTTTGCCTCGTACATCTTCGCCATGCCCGCCTACACGCTGCAAAGCCAGGTCTCGTACACGTGCAAGCTGGGAGACGGCGTCAAGCTGTTTGTGCGGTTCTGAGCGTGCGGCAATCGAAACCGTCATCGTTGGACGCAAAGTAGTCAGCGCCCGCCTAGCGTCGGGTCACGCCACCCTACCAAGCGGATAACGCTGGCAGGGTGGCCATCCGCCCCGCCGAGTGCCCCCTTGCAGCGTCATCCGGCATTCCGGCGGTTCCACTAGAATGGCGTGCCCGCCGTTTCCTTCGCTCACACTCCTTTCGAATTTCTGCTCTCTCATGCCGCTGTCTCCGCGCGCCCTGCCCGGCTTTGCGTTCTTCCTTCTGATGACCATCGGGGCATTGAGCAGCACCGCCCAGGCCCAGACCGTACCCGCCGCCAGCACGGAAAGCAGCGCAAAGAACAGCGCCGAAGCCGGCGACTGGAGCATTGCTGTGGGCCCGGCGATCTACGTGTCGCCCAAGTATCCGGGCGCGAAATCGAGCTTCGTGTTTCCGTGGATCGATCAGGAGATCGAGTACAAGCGCCGGTTCTTTTCCAAGGGGATGGACTTTGCCGGCGTGTACCTCGCCAACAACGACACGTGGCAGGTGGGCGGCAACTTTCAGTTCGACCCGACGTGGCGCCATGCGCATGACGACGCGCGCCTGAATGGTCTGGGCAACGTCAATGCCACGGTGCGCGCAAAGGCGTTCGCGCAGTACACGGTGTCGTTCCTCACCCTGTCCACCGATGCGGAGCAGGACATCCTCGGTAACCGCCAAGGGTTGATCGCCAATGCCGATGTCTACGCAAGCGCGCCGGTCGGCCGATGGCTGTTCAGCCTTGGCACCGGCGTGTCGTGGACGAACGGTCAGTACATGCGTACGTTCTTTGGCGTGGACGATGGGCAAAGCGCCCGTTCGGGCCTGCCGGTATTTGCCACGCATGCGGGGCTGCGCGACATCCACTTCAACGCCATCGTCACCTGCAAGCTCGATGACCGGTGGACGGCCAATGGCTCGCTCACGGTTGCGCGGTTGCACGGAGATGCCGCCGACAGCCCGATCACGCAGCGTCGCCAACAGACCACGGCCATGGCCTCGCTTACGTACCGGTTCCGCTGACATCGCACCCAAGATCGGGCGCCGACCGGGCGCCGCGATGTGCGCAATCGCTTGCGCAGGCAGGTGACGTTTTCCTCGCAAACCTGTGCACGCGAGGCAATCTGCCTATGAGACCAGAACTTGGCCCGCGCGCCTCTCAGCCAAACGGACCATGCTTCCTTTTCACAACAGGCATGCACGTGGACTAGCGCAATCGCCCCGCTTTTTTTGCTAGTCTGTTTGGCAAGCGGCGATCACTTCCGATCAATGCGCGGGCAGTAAACGGTGTCTTCCCACCGGCGGCGGACACCGCAAGACAGGAGGGCTTGACCATGTTGCGGTGGATTGCAAACTGGGCCTTGAGCCACGCACCCTCTCCCGAGAAGCAGGCCGAACGCGCGCTAAGCGAATTGCGCATGGAGCTGTACCAGGCAGAGCAGCGCGTGATGGATGCACAAATGCACGCGGACTATTACCGCGCCCGTCTCACATTCCTGGAAGACGTCGTCAAGAAGGGCATCGAGCGCGTCTCCGACCAGCGCAAGGGCAAGCAGGAAAGCGCCCACGCATTGCGCGCCGGTCTCAAGTTCACGGCCGAGCTGTGGCGCGAATCGCAATCGCGCGACTCGCACATGCTCAAGCGCCGCACCGCAATGTCCTTCATCGACCCGCACGACGCACAGGTCGACGACTCGCACGCGCCGAAGATCCACCACTTCTCGAAGATCCCAGTGGATTCGCAATTCGACGACAACGTGAGTGCCCTGCCCTCCAAGCACGCCGCGGCGGAGAAAGCGTAGCGCGTGAACTGGCCGGGGCGGCCAGCCCGCACGGCCAGTGCGTCAGGTACGTCGACACGTTCGGCTCCGTGTGCAGGCGGTGGCGCCTACGGTGCCACCATCGAGACGCCGTATTGCGCAAAGATACGCTGCAGCTCGCCGCTGGCGCGCAGTGCATTGAGCGCGCTCTCCAGCGCCTGCGCCAGTTCGCGCTGATCCGCCTTGACGGCCATGCCGATTGCCCAGCCGCGTGCGGGCAGCAGCGGCGACTGCAGCTCGGTCGCCACAAAGCGTGTGGCAGATTGATTCTGCGTCTTCAGCGCGCTTTCATATTGCGCCCGCGTCACCATTGCCGCGGCAATCTGGCCGGAGAACAGCGCATGCAGGACCTCGTTGGCCTCCGGATAGATCTTCACCTTGTCGCGCAGGGCGCCGTTGGCGCTGGAAAGCAGCGCGCTCGCACCGCCCGATCCCTGCTCGGCGCCAGTCGCCTGGCCGGCGAGGTCTTCGAAACGGCTGACCCTGTGGACGCGCTCGCTGTCGTACACCAGCACGTAGCCTTCGCGAAGGTACGGCGCGAAGATCAGCACCTGGCCATTCTGGCGTATGAAATTCGGGTCGACCGGCACATGCAGCATCACATCGGCTGGGCCGTACCCCAGGTAATGCCCCTTCCAGACCATGTTGCGCAGGTCGCCCGACATGCCGTCGTCATCCGCATCAAAGGGAAGCAACGACGCGGACAGCCCCATCTGCTTGCCGAGCGCATTGGCAAGCGCCACGTCGATGCCGCTGAATTGCCCCCCGACGTTATCGGAGAACGGCGGTAGACCCTTGTACAGGGCGACCTTCAGGGCGCCGCTCTGGCGGATCTTCGCCATATCGGCGTGCGCCGGCGCGGCGCTCACCACCATGGCTGCCGCGGCAAGCAGGAGGCTGGCAAGGCGGCGAAAAACTCCGGCCGCGGCCAACCGAGAACGGGCGTTCATGAGACATCTCCAGGCGGAAAAAATGAGCGAGCCGACGCACACGAAGGCAGGAACAGCGCCGGCTCGCAAAGCTGCCAGCTGTGGCTGGCCGACCTACTACTCCTGTACGCGGCGCGATTCCAGATACGTCTTGATCGACCAGACCGCTTCCTGGGTCAGCACGCCTTCGAACGGCGGCATGTAGACACGGCCGTCGCGCGTGCGGCCGTGGCGGACGGTGGCTGTGAAGTATTGCGACACCTCTCCGTAGCAAGCCTCCTTCTTCTTGGCGTCGGCCAGCGACATGCAGTCGGTGTCGAGCTTGCGCAGGTCGGGCGCGATCCCGCCGGAGATGGCCTCCAGCCCATGGCAGCGCGCGCAGTTCTGGTTGAACCCGGAGGAGCCGATCCGCAGCGCTTCGTCATGTGCGGGCCCCGTCCTGTATGGATTGTCCTGACGCCAATCGGCGCCGAGTTGCGGTAAGGTGTGTGTGTCTACGGCTTGCGGCGTGACATCGCCGTGAGCGGATGCGGCTGCGGGCAATCCCCCGGCCAGAAGTGCGCAGGCAGAAAGCAGCGCGAGCGAGTTGCGAGGCGTTTTCAAGAGTGTCTCCTTGTTGTCGTTGAAACGATTTTTGGAGGCATTTCTGCAAGAGCCATACCAAGTCGAAAATCTGCCGGGAGACACGGCCAACATGCGCCAAACGCTCCGGATATCGGATGCATCGGTTGGCACAGGTGCTCAGGAATGCAACACCCTGGCAAGGGTCTTGCTTCATGGCGCAACACTTCCGGTTCGCACCCTGGTTAAATGAGGCGATCCGGGCGACCCGCACATAGATTGCGGGCGAGGTTTTAGGAGACACACCATGACCCCTCACGCGGCAGCCGACCCGCGCGCTTCCGAGAACGCCCCGGCCACGCTCGGCGACGCCCCGAACGATCAGCCCGAACTGATCGCGCAGTCGCACGAGCGATCCAAGTCCTACGGCCTGCGGCCCTATGAATCGCCCGATTTCTGCCCGGTGCTGCACAACGAGCTGAAGACCGAGATCGAGCGCAGCCAGTCGCTGTTCACGCACGCGCTGCCCGTGATGGAGACGCTCTACAGCCAGATCGTCAACACGCAAAGCATGGTGATCCTGACGGACACCTCGGGCCTGATCCTGCATTCGATGGGGGACGACGATTTCCTGGCCCAGGCCAGCAAGGTGGCCCTGCAGCCGGGCGCGCTGTGGTCGGAGGCGAGCCGTGGCACCAACGCCATCGGCACGGCGCTGGCCGATGGCAAACCCACGCTGGTCCACGGCTCCGAGCACTACTTGCAAGCCAACCAGTTCCTCACCTGCTCGTGTGCGCCGATCTTCGATCCGTATGGCGCCACCGTGGGTGCGCTCGACGTGACGGGTGACCATCGCGGCTTCCACAAGCACACCATGGCGCTGGTGCGCATGTCGGCGCAGATGATCGAGAACCAGTTGTTCGCCAACACGTTCCAGGACGTGGTGTGCATCCACTTCCACTCGCGCCCGGAATTCATCGGCACGCTGGTCGAGGGCATTGCGGCCTTTACGCCGGCGGGGCGTTTCCTGTCAGCCAACCGCAGCGGCGAATTCCAGCTTGGCCTGTCGATCCGCGCGCTGCATGCACATACCTTTTCGTCGCTGTTCGGGCTGTCGATGTCGCAGTTGATCGACCGGGAACGCAGCGCAGCGGCAGGCGTCATGCAGCTGCAACTGCCCAGCGGTGTGAAGGTGTTTGCGCGCGTCGAATGGAAGCGGCCGGCCAACCGCATGGTGGGCGGCCCAATTGGCGCCGATCTCTCGATCGACCGCGACACGGCACCGCGCCGGACCTACATCGAGCCATCCCGGCAGCCGGCAAGCCTGGAGGCGCTGGATACCGGCGACGCGCAGATCCAGACCGTGATCGGCAAGCTGCGCAAGGTCATCGGCAAGGACATCCCTGTCATGGTCCTGGGCGAAACCGGCACCGGCAAGGAACTGCTCGCGCGCGCCATCCACGCCGACAGCCCGCGCCATGCCGGTCCCTTCATCGCCGTGAATTGCGCGTCGATTCCGGAAGCGCTCATTGAATCAGAACTGTTCGGCTACGAAGAAGGTGCCTTTACCGGCGCGCGCAAGAAGGGCGGCATCGGCAAGATGGTGCTGGCCAACGGCGGCACGCTCTTCCTCGACGAGATCGGCGACATGCCGCTGCACCTGCAGGCCCGGCTGCTGCGCGCCCTGCAGGAGCGCGCGGTCTCGCCGCTGGGTAGCAACAAGCTCATCCAGGTGGACGTGGCGGTCGTATGCGCGACCCACCGCAATATGCGCGAGATGGTCGCCAGCGGGCAGTTCCGCGAAGACCTCTACTACCGCCTGAACGGTCTGGTCGTGCGCCTGCCGGCATTGCGCGAGCGCACCGACCTGGACGTGGTGGCCGACAAGCTGCTGAAGCTTGAACAGGCCGACGCGCCCCCTATCAGCGAAGCCGTGATGCAGATGTTCCGCAGCTACCACTGGCCCGGCAACATCCGCCAGCTCGGCAACCTGCTGCGCACCGCCCGGCTGATGGCCGAAGGCGCGCCGGAAATCACCGAAGACCATCTGCCCGACGATTTTCTTGAAGACTGGCAGGCGCGCCATGGCGACCAGCCGGCTGCGGACAATGCGCCGGCGCCGGCAGCAGCCGTGCCGCCGGTCACGCATCAAGCCGTTGGCGGCCCGCAGCCCAAGCGGCTTGCCGATGTGGAATGCATGACCATCATGGCGGCCGTGAAGGCGCACAACGGCAATATCTCGGCCGCTGCGAAGGCGCTCGGCATTTCACGCAACACGATCTACCGCAGGATTGACGAGGCCGGCGGCTTGCCCTCAGACACCGACTGACCACGCCGACGCACGGATGGCGGCGCCCAGCGCTTTCGCCATCTCCCCCACCGCCAGGTGCCCGCCCGGCACCCACACCAACCGCGCATGCGGTATCGCTGCAGACAACCGCAGCGCATTCCGGGGGCGGCAAACGTTGTCTTCCCGCCCATGCAGCAGCGTCACCGGCAATCCCCTCGCGCCGATACGCGCAGCCGCCCGCAGCAACGCCGATTTCCCGAGCCCCGCCCGCCGATACAGGTAATGCGCCTGCAACCGGTACTTGCGCACCAGGGCCATGCGCTGTTGCCAGGTTTGGCGACGTGCCTGCGGCTGCAGACCCAACAAACGATGTTCCGCGCGCTGCCACGCCCTGGCGATGTTCAATTTCTGAACAGTTGTCCCAAGCTGCAACATGTCTGTTGCAACGTAAAGGCGACCACGGGCCGCGGGAAAACCCTCGCCTCGCCCGTCGATGCTTTGCAAGAGATCACGGCCGGCGCCGCGCGCGTTAAACAGCGCCTGCACATCGTCGAAACCGGTCAGGAAAGCGCCGCGCAGTACCAGTGCCGATACGGCATCGGGAAAGCGATCGGCGTAGGCCAGTGCCAGCGCTGCGCCCCACGAGCCGCCAACCACGCCCCAGCGCTCAATGCCAAGTGCGACGCGCAGTTGCTCAAGATCGGCCAGCAGCGCCGTCACCGTATTGCGCCGTAGTGTGCCGGCCGGTCGTGACCGACCCGCGCCGCGCTGGTCCGGCAGCACGGCGCGATGCAGCAGTGGATCGAACCACGCGGCCATCGAGGGCGCGCAACCGCTGCCCGGGCCGCCGTGCAGCACCAGCCACGGCTCACCGCTGTCGCGGCCGCATTGGCGCACATGCAGGCAATGGCCGTCCGGTGTGCGCAGATTGATGCGAGCAGACGTGGTTGGCCAGTCGGAAGTGGGCATGGATGTTGCCTTGATGACGATGCGGCTGTGTTCGGCAAACGCCTGCGTCAGCCGCTGAACAACGCAGTGCACTCACTAACTATGCCAACCCTCAAGGAGGAGACATGAACTGGACAACGCCCGCCTATACCGAACTGCGACTCGGGTTCGAGATCACCATGTACATCGCCAACCGCTGATGCTGCGCGGCTGAGCACGCAAGGCTCCACAGGCCCGCCGGTTCTTCACGGCGGGCTTTTTTTTTCGACTCGCGGCTCGCATGCCTTTTCGCCATCCCCTGGCCGACTTCTTGCTCAATCCGCCCGACACGTTGGAATTGCATCATGACAATACTCAGGGTTCTCGGCTCGGCCGCCGGCGGCGGTTTCCCACAGTGGAACTGCAACTGTCGCAACTGCGACGGCGTGCGGCGCGGCACCGTGCGTGCCACCCCCCGCACGCAGTCGTCCATCGCACTCGGCGACGACCAACACAACTGGATCGTGGTGAATGCCTCGCCGGACATCCTCGCGCAACTGCGCAGCTCACCGGCGCTGCAACCCGCGCGCGCGCCGCGTGATACGGGCATCGTGGGCGTCGTGCTGATCGATGCGCAGATCGACCACGTGACCGGCTTGCTGATGCTGCGCGAGCATCGCCAAGCGCTGCCCGTCTATGCCAGCGCGGCCGTCATCAGCGATCTGTCCACCGCCTTCCCGCTCACGCGCATGCTGTCGCACTACTGCGGGCTCGACACGCGCGCGCTGGCGCTGGACGGCACGGCGTTCTCGGTGCCTCCGCTCGACGACGTGGCGTTGACGGCGATCCCGCTGGAGAGCAAGGCTCCGCCCTACTCGCCCAGCCGCAACGCGCGCCGCGTGGGCGACAACATCGGCTTGCGCATTGTCGACAGAAAGAGCGGCCGGCGGGCGTTCTACGCGCCCGGCCTTGCCCGCGTCGAACCACATGTGTTCGACGAAATGGGCGCGGCCGACGTAGTGCTGGTGGACGGCACCTGCTGGCAAGACGACGAGATGCTCGCCCTTGGTTTTTCAACCAAGACGGCAGCCGACATGGGCCACCTCGCGCAATCCGGCCCGGGCGGCATGATCGATGTGCTCGACCAGTTGCCGGCAACGCGCAAGGTGCTCATCCACATCAACAACACCAACCCGATCCTCGATGAAGACTCGCCGCAACGGCGCGAGTTGGAGGCGCACGGCATCGAGGTGGCTTACGACGGCATGGAAATCTCGCTATGACACACCCTGTTGCCTGGACTGCCGAAGACTTCGAGGCGCGACTGCGCGCGAAGCAGGCGGGCTATCACATCCATCATCCGTTCAACCTGCGCATGCGCGCTGGCGAATGCACGCCGGAGGAAATCCGCACGTGGGTTGCGAACCGCTTCTACTACCAGGTCAACATCCCGCTCAAGGATGCGGCCATCCTGTCCAACTGCCCTGACCGGGCAACGCGGCGCGAGTGGATCGTCCGCATTCATGACCACGACGGCGACGAGTCACAGCCGGGCGGCATCGAGAGCTGGGTGCGCTTAGGCGTTGCCGTGGGCCTGACGCGCGATGCACTGTGGTCTCACCGGCATCTGCTGCCCGGCGTGCGCTTTGCGGTGGATGCGTATGTGAACTTTGCGCGCCGAGCGCCGTGGCAGGAGGCGGTGTGCTCGTCGCTCACGGAGATGTTCGCGCCGGACATCCACAAGGAACGGCTGGCCGGCTGGCCCGATCAATACCCGTGGGTGCAGCCAGAGGGGCTTGCGTACTTCCGCTCGCGCATTCCGCTGGCCTCGCGCGACGTCGAGCACGGCCTGCGCGTGACACTCGACTACTTCCGCACGCCCGAGCAGCAACAGCGTGCGCTGGACATTCTGCAGTTCAAGCTCGACATCCTCTGGTCGATGCTCGATGCCATCCAACAGGCCCACGCCCATGAGCCCTCCCTTGTCTGATCCGGCCCACCCCATGCTGCACCGGACCTTCCGGCTGCAATGGGAAGACATGCAGCAGAGCTGGGTACTGCTGTACCCCGAGGGCATGGTCACCCTCAATGACAGCGCCGCTGCGATCCTGCAGCGCTGCGACGGTGCCCATACCCTCGACATGCTGATCGATGACCTGCAATCCGCCTTTGGCGTGCAGGGCATCGCTCCGGAGGTCCACGCCTTTGTCAAACATGCATTCGAACGCGGCTGGCTCGTTTGAGGCCGAATCGCTGCAGGCGCCGGCAGCTGCGCCGATGCCCGGTCCACCGCTCTGGCTGCTGGCCGAGCTGACCTACCGCTGCCCGCTGCATTGCGCCTTCTGCTCCAACCCGGTCGACTACACACAGCACGATCGGGAACTCACCACCGAGCAGTGGTGCGATGTGTTCACCCAGGCGCGGGCGCTGGGCGCGGTGCAGCTCGGGCTGTCGGGCGGCGAGCCGCTATTGCGCAAGGATCTCGAAACGCTGGTCGCGCATGCGCATGGGCTCGGGTTCTACGTGAACCTCGTGACGTCCGGGGTGGGCCTGACCGATGCGCGGCTTGGGGCGTTGCGCGCTGCGGGGCTCGACCATATCCAGTTGTCGTTCCAGGACTCCACGCGTGAGATGAACGACTTTCTGTCGAGCACGCGCACCTTCGATCTGAAGCGCCGCGTGGCGGATCTGATCAAGGCCCACGGTTATCCGATGGTGATGAACTGCGTGATGCACAGGCACAACCTGCCGCACGTGGGTGCCATCATCGACATGGCGCTGGAGATCGGCGCCGAATACCTGGAGCTTGCCAACACGCAGTACTACGGCTGGGCATGGGAGAACCGGCTGGCGCTGATGCCAACGCTGGAGCAACTGCGCGACGCCGAGGCCGTCGTGAACGACTACCGGACCCGCATTGGCAGCCGATGCCAATTGCTTTACGTCGTGCCGGACTACTTCGAGCAGCGCCCGAAGAAGTGCATGAACGGCTGGGGCACAACATTCCTCGGCATCGCGCCGGATGGCGTTGCGCTGCCCTGTCACTCCGCGCGCATGCTGCCGGAGCTGGAGCTGCCCAACGTGCTCAGCCAGCCGCTGCGCGACATCTGGCGAAGCAGCGACGCCTTTCAGCGCTTTCGCGGCACGCACTGGATGCCGGAGCCGTGTCAGTCATGTGAATCGCGCGAGGAAGATGCGGGCGGCTGCCGCTGTCAGGCGTACCTGTTGACGGGCGATGCGACACGCACCGACCCGGTGTGCGGAAAGTCGGCAGATCATGGCGCGCTGCAGCAGGTGGTGCTGCAAGGCCGGATGGCTGCAATAAACGGGTTCGGGCAGATGCGGGACACCCGTACCGGTGAAGTGCCGATCGTGTTCCGGACGGATGCAAATTCGCGCCGGCTGACACAGCGATAAAGCGCGGTCATGGAAGAAAAGAAAGGGCCGGACAATGCCGGCCCTCTTCCCTTGCGAGCGACGTAGACGCTCAGGAGCCTGAACTTAACACCCAGGCCACGAGTTGCTTCGCCTCGTCTTCCTTGAGGTCGGGATGCGCGGGCATTGGGATACGGCCCCATGTGCCCTTGCCGCCTTCGCGTACTTTCTGCGCCAGCCTGGTCGGCGCATCAGCATCGCCCTTGTACTTGGCAGCCACGTCGGCAAAGGCTGGGCCGACGATCTTGGCATGCATGCTGTGGCACGAGAAGCAGCCGCTCTTGTCGGCCAGGGCCTGCATGTCGGGGGCGGCATGGGCGGGTGCCGCGCCAATTGCTGCGCACGCTACCGCCAGCAACGAAAACACTCCATTACGCATGATCACGATCTGAAACTCCATGAAGCTGTGCGAGAGGCTGCGCGCCGCAAAGGACGCGCAGCGCTCAACTCAGCACGTCAGTTCTTGTGCAACTTGAACACCCAAACCGAACCGCCCTGCTCCAGGAAGTTCACGCGCTTGGCCACTTCACCGCCCCACAGCGGCACTGCACCACCCCAGCCCGACACCACGGCCACGAACTGCTCGCCGTTGTCTTCCCAGGTGACGGGCGGCGCAACGATGCCGCTGCCGGTCTGGAATTCCCAAAGCTCCTTGCCGGTCTTGGCATCGGCCGCCTTCAGATAGCCCTCGGGCGTGCCCCAGAACACCAGGCCGCCGGCAGTCGTCATCACACCACCCCACAGCGGGGCGTTGTTCTTGATCTGCCATTCGATCTTGCCGGTCTTGGGGTTGATCGCGCGCAGTGCGCCGATGTAATCCTCATTGAGAGGCTTGATGGTGAAGCCGGCGCCCAGGTAGGCCGCGCCCTTCTTGTAGCTGACGGGCTCGTTCCAGATCTCCATGCCCCACTCGTTGGCGGGCACGTAAAACAGACCGGTTTGCGGGCTGTAAGCCATCGGCATCTGGTTCTTGCCGCCCAGAAAGCCGGGCTCGGCAAACACCGACTTGCCCTTTTTGTCTTCACCCGTGGCTTGCGCCGGATCGCCTGGCCGGTGGTCCGGTGCATAGTTCGGGCGGCCGGTCTTGAGGTCGATGCTGGTGGCCCAGTTGACCTTCACGAACGGGAACGCGTTGAGCAGCTTGCCGCTCTTCGCGTCGTTCACGTAGAAGAAGCCGTTACGGTCAGCCTTGCCGCCGACGCGCTTGCCGTCCATGTCGAACGTCACGAACTCGTTCACGCCGTCGAAATCCCAGCCGTCGTTCGGTGTGTTCTGGTAGTGCCAGACGATCTTGCCGGTGTCCGGGTTGATTGCCAGCGTCGACGACGAATACAGGTTGTCGCCCTTGCGCAGGTGGCTGTTCCACGGCCCCGGGTTGCCGGTACCAAAGTAGACCAGGTTGGTCTGCGGGTCATACGTGCCGCCCAGCCACGTCGATGCGCCACCGGTCTTCCACGTCTCGCCGGGCCAGCTCGCGTTGAGCGTGCCCGTCATGCCGTTCTCGGTCTTGTTGCCGTCCTTGTCGTACTTGTAGCCCATGTGGCCTTCGACCGTCGGACGGGACCAGATCAACTGACCGGTCTTGGCATCGCGCGCTTCCACACGGCCCACCACGCCAAACTCGCCACCCGACACGCCCGTCAGTACCATGCCCTTCACGATCAGCGGTGCGGCGGTCGTCGAGTAGCCGGCGGCGTAGTCTTCGATCTTCTCTTTCCAGACGATCTTGCCGGTGTCCTGATTGAGCGCGATCAGTTGCGCATCCAGCGTGGAGAAGATGACGAGGTTGTCGTACAGCGCGGCGCCACGGTTGACGACGTCGCAGCAAGGCATGATGCCTTCTGGCAGACGCTGCTCGTACTTCCACAGCTTCTTGCCGGTCTTCAGGTCGATCGCATAGATGCGCGAGTACGACGCGGTGACGAACATCTTGCCGTTGTAGATCAGCGGCTGGGCTTCCTGCCCGCGCTGCTTCTCACCGCCAAACGAGAACGACCATGCCGGCACGAGCTGGCTGACATTCTTCGTGTTGATCTTGGTGAGCGTCGAGAAGCGCTGCCCTTGCGTACCCATACCCCAGGTCAGCACGTCGTTCGACGATTTCGCGTCGTTCTCGATCATGGCATCGGTAACGGGGGGCGTTGCCGCGTGCACGGCAACACTTGCTGCCGCCATCGCAGCCGCAAGTGCAATCACTCGTAGTGTCCTCATTCTTGTCTCCTCTACCTCTATTTATGGTCCAGGTCCGGCAGTGTGATGTCACACCGGTCGGACTCAGGGCAAATCCCGTGCCATCAAAAAACGCCGTGAAATCACGGTTTCAACCGACTTGCAGTGCGGTGTTGCGTGCCATACCGCAACACATCGCGTGTTCTGTTGCGAAATGGAGCAACGCAATGAACGCAGCCCGCGAAGACCGCGGCCTACAGCGCGCGGGAGCGCCGGCCAGGCAACATGCGCTGCATACACCGCTGTGCATCGAGCCATTGGTGCTTGATCACTCCGGCAACGTGGAAGGCAACCAGGCAGAGCAGCAGATCGGCCGTCGTGCTGTGTACCGTGTAGAACATGTGCTGCAGTGCGCTGTCGACCCAACCCCAGCGCGGCAGCGGCACGCCCCAGAAGCGCGTTCCATATTGATTGAACGAAGACCCGAAGTAGCCCGACAGCGGCATGACGACCATGCACATGTAGAGCAGGCGGTGGGTGATGCGCGCAAGCTCCGCCTCCCAGCAGTGCAGCCCCGGAATCGAAGGCGGCGCAGCACGGCGCAGGCGCACGGCCACGCGCCACGCGATTACCAGCGCCGCCGTCAGGCCGAGCGATTTATGCAGATTCACCCAGGCAGCCTTGCCGGGCGCGCCCTTGGCCAACCCGGTCATGTAGTAGCCCAGCGCAAACAGCCCGCATAGCAGCAATGCGCTCACCCAATGCAAAGCGATCGGCAGGCCCGCGTAGGCAGGCGCCATTGCGGGGGTGGGTCGATCAGCGCGGCGCATCAAGCGTGCCCACCGAGGTTGGATAGGTCACCACGCCCCAGGGCAGCTTGTAACCCGGGAGCGTATCGACGACCTCGCGCTTCTGCGCGTCGATCACCTGCACACTGTTCGACCGGCCGCAGGCAAGCAGCAGCTTCTGCTCGCCGGGCGTGAAGCTGAAATGCCAGCAACGCTTGCCCACCGGAATGGTGGCCACCGGTGCGAAGGTACGGGCATCGAACACCTGCAGCTGATCCGCTCGGCTGGCGGCCACCCAGAGGTATCGGCCCTCTCGGTCAAACGCGATACCGTACGGCCCCTGCCCAGTAGGCACTGTCTTGATCGGCTTGAAAGCGGCGTCGAGCAACAACAGGTTGTTCGAGTTTTCCAGCGTCACCACATAGGTCTTTCCATCCGGCGCGATCTTGATGCCGCGCGGCCGATTGCCGAACGGCGCAACATCCACCCGCCGGATCTGCTTGAGCGTGGACAACTCATAGACGCCGACCGTGTTGTCACCCTCGTTCGCCACCAGCAGCAACCTGCCCCCCGGTGAAAATTCGATGGCTTCGGTCTCGCGGGCGGCCTTGATGCGGCCAACCACGGCCCACTGGCTGAGATCGATGATTGCGACTTCAGCGGGGGCTTCATCCTTCTCGGCCTCCTCGCCTTTCCCGGCACGGTCGTTCTTGGCCGGCGGCCCACCTTCCGACGAAGGCTCGTAGGTGACGAACGCCCGGCGGCCATCCGGCGAGATGCGCATGAATTCGACATTCCTGCCGACCGCGATGCGCTTGACCTCCTTACGCGTGCCCGTATCGACCACCGACACATCGGCGCTGCCCTGGTTGGCCGTCAGCAGCCAGCGGCCATCGGGGGTGACTGCAAGGCCGCGCGGGTCCTTGCCCACGGCAACCTCGTCAACCTGTTTGAGCGTGCGTGCATTCAGCACGGTCACACCGCCCCCCTGATTCGTGACATACGCGATGGGGTCCGGCACCTCGGCAACCGCCTGCAGCGTCGATACCAAACCCACGCTGATCAACGTGGCAATCCGGATGTAATAGGTCAATGCATTCATGATCGTCTCTTCGAAGGGGCTCAGTCCTTGTCGGCACCGGAGGCCTTGCCTCCAAATGAATACGTCAGGCCAATCCAGATTGCGCGTGGTGACGCCGGCGTCATGAACTGCTGCGTCGCCAGCGTGTAGATGCTCCGGGTGCCCGAGAGGCCGTACGTGGAATAGCGCTTGTTGAACAGGTTGCTGATGTACGCCGAGATTTCGAGGTTGCTTGTCGGCTTGTAGTGCAGGTTCAGATTGACGAGGCCGTAGCCGGCCACCTGGCCGTTCGGGTCGGCATTGCTTTCGTTGCCGTGCGCGATCTGCTTGCTGACCAGGATCACGTTCCCGCCCATCGACAGGTTCGGGCTGAAGGCGTACGACGCGCCAAGCTTGAGCGTCTTCGCGGGGATGCCCGGGATCTTGTTGCCGCTGACCACGTTCTGCCCGCTGGCCGTGGTGAATGCCGACTTGTAGATTGCATCGACATAACCAAAGTTGGCCGACAACGACCACTTGTCGATCTTCGTGCTCGCGCCCAGTTCAAAGCCGCGCCGCTCGGTCTTGCCGACGTTGGCGAAGTAGCCGTAGGTGTTTGACGTGGCGATGAACTGGATGTCATTGCTGAGGCGCGAGTCATAGACAGACGCGCTCCAGTAGGTGGACTTGCCGAGCTTTCCGCGGCCGCCGAACTCGATGGTCTTGGCCACCACGGGCTTGAGGTCCGGATCACCGTTGAACCCGGTCGGCAGCGAGCACGGGCTGTTTGGATCGGCGCAAGACAACTCGATCGATGTCGGCGCGCGCATCGATTCGCTATAGCTGCCGAAGATGCCCTGCCCCGCCCCAAGGTCGTAGTTGAATCCCAATGCCGGGTTGAACCGGTGGTAATGGTGCGAGCCGGCCAGACTGTTGGTTTCCGGCCCCGCCACCGCCCCTGCCGGAACTCCGTTCGGGGTGGATGCCACACCCGATCCAGCGTTCGAATACCGATAGGCGTTCGCATAGCCGGGGTTGTAGTACGACACGCCCGATACGTCATCCGTCCAGGCGTAACCGCCGTCACCGTTCAGGTATTTGTTGTTGGCGCCACCCTGGTTGAGGGTGGTGTAGTTGAAGCTTCCGGATGCCGTCACGCTCAGCTTTTCCGTCACGCTCAACGTATCGGTGAAATACGCGCTGAAGTTGTTGACGTTGGACGACAGGTTGACCGCGCCGATCACGTTGCTGCCTGTGAACAAAGCCGGGTTCGATGTCGACGGTGCCGATCCATTAGTGGTGAATCCGTACTCCTGATTGGGAATCACCACGGCCTGATAGTTGATCAACCGAGCCAGGTAAGTGGTCTGATCGTACGTGATGCGCGAATGGTCGAACGCACCACCGAACGTGAACGTATTGTTGCGTCCCGCCAGTTGGCTGAAGTTCGACCACTGCAGGGAGGAGCCCACCGTGTCCTCATGCGTGGCGGAATCGACGACGCTCGTGTTGATGGCGTTCGTCCAGCGGCCGTAGCCCAGCGCCAGCGCATTGGCGCCGGTCACGGCATTCACTGCCGTGCCGTTCGGCGCCCTGTTCGCGCATTGGTAGCCGGTGATGCCACCTACGGTGGTCGTCGCCAGCGAGCCGTCGTCATTGAAGCAGCCGTCGTCCAGCTGCGCGTTGCTGTTGACGTTGTGCAGGTTGGCCTTGCGGTAGTAGACGCTACCGGCCAGTTGATTGGTGTCGTTCAACCAATGGCTGCCCTTCAGGTTCAGCATCGCCATCCGGTTTGAGATGGTGTCGGGCCACGTATAGGCTGCGCTGCGGTTGGCCATCATGTCCATCGGCAGCGACTGCGTGCCGCTCAGCGAGGTATCTGCCAGTGCAGCTGACAGTTCCAGTTGGGTAGCGCCGTCGTTGCCGTGCCACCGCGCCTTTCCATACAGTTGCTTGACCTCGGAACCTGAGTGGTCACGAAAGCCGTCCTGCCGGTCGAAGTTGCCGGCGACGAAGTAATCGGTGCCGTGCGCCTTGTCAGCACCGCCGGTCTCGAAGCTCAGCGCCCGGCGGCCAAACGACCCGCCCAGCGCCTCGATCGACGTGCCCGCGTTGTCCTTTCCGTTCTTGGTGT
This sequence comes from Ralstonia sp. GX3-BWBA, assembly GCF_003290055.1. Classification (NCBI taxonomy): domain Bacteria; kingdom Pseudomonadati; phylum Pseudomonadota; class Betaproteobacteria; order Burkholderiales; family Burkholderiaceae; genus Ralstonia; species Ralstonia sp. GX3-BWBA. Next base: position 356,774 of record NZ_QMKS01000004.1, on the reverse strand, counting down.
TGACGACAAGCGCGCCGCCCAGGGTGTTGAGGCCGAACATCGGATTGGAGCCCGGCAGGATGTTGACGCTGGACATCGCGTTCATGGGAATGAGATCCCAGTTGACGATGGAGCCGAAGGGCTCGTTCATCCGCACGCCATCAAAGTAGACCGACACGCCAATGGGCACGCCCAGCAGCGAAGACACCTGAAACCCGCGGTAGTTGATGTCGTTCTGGTACGGATTGCCCGACCCATTGCTGATGCTGACCTGGCCGAGGTTATCGTTCAGCAGGTCCGCCAGATTCGAGCTGCGTTGCTCGCGCGCATCCTTTGCGCTAATGCGCTGCGCATTGGCAGGGAACTGCGACAGCGGAACGCCAATGCTGTCGATCGGGGTTGAGCCGACGACCTGGGCGGTGGGCAACGCCACCGCAATGATCTGGTCTTCGGCAAAGGCCGGCGAGTACAGGCCCGCGGCAGCGAGCGCCGCCACCCCGCCGGCCAGACGCGGCCCGGCGTTACGCAGACGGCTGGCGTCCTTCCCCGAACGGCTGGTATTCGAATGCACGGAGTGTCTCCCTGGTGTTTCTCGCTCGCCGAGCCCCGGTGCGCCAACGGCATGTCCGGAAGTCGAAGCGTGGCGAGGACTATTCCCCGCTGGGAATCAGCGGCGATGGGGGTGACACCTGCGCGCGTTGCGGCAGTGCATGTGGTGGGCGCATGGCCATGTCTCCTCTTCTTTTCTCGCCGGCGAGGTCTTTGCCTCGCAGGTCAGCGGCTGGCGCACGGGTGTCGATGACCATGCGCCAGCCGTCCCGCTACACCATCAGAAGAAGCCCAGCGGGTTGGTGTCGTAGCTCACCAGCAGGTTCTTGGTCTGCTGATAGTGGTCGAGCATCATCTTGTGGGTCTCGCGGCCCACGCCCGACTTCTTGTAGCCACCAAACGCCGCGTGCGCCGGATACAGGTGGTAGCAGTTCGTCCACACGCGTCCCGCCTTGATGGCGCGACCCACTCGGTACGCGCGGTTGATGTCGCGCGTCCACAGACCGGCGCCCAGGCCAAAGTCGGTGTCGTTGGCGATCTGCAGGGCCTGTGCCTCGTCCTTGAACGTCGTCACGGCAATCACCGGGCCGAAGATCTCTTCCTGGAACACACGCATGCTGTTGTCGCCCTTGAGCAGCGTCGGCTTGATGTAGTAGCCCTTCGACAGATTGCCGGGCAGCACTTCCACGTCGCCACCGACCAGGCATTCGGCACCTTCCTCCTGCGCGATCTCTAGGTAACTGCGGATCTTGTAGAACTGCTGCTCCGAAGCCTGCGCGCCAACCATGGTCTCGGTGTCGAGCGGGTCACCGCGCTTGATGGCGGCCACCTTGGTCATCACCGCATCCATGAAGCGGCTGTAGATGGATTCCTGCACCAGCGCGCGCGACGGGCACGTGCATACCTCGCCCTGGTTGAAGAAGCCCAGCACCAGGCCTTCGGCGGCCTTCTCGATGAAGCTCGGCTCGGCCTGCATGATGTCTTCGAAGTAGATGTTGGGCGACTTGCCGCCCAGCTCCACCGTCGACGGGATGATGTTTTCGGCCGCGCACTTCATGATGTGCGAGCCCACCGGCGTCGAGCCCGTGAAGGCGATCTTCGCAATGCGTTTGCTGGTGGCCAATGCCTCGCCGGCTTCCTTGCCGTAGCCGTGCACGACGTTGAGCACACCTGCCGGCAGCAAATCGCCAATCAGTTCCATCAGCACGCAGATACCCAGCGGCGTCTGCTCGGCCGGCTTGAGCACCACGCAGTTGCCAGCAGCCAGTGCAGGCGCCAGCTTCCATGCCGCCATCAGCAGCGGGAAATTCCACGGGATGATCTGGCCGACCACGCCCAGCGGCTCGTGGATGTGATACGCCACGGTGTGCTCGTTGATTTCGGCAGCGGAACCCTCTTGCGCACGAATGCAGCCGGCGAAGTAGCGGAAGTGGTCCACGGCCAGCGGAATGTCGGCGTTCAGCGTTTCACGCACGGGCTTGCCGTTGTCCCACGTTTCAGTCACGGCCAGCAGTTCGAGGTTCTGCTCGATGCGGTCGGCGATCTTCAGCAGGATCAGCGAGCGGTCCTGCACCGAAGTGCGCCCCCAGGCGTCAGCGGCAGCATGCGCGGCGTCGAGCGCGCGGTCGATGTCTTCAGCGGTCGAGCGCGGGAACTCGCCGATCACCTCGCCCGTCACCGGCGTGGTGTTGGTGAAGTACTGGCCCTTGACCGGCGACACGAATTCGCCACCGATGAAATTGCCATAGCGCGGCTTGAACGAAACGATGGCGCCGGGAGTGCCGGGATGAGCGTAACGCATGGGTTGTCTCCTGATGTTTGAGTGATGACCGCAGCGTCGTTGTCTGCGCTGTGTCCGGTCGTCATCTGCAAAACCCGGGCCATCCCCTGCGGCGGATGCTGCATCCACTCCCAATCGCTTGTTCACGCCAATTGGCCTGCGAGAGTGCTCCAGAATGGAACAACAGGTGTTGCAAAGCTCAACGCCCCATCACCTGAACACCCGATGGACGCGCGTGCGGACACACCGCTTGCATGGCATGACTTTCGCAACATGGGCCTTTCACCTGAACCTGCCAAGGCACACGATGAGAACGGCTTCACTCCATGCTGCCGCTGCCGCGCTGGCCGCTGCGTGCCTGTCCTGGCCGGCCCGCGCCGAGACGAATATCGACCCGGCGGGCTCCCCGCTCTGGCCGACGATTCAGCAGGAGGTGTTTGGCGCGGCGCGAACAACGTTCGACAGCCGCATCAGGATCACCGGGCCGGCATTTGCGGAAGACCCGATGCAGGTGCCGATTGCGTTTGACGCGTCGGCGCTCGGCAAGGTGGAGCGCATCGTCGTCGTGGTCGACCGCAACCCGATCCGCAAGGTGCTGGAATTCGCGCCGATGCACGTGCGCCCGGCGCTGTCGTTCCGGTTCAAGCTGCAGGAGGCCTCTGCGGTGCGCGTTGCGGCGCGTACGCAGGACGGTGTGTGGCATGTCGGCACCTTGCAGGTGGACGCCACCGGCGGCGGCTGCACGCTGCCCGGGGCCACCCGCCAGAACTCCACGTGGAGCACCACGCTGAACCAGGTGGAGTCGCGCGTGTTTCCGGGCTTCAACGGCGCAGGCAGCCGCATCCGCCTGCGCGTGATGCATCCGATGGACACGGGCTTGCTGGCAGGCATTCCATCCTTCCATATCGAGCAGCTCAACCTGCTCGATGCCCGGCGGCAGCCCATGCTTGAACTGGCGCTGTACGAGCCCGTGGCCGAGAACCCGATCTTCTCGTTCGATCTGGATGGCCCCGTTGAACGCGGCATCAGCGTGGCCGGCGTCGACAACAACGGCAACCGCATCCGCGCACAGGTGACACGATGAACCGACGGCACCAACGGTTGGGGCTCCTGCTGCTGTGCCTGGCGATGTTGACTGCCAGCGCGCGCGCAGAGAGCCCCGATTACCACCTCGTACCGCACCCGGTTGCGCCCGGCGTCTGGGTGCTGGAAGGCGCCAACGCAGATTTTTCGGCGCGCAACGGCTGCAACATCATCAACACCGGCTTTATTGATACGGGCGACGGCGTGCTCGTCATCAACACCGGGCCGTCGCTGCTGTACGGCGAACAGCAGCGCCAGGCCATCCGCACAGTCACCTCGGCGCCGGTGCGCTGGGTGTTCAACCTCAACCTGCATCCCGACTATTTCTTCGGCAACCAGGCCTATGCGGATATCGGCGCCCAGGCGCTGCCCGGCACCATTGCCGGTGCGCAACGCGAAGGCGCGGCCTATGCCGACAATCTCTACCGCATCTGCGGCGCGTGGATGCAGAACACGGTATCCACACCGCCGGGCGTGCCATTGACGCCCGGCACACGCACCATGGGCAGCCACCGCATCGACCTCATCCGCCTCGATGGGCATACCGATGATGATCTCGTCTTGGTGGACCGGACCAGCGGTGTCGTCTTCGCCGGCGGCATTGCCTTTCGAGACCGGATTCCCACCACGCCGCACGCCAACATTGCGCATTGGCTGGCCAGCCTCGATCGGTTGCAGAAGATCGTTGCCGACAGCGGCGCGCGCATGTTGATCCCCAGCCACGGGCCCGCGCTCGGCAAGGCAGATGCCATTGCACAGACACGTCAGTACCTGCAGTGGCTCGATGCACGCATGCGCCGCGCGGCCGCAGAAGGACGCGACCTTGCAGAGGTGATTGCCATGCCGGTAGACGCGCCCTACGCGCAATGGGGCGGAATGCCCGCGGAGTACGTGCGCAACGTGACCCGCTTCTACCCACGCTACGAGAACGCCGCGCTGGCGCCCTGACATGGCGCCAGACCCCGCGCGGCGACGCTGGATGCGCATCATGCTCGCGACCCTGATCAATCCGGCGCCGACGGCGTCTGCGGCACCCGCCCGCGTTACGCTGTTGCGTCTGCAGGATGGCCTGTACGCTGCGCGCGCTGTCAACGCAGAAGCCTCGCGCGGGAATGCCGGAGAAGTCGTGCCCACGCTGGTGCACACGACCGGCAACGGCGTGCTTGTGGTGGACCCGGGCCCGCACGCGCGATGGGGACACCATCTGATCGCGGCCATCCGGCACATCACGGCTGAACCGATCCGCTGGGTGGTCAACACGCACGCGCACCCGGAGCACGTGCTCGCCAACGCGGCGTTCGCGCAACTGCAGCCGCGCCCCGCCTTCCTGGCATCGGCCGCCACCACCGACCTGATGCGCCAGCGTTGCCAGACCTGTCTGGCGCGGCTGACCGCCCTGCTCGGTGCGCGCGTCATGCACGAAACGCAGATCGTCTATCCCGAACCCGCATTGCGCGATGGCGATTGGCTGCACACCGGCAAGACAGCCTGGCAAGTTCACGTCTGCACAGCTGCGCACAGCGCTTCCGACACGGTGCTGTACGCGCCGCAGCGCGGCGTGCTGTGCACGGGTGGCCTGGCATATCGGCAGCGCATTCCCGACCTGCAGGACGGCTCGCTGGTCGGTTGGCGGCAAGCATTGCATGCGCTTGTTCAATTGCCCGCCACCATCGTCGTCGGCACCGCCATCGGCACACCGGCGCAGATGCTGCAACCAACACTCGCCTATCTCGACATGCTCGATAGCGCGATCACGCAGGCCATTGAAGCCGGGGGCGATGCAGCACGCGCGCTCGCGTACGTCCCGGGCGACGCCTATCGCGACTGGCGAAACTTCGACCCCCGCCATGCGCTGAACGTCGGACGTGCATGGCGCGAGCTCGAAGATCGCTGGATGCAAAGCGCGCCAAGGGTCTGACTGCGGCTGCTCCACTGCGCAACAGAGAGCGGACATGTGTTGCACCAACTGTCCCGCCACGCCACATCGCACGCACAGCCGCGGGCATCCGCAAACGTTAAGCAACGGACTGCAACTCCGTGCAATGCGCGGCGAACGTCGTGGTACGCATATTGCAAAGTCCCGCCGACGTTGAGCGCGCGCCCCGCGTGTTTGGCGCCAACACCGCATGCGTCCGAGCCAATTCAATGGACGCATCACACAACGACAATACGGAGACAACATGCAGAACACACGCCTTCGACCCTGCGTCCTGACCGCCATTGCTGCCGCCCTCGGCTGCGCAGCGAGCGGCGCCATCGCACAATCGTCGGTCACGATCTACGGCACAGTCGATGCCGGACTCCAGTATCAAAACCGCAGTGCGGCCGGCGGCAGCATCACCGAAGTGCATTCGGGCGGCATCAGCCCGAGCATCTGGGGCCTCAAGGGGTCGGAAGACCTGGGCAGTGGGTTGAAGGCCAACTTCAACCTCGAAGGGCATTTCAGCAGCGACACCGGCACGCTCACCACCGGCCCCGGCTTCAGCTCCGAGCTGTTCCGCCGGCAAGCGAACGTTGGCCTCAGCGGCAACTGGGGAGCGATCACGCTTGGGCGCCAGTACAGTCCGGCGCTCATCGGTACGATCGGCACGGAAGTGCGCGGCTTCAAGGAGCAGTTCTCGAACCTGTACGGCTGGGCCTACAACCAACTGCCCGCACCGGGCAACGCGATGGGCGCCGGCACCAACCCCGGCAACGATGTGGGCGTGTTCATTGGCAACGCACTGCAGTACTCCAACAACTTCGGCCCCGTGTGGCTGGGCGTTGCGTATTCATTTGGCGAGACCGCCGGCAGCTTCAAACGCGGCAATGAACTCTCGCTGGGTGCCACGTACACGGGCCCGGTCACAGTCGGCCTGGGCTATCAGTCAACGGCGGACAGTGGCACGGGCGAGACCCTCAGCCGCTTGTGGAGCGCAGGTGTGGCCGTGCCTTTCGATGCCTTCACGGGCCGGCTGAACTACATCGGCGTCACCAACAACGCGCCGACCGGCCAACGCGTATCGGACGTCAAATCGATCGGCGCCGGGCTCGACTACAAGTGGAGCCCCGCCAATACCGCCACGCTGGCCGGCTACTACAGCAAGTACGAAAGCGGCGCGCACGACAGTTCCACCAAGTCGATCGTGCTAAGCAACGACTACGCATTCTCCAAACGCACCACGCTGTATGCGCAGCTCGTGTACGTGAATGCGGGCGCGGTGGGCACGGCCGATCCGCTGGAAAGTCTCAAGACGTCGATCGTGGCGGGCGGTACGGCGCCGGGCGCGAAGACGGTGCTGGCGGGTGTGGGGCTGAAGCATTCGTTCTGAGCCGTACCTGAGCAGAAAAAACCCTTGGCCAACACCAAGGGTTTTTTTTCGCCCCTCAGACGCGAAGCATGAATCCTGACGCAGCGCATGGTCTGGGCGGGTGATCCGCGTTACGCTCACGTATCCTTAACATCACGATTCCTGCCTGCCGCTGTCACCCGGCGGGCGCTCATTGGAGGTGCCTTGATTCGCGTCCTGCCTGCCTTTGTACTGGGCACGCTTAGCTCGATCCTGCTGGCGTTGAACACGCTGTTCTGGAGCGCACCGCTATTCATGCTCTCGGCGTTCAAGCTGCTGGTGCCGGCAGCGGCGGTCCGCCGCCGGATCGACCCCGTGCTCAACTGGGTCGCCACGTGCTGGATCGGTTGCAACAATGCCTGGATCGGCGTGCTGCAACGCGAGCCGTGGAGCGTGGAAGGCGCCGACAACCTGCGCTATGCGGGCTGGTACTTGGTCAATTGCAACCATCGGTCGTGGGTGGACATCTTTGTGCTGCAGCGGGTGTTGAACCGGCGCATCCCGCTGCTGAAATTCTTCCTCAAGCAGCAGTTGATCTACGTGCCGGTCATCGGCCTGGCCTGGTGGGCGCTGGATTTCCCGTTCATGCGTCGGCACTCCAAAGCGGCGCTGCGCAAGCACCCCGAGCTGCGCAATCAAGACCGCGAAACCACGCGTCGCGCCTGCGCCAAGTTCGCCCACGTGCCGACCAGCGTCATGAACTTTGCCGAAGGCACGCGATACACCCCCTCAAAGCACCGGACGCAATCGTCGCCCTATCGCCATCTGCTCAAGCCGAAGGCTGGCGCGCTGGCCTTGACGCTCAATGCCATGGGTGGGCGGTTCCAGTCGCTGCTCGATATCAGCATTGCCTACCCGGACGGCACACCAAGCTTCTGGCAACTGGCCAGCGGCCAAGCCGGCCGGGTGATGGTGCATATCCGCGAGCTGCCGATCCCGCCGGATTTCTGCACGCACGACTACAGCACCGACGCCGCCTTCCGTAGCGATTTCCACCGCTGGCTCGCCCAGCTCTGGGAAGAGAAGGACCAGCAGATTGAAAACATGCTGGCGCGGGCGGCAAACCGCGCAGCGTGACCGCCGGTATCGACGCATTCTTCGCCAGACGAAATCTAAGCGCCAAACAAAAAGCCCCTTGGTCGTAAAACCAAGGGGCTTTTGCTACTGCTGGCGGAGAGGGTGGGATTCGAACCCACGGTACCGTCGCCGGTACGCCTGATTTCGAGTCAGGTACATTCGACCACTCTGCCACCTCTCCGGTAACTGGGTCGCTGAATCGCGAAACCGCGACTATAACAGAATTTTTCCGGCCAGATCAAGAGGGTCGGCGCCACTCGATCAAACTGCCGGCTTCAGCACTTCCTGGCCGCCCAGATACGGGCGCAGCACCGCCGGCACCGTGACCGAGCCATCCGCATTCTGGTAGTTCTCCAGCACGGCCACCAGCGTACGGCCCACGGCGAGGCCCGAACCGTTGAGCGTATGCACCAGCTCCGGCTTGCCCTGCGCGTTGCGGAAGCGCGCCTGCATGCGGCGCGCCTGGAAGTCGCCCATGTTCGAGCAGGAACTGATCTCGCGGTACGTGTTCTGCGCCGGAATCCACACCTCGATGTCGTACGTCTTGGTGCTGCCGAAGCCCATGTCGCCGGTGCAAAGCACGACGGTGCGGAACGGCAGTTCGAGCTTGCGCAAGATGTTCTCCGCGCAGTTGGTCATGGCGTCCAGCGCCGCGGCCGAGGTTTCTGGCTGCACGATCTGCACCATCTCAACCTTGTCGAACTGGTGCTGGCGGATCATGCCGCGCGTGTCCTTACCGTACGACCCGGCTTCGGAACGGAAGCACGGCGAATGCGCCGCGAACATCATCGGCAGCGCGTCCGCGGCAACAATCTCATCGCGCACGAGGTTTGTGAGCGGCACTTCGGCGGTCGGGATCAGGTAGAAGTTCTCGACGCGTTCACCGTCTTCCTCTTCTGCACTGTGCCCCATCTTGCGCGGCACGCGGAACAGGTCTTCCTCGAACTTCGGCAACTGGCCGGTGCCACGCATCGACGCGGCGTTGACGATGTACGGCACGTAAGCCTCGGTGTAGCCGTGCTCCAGCGTGTGGGTGTCGAGCATGAACTGCGCGAGTGCGCGATGCAGACGCGCCACCTGCCCCTTGAGTACAGTGAATCGCGCGCCCGACAGCTTGGCGCCCGCGTCAAAATCCAGCCCCAGCGCGGCGCCCAGGTCTACGTGGTCCTTGACCGGGAAGTCGAAGGTGCGCGGCGTGCCTTCGCGGCGCACTTCCACGTTCTGCGTTTCGTCGCGACCGGCCGGCACGCTTTCGTGCGGCAGGTTCGGGATCGACAGCATCAATTCCTGCACCTTGGCCTGCACCACGTCGAGTTGCGCGGCAGACGCCTTCAGCTCGTCACCGATGCCCGACACCTCAGCCATCACGCCCGATGCATCCTCGCCCTTGCCCTTGAGCATGCCAATTTGCTTGGAGAGGCTGTTCCGGCGTGCCTGCAGCTCTTCTGTGCGGGTCTGGATGGCCTTGCGTTCCGCTTCAAGCGCGGCAAAGCCGGCCACGTCGAGCACGTAGCCGCGATCTTTGAGGCGCGCAGCGACGGCGTCGATGTCTTTGCGCAGCAGTTGGATATCAAGCATGGTGGAAAAAGGGAAACCGAAGATTGCGAGCGATCTGAATGATCGAAAAGGCCGATTTTATCGTACCGGCCCGTGGGGATTATTTGTTGCGAGAGGATTTGTCCTGCTGGGCATGCCACTGTGCATCCAGCTCGCGCAGGTGCCGCAGCTTCTCGCCGATCTTGCCTTCCAGGCCGCGCGGCGTCGGCACGTACCAGTTCTGCGCGGGCAGGTCGTCGGGAAAGTAGGTTTCGCCAGCGGCGTAGGCCTCGGGCTCGTCATGCGCGTAGCGGTAGGCGTGGCCGTAGCCAAGTTCTTTCATCAGCTTGGTCGGCGCATTGCGCAGATGCACGGGCACGTTGCGCGACTTGTCCTGGCTGACGAAGGCGCGTGCTGCGTTGTACGCGTTGTAGCCGGCATTCGACTTGGGCGCGATGGCCAGGTAGATCACGGCCTGGGCCAACGCCAGCTCGCCTTCCGGCGAGCCCAGACGCTCGTACGTTTCCGCGGCATCCAGCGTGATGCGTCCGGCACGCGGGTCGGCCAGCCCAATGTCTTCCCATGCCATACGCACGATGCGGCGCGCGAGATAGCGCGGGTCGGCGCCCCCGTCGAGCATGCGGCAGAACCAGTACAGCGCGCCGTCCGGGTCGGAGCCGCGCACGGATTTATGCAGTGCACTGATCTGGTCGTAGAACGCGTCGCCGCCCTTGTCGAAGCGGCGCAGGTTTTCCGACAACGCCGATGCCAGCAGCGCCTCGTCGACCACCGGAACGGTATCGCCCTCAGCCTGCGAACGCGCGGCGCGGGTGACGATTTCAATGTTGTTGAGCAACTTGCGGCCATCGCCATCGGCAGAGGCGACGATGGCGTCGACTGCGGCGGGGGCCCACTCCAGCCCGCCCAGCTCCTGGCGCGCTCGTTCGGCCAACTGCTTCAGCTCGTCGTCAGACAGGCTTTTGAGGACATACACCGCGGCACGCGAGAGCAATGCACCGTTCACCTCGAACGAGGGGTTTTCCGTGGTCGCGCCGATGAAGGTGAACAGCCCGCTTTCCACGTGCGGCAGAAATGCGTCTTGCTGGCTTTTGTTGAAGCGGTGCACCTCATCGACGAACACGAGCGTGCGGCGGCCATTGGCGCGGAATTGCTCAGCGCGCTCGACGGCCTCGCGGATGTCTTTCACGCCAGAGAGCACGGCCGACAGCGCGATGAATTCCGCATCGAACGCGTCGGCCATCAAGCGGGCCAGCGTGGTTTTTCCAACGCCGGGCGGGCCCCACAGGATCATCGAATGCGGCTCGCCAGAAGCGAAGGCCACGCGCAGCGGCTTGCCCGGCCCCAGCAGATGCTGCTGGCCGATCACTTCGTCGACAGAATGCGGGCGAAGGCGCTCGGCCAGCGGCATGTGGGCGGGCGCGTCCGGAAAGAGGGATGCGGAAGCGTTCATCCGGGGATTGTCGCAGAAACCGGGCGTAACCCCGGCGCCCCTTCGCGCGACGCGCGGTCAGTTTGACGCGCGCTGCACGAGCCCCATGAACGCCTTGGCCGGCAGCGGCCCATGACATGACTGCGCACCGCTGGGCGAGCGCAGGAGGAGCCAGACGCTCTCGCTGGCCGGCGGCTGAATCACGAACGGCTGACGCGCGGAAGCCTCGGGCAGGCGCGGATCAGCCGGCGTCTGGATCGGCACAACTTGCCCTGCGTGCCCCTTCACCAATGCGCTGCACTCGGCGCCAGGCAGCTCGGTCGCGTGCAGGAAATCCTTGTTGACCAAGGCTTCGGCCAGCACGGTGTCGGGCGCGGCGAGGAAGGAATCGACATCAAAACGGGACGCACCGGTGGAGGCGCATCCGGTAAAGACGGCTGCCGCTGACGCTGCGACAGCAAGAGCGGCCGCTCGGTGCAGCGGGGTGGTGAACGGCAAAGGCATGGTCGGTCTCCTTGTCGAAAACCGGCCTGCACGCGTCATTGCTTGATTACGTCGGCCCCTTTGGGCGGCGTAAAGCGGAACACGTTGGCCGGCAGTTGCGGATTCTTCTGGATGTTCGAGAACGTCAGCAAGGTGGTGTTCCCGAAGGCGTCGCGCAGCTCCATCCCCTGCAGCTCGCCGCTGCGAAAGCCGATGGCGATGCGCTCGAACTGGGTGTCCTTTGCCTTGGGGGTGAGTTCGGCCCAGTCGATGCCGTCTTTGGTACCGCCTTCCTTGAGCGTGAAGTTCTTGGCCAGATCGTTGCTGCCGAACAGGATGGCGGCGGGGCTGGAGCCCAGCGACGCATCGAGCTTGCGCTCCGTGATCTGGTTCAGGTCCTTGTCGAAGATGTAAAGCATCTGGCCGTCGGCCGAGAGTTGCTGCTCGTATGGCTTCACATAGCGCCAGACGAAGCGGCCCGGGCGCGAGAAAACGAAATCGCCGCTGGAGGTACCGGCCACGCGCAACGGGCTGCCGTTGGTGCCGCCCTTCACTTGTCGCTGGACGAACTCTCCGCGCGCGGTGCTGACGTTGCTCACGAACGCATTGAGCTGTTCGACTGCGCCCGCATAGGCGCCGGCCGACCATGCCGCCAGCGAAACCAGCCCGACGGCCATCAGGTGACGTGCTTTCAACACAAACATAGGAATCCCGGTTTCAGTTGATCTTATTCTTAGTGGCCGGCCGCGCCCGAACATTCCGCAGACGCGGTAACGCGATGTAACGGCAAGTGCGCGCAACATGCGGACAGCGTCATTCCTCTTCGACGACGTTGCCGTTGCGGTTGGGCGCCAGAATTTCGCGGTTGCCGTTGCCGGACATGGCAGAAACAAGGCCCGCCTTTTCCATGTCTTCGAGCAGGCGTGCGGCGCGGTTGTAGCCGATACGCAGGTGACGCTGCACCAGCGAGATCGAGGCACGGCGGTTCTTGAGCACCACGTCGACGGCTTGGTCGTAGAGTGGGTCAGCCTCGCCGCCACCGGCGCCGACAAGACCCGCGCCGCCGCCAAAGCCATCGCCGCCGCCCTCGCCGTCGGCCACACCGCCTTCGAGAATGCCTTCGATGTAGTTCGGCTCGCCTTGCGATTTGAGGTTATCGACGATGCGGTGGACTTCCTCGTCCGACACGAACGCACCGTGCACGCGCACCGGCAAACCGGTGCCGGGCGCCAGATACAGCATGTCGCCCATGCCCAGCAGCGCTTCGGCGCCCTGCTGGTCAAGAATCGTGCGCGAGTCGATCTTGCTGCTGACCTGGAACGCGATCCGCGTCGGCACGTTGGCCTTGATCAGGCCCGTAATCACGTCCACCGACGGACGCTGCGTCGCCAGCACCAGATGGATACCGGCGGCACGCGCCTTCTGTGCGATCCGCGCGATCAGCTCTTCGACCTTCTTGCCGACCACCATCATCAGGTCGGCCAGTTCGTCGATCACGATGACGATCATCGGCAGCTTGTCGAGCGGCTCCGGCGCGTCCGGCGTCAGGCTGAACGGGTTGGGAATCTTCTCTTCACGCGCCGCGGCTTCTTCGATCTTCTTGTTGAAGCCCGCCAGGTTCCGCACGCCCATCTTGCTCATGAGCTTGTAACGGCGTTCCATCTCGCCCACGGCCCAGTTCAGCGCGTGGCCAGCCTGCCGCATGTCGGTCACGACCGGGCACAACAGGTGCGGAATGCCTTCGTAGATGCTCAGTTCCAGCATCTTCGGGTCGATCAGGATCAGGCGCACCGCGTCGGCCTTGGCCTTGTACAGCAGCGACAGGATCATCGCGTTGATCCCGACCGACTTACCGGAGCCCGTGGTACCGGCCACCATGCAGTGCGGCATCTTGGCCAAGTCGGCCACCACCGGCTTGCCGGCGATGTCCTTGCCCAGCGCCAGCGTGAGCTGCGATACGCTCTCGTTGTAGACCTGCGAGCCGAGAATCTCCGACAGGCGCACCGCCTGGCGCTTCGGGTTCGGCAGCTCCAGACCCATGTAGTTCTTGCCCGGAATCGTCTCCACCACGCGGATCGACACCAGCGACAGCGAACGCGCCAGGTCCTTGGCGAGGTTGACGATCTGGCTGCCCTTCACGCCCGTGGCGGGCTCGATTTCGTAACGCGTGATGACCGGGCCAGGATAGGCCGCCACCACCTGCACATCCACGCCGAAATCCTTGAGTTTCTTCTCGATCAGGCGAGAGGTGAATTCCAGTGTCTCGGCGCTCACGGTTTCCACAACCGGCGGGATCGGATCGAGCAGCGCGAGCGGCGGCAGGTCCGAATCGTGAATGTCGACAAAGAGCGGCTGCTGCTTTTCACGCTCCACGCGTTCGCTCTTGACCACGGCGGTCGGGCGCACGATCTGCACCGGCGGCGATTCTTCAATGCGCACGCGGCGGGTTTCGACCACCTCCTCGCGCTCGACCTTGGCTGCCTCGCCAATGGCCCGGTCCTGCTTGCTCTCGCGGCGCGTCTTGAAGCCGACGAACAGCATCTCGACGCCTGCGCCGATCTGCTCGGCCAGGTTCAGCCACGAAAAATGGAAGAACAGCGACAGCCCGACCAGGAACGTGAACAGCAGCGCCAGCGTGCCGCCAGTAAAGCCCAGCGAATGCTGCATCGCCCCGCCGATCACATCGCCCAGCACGCCGCCCGGCGCACGCGGCAGCTTCATGTGCAGCGAGTACATGCGGATGGCTTCCAGACCCATGCTGGAAGCCAGGATGAGCGCAAAGCCGATCCACGTGACACTGGCGTCAACGCGCGGCATGGAGGTGCGCGGCAGGCGCTCGTCCGACATCAGCTCGCGCCAGCCGCGCCAGACCTTGCGCACCAGCAGCACCGCCCACCAGTAGGCGGACGCGCCAAAGACAAACAGCAGCAGATCGGCCAGCCACGCGCCCACGCGGCCGCCCAGGTTGCGGATTTCGTCGACCTGGCTGGCGTGGGTGAAACCGGGGTCGGCCCGGTTGTATGACAGAAGGATGATCAGGAAGGCGATGGTCACCGCCAGCAACAGGAACCAGCGGACCTCCCCCAGCAGCCGTCCAATGCGGGACGGCAGTGCGGAGGGATCGGTGCGGGTTGTCGGAGTGGTGGAAGCTCGAGCCATGCGGGAGACGGGTGCGCCGCTTGGGCAAGGCCGCGCGGCTTGGTGACAGCACAAAAGGACAGCACAAATGCGATGCCGAGGATTGTAACGCGGCCCTATCACCGCCATTGGAATTTACAACCGGGCAGACGAGGGGGTGCCACTTTATAATGGCGCCCATCACCCTCACCTAGCCTGCACGGCGGCGCTCCACCCCTCGTGCCGCGCACACACAGAACGCATCATGGCAAAACACGCAAAAGTGCTGATCCTTGGCTCCGGCCCCGCCGGCTACACGGCCGCGATTTACGCTGCCCGGGCCAACCTGAACCCCGTGCTGGTCACCGGTCTGGCACAGGGCGGCCAGCTCATGACCACCACCGACGTGGAAAACTGGCCGGCTGACAAGGAGCACCTGCAAGGCCCCGAGTTGATGCAGCGCTTTCTGGAACACGCCGAGCGCTTCAAGACCGACGTGCTGTTCGACCACATCCACACCGCGCATCTGAATGAGAAGCCGATCCGCCTGGTGGGCGATTCGGGCGAATACACCTGCGATGCGCTGATCGTCTCCACCGGCGCTTCGGCCCAATATCTGGGCTTGCCGTCGGAAGAAGCCTTCGCGGGCCGCGGCGTGTCTGCCTGCGCAACGTGCGACGGCTTCTTCTACAAGGGCCAGGAAGTGGCCGTGGTGGGTGGCGGCAACACCGCCGTGGAAGAAGCGCTGTACCTGGCCAACATCGCCAGCAAGGTCACGCTCATCCACCGCCGCGACAAGTTCCGCGCCGAGCCGATCCTGATCGACCGCCTGCATGAGCAGGAGAAGAAAGGCAAGATCGAGATCAAGACGAACATGGTTCTCGACGAGATCCTGGGCGATGACTCCGGCGTAACGGGCGCCC
Organism: Ralstonia sp. GX3-BWBA; assembly: GCF_003290055.1. Classification (NCBI taxonomy): domain Bacteria; kingdom Pseudomonadati; phylum Pseudomonadota; class Betaproteobacteria; order Burkholderiales; family Burkholderiaceae; genus Ralstonia; species Ralstonia sp. GX3-BWBA. The sequence goes on along the minus strand of NZ_QMKS01000004.1, from coordinate 341,468 downwards.
GCCTGAAAGGCACGAACGAGAACGAAGGCAAGACCGAAGAGCTCAAGGTGGCGGGCGTGTTCATCGCCATCGGCCACAAGCCGAACACCGACATCTTCCGCGGCCAGCTCGACATGAACGACACGGGCTACATCCGCACGAAGAGCGGCCTGGATGGCATGGCCACCGCCACCAACATCCCGGGCGTGTTCGCCGCGGGCGACGTCCAGGACCATATCTACCGCCAGGCCATCACCAGCGCCGGCACGGGTTGCATGGCCGCACTGGACGCCCAGCGCTACCTGGAAAGCCTGGAATAAGCGTCATCGCGCCGGGGCTTCCGGGCGCAAACAAAACGGCCGATGGGTGACCATCGGCCGTTTTGCCATGTGCGGCACCTTCGTATAATCGACACACGCTCCACCCCCGATGTGCTCGCCTGCCCTTCACCATGAAACGCGCCCCCTCCCCCGCCAACAAGCTCAGCCTGACCGACCTGGCCGGTCTGCGTGACCAGCTCAAGCACGAGACGGAAGCACGCGAAGCCGCACGCCAGCGCGCCGAAGCCGCCGCACGCAAGGCCGCAGAAGAAGCCAACGTGTTCCGTGCCAGCATCGGCGAGGTGAGCGCGCTACGCCAGAACAAGCGCGTCGAGCATCCGCGCAATCCGCCCGCGCCCGACCCCGTGCATTCGCGTGCCGAAGAGCAAACCGTGCTGCGCGATTCGCTGTCGGATGAATTCGACGTGGACAACCTCCTGGAAACCGACGACACGCTTTCCTACCGTCGCCCTGGCATTGGCGACGACGTGCTCAAGAAACTGCGCCGCGGCGAGTGGGCCACGCAAGACCAGATCGACCTGCACGGCATGCGCCGCGAAGAAGCCCGCGAGGCGCTCGCAGCCTTCCTGCGCCGTGCCGTACAGCGTGGCATCCGCTGCGTGCGCGTGGTCCACGGCAAGGGACTCGGCTCGCCCGACAAAACGCCCGTGCTCAAGGGCAAGGTGCGCTCGTGGCTGGTGCAGAAGGAAGAAGTGATCGCTTTTGTCGAGCCCCGCAACACGGCTGGGGGCGCTGGCGCGGTGCTGGTGCTGCTGCGCCAGCCGCACGGCTCCTAAAGCACAGTCCTCCCATTCGCCCCGCTCATCACAAGAACAACACGCATATGCACGTGACCCGCCTGCAACTGGTGATGCACTGGGTGGAGATCCTCGCGGTCTTCTCGTTTGCCATCTCTGGGTTGGCGGAGGCCAAACGGCGCCGGCTCGATGCCGTGGGCGCATTCATCGTTGCGTTCCTGACCGCGTTCGGTGGCGGCACATTGCGCGATCTGCTTCTGGATCGACGGCCCTTCTACTGGATCGAGCACGAGCAATACCTGCTCGCGCTGTTCGTGATGAGCCTGTTCGCCAACTGGGTGATCCGACTGGTGAGCCAACTGGTGTCCGATCGCGTGCTGATCGTGGCCGACGCCATCGGCATGGGGCTCTTTGGCGTGCTGGGCACGCAACTGGCGCTCGATGCGGGCGTGCCGGTCTTCGTGTCGGTGATGATGGGTGTGATCACGTCGGCCTTTGGAGGCCTGCTGCGCGACGTGGTCTGCAATGAAGTGCCCATGCTGCTGCGGGACAATCACCCGTACGCAACGTGCGCGTTTCTCGGGTGCTTCCTTTACGTCGGGCTGACGCACACGGACTTGCTGCCAAGCGTGTCCGTGGTGATCGCCACGCTGGCGATCGTGATCGGGCGGCTAGCGACGCTGCGCTGGAACATCACCCTGCCGCGCTGACCGGCGCGAGCGCGCCGGCCACAGAAAAAGGCTTCAGACCGCTGCTTCGTCCTTCTCGCCGGTGCGGATGCGAATCACCTGCTCCACCGGCATCACGAAAATCTTGCCGTCGCCGATCTTGCCAGTCTTGGCGGCCTTGACGATGGTGTCGATGACGTTCTCGACCTGGCTCTCGGCCACCACCACCTCGATCTTGATCTTCGGCAGGAAGTCGACCACGTATTCCGCACCACGATACAGCTCGGTGTGGCCCTTCTGACGGCCAAAACCCTTGACCTCGGTGACGGTCAGGCCGGTCACCCCCACGTCGGCGAGCGACTCGCGCACTTCGTCCAGTTTGAAGGGCTTGATGATGGCGGTGATCTGTTTCATGGTGTCTCGCTCACTAGTTGGTGAAGTATTCAAGCATCCAATAATACTGGAGCCGGTTAATGCGCACATCCCGGGCGATGCCGGCCACCGTCTGCAGCAGCGTCGGATCGTCCGGAAAGTTCTTCAGCACATCGTGCTCGCTGCCATCGCGCAAGGGGCGACGCTGCCACGTGTTGCCATGTTCGTCGTTGTAGGCAATGGGCGTGCTTGAGCCGAACACATACTGGTTATCGAACCACAGCACACGCACGCCGGGCCCCAGGGCGCGGTGCAACGCTTCGACGTGCTGGCGCAAGCGCTGCAGCGGCACATGCGACCACCAGCAGCCTGCCGTCATCACATCAAACATGCCAGGCGCAAAAGGCAGCGCATCGTTGTCCGCGCGCACAAACGACGCCCTAGGGATGTCCTTGCCGCGCGCAATGCGCAGTACGGTGTCGTTGTAATCAGCGCCGACGATGCTGCGCGCGTCCGTCATCGCCTCGGTCCAGAAACCGGTGCCGCACGCCAGATCCAGCACCCGCGCACCGCGCGTCAGATCACGCACGCGCGCCTTCAACCACGCCAAATCCCCCTGCCGTTCCGGCCTCGCATAGATGCGTTCGTATTCGGGGGCACGCTTGGCGTAGTAGTCGAGCATGGCGGCGGCTTACTCTTTGAAACGCGACGTAATCGGATACCGCCAGTCGCGCCCGAACGCCCGCTGCGTCACGCGAATGCCCACTGGCGCCTGACGCCGCTTGTACTCGTTGATCTTGATGAGGCGCACGATCTTCTGCACGTCGGCCTCGGCAAACCCCGCAGCAATGATGTCGGCCACCGGCTGGTTCTGCTCCATGTAGCGCTGCACGACGGCGTCGAGCGCATCGTATTCGGGCAGGCTGTCCTGATCGGTCTGGTTCTCGCGCAGCTCGGCTGACGGCGCGCGGGTCAGGATGCGCTCAGGAATCACTTCCGACAACGAATTGCGGTAGCGGCACAGCCGGTAGACCAGCGTCTTGAAGATGTCCTTGATGACGGCAAAACCACCGGCCATGTCACCGTACAACGTGCAGTAGCCGACCGCCATTTCGCTCTTGTTGCCGGTCGTCAGCACGATGCTGCCGCTCTTGTTGGACAGCGCCATCAGCAGCGTGCCGCGAATGCGCGCCTGGATGTTCTCTTCCGTCGCATCTTCGGGTAGCCCGCGGAACTCCTCCGCCAATGCGCCCTTGAATGCGTCGAACATCGGGCTGATGGCGATTTCGTCGTACTGCACGCCCAGCCGAGCCGCCATGTCGCGCGCATCCACCCACGAGATATCGGCCGTGTAGCGCGAGGGCATCATCACCGCGCGCACACGATCGGCGCCCAGCGCATCGACGGCAATCGCCAGCACCAAAGCGGAATCGACGCCACCCGACAAGCCGATGATCGCGCCGGGGAAGCCGTTCTTGCCGAGGTAATCGCGTACGCCCAGCTTGAGCGCCTCGTACACCTGGGCTTCCAGCGAAGGCTCCGGCACGATCGCGCCCGGCAGCGCGCGTCCGCCGCCGAACTGCGCGTAGCCGACGCCCTCCACAAACTGCCCCATCCTCACGACGACGTTGCCTTCGGCGTCGAGCACGAACGAGCCGCCATCGAAGACGAGCTCATCTTGCCCGCCGACCAGGTTCGCATACACATGCGGCAAGCCCGATTCCTTTACGCGGTCACCGATGATCCGCTCGCGCAGGTCTTCCTTGTCGAGGTGATACGGCGAGGCGTTGGGGATCAGCACAACCTGCGCACCGGCAGCCTTGGCATAGGCCGTGGCCGTGGCATACCAGGCGTCTTCACAGATGACGACGCCGAAGCGCGTGCCGTCCACTTCGAACACAAAGGGCTCGGTGCCGGGCTGGAAGTAGCGCTTCTCGTCAAAAACCTCGTTGTTGGGCAATTCCAGCTTGTTGTACCGGCCGACCACGCGGCCGTCCGCGGCCACTGTGGCGCTGTTCGTGGGCTTGGGCAACAGGCCGGGGGCCGGGGCTTCCACCGAGAGTTGCGGGTGCCCGATCAACACGTGCAAACCCGGGAAGGCCGCCAGTTCGGCGATAAGCGCGTCAAGCGCGCGCGCGCTGGCATCAATGAAGGCCGGGCGCAGCAGCAGGTCTTCGGGCGGATAGCCCGTGAGCGACAGTTCCGGCGTGAGCAGAACGCGCGCACCAGCCTGGTGCGCTTCGCGCGCGGCGGCGACGATGCGGGCAGCATTGCCGGCGAAATCGCCGACGGTGCAGTTGATCTGGGCGAGAGCGACAGAGACGGTCATGGGGGCAATGTGGATTGCAAGCGCGGCATTCGAAGCTGGAATTAGAATCGGCGGCATGACCTCTCGCCCCCTTTTTCCCGAGCCCCAAGCGCGCGCTGGTTCGCGGCACGAATTAGCCAATTATCGCATGCGACTTGTGACCGATCTGCGTGACATTGGCCGCGATGCGTGGGACGCCCTGCTCGCCCTGCAGCCCGAGGCAACGCCCTTCCTGCGTTTCGATTTCCTGCACGCCCTGCATGAGAGCGGCAGCGCATCGCCCGACACCGGCTGGTCGCCGCAATACCTGACGCTGTGGGAAGACGGCCCCGATGGCGAAGTGCTCGCTGCGGCCGTACCGCTGTATGTGAAGGGCCACTCCTATGGCGAGTACGTCTTCGACTGGGCGTGGGCCAATGCGTATGCGCAGCATGGGCTGGAGTACTACCCGAAATGGCTGTCCGCCGTGCCGTTTACGCCAGTCCAGGGCGCGCGCTTGCTGGCGCGGGATGCGGCTGCCCGCGCGGCGCTGCTCGACACGTTGCTGGCGGTTGCGCGGCAGAGCGAGTTGTCATCGCTGCATGTGCTCTTTCCCACCGCCGGCGAGGCCGAGCAAATGCGTGCGGCCGGCATGCTGCTGCGGCAAGGGGTGCAATTCCACTGGTGCAATCCGGGCTTTGCCAGCTTCGACGACTTTCTGGCCGCGCTGGAACAAAAGAAGCGCAAGAATATCCGCGCCGAGCGCCGCCGCGTGCACGACGCCGGCATTACGTTCCGCCATGTGCCCGGCGCAGCGGCAACAGACGCCGACTGGCGCTTCTTCCACCGCTGCTATCGCACCACCTACCGCGAACATCACTCGTCGCCGTATCTGAACCTGGAGTTCTTCCGCCAGATCGGCCAGACGATGCCGGAAAACCTCCTGCTGGTGGTCGCCTCGCGCGACGGCAACGACATCGCCAGCGCGCTGCTGGTGGTCGACACACGGCCCGAAGCGTCCGTCATGTACGGCCGCTACTGGGGTGCGATCGAACATCACCCCTGCCTGCACTTTGAGACGGCGTATTACCAGCCGCTGACGTACTGCATCACGCACGGCATCCGCACGTTCGAAGGTGGCGCGCAAGGCGAACATAAGATGGCGCGCGGCTTCGAGCCGGTGGCGACGCTATCGGCACACTGGCTGGCGCACCCGGCGTTTGCCGATGCAGTCGGCAGGTTCCTCGACCGCGAGACGGCCGGCATGGAAGCGTATTTGGATGAACTGACAGACCGCTCGCCGTTCAGGCAACGATCAGAATCGGATTAGCGGCGGGAAACGGCGGAGGGGGGGAAAGACCGCGTCCGCACGAGCGGCGGACGCGGAAGCAAAGCTTAGTGTGCGGCAGGCTTCTGCCGGGCGATCACGCAGTGTGCGGCGTTCGAATCAACAGCCATGGCGGTCGATGCAACGGCACGCTCGCCAGCGTGGGCGGCGTCCGGCGGCCCAACCAGCAGCGCCCACACAGTAAATGCGGCCATGGCCACAGCGGAAAGCACGGGAACGACAACGGTCTTGTTCAACATCGCAGTACCAAGGGTTGGAGTCAAACTTGACGGGGAGTCTAGAGGGGCCGTTTCCGGTGGGCAAATGAGCGTTTCTTAAATCTCTGTGTAGCAGAACTACCGGGCGGTAAGTATGCAAAACTCGTAGAGAACTCCATGAAACGCATACAACGACCTAGCCCCGGCCGCAGATGGCGCTCTGACGCACGCCGACAAATCCGTGCGCATGGCGCTGATGGCCACTTCGCAAAGAAAAAATCCCGGCGCTCCATCCGGAGCCCGGGATTTGTCAGACACGCCGTATGGCGAAATCCTGAAATTGCTTACTTCTTATAGTTGGCAACGCCGTCGGCGATTTCCTTGTGGGCTTCTTCAATGCCGCCCCAGCCTTCGACCTTGACCCACTTGCCGGCTTCCAGCGCCTTGTAGTGCTCGAAGAAGTGCTTGATCTGATCCAGCAGGTTCTGGCCGATGTCCGACAGGTCGGTCATGTGGGCCGTGGCCGGGCTCAGCTTGTTGACAGGCACGGCAACCAGCTTGGCGTCCACGCCGGATTCGTCGGTCATCTTCAGCATGCCCAGGGCACGGCAGCGCACCACGCAACCGTGGATGAGCGGGAACGGCGTGACGACCAGCACGTCGACCGGGTCACCGTCGCCCGAGAGCGTCTGCGGGATGAAACCGTAGTTGGCCGGGTAGCGCATGCCGGTACCCACGAAGCGGTCCACGAACAGCAGGCCGGTTTCCTTGTCGGCTTCGTACTTGACCGGGTCGCTCTGCGCCGGGATCTCGATGATGACGTTGAAATCGTTGGGGATGTCCTTGCCCGGCGAGACGTTGTTGAAGCTCATGGAAATGCTCCGGAATGCGCGAACTGCGTAAAAACGCGACGCAAATGGTTGGAAAGAAACGTGAAAATCTGTCGGCGGGCATTATAGCCCCTGACACCCTGCCGCTTCCCCTACCCGGCCTGCACCCGTGCGAAAATCGTGCGTTGCCGATCTTTTGCAGGAACCCCCCATGCATGCCCAGCACTTCATCGCCAACCGTCTGATGTCGCCCGACTCGGGGATGCGCATCAAGGTGTTCGACCCGTCCGACGGCCAATCCTTTGCCGAGATTGCGCGCGGCAACGCCACCGACATCACCGTGGCCGTGCACGCAGCGCGGCGTGCGTTCGAGGGCGTCTGGGGCCAGTTGCCGCCAGCCGAGCGCGGCCGTGTGCTCATGCGCGTGGCCCTGCGCCTGGCCGATCACGAAGAAGAACTGGCCCGCCTGGAAGCCCGCGACACCGGCAAGCCCATGCGCCAAGCGCGCGCCGACGCCCGCGCCGTGGCCCGCTACTTCGAGTTCTACGCCGGTGCGGCCGACAAGCTGCACGGGCAAACCATCCCCTACCCGGCCGATACCACCGTGCTGACCGTGCGCGAGCCGCATGGCGTAACGGCACACATCATCCCGTGGAACTACCCGATGCAGATCTTCGGGCGCAGCGTGGGCGCTGCACTGGCGGCGGGCAACGCATGCGTGGTCAAGCCGGCGGAAGACGCGTGCCTGTCGATCCTGCGCGTGGCCGAGCTGGCCGCCGAGGCAGGCCTGCCCGACGGCGCACTCAACATCGTGACCGGCTATGGCCACGAAGCGGGTGCGGCACTGGCTGCGCATCCCGGCATCAACCATGTGTCGTTCACGGGATCACCGGAAACGGGCAAAGCCGTTGTGCGAGCGGCGGCAGAAAACCACGTGCCCGTGACGCTGGAACTTGGCGGCAAATCTCCGCAAATCGTGTTTGCCGACGCCGATCTGGAAGCGGCCATTCCAGCCGTGGTGAACGGCATCATCCAGAACGCCGGGCAGACGTGCTCTGCCGGCAGCCGCGTACTGATCGAGCGCAGCGTGTATGAGGCGATGCTGGACCGGCTGGCCATGGTGTTCGAATCCATCAAGGTCGGCCCGTCGTCGCTGGATCTGGATTGCGGGCCGCTCATCAACCCCAAGCAGCAGCAACGCGTATGGGATTTCGTCTCGGATGCGCAGCACGCCAACATTCCGGTGATGGCCCAGGGCCAAGTGGTGCCCGAGGCGCCCGAGACCGGCTACTACCAGGCGCCGATGCTGCTGCGCGATGTGCCGCACACGCACCGGCTCGCACAACAGGAAGTGTTCGGCCCGCTGCTGGCCGCCATGCCGTTCGATACCGAAGCCGAAGCGCTGGCCCTGGCCAACGGCACACCGTACGGCCTGGTGGCTGGCGTGTGGACGAACGACGGTGGCCGCCAGATGCGCCTCGCACGCAAGCTCAGGGCCGGCCAGGTCTTCATCAACAATTACGGGGCGGGCGGCGGCGTTGAACTGCCCTTCGGCGGAATGGGCCAATCGGGCCATGGGCGCGAGAAGGGCTTTGAAGCGCTCTACGGTTTCACCACGCTCAAGACCATCGCCATCCGTCACGGTTAAGGCGCAACGCAACATCCACCCACAACACGAGGAGACACCATGCGGCTTGCCGGCAAAATCGCCATCGTCACGGGCGCGGGTTCGGGTTTTGGAGAAGGCATCGCCAACACCTTTGCCCGCGAAGGCGCACGCGTCGTCGTCAATGACCTGAATGCGGAAGCCGGCGAACGCGTGGCCAGCGCCATTCGCGTGGCCGGCGGCGATGCGCATTTCGTGCACGCTGACGTGTCGAATGGCGATTCCGTCGCCAAATTGCTGGGCGCCACGCTGGGGCGCTATGGCGATCTGCACATCGTCGTGAACAACGCCGGCACCACGCACAAGAACAAGCCCCTGTTGCAGATCACCGAAGATGAGTTCGACCGCGTGATGGCCGTCAACGTGAAGAGCATTTACTGGACGGCGCATCACATCGTCCCGCACTTCCGGGAGCGCGGTGGCGGCGTGTTCGTCAATGTGGCGTCCACCGCAGGCATCCGGCCGCGGCCGGGGCTCGTCTGGTACAACGCCAGCAAGGGGGCCGTCATCACGGCCAGCAAGGCGATGGCGGCGGAGCTTGGCCCCGACAAGATCCGCGTGAACTGCGTGAACCCGGTGATGGGCGCCACGGGCCTCATCGAGCAGTTCATGGGCGTACCCGACACCCCTGAGAACCGCGCGCGCTTCCTGGCGACGATCCCGATGGGGCGGCTCTCCACGCCGCAGGATGTGGCCAACGCATGCCTGTATCTGGCGTCGGACGAAGCGGAGTTCATTACCGGCACGTGTTTGGAAGTGGACGGCGGGCGCTGCGTATAAACCCTGCCGGCGGGCGTCTTGGCGCATTCGCCCGAGAAGCGCAGAATGCTGTGGCGGTTTTCCAGGCCGAGGTAGGTAACGAGGAGCACTCGGCCTGAACTCACAACAATTCTGGAGACCCGATGGCCACCACCACCCCACCCACCTCACCGGTCGGCGGCGCAAGCACGCTGCCGCCCCAGTCCACAAGCGCGCTTGAAGAAGCCACGTACCGCAAGGTGACGTGGCGCCTCGTTCCGTTCCTGCTGCTGTGCTACGTGGTCGCGTATCTCGATCGCGTCAACGTGGGCTTTGCCAAGCTGCAGATGCTCAACGACCTTAAGTTCAGCGAGACCATCTACGGCCTGGGCGCGGGCATCTTCTTCATCGGCTACTTCCTCTTTGAAGTGCCGAGCAATGTGATCCTGCACCGCGTGGGCGCGCGCATCTGGATTGCACGGATCATGATTTCGTGGGGCATCATCTCGGCGGCCATGATGTTCGTGACCACGCCGGCCATGTTCTACGTAATGCGCTTTCTGCTGGGCCTGGCAGAAGCCGGCTTCTTCCCGGGCATCATCCTGTACCTCACGTACTGGTATCCGGGGCAGCGGCGTGGGCGCACCACCACCTTCTTCATGACGGCGATTGCGCTGTCGGGCGTGATCGGCGGCCCCATCTCAGGCTGGGCGATGAAGGCGTTTGGCGGCGTCTACGGCCTAGCCGGCTGGCAGTGGATGTTCCTGATCGAAGGCATTCCCTCGATCATCGTCGGCATCTTCGTGCTGGCTTATCTGGACGACCGCATCAGCCACGCGAAGTGGCTGACCGAGGAAGAGAAGGCGCTGCTCGCCCGCAACATCGCCGCCGAAGACGCCGAGAAGGAAGACCCGCCCATCCGCACCGTCATGGCCAGCCCGCGCGTGTGGCTGATGAGCCTGATCTACTTCACCTTCGTGATGGGCCTGTATGGCGTGAGCTTCTGGCTGCCGACACTGATCAAGCAGACCGGCGTGGCAGATCCGTTCTCGGTGGGCTTGCTGACGGCGATTCCGTACGGCGCGGCAGTCGTCGCCATGGTCTTGGTGGCCCGCAGCGCCGACCGCCTGCGTGAGCGCCGCTGGCACATCGCGATTCCTGCGGTGGTGGGCGCGGTCGGGCTCGTACTGTCCGCCGTGTGGCACACCGACACCACGCTGGCCATGGCCGCCCTCACGCTCGGCACCATGGGCATCCTGACCACGTTGCCGCTGTTCTGGAGCCTGCCGACTGCGTTCCTGGCTGGCACCGGCGCCGCCGCCGGCATTGCGCTCATCAATTCGCTGGGCAACCTTGCGGGCTTCCTGAGCCCCTACGCCGTCGGCTGGCTGAAAGACGCCACGCAGAGCACCGATTCCGGCATGTACATGCTGGCCGCGTCGATGGTGCTGGGTGCAATCCTCACGCTTTCCGTACCGGCACGGATGGTGAACAAATAGGCGCCGTCACCAGCAAGAAAAAAGGCCGGGGTCATCCCGGCCTTTCTCATTTCACGGCAAGCAATGCGCTTTGGCGATAGTGGCGCTGGGCATCTTCCATGCGCTCCGTCTGTTCGAACATCTGTGCAAGCGCCAGATGCGCATGGGCGCGCAGGTTGCCAGAGTGATCGGCATCGGCGTACTTCAATGCCGACTCCAGGTTCGACTGCGCCTTGCCCCAGAGCTGCTCCTTGAAGCACAGCATGCCGAGCGTGTAGAACAGGTCGGCATCTACCGGATGCTGGGCGAGCCATTTCTCGGCCTGCTGGATCAACGGCAGGGCCTTGCCCGGCACTGCGCAATCGGCGTAGCGACGGATCAGGCGGCTATCCCAATGCGTCTTCAGGCCATCTTCAACGATGCGCTTGGCATCATCGGTGCGACCAAGCTGCGCGAAATACAGTGCCGCCAGGGAGGCAATGCGAGGCGAGCGGCGCTCCTCCGTGGTCAGCTCGCGCCAGAAGCTGTTCAGCGCATCGGCATCGTGGCGGCGCTCGGCCAACAGCGTTTCACACGCCATCTGCTTGAGTCGTGCGGCCAGCACGGAATGGATGGCGTTGCGCTTTTCCAGGGCACGCGTGAGGCGCAGCACCTCACTCCAGTTCTTCAGATGCTGATGCGCACGCAGGGCAATGCGTTGCGCCTGAATCTGCCGCGAGCCCTGCGATTGCAGTTGCGCGATCTTCTCCAGCGCACCTTCCGCATCGCGTGCGTCGACCAGCAATTCGGCCATCGACACAAGCTTCGCCTGCTCACGATCGGGCGAAGACACTTCGGCCATCCAGGCGTCGCGGCGCTCGGTCTCCTGCATGCGGTGTGCGGCACGGGCACCGATCAGCGCGGCCGTTTCGCGCTGCGGCTCCCAAGCCTGTGCTTCGCGCGCCTGGCGCTCCGCATGGCCAAAGCGCCCGGCAAACAGGCTTTCCATCGCTTCGCGCAGCGCGGCAGACGCCTTCAGGATGCGGTTGCGCTCGCGATACGCTGCAGCACGCGCCGGCATGCCGGCCACATGGTGGAAAAGGCGCATCACAAGATGCAGCACCACGAACGTCGCCAGCAGTGCCGCCAGCACGAAATTGAGCGACATCTCGACCCGGTACGGCGGGTAGAACAGCACGACGTTGCTCAGGTTGAGTTCAGTAAACAGCGCCAGCCCAACGGCGGCAGCAAACAGGAGCGCGACCCAGAATACCCAGCGCATGCTCACTCCTTGCCCGAACCGCGCACGGCGGCAAGGCTGTCAGCCAGCGTCGGCACCTGCAGCGTGCCCGCCGTCGCGCGCACCTGCGACAGTTGATTCTGCACCGTGGTCACGCGCGAAGACTGCGTATCAAAGTAGCGCGCGAGCAGCGTATCGGCACGCCCCAGGTCGGCGCGGAACACGGCGTCATTGCGCGAGAGCAATGCCAGGCGTGCATTCATCAGGCGCAGCTTGAGGTTTTCGCGCAAGAACCACGCTTGGTCCGAAGACAGCAGCAATGCCTCGGTCTGGTCGACGCGGCGCACCTGTACGATCTGGCCGAGTTCGTCGCGCACGTCGCTCCACAGGCGGCCCCACCAGGCACGCACGCCAGCCGACCATCCGGCGTTTGACGGCGTCGATGCAACCGGCGCCGACGCGGCCGCAGCATGCGCCTTGGCATTCTTCGTGGGTTTCGCGGCCGCATGCGGCGCCTGCGCAGCCTGTTCCGCCTCCAGCGGCTGGGCCGACGAGATGAGCGGCAGCGTGTCTACAGCGTTGATGGCGTCATCCAACCGCAGCGTCGCACCCGCCAGATCAAACGACGGCATCGCCTTGAGCTTGGCCATGTCGCGCGATACCGCCCGGCGCACGGCGTTGAACTGCGGCTTGTCGAGCGTGGCCAGGCGCGCGTCGACCGTTTGCAGCGCAGCCAGCGCGCCGGCGACATTGCCCGTCAGTTGTAGTTGCTCGGCGGTGACTTCCAGCGAACGCTGGATCTCGGCGCGCTGCCAGTCATCGCGATTGCGCAGAAGGTCTTGGTTGGCCTGCTCCAGCGCGGCTTGGCGATCGCGCGTTTCAGCGGTACGGGCATCCAGCGCACCGAATTTCTGTTGCAGCTGGGAAACCGAATCCTGATCCGCGCGCGACAGCACGCGCATCTCCTGCGCCAGCGCTTCGTTCGTCTGGGCGTGCTGACGGATCTCGCGCGCCAGGCGCTCGTTGCGCACCTGCAGCGCGGCCACCGCTGCCACAACCGCAACCAGCACCACCCAGATCAGCCAACCGCCACGGCGCGGCGCATGGTTGACCGTCATGGTGGGCGCAAACGCAGCCGGCGGAGCAGCAGGCGCTGGGGCCGGGCTCGGCTTGGCTGCCGCGGATGCGGGCGCTGGTGTCGAAGCAGGGGCAGAAGCGGGAGCCGCCGAGGGAACGGGAGTCTGCGTCACAGTGGAAGAAGAAGTAGACGGGTTTGATTCAGCCGACACCGCTGCCGGGGCATGCTCGGCTGCCGATACCGGCCCGGCCCACGCGAGCACGCTGGCGAGGAGCCGGTCGTCGCCGGCGCCGGTGAGCGTCACGTCGCGAAAGCCCAGCGATTTGGCTTGTTCGACGATGCGGGCGTGCGAAGCAAAGCATGGCGCGCCGTGCAGCGTATCCAGATCGGCGGGCGACAGATTGGCGCGGGCCAGTTCATCGAGATTACGGACGGCCTCGGAGCTGGTGAGCGTCCAGGCATGGCGGGCCGAAAGCACGGCACGTAACGCGAGCCACGCAGCGGCATCGGGCACCGGCACGCTGCGGCGATAGGCTTCCACCGTGCGGACCGATGCGCCGGCTTCGCGCAGTTGATCGGCCAACCATTCGCGGCCACCGTTGCCCCGCACGATCAGCACCTCCCGGCCGCTCAACGCGGGCACATCCAGCCGCGCGTACAGCGCTTCGGAATCCTGGCGTGCGTCGTCGGCATGCGTGTCGGGTTTGATCACACGGTGCGCCGGCGGAGCAACGCCGTGCGTGGCAAGTGCCTGTGCGCTCGCGGGGCCCACCACCGCTACCGGCACCTCCTGCGGCCAGCGGAAACCTTCCGACATGGCGGCAAATGCCTGTTGCACGGCGTTGGGGCTGACGAACACGACCAGTGCGTAGCGTGAAGGATCGCGCAGTGCGGCACGCAAGTCGTCGAGATTGGGCGTCGGCGCAATGTCGAGCAGTGGAAACTGGTGCGTACGCAGGCCGTGGCGCTCAAGCGCCGCCACCAGCATGGGCGCCTGCGCGCGCGGACGCGTGACCACCACCACGGGCGGGGTTGCCGATTGAACAGGCGGCGTGCTGGATGCGGGCGACGATGGTGACAAGCGCAGTGGCAAGTGGTCGTCCATGGCGAGCCGTGGGAGTTAGGTAGCGGGTGGGGCGTCGGCGCCCAGCATGGCAAGGATGTCGCGTGCGCCGCCGGCCAGCATCTGCTGGGCGACGCGCACGCCCAGCGCGTCCGCTTCGGCCTGCGTGGATGGCGTCGCCTCGCCGTCTGCGGCAAGTTTGCGGGTGCCGTCCTGCGAAGCGACAAAGGCGCGCAGGCGCAGCGTGCCGGTATCCGACCACTGCGCAAACGAAGCCAGTGGCACCTGGCAGGAACCGCCGAGGATGCGCGAAACGGCGCGTTCAGCCGTCACGGCCAGCGCGGTGGGGTCATCGTGCAGCGGCGCGAGACACGCTCGTACGTCTGCACGATCGGCGCGAATCTCGATGCCGAGTGCACCCTGCCCTGCTGCCGGCAGCGATTCTTCCGGCGCGATGGTCGAGCGGATACGATCAGCCAGGCCAAGGCGTTTAAGCCCGGCAGCAGCCAGGATGATGGCGGCGTAGTCGCCACGATCAAGCTTGCCGAGGCGAGTATCGAGGTTGCCCCGCAGCGGCTGGATGACCAGATGCGGGAAGCGCGCCCGCAGTGAAGCTTCACGGCGCAGGCTGGACGTGCCCACGACGGCGCCGGCCGGCAGCGAGGCCAAATCGGCGTAGTCGTTGGAAACAAAGGCGTCGCGCGGATCTTCGCGTTCGAGGACGGCCGAAAGCGCAAAGCCTTCGGGCAATTCCATCGGCACATCCTTGAGCGAATGCACGGCGAGATCGGCACGTCCCTCGGCCAGCGCGACTTCCAGTTCCTTCACGAACAAACCTTTGCCCCCCACCTTCGCGAGGGAGCGGTCGAGAATCTGGTCGCCGCGCGTGGTCATTCCAAGGATGGACACGTCGCACGCGGGATAGTATTTTTGCAATGCAGCACGCACGTGTTCGGCTTGCCAAAGGGCAAGCCGGCTTTCGCGCGAGGCAATGACCAGCTTGGTCGGCGCCTGGGCTGCAGGAGTCGTTGCAAGCTGGGATTGACGGGAAGTCGGGCGGGCGTTGGAAGACATGCGGCAATGGTAGCACGCAGCTTTTTCGCGACAGTCCGGCTATCACGTTGAAGTGATGCAGAAAAGAGGGCCGTTCAGGCACCTTACCTACCCAACCTAGGAGACACCATGACGCAGCCCGCCGCGCGCCGCGCTTCCTCGCGCGCGACCACAGCCCGCAAGCCTTCCGCCGCCCCCGCCAAGACCAGCAAGGCCCCGAAGGCCATCAAGGCTGCCAAGCCCGCCTCCAAACCGGTGACCAAGGCCAATGGTGCGGACGAAGCCAACGGCGCATCACTCGGTCCCACTTCCCGACGCTCGTCGGGCAGCGCCGCGGCCAAGGATCAGCCGCTGAAGGAAGACATCCGCTTTCTCGGGCGCCTGCTGGGCGACGTGCTGCGTGACCAGGAAGGCGGCACCGTCTTCGAAACGGTCGAGACCATCCGCCAGACTGCCGTGCGCTTCCGCCGCGACGGCGACCGTCAGGCCGAGCAGGATCTCGACCGGCTGCTGAAGACGCTCTCGCGCGACCAAACCACGTCGGTGGTGCGCGCCTTCAGCTATTTCTCGCACCTGGCGAACATCGCTGAAGACCAGCACCACAATCGCCGCCGCCGCGTGCATGCGCTGGCTGGATCGCCGCCGCAGCCGGGCAGCCTGATGCGCGCGCTGCTGTCGGCCGCCGATGAAGGCCTGTCGGGCGACGTGCTGCGCCGATTCTTCGAAACCGCGCTGATCGTGCCGGTGCTGACCGCCCACCCGACCGAGGTGCAGCGCAAGAGCACGCTCGATGCACAACGCGAAATCGCCCGCCTGCTGGCCGAGCGCGACGCACCGCTCACCACGCGCGAGCGCGAACGCAACACCGCGCTGCTGCGTTCCCATGTCACAAAGCTGTGGCAAACGCGCATGCTGCGCACCACGCGCCTGATGGTCGCCGACGAGATCGAGAACGCGCTGTCGTACTACAAAACCACCTTCCTGCGCGAAATTCCCGCGCTGTACCGCGAACTGGAAGAAGACATTGCGACCGCGTTCCCGCGTCGCGGCGCACGCGGCGAACCGGCACCGCTGCCGCCCTTCTTCCAGATGGGCTCGTGGATCGGCGGCGACCGCGACGGCAACCCGTTCGTCACCGCGACGACGTTGCGCGACGCCGCACGCAAGCAGGCGAGCGTGATCCTCGCGTGGTACCTGGAAGAGATCCACGCGCTGGGTGCGGAGCTGTCGATGTCGACGTCGCTGGTGGATGTCAGCGCAGAGCTGCAAGCGTTGGCCGAGCGCTCACCCGACCATTCCGAACACCGCGTGGACGAGCCGTACCGCCGTGCGCTGATTGGCGTCTATGCGCGCCTGGCAGCCACGTGCCACGAACTGACGGGCGAAGACGCTGGCCGCCACGCCGTCGGCCCCGCTCCGGCTTACGGCAACGCAGAAGAACTGCGTGCCGACATCCAGATCGTCATCGATTCCTTGGCGGCGCACCACGGCGAGGTGCTGGCCGACGCACGGCTGGCATCGCTGGCGCGCGCGATTGATGTGTTCGGCTTCCACCTGTCGTCAATCGACCTGCGGCAGGTGTCGGACGTGCACGAAGCGACCGTCGCCGAGCTGCTGAAGGTTGCGGGTGTGGAAGGCGCCTATGCGGCGCTGTCCGAGGCCGACAAACGCACGCTGCTGCTGCGTGAGCTGCAACAGCCGCGCGTGCTGACGTTGCCGTTCCACGCATACAGCGAGCAGACCACGTCGGAGATCGACATCTTCCGCGCCGCCCGCGAAGTGCGTGCCCGCTACGGCAATCGCATCGTGCGCAACTACATCATTTCGCACACCGAGACGCTGTCCGATCTGCTGGAAGTGATGCTGCTGCAGAAGGAAGCCGGCATGTTCCGCACGGGCGCCAATGGCAGCGGCAGCGCCGCGCTGGATGTAATGGTGATCCCGTTGTTCGAAACCATCGAAGACTTGCGCAACGCGCCGGAAATCATGGCCGACCTGCTTGCCCTGCCCGGCTTCGATGCCGTGCTGGCGGCGCAGGGCAACGAGCAGGAAGTGATGCTCGGCTATTCGGATTCGAACAAGGACGGCGGTTTCCTCACCTCCAACTGGGAGCTGTACAAGGCCGAGCTGGCGCTGGTGGATCTGTTCGAGCGCAAGGGCGTGCGCCTGCGCTTGTTCCATGGCCGCGGCGGCACGGTCGGCCGAGGCGGCGGCCCGACCTACCAGGCCATCCTGTCGCAGCCGCCGGGCACGGTGAATGGGCAGATCCGCCTGACCGAGCAGGGCGAAATCATCTCCAGCAAGTTCGCCAATCCTGAGATCGGTCGGCGCAACCTGGAAACCATCGTCGCGGCCACGCTGGAAGCGACACTGCTGCCCACGCGCAACCGGCCGAAGGGCCTGGAAGATTTCGAAGCCGCCATGCAGGCGCTGTCGGACAACGCCTTTGCCGCGTACCGCAACCTCGTCTACGAAACCCCGGGCTTCAAGGACTACTTCTTCGCCACCACGCCGATCACCGAGATTGCTGACCTGAACCTCGGTTCACGCCCGGCCTCGCGCAAGCTGATGGACAAGAAACACCGCCGCATTGAAGACCTGCGCGCGATTCCGTGGGGCTTCTCGTGGGGCCAATGCCGTCTGCTGCTGCCGGGCTGGTTCGGCTTTGGCAGCGCGGTGCAGCGCTGGCTCGATGACGCTGGCAACGCCAAGGCCCGCGCCGCGCGCCTGGCCACGCTCAAGCGCATGCACAAGCAGTGGCCGTTCTTTGCGAACCTGCTCTCGAACATGGACATGGTGCTGTCCAAGGCCGATCTGAACGTGGCGTCACGCTACGCGCAGTTGTGTGATGACCGCAAGCTGCGTAACGCGGTGTTCTCGCGCATCTCGGCGGAGTTCACGTTGACCGAGCAGATGCTGGCAGCCATCACGGGGCAGTCGGAGCGCTTGGCCGACAACCCGCTGCTGGCGCGTTCCATCAAGAACCGCTTCCCGTACCTCGACCCGCTGAATCACCTGCAGGTCGAACTGCTCAAGCGCTTCCGCTCGGGCAAGGCCGGCAGCGACGATGCGCGTGTGCGGCGCGGCATCCATCTGTCGATCAACGGGATTGCCGCGGGGCTTCGCAATAGCGGCTGATCAGGCAGCCAGCGCGGTGGCGGCCGGGCGACGGCTGATCCACGCCATCGCCATCGCGCCGGCGTACGACAGCGTCATCAGGCCGAACACCAGCGGCGAGGCATGCGCCAGACCGGGCACCACCGTGACGACCGCGCCCGCCGCTGCCACGCCCAGCAAACTCCCGGTCTGCCGCGCGGCGTTGAGCAACCCCGACGCCGTGCCGGCCAACTCGCCCGGCGCCGCAGACAGGATGGTCGACGTCATGGGCGCAATCGCCAGCGCGGTGCCGCCGCCGTAAGCCATCATCGTTGCACTCACCACCCAGATGTGCACTTGGCCGGTCAGTGCAGCCGACGTTGCCAGCAAACCCGCTGCGCCGATCACGAGGCCACTCAGCATCATCGTCGGCGTAGAAAAACGCGCCATCAGCTTGCCCGCGAAGATGTTGCCCGCCGACAGGCTCACCGCCATTGGCAGCATGACCAGGCCGGTCTGGCGTGCGCTCAGGTGTTCGACATTCTGCAAATGCAGGCTCAGCACGAACAACGCGCCGTAATAGCCGAAGTTCAGCAGAAACCCCACGCCGTTGACCGCGCCCAGCGTGCGATGCCCCAGCCAGGCCAGCGGCACCAGTGGCGCACGCGCCCGGCGTTCGACCAAGACGAACAGCACCCCGGCCACCACCGTCAACAGCGCGGTACCCCACACCCACGGCGATTGCGCGCCGCGCACCGGCCATTCAATCGCGGCAAAACACAGCGCTGCGAGCATCACCGCGCTCGTCACCTGCCCCGCCCAGTCGAACGGCTTGGCGCGCGCAGGCTGCACGTGACGCACGATGACCCATGTGCCCAGCATGCCGACCACGCCCAGTGGCACGTTGATCAGGAAGGCACTGCGCCAGCCATATGTGTCGACCAGCACGCCGCCCAGCGCCGGGCCCACGGCCGCGGCGGTCGCGACGATGGCGCCCCACAGGCCAATGGCCCAGGCGCGCTCGCGCGGGTCTTCAAACGTGCTGCGAATGAGCGATAGCGAACTCGGCAGAAACATCGCCGCCCCGACGCCCTGCAGGATGCGGGCGGCAATCAACGTGGCCACTGAAGGTGCCAGCCCGCAGCCGGCCGAGGCCACGATGAACACCGCCATCCCCGCCATGAACACCGTGCGCGCGCCAATGCGGTCGCTCAGCAAACCGCCCGTGAGGATGAAGGCGGCAAAGGCGAGCGTGTAGGCGTCAACAATCCAGGCAAGTTCTGCGACGCTGCTGTGCAAGCTGTCGCGCATGGCGATGAGCGCCACGTTGACCACGGTCGTATCGAGCACCGCCATGAACACACCCGACGTGAGAATGCCCAGCGTTGCGTTGCGGCGCCAGCGGCTGAGATCGGGTTGCAAGTCAGCCGAGGGAGTGACGCACATGGTGTTGGCGTGGCATGAAGACATGGCGGAACCGTTTGGAAATTTCATGCAGCCAAGTGTAGGCTGGAGAGCGCATGCAAAAAAGCAGCGTTTTTGCATCGCAACGCTGCAAATTTGCATCACTCATCTACGCATATTCGGAGCCCGACGTGAACTGGGACAACGGACGCTTTTTCCTGGCGGTAGCGCGCACCTGTACGCTGCGCGGTGCGGCCCAGCGCCTGGGCGTGGATCAGGCCACGGTGGGCCGCCGCATCGCAGCGCTGGAAGACGAGCTATCGGCCAAGCTCTTCCTGCGGACGTCGACCGCGCTGGTGCTCACACCGGCCGGCGAAGCGCTGATCGGGCCGGCCGAAGCAATGGAGCAGGCGGCACACACCATCGAGCGCCGCGTTGCCGGCATCGACGACCAACTCGCCGGCACGATCCGAGTGGCCACGACCGACACGATGGCAGCCACCTTTGTGTTGCCGGCCATCGCGCAGCTGCGGCAGCAGCATCCGGGCATCGACGTCGTCTGCATGGCGTCCAAGAGCATTGCCAACCTGACCAAGCGCGAAGCCGACGTGGCCGTGCGCACGCTGCGCCCGGATTCACCAGACCTCATCGCGCGGCGCATCGGCCAAATGGAAACCGGTATCTATGCGAGCCGCAGCTACGTCGCCGCGCGCGGCGAGCCTGAGGAAGGGACGGCCTTTGCGGGGCACGACCTGGTGCTTTACCCGCGCAACGAAGTGCCGTGGATGTGGGAGGACCTCTGCGGCGAGCCGATCACGCGCGGGCGCGTCGTCTTGCAGAGCAACTCGGCGCTGGCGCTGTTCGAGGCGGTGGCCGCAGGCATTGGGATCACCGAGCTGGTTTGCCGCCGCGCGCAAGCGTATCCACAACTGGTGCGCGTACTGCCAAACCGTCGGAGCATGCAGGACGTCTGGCTCGTCACGCACGCCGATCTGCACAAGACCGCGCGCGTGCGGGCCTTGCTCGATTGCATCGTCGAAGCATTCGACGCGCACAAAAAAACCGCCACACCGTAACGAGCAGCCGGTGTGGCGGCCCAACAAACCCTTTAGCTGATGAACGCCACCGGCACCGGGTCTTCACCCAGCACCGAGAGCAGCACCGCCCAATGCATTGCCTCGTCGCCCAGGATGCTGGCGGCGGCCTTGGTCAGGTCGCGCGTGTAGAAATTCGGCATCACGCCCAGGTAGGCCGAAGTGGCGCCCTTTTCCAGCCCGGCGGCAAAACGCAGCACGTCGGCCTGCGTCTTGAGCTGGCTGACCGGGAAGTTGTATTCCGCCACCTTCTTCTCCATGACCGGCGTACCACCCAGTTTGGACACCGTTCCCGCCAGCACCGCCGCGTGTGCCTTGTGGTGGCCCTGGAACTTCACAGCCGTCGCCAGCACGGGCTTTTGCAACAAGCCGCTTTCTGCGCCCACCTGATATGCGGCGATGGCTTGGTACTCCAGCCCAAGCGCCACGTTCAGGATGTTGATGTCGTCTTTCACGCTGCCTGATTGGGTCTGCGCCCAGGCAGGCATCGACTGGCCCAGCGACACCGCCGCCAGCGAACCCAGCGCCATCAGCCCCGGCGCGCGCAGCAGCACGCGGCGGCGCGCGTCGATGCGCGGGCTGTCACTCTCCAACTGATCCATCTCTTTGGTTGTGTCCATCGTCGGTCTCCTTGCATATGTGGGGAAAAGCGCGATCCGTGCGGTGCGTGATGGGAATCGCGGGCGTTTGTCCAGCGCCTGATCTCTTGTACGAAGCGCGCGCCCAACTGGATGCAAATACCTCAGCACCTTTCACGTGAATTCCCCCGGCAACCACGGTTTCTACTTACACTCTGGGCAGGACCGTCCACAAAAAGCTGCCCCGTGCTCACCTTCCAGCGCACCGCCGACGACCACGCCGCGCAAGACGCCGATCCGCCGACGGCGGCCGCGGCAGCTCGCTCCCAAAGCGCCGACGCGGAAGAGCTGGCGGCGTTGCTGCAGCGCATCGGCCTGGGTGACCGCGACGCCCTGCGCACGCTATATACGCGCTGCGCACCGAAACTGTTTGGGCTCGCGCTGCGTATCTTGGTCAGGAAGGACTGGGCCGAGGACGTCTTGCAAGAAAGCTTCGTCAACATCTGGCGCCATGCCGGCGATTACCGCCCGCATCTGGCCGCCCCCATGACGTGGATGACCACGATCGTGCGCAACCGTGCACTCGATTGCCTGCGCCGGCAGCGTGCCGAGCGCGTGCAGGAATCCGTGCCGCTGGATGACACCTACGCCGATGTCCTGGCCGACCACGCCCCTGGCCCGGCGGACCTCGCGCTCGCCGGCCAGCAAGCCCGCGCGCTGGCCGAATGCCTCAAGCGCCTGGACCCAAAGCAGCGCGAAGTCGTGTCGCTCGCCTATCTGCGTGACCTGTCGCACAGCGAGCTGGCACAAGCGCTGTCACTGCCGCTGGGCACCGTCAAATCCTGGATGCGGCGCGGGTTGGACCGCCTGCGCGAATGCCTCGGAGCACCGTGATGGACCCGCGCCGACACCCCGATCTCGTCGACAAGCTGGCCGCCGAATACGCGGTCGGAACATTGCGTGACGGCGCACGCCGCCGATTCGAGCAGATCATTCGCCACGACGACGCCGTGCGCGCCACGGTCGAACGCTGGCAGCGCTATCTGGCCGACCTGCCGGCGCTCCAGCCAGCCACGGTGCCGCTGCCGGAAATTCTCTGCCGGGTTGAAGTGCAACTCGGCTGGCGCGAGCCGGCGCCGCCGCGGAAAGCGGTCTGGCAGCGGCTCTGGCAAGGTACCGGCTTCTGGCGCGGCGCCACCGCAGTCGCGGCGGTGGTTGCGGCGGTGGCGATCGGGCTGAACCTGAGGCTGGCGCAGCAATTGCGCGAGGCGCCTGTCGCCAACGCCGTGGCCGTGCTGCAGGACGCGAAGGCCCAGGCGGCCGTCCTCGTCACCTGGGATGCGCGCACCGGCACGCTATCGCTCAAACGGCTGGACGCAACGCCGCTCAACACTGAACAGGCCTTGCAGCTCTGGGCGCTGCCGCCCGGCGGGCATCCTCAGTCACTTGGGGTGATCGGGCACCAGCGCGCCGTGCGGCTGACGGTGGCGCAGCCGTTGCGGCAGGTCCCCGCACTGGCCATCAGCGTGGAACCGCGTGGCGGCTCGCCCAATCCGGAGGGACCGACCGGCCCCGTGGTATTCAAGGGTGCACTGATCGACAGCACGCTGTAGCCGGCTCTGGCGCGGGGGCTGAAAGTCCCGGCGGGCGATATAATCGCGGTTTCCTGAATTTGCGGCTGGCCCCTCCTGCTAGCCGCCTCCTCCAGCAGTCCGCCCATGACCTCCCAACTCGCCAAGAAGGCCGAAGCGTGGTCCGCCCGCTTTAACGAGCCGGTGTCCGATCTCGTCAAGCGCTATACCGCGTCGGTGTTCTTCGACAAGCGCCTCGCACTGTTCGACATCCAGGGCTCGCTCGCGCACGCCGCCATGCTCGCCAAGCAAGGCATCATCGCTGAAGCCGACCGCGCCGCCATCGAAAAGGGCATGGCGCAGATCCGCCAGGAGATCGAAGCCGGCACGTTCGAGTGGAAGCTGGACCTGGAAGACGTGCACCTGAACATCGAAGCGCGTCTGACCGCCATGGCGGGCGACGCCGGCAAGCGCCTGCACACGGGCCGCTCGCGCAACGACCAGGTTGCCACCGACATCCGCCTGTGGCTGCGCAGCGAGATCGACAACATCGTCGGGCTGCTCAAGGCCCTGCGCAGCGCGCTGCTGGACTTGGCCGAACAGCACACCAACACCATCGTCCCGGGCTTCACGCACTTGCAGGTCGCGCAACCGGTGGTGTTCGGCCATCACCTGCTGGCCTACGTCGAGATGTTCACCCGCGACACCGAGCGCATGCTGGACGCCCGCAAGCGCGTCAACCGCCTGCCGCTGGGCGCCGCGGCGCTGGCTGGTACGAGCTACCCGATCAACCGTGAATTCGTCGCCCAGCAACTCGGCTTTGACGGCGTGTGCCGCAACTCGCTGGACGCCGTGTCCGACCGCGACTTCGCCATCGAATTCTGCGCCGCCGCCGCGCTCGTCATGACCCACGTCTCGCGCTTCTCTGAAGAGCTGGTGCTGTGGATGAGCCCGCGTGTGGGCTTTATCGACATTGCGGACCGCTTCTGCACCGGCAGCTCGATCATGCCGCAGAAGAAAAACCCCGACGTGCCCGAACTGGCGCGCGGCAAGACCGGCCGCGTCAATGGCCACCTGATCGGCCTGCTCACGCTGATGAAGGGCCAACCGCTGGCCTACAACAAGGACAACCAGGAAGACAAGGAACCGCTGTTCGACACCGTGGATACCGTGGTCGACACGCTGCGCATCTTTGCCGACATGGTGCCAGGCATCACCGTCAAGGCCGACGCGATGCGCGCCGCAGCTCTGCAGGGCTACGCCACCGCCACCGATCTGGCCGACTACCTCGTCAAGCGTGGCCTGCCCTTCCGCGATGCACACGAAGCCGTGGCGCACGCGGTGCGCGCGTGCGACGACCTGCGCTGTGATTTGGCAGACCTGTCCGTGGCACAACTGCGCGACATCTGCGGCCTGGGCGACAAGTCCGATCTGATCAGCGACGATGTGCACGCCGTGCTGACGCTGGAAGGCTCGGTCGCCTCGCGCAACCACATCGGCGGAACGGCGCCGGAGCAGGTGAAGCAAGCCATTGCGTTTGCTCGGGCGGCGCTGGCGGAATAATCTGCCGCACGCTGCAAACAAAAACGCCGCGCTGATTCAGCGCGGCGTTTTGTTTTTGTGCAGCTGAAACTCAGCGCACGCAGTCGACGAAATACCCCATCTTGCCGTCGACCTCTTCCTCGACCAAGCCGTGAATGTCGGTCTCGAAGCCCGGGAACAGCTTGTTGAACTCGCGAGCGAATTGCAGGTACTGCACGATCGTCTTGTTGAAGCGTTCGCCCGGAATCAGCAGCGGAATACCCGGGGGATACGGCGTCAGCAGGATGGCGGTGATGCGGCCTTCCAGGTCGTCGATTGCCACGCGCTCGGTTTCACGGTGAGCCATCTTGGCCCAGGCGTCCGACGGCTTCATCGCCGGTTCCATGTTCGACAGGTACATCTCCGTCGTCACGCGAGCCACGTCGTTGGCCTGGTAGACGCTGTGGATGCTGTCGCACAGCTCACGCAGGCCGATGCGCTCGTACTGCGGGAACTGGCGCACGAACTCCGGCAACACGCGCCACAGCGGCTGGTTGTTGTCGTAATCGTCCTTGAATTGCTGCAGCTCGGTCACCATCGAGTTCCAGCGGCCCTTCGTGATGCCGATGGTGAACATGATGAAGAACGAGTAGAGACCGGTCTTCTCGACGATGATGCCGTGCTCAGCCAGGTAACGCGTCACGATGGCGGCCGGGATTCCCGAGTCGCTGAACTTGCCGTCCACGTCCAGGCCCGGGGTGATGATGGTGGCCTTGATCGGATCAAGCAGGTTGAAGTCTTCGGCCAGGTTGCCAAAGCCGTGCCAACGCTCGTTGGCCTTCAGCATCCACGCTTCGCGGTCTTCGATGCCTTCGTCGGACAGGTCGTTCGGGCCCCAGACCTTGAACCACCAGTCGTCGCCACGTCCACTGCCGCCATTCGTGCCGACGTATTCCTGTTCCACCTTGCGCATGGCGCGGCGGAAGTCCAGCGCTTCGGCGATGCTCTCCTCCACCAGCGCAGTACCGCCCGGCGCCTCCATCATCGCCGCGGCCACGTCGCATGAAGCGATGATCGAATATTGCGGGCTCGTCGACGTGTGCATCAGATACGCCTCATTGAAGCGGTACGTATCGAGCTTGCGCGTTTCGGAATCCTGCACGAGGATCTGCGAGGCCTGCGACAAGCCGGCCAGCAGCTTGTGCGTGCTCTGCGTGGCAAACACCAGCGCGTCCTTGCTGCGCGGGCGGCCGTGACCAATGGCGTGCATGTCCTCGTAGAACGGGTGGAACGACGCATGCGGCAGCCACGCTTCATCAAAGTGCAGCGTGTCGATTTCGGTCGACAGCATGTTCTTGATCATCTCGGCGTTGTACAGCACGCCGTCGTACGTGCCCTGCGTGATGGTGAGGATGCGCGGCTTCTTGTTCTTGGCCTGGCTGGCGAACGGGTGATCGGCGATCTTCTTGGCAATCGTTTCGGGCTCGAACTCGCTCTTCGGGATCGGGCCGATGATGCCGAAATGGTTGCGCGTCGGCATCAGGAACACGGGGATCGCCCCCGTCATCATGATCGCGTGCAGGATCGACTTGTGGCAGTTGCGGTCCACCACCACGATGTCGCCGGGCGCCACGTTGGCGTGCCACACCATCTTGTTCGACGTCGACGTGCCGTTGGTCACGAAGAACATGTGATCCGAACCGAAGATGCGCGCAGCGTTGCGTTCAGACGCGGCCACCGGGCCCGTGTGGTCAAGCAACTGGCCGAGTTCTTCCACGGCGTTGCAGACGTCGGCGCGCAGCATGTTCTCGCCGAAGAACTGGTGGAACACTTGCCCCACCGGGCTCTTCAGGAACGCCACGCCGCCCGAGTGCCCCGGGCAATGCCACGAATACGAGCTGTCCTGCGCGTAGTCGATCAGCGCCTTGAAGAACGGCGGCGGCAGTGAATCCAGGTAGTTGCGCGCTTCACGAATGATGTGTCGGGCCACGAACTCGGGCGTGTCCTCGAACATGTGAATGAAGCCGTGCAGCTCGCGCAGCACGTCGTTCGGCAGATGGCGCGAGGTGCGCGTTTCGCCGTACAGGAAGATGGGAATGTCGGCGTTGCGGCGACGCACCTCGGCCACGAAGGAGCGCAGGTTTTCTACCGCTTCCGGTTCGGGCTTGTCGTTGTCCGGGTTGATGAATTCATCGTCGTCGATCGAGACGATGAAGGTAGAGGCACGGCTCGACTGTTGGGCGAACGAGGTCAGGTCACCATAGCTGGTGAGGCCAGTAACCTCCATCCCCTCCTGCTCGATGGCCTGGGCCAGCGCGCGAATGCCCGACCCGGAGATGTTCTCGGAGCGGAAGTCCTCGTCAATGATGATGACGGGAAAGCGGAATTTCATCGTGGTTCCTTATGGATGAAGCTAAAGGCACCGCTCCGGATACGCCTGAACGCGCGGAAACGGACTACAAAAACTAGGTCTTGGGCAGCGTCACACCGTGCTGGCCTTGATACTTGCCACCACGATCCTTGTACGAGGTTTCGCATTCCTCGTCGCTCTCGAAGAACAGCACCTGCGCGCAGCCTTCGCCGGCGTAGATCTTGGCGGGCAGCGGCGTGGTGTTGGAGAACTCCAGCGTCACGTAGCCTTCCCATTCGGGCTCGAACGGCGTGACGTTCACGATGATCCCGCAGCGCGCGTACGTGCTCTTGCCCAGACACACGGTCAGCACCGTGCGCGGGATGCGGAAATACTCCATCGTGCGGGCCAGCGCGAACGAGTTCGGCGGGATGATGCACACATCGCCCTTGAAGTCGACAAACGACTTCTCGTCGAAGTTCTTCGGATCGACGATGGTGCTGTTGATGTTGGTGAAGATCTTGAATTCGTCGGCGCAACGGATGTCGTAGCCGTAGCTCGACGTGCCGTAGGAAACAATGCGGCGCCCTTCGGATTCGCGCACCTGACCGGGCTCGAACGGCTCGATCATGCCGTGCTGCTCGGCCATGCGGCGGATCCACTTGTCGGATTTGATGCTCATGGAGCGTCCAGATACCTTGGATGAACAAATGGGGGCAGGCTTCGCGGTGCGAAAACTGTCCCCATTTGGTCACGCCAGCAGGCCGGCCCGCGGCTGGGGCCGGTTTGGAACGCGGATTGTACTCCCAAACCTGTGACGGAAAACCCCGTGGCGGCTGATGGCTTGCGCGGGCCTTATCCGAACAAACGCGGGCAGATCAGCGGCCGGATTCCGCCGCCTGGGGCAGCTCCCCGCGCGGCCCGACCGTGCCGGCCACCTCCGGCTCGGCCACAAAACGGTCCCGCCCCGTGTAGAGCAGAAAGTGCCGCCCAGTGCACCGCGCAAACAGCGCCAGATTGACCCGCTGCGCCATCTGGTGGCCCATCTGCGTGACCCCCGAGCGCGACAGCAGGAACGGAATGCCCATCTGCGCGCCCTTGATGACCATCTCGGAGGTCAGGCGGCCGGTGGTGTAGAAGATCTTGTCGCCGCCGCCCATTCCCTCAAGCCACATGAGGCCGGCGATGGCGTCCACGGCATTGTGGCGGCCCACGTCTTCGATGAAGTGCAGCAGTCCGCCGTGCACATCGAACAGCGCGCAGCCATGCACCGACCCCGCTTGCTTGTAGATCGACTGCTGCAGGCGGATGGTGTCGACCACGCGATACAGCGTGGTCTGCGTCATGCGCGCGTCGGACGGCAGATGGATGGCGTCGATCTCGTCCATCAGCGAGCCGAACACGGTGCCCTGCCCGCAACCGGTGGTCACGGTGCGGCGGGCGGTCTTCTCATCCAGGTCTGCAATGCCGCCGCGCGTGGTGACGGCAGCGGATTCGGTTTCCCAGTCGACCTGGATGGAGGCGATGTCGTCGATGCTGCTGACCAGGCGCTGGTTACGCAGATAGCCGAGTACGAGCGCTTCGGGCGCGCCGCCCAGCGTCATCAGCGTGACCAGTTCGCGCTTGTCGAGGTAGACGGTGAGCGGGCGTTCACCGGGGATGTAGACATTGCGGGCGCGGCCCAGCTCGTCGAGCACTTCAACCTCGTCGAGCAGCGGAACGGAAGCGTTGGTCAGTTCAGGGCGCAGCGGCATCAATGTCTTCGTTCAAATAAAAATGCGCACGGCAAGCGTGCGCATGGTGCGGCTGGTACCTGCGCGAGCAGGTACCGCGTGCGGGCGATCAGTTCGCCACGATCACGCCGCAAGCGATGCGCCCGCCGGAATTGCCGGTGGGCTGGGTCATGTAGTCGTCCTTGCCTGCGTGGACGATCAGCGCATGGCCGACCAGGCTCGTGGGCCCAGGCGACAGCGTCACGCCGGAAAGAACGATCGAGCCGACGGCCTTGCCGTTGGCATCGGATTGCAGCATCGGAATGTCGCCGGCGTGGTGTGCGCCGTGGCGCGGATCACCGTGCTGCTGGCCGGTCGGGTTGAAGTGGCCGCCGGCGCTATTGCCATCCGCCGACGAGCAATCGCCCTTCTCATGCACGTGGAAACCGAACATGCCGTTGGCCGGCAAACCAGAAATATCCACGGCGATGGCAACCCGATTGTCGCCTTGCTGCGCGAGCTTCACGCTGCCTTGCACGGTACTGCCGCTCTTGGGTGCCAGCACGGCCGAGGCCGCCATGGCGCCGTCACCAGCATTAGCCGCCTTGGCCGTCGACGCTGAGTTCGATGCGCAGCCAGCCATCAGGCCGATCGCGGCGAGTGCAATCACGAGTTGCTTCATGTGTCACCTCCAGTCAGGGTTCACTCGGGGAGCGGACGATTGTACTGCCGGATGATGAACACGCAACATTGGCAACAGCGGTTCACCCTTTGGCCGCTGGTGCAGATGCTGGAGGCATGGGTGCGACAAACGGCCCGGGGTCAACGCACGGCGCGCCCGGTTGCGTATGCGCAGCCTTGCCGCCGGCCTGGTAGGACGCCGCCACCTTGTCCTGGGCCTTGCACGTCTGGAACGCGGCCACCTTGTCACCCCAGGCTGCCTTGGCCTTCGCCAGAACGGCCTGTGCCTTCTGTTCTTCCGTCGGTGCCGGCAGCTTGGCGCCGGCCAGTCCGCTTGTCAGGCTCAGCATGGCGGCAGCAAGTGCCATACCTGCGGCGCGGCTCAGAGCGGATGCATGCATGGTGAGGTTCCTTGATTCGGTGGCGGTCGATGGCGTCATGACTTGGCGGGCTGCTCGCTCGGCGCCGGCGGCGCAGGCGGTTGAGTCCGCTGCGCGGGGATCTTGCCGGCCTTGACGTCGTCGTACCAAAGCTCGTGATGCTCCTTCGCCCAGGCCTCGTCGACATAGCCATCACGCATTGCGCGGTAAGCCCCTTCCATCCCGACCGTGCCCATGTAGATGTGGCCCAGCGACATGCAGATCATGCCCACCGCCGCAATGGCGTGAATGACCTCGGCCAGTTGCATCGTGCTGCGGTAGTAATCCACGCCCGGGACGATGCGATCGAGCGTCCAGCCCGAGGCCGACAGGATCAGCCCGAACACGACGAGCCCGCCCCAGAACCAGAGCTTCTCGCCGGCATTGAAGCGGTGCGACGGCACTTCGGCGCCGTGCTCGCCGGCAAACATGCCGCCCAAGCTCAGCAGCCATTTCATGTCGCCGCGGCGCGGCAGGTTGTCCCCCACCCACATCACGAAGGCCAAGATGATGCTGACCGTGAAGAGCGGCCCCACCAGGTTGTGGAGATTTTTCAATATGTACGTCAGCCAGCCGAACAACTGGTGCCCAAGGATCGGCAGCAGAAAATGCTTACCCCACAGCATGACGATGCCCGACACGCCCAGCGTGACGAAGGAAATCGCCATCGTCCAGTGCACATAGCGCTCGGTGGGCGTGAAGCGCTCGATCTTGCGGCCGGTGGGCGCTTCCTTCAGGGGAATCGTGCCGCGCCACAGGAAAAAGCCCAGGATGAGCAGTGGCACCAGCACCACGAGCCAACCACCCCACACGGTGATCACGCCGTTGCGGAACAGCCGCCATTTCTGCCCGGTGCGCTGGATCAGCACGCCGGCTTCCAGCCCGGGAATGCTGGCGTAATGGGCCTGATCGGAGTTGACCTCGCGCCAGACAGGTGCGTTGTTGCCGGGTCGCGTGACACGGCGTGCGGCCTGGTCTCGCGCCTCTTTGGCGAGATCGCGCTTCTGTAGATCAAATACGTTCTCCGAGACGACATTGGAGAACGGTTGCGCCGGTTGCACAGCCGGGTTGACGGGGGCATTGTTGGCGGCCGGCGCGCTGGCCGGCTGCTGAGCGCTCGCCAACGCCGCCGCTGCGCCGAGCAACACGGCCATCGCAAGGTGTTTCCAGGAAGTGCGCATGGACGAACCTCCGCTCGTACGTGTCATGGCGTCATGGCGTCTTGTTGTACTCGTTCTGGTATTGGCCGCGCGCGCGGATCTGGTTCTCCCAGCTCGTGCGGTCACCGGGCGTCCAGTTCTTGGCCATGAACGGATCGTCTTCCGCGCCCTTGTAGGCTGGCGCGTCGTCCTTGCGGTGCGAGGCAAAGGCGACTTGCGGGCGTTCGCCGCAGGCACCGAGCAACAGCGCAGCGCCCAGGGCGATCAGCAGGCTGGTCGATCGTGCTCTGGGGGTCATGATTTTGCTCCCGGCGTTGAAGCAGGCGCGGCCGGAGTAGCCGGCGCTGCCTGGCTGCCTTTGCCGTGCCCACCGCCGTAAGCCGTGCCCCATCCGAACAACTCAGCGCCCTTTCCGCGCTTCATGACCCGGTTACGCAGGATGTCGGAAATCACATCGCCATCGCCGCCCAGCAGCGCCTTCGTCGAGCACATTTCGGCGCACAGCGGCAGCTTGCCTTCAGCGAGGCGGTTGCGACCGTACTTCTCGAATTCTTCCTCGCTGCCGTTCTTCTCGGGGCCGCCCGCGCAGAACGTGCACTTGTCCATCTTGCCGCGCACGCCAAACGTACCTTGGCTGGGGAACTGCGGCGCGCCGAACGGGCACGCATACGAGCAGTAGCCGCAGCCGATGCAGACGTCTTTGTCGTGCAGCACCACGCCGTCCTCGGTGCGGTAGAAGCAGTCGACCGGGCAGACCGCCATGCACGGGGCATCGGAGCAATGCATGCACGCCACGGAGATGGACTTCTCCGCGCCGATCATGCCGTCGTTGATCGTGACCACGCGGCGCCGGTTCACGCCCCAGGGCACCTCGTGTTCGTTCTTGCAGGCCGTGGCGCAGGCGTTGCATTCGATGCAGCGCTCGCTGTCACAGATGAATTTCATGCGTGCCATGTTGATCTCCCCGTCCTTATGCGAACCGCTCGATCTGGCAGACCGTCGTTTTCGTTTCCTGCATCATCGTCACCGAGTCGTAGCCGTAGGTCGTGGCCGTGTTGACGGCCTCGCCACGCACGATCGGGTGGGCGCCTTCCGGGTAGTAATCGAGCAAGTCCTTGCCCTGCCACCAGCCCGAGAAGTGGAACGGGATGAAGGCGTGGTCCACACCCACGCGCTCCGTCACCAGCGCGCGCACCTTGATCTGGGCGCCGGTCGGCGTCTTGACCCAGACAAAATCGTTGTGACGAATACCGCGGTCGGCCGCGGCCTTCGGGTTGATCTCGACAAAGTTCTCCTGCTGCAGCTCGGCAAGCCACGGGTTGGAGCGCGTCTCTTCGCCGCCGCCCTCGTACTCCACCAGACGGCCGGAGGTGAGGATGATCGGGAATTTCTCGTGGACCTTGTTCTCGATATTGCGCTGCTGCACTGTCTTGTACAGGGTGGGCAAGCGCCAGAAAGCCTTCTTGTCGTCGTGCGTCGGGTACTTGGCGACCATGTCGGGCCGCGTCGAATACAGCGGCTCGCGGTGCTGCGGAATGCCATCGGGGAAGTTCCACACGATCGCTCGGGCCTTGGCGTTGCCGAACGGGTGGCAACCGTGCTTCATCGTCACGCGCTGGATGCCGCCGGACAAATCGGTCTTCCAGTTCTTGCCTTCAGCGGCCTTCTTCTCGGCGTCGGTCAGGTCGTCCCACCAGCCCAGTTTCTTGAGGAAGACGTGATCGAACTCGGGGTAGCCTGTCGTCAACTCCGAGCCCAGCGAGAACGAGCCATCTTCGGCCAGCAGGTTGACCCCGTCGCGCTCCACGCCAAAGTTGGCGCGGAAGTTGCCGCCGCCCTCCATCACATGCTTGCTTGTGTCGTACAGGTTGGGTGAGCCGGGATGCTTGAGTTCCGGCGTGCCGTAGCACGGCCAAGGCAGGCCGAAGTAATCGCCGGTGAGGTCGTAGCCGGTTTCGGCGTCCTTGCCGCCCTTGCAGCGCAGCGTGCGCACATCAAACAGATGCATGTTGCGCATGTGAGCCTTCAGGCGTTCCGGCGATTGCCCGGTGTAGCCGATCGTCCAGTTGCCGCGATTGATTTCACGCAGGATCGATTCGATCTCCGGCTCGCGCCACGTCATGCCGGCGCGTTTGTATTCGGTGATCTTGTAGTTCTTTGACAGCTCCTTGCCGAAGCCGAGCCGATCGGCAAACGCCTGCATGATCACGTGGTCCGGCTGCGATTCGAACAGCGGCTCGATCACCTTCTCGCGCCATTGCAGCGAGCGATTAGATGCGGTGCATGAGCCCGACGTTTCGAACTGCGTGGCGGCCGGCAGCAGGTAGACGGCACGGTTTGGATTGGGCGGCGTGCCGTCGGCGGCGGGCATGTTGGCCATGGCCGCCGTGGCCGACGGGTATGGGTCGATCACCACGAGCAGGTCGATCTTGTCGAGCGCACGCTTGATATCCATCCCGCGCGTTTGCGAGTTCGGCGCGTGGCCCCAGTAAAAGACGGCGCGCACGTTGTTGTCCTGATCGATCAGATCATTCTTCTCGAGCACCGCATCGGCCCACCGCGAAACCGTGGTGCCCGACTTTTCCATCATCGCCTGCGAGGCGAAGCGGCCTTTGATCCAGTCGTAATCGAGCCCCCACACGGAGGCGAAATGCTTCCACGCACCAGTAGCAAGCCCGTAATAGCCCGGTAGCGAATCGGGATTGGGGCCGACGTCGGTGGCGCCCTGCACGTTGTCGTGGCCGCGGAAGATATTGGCGCCACCGCCCGACTTGCCGATGTTGCCCAGGGCCAATTGCACGATGCACGATGCGCGCACGATGGCGTTGCCGATGGTGTGCTGCGTCTGGCCCATGCACCACACCAGCGTGCTGGGGCGATTCATCGCCATCATCTCGGCGACCTTGTGCACCTGTGCCTCAGGCACGCCGCACACTTCCTCGACCTTGTCCGGCGTCCACTTGGCGAGCACTTCTTCGCGCACCTTGTCCATGCCGTAGACACGGTCATGGATGTACTGCTTGTCTTCCCAGCCGTTCTTGAAGATGTGATACAGCACGCCAAACAGGAAGGCGATATCGGTGCCCGACCGGATCCGCACGTATTCATCGGACTTGGCCGCCGTGCGCGTGTAGCGCGGGTCGACCACGATGACCTTGCAGCCTGTTTCCTTGGCATGCAGCAGATGCAGCATCGACACAGGATGCGCCTCGGCGGCGTTCGAGCCGATGTACAACGCGCACTTGGCGTTCTGCATGTCGTTGTACGAATTCGTCATCGCGCCGTAGCCCCAGGTGTTGGCTACGCCGGCCACGGTGGTGCTATGGCAGATACGCGCCTGGTGGTCACAGTTGTTGGTGCCGAAGAACGACACCCACTTGCGCATGAGGTACGACTGCTCATTGCTGTGCTTGGACGAACCCACGAAGAAGAACGAATCCGGTCCGGTTTCCTGGCGGATCGTGTTCATCTTGGCGACGATCTCGTTGAGCGCCTGTTCCCAGCTGATGCGCTGGTAGCGGCCGTCCACGAGCTTCATTGGCGTCTTCAGGCGGTATTCACCGTGACCATGCTCGCGCAGGGCAGCACCTTTGGCACAGTGCGCACCCAGGTTGATCGGCGAGTCGAATACCGGTTCCTGGCGCACCCACACGCCGTTTTGCACCACGGCATC
Source organism: Ralstonia sp. GX3-BWBA (assembly GCF_003290055.1). Classification (NCBI taxonomy): domain Bacteria; kingdom Pseudomonadati; phylum Pseudomonadota; class Betaproteobacteria; order Burkholderiales; family Burkholderiaceae; genus Ralstonia; species Ralstonia sp. GX3-BWBA. The sequence goes on along the minus strand of NZ_QMKS01000004.1, from coordinate 307,155 downwards.
CACCGAGCAGCCGACCGAGCAGTGCGAGCACACCGTGCGGCGCACAACGATGTCGCCCTTGCCTTCGGCGGCCTGGGCCTCACCCACCACCGATTTCTTCACCAGCGAAAGCTGCGTCGCGGCCAGCCCTGCGCCAACTCCGATGCCGGAGCGCTTGAGGAAGGTGCGGCGGTCCATGGTGGGCAGTGCGCCGGCCAGGCTGCGGGCCAGACTGCCGGCAAGCGATGCGGCACTCTGGCCGTTTGAACGTCGGGCCGGTGCGGCTTTGGTGTCCTGTACCGCCGGTTTGCGGGTCAGAAGCATGAGGTCACCTGAGGATGTGGGATGCGTGCAATAACGATGGAGTGACAGCGGGGCGCGTGCAGCCGCATCAGATCCACGTCGTCTTGTAGTACTTGCGGATGTGTTCGCTCAGCCGGTAGCCGGTGGCACCGTCATCAGCGGCGTCAGCCGGTGGCGAGGCAGGGGCGGCAGGCGCTTGCACCAGATGGCTGGCCGTGGCGGCCGTGCCTGCGGCGGCAGCGGCCACGGCGGCGCCCATCAGGAAGCGGCGGCGCGTGGGGGCGGATTCAGCGGAATCCGCCTCTGGGCGGGCGTAAGGGACGGTGTTCGGACCTGGCATTTCGATGCTCCCCGGCTCGTTCAAACCGATGACCGAATGTAATAGGAATTTTTGAACACATTTTAGGAGTAACGGCATGGGAAAACCATGCCTAAAACCCCTCACCCCGGGATTTTCCTGACGATTTACCGATGAATTTTTTCAATGAGTGCAGTTTGAATCGGTCCGCCGTGACGCTGGCGGGGCGTGGCTCTTGGTCTTCCGCCTAATTTTTCGGCACGTGGACCATCGCCGTCACGCCAATTCCAGCGCGAGCCGCTCGACGTCGAAAAACGCTTTTGCCAATCCCGCCACGTCGGCATAAAACGCGGCGCGCGGATGCTGCAATACAGCATCACAAGCCGTATCGACCCACGGGGCCAGATGGCGCTGGAAAAAAACGCGCTGCTCTTCGATGCGGGCTACGGCAACATCGTCCCCGGCGATGAGGTAACGCATGACCTCGCACAGCGTAGCAAGGTGATCTTCGGTTTCCGTGACGCCCTCGGCACGCTCCAGGCCGTAGCGGCGCAGGTCGTCGCGCAGCACCACGAGCGGCTTTTCGTTCATGAAACCGGCTTGGTAATACGAGCCGTACAAGAACACTTCGGGCTTGCCGACGCCGATAAACAGTTCGGTGTATTCGTCGTCGGCCTGCCCTGCGGTGGTCTGGCCGGCGCGGGCGACAAGCTTTCGCCACGCCTGGGTAAGTGCGCTGCTGGCGGCGGCTTCCGCATCGGCCGGCGCGATATCGTCGTCGCCTACCGGGTCCAGCGGCGCGGCGGCAATGCGCTGCAGCAAATCGGCGTCTGCCGCATGGAAGAACAGCGTGGCCAGCAGGCCGTACAGGTCCGCACGGGCGAGATCCTCGGCGCTGTCGGCAGGGGTGGCGGCGGGCTGGAATTGCAGGGGCTGGGCGTCGGTCATGGGATCAGGAATCGGCTTCAATGCACGGTGTTCGGTGCGCGGTCTTCAGTGCGGGGCGCCGGGACGTTCGCCGTGCTGCATCATGTCGATCACGCGGCAGTCGCTGCACATCTTGAGGCGCTCGGCGGCGGCACCCGAAAACGCCGGGTGCGCGCCCAGCTTGGCCAGCATCGTCGTGACCATCTGCGCGGTGCCGAACGGCTTGTTGCAGCGGATGCAGTGGAATGGCTGGGCCTCGTTGAGTGTGACCGATTGGCGCGCTTCGGCCGACAGGTTCAGACGCGGCACAAGAGCGATGGCGCTTTCAGGGCACGTGGTTTCACACAGGCCGCATTGGACGCAGTTGCGCTCGATCATGGCCAGCACCGGGCGCTCGGCCTGGTCGCGCAGCGCCTGCGAAGGGCACGCGCCCACGCAAGCCATGCACAGCGTGCAGCTTTCGCGGTTCACGGTGATGGCGCCAAACGGTGCCCCGGCCGGCAGCGGGATGACGGCATCGGTGGCCTGGGCGTGGCGCGCAAGATGGTCGAGCGCAAAATCCAGCGTCTCGCGCTTGGCAGCGGCCACCGCAAAGGTGGCGGCCGGCATGTCACGGCGCAAGCCGCGCAGCGGGCCCGACACGTCAGCACAGCCCAAGCGCGTGTCGAGCGCAGCCGCATCCGCCACGTCGATCAGCACCACGCCCGCCTCATCCGCCGGTTCGCCCAGCCCCTGCAGCACGGCCTGCGCCACGGCAACCTGCTCAGCGAGCATCGCGCGGTACTGCGGTGCGTCGTCTTCCGTCAGCAGGATGGCGATGCGCGCGGCGCCGTAAGCCAACGCTGCGAACCACAGGTCCAATCCCGTCGATGCCGCATGGAAGACCTCGACCGGCAGCACATTCACCGGCACGCCCTGGGCCTTGTCGATACGCGCGGCCCGGCCCAGTTGCTCGATCAGCGTGCGGCCGCGCCCACCGTTATGCAGCAGAACCACGGCATCACGTCCACCTGCCGATGCATACGTGCTCAGCAGCGTCTTCAGCTTGCGCCCCTGGTAAGGCGCGCTGGGATAAGCATAGGTAATGGCGCCGGTCGGGCACGCGGTCGTACACGCGCCGCAGCCCACGCACAGATTGGGCGTGACGTGCACGCTGCCACGGCCGTCCTTCCACTGCGACGCAATGGCCGACGCAGAACACACCTGAACGCAAGCGTCGCAGCCCACTTGGCCGTTACGCCCGTGCGCGCAGATGGATTCCTTGTATTGGAAGAACTTGGGCTTCTCGAACTCGCCCACCATTTGCAGCAGTGCCAGCGATGCCGTCAGTTGGCGGCCCGCGTCTGCGCCCGCGTGGAAGTACCCCTGCGGCGGCTGGTGCTGCGCAAACGCCGGCGCATCGTTCAAATCGAAGATCAGGTCGAATTGGCCGGATAGCGCCTGCGGTGCATCCACACGGCTGAAATCGATGGCCATCGCATCGCCGCACGCTTTTACACACGCGCGATGGTCGCGGCATGCGTCCAGATCGATCTGGTAAAGCGCGTCGATGGCGCCTTCGGGGCAGACATCGATGCAGGCGTTGCAGCGGGTGCAGCGGTCCAGGTCGATCGGATTGCGGTTGCGCCACTTCACTTCGAACGTGCCAAGCCAGCCCTTCACCTCCTGCAGTTCGCCCGCGTGGACGGGCCAGCGGCGCTCCATCGACGGGACAAGCGGACCCTTTGCGCGGTCGCGTCCGGTGACGAGCACCGTCACGCTCAGTTGGTCGGCCAGCCGTTCCGCCCACGGCATCGCTCGCTCGGCAGGACCGACGATCAGTACGTGGCCGTCGGACCGGTAGTCGACCACGGGCACCGGGTCCGGCGCCGGCAACCCTGCCACGGCCAGCAGCGCCGCTGTCTTGGCACGGAAACCGCGCGCATCGCGCCTGGCCCCCGCCGACCACCCGCCCGTTTCGCGCACGTTGACGAAATGGATCGGCGCGGTCACGCCCTCGTGCTGCGCGGCCACTTCTGCAAACAGCGCCTTTTCCTGCGTGCAGGCGACGATGACGTCTTCCGAGCCATTCAGCGCCTGCGTGAACGCGCCGATCTCGCGGCGGCACAGCAGGTGGTGCGTCTTGCCCGGCGCGTCGATGGCGGCGGCGGACTCGCGCAGGGCGTCGCCCACCGCATCGGCATCGATCGGCATGGTGTGATTGCAACTGCAGAGCAGCGTCGGCATGGATTTGTGCGTGAGCGCCCACGTGCATGGCGCGGGCTGTGGGGACATGGCCGCACGGTCCTTGCCGCGCGGTCTTCTTTTTTTATTCTACGGACGGCGGCTTAGCACCGCCATGCGGGGTTGCCTGGGCGGGGTCGTCCGGGAAGGCCGATTCGGCATCGCCAGGTTCACGCGGCATCTCGCCGGTCACAGCGGGCGAAACATCCGATATCGGTTCGACTCCTGTCGGCGCAGCCGCCTCCTCTTCCAGCGGCTCGAACAATCGCAATCCCGCCGTATGGCGCAACTCGCGCAACATCTCAGGCGGGATCGGGTCGGGCTGCGAATAATCGTCGATGTAGGTGTCGAGCCCGTCCATCACATTGAAGTGCGGATCGGCGAAGAGCTTCTTGAGCGCGGCGCGCTTGACGGCTTCGTCCACCCCGCGCGCGACGAAGGGCGCGAAATCATCGGATGGCGTCAGCTTGGCGGCGTCTTCCAGCGTGAGCGGGGGCGGCGCCTCGGGCGAGGGCTCGGGCGGCGACACTTCGGGCACGACGACGGGCGCCGGCTCCGCGGGCGGGGCCGCTTCGGGTTCGGGTTCGCCCCGCCGCTCGGCGGCCTTGCGGCGCGACCAGCGCGAGAGGAAAGTTTCGTCGCTCACGGCAGCTTCGCTCAGAACTTCGCGCGGTCTTCCGGCGGCAGGAACGACTCCGGCCGGCGCCGCTTCTTCGGCTCAGGCCGGTAGTTTTCAGCCACGTACGCCTGCAGCCACTCCAGCGCCGCGGCGTCCAACGGCACGTTTTCGACCGTCTCGCCACCGTCGAGCCAGCGGCCGGCCTCGTTGTAGCTGAGCGAAACCGTATGCGGAATCGCCCGGCCTTCGTCAGCCGTGCCCGATTCACCCAGGCGCCACAGCACAAACCAGCAGGGCGCGGCGGAAGTCACGTTCAGGTAGTAGCCTTCGGCCTCGTCGCGAAACAGCGTGACGGAGAAGCCGGGCGTGAGCCAGCGCTCGTCGCCCTTCTCATCGTCGGCGCGATCCAGGCAGCGCGGTGCGGTGCCGTATTCACCCAGATCGGGCACAACAGCCTCCAGCCGCCACTGGAACGGCTGCCAGCGGTTGGCCGTCGGGCGGCGGCACAGCACCACCGCCACCCGTACGGACGGGCGCCCCGTCTGGCGATCGTTGGACAACGGCTCGCTGGCATCCATGATTTGCGCTCAGGTGTTCTGCACGACGATCGAGGGGAACTTGCTTGTCATGTCTTTCGCCTTCTCGGCCACGGCAATGGCGACGCGGCGTGCGATCTGCTTGTAGACGCCGGCAATGGCGCCGTCAGGATCGGCCACCACGGTCGGACGGCCCGAATCGGCCTGCTCGCGAATGGACAGATTCAGCGGCAGGCTGCCAAGGAACGGCACGTTGTACTGTTCGCACATCTTCTCGCCGCCGCCGGCGCCGAAAATGTGCTCGGTATGGCCGCAGTTCGGGCAGCAGTAGACCGCCATGTTCTCGACCACGCCGATGATGGGAATCCCCACCTTCTCGAACATCTTCAGGCCCTTCTTGGCGTCGAGCAGCGCGATGTCCTGCGGCGTGGTGACGATCACCGCGCCCGTCACCGGCACCTTCTGCGACAGCGTGAGCTGGATATCGCCCGTACCCGGCGGCATGTCGACGATGAGGTAATCCAGGTCGCGCCAGTTGGTCTGCTTGAGCAATTGTTCCAGCGCCGAGGTCACCATCGGGCCGCGCCAGACCATCGGGTTGTCCTGCTCGATCAGGAAACCGATGGAGTTGGCCTGCAGGCCGTGGCCCTCCATCGGCTCCATCGTCTTGCCGTCCGCCGACTCCGGCTGGCCCTGGATGCCCAGCATCATCGGCTGGCTCGGGCCGTAGATATCGGCGTCGAGAATACCGACGTTGGCGCCTTCCGCGGCCAGCGCCAGCGCCAGGTTCACGGCGGTGGTCGACTTGCCCACCCCGCCCTTGCCCGACGCCACGGCGATGATGTTTTTCACATTCGGCATGAGGTGCACACCACGCTGCACCGCGTGCGCGACGATCTTCATCGACACCTGCACGCTCACATTTTCGACACCTTGCACCTGGCGCAGCGCCCCGATCACCAGCTTGCGGATCGGCTCGAACTGGCTTTTGGCGGGGTAGCCGAGTTCCACGTCGAGCGACACCTCGCCGCCATCGACCCGGATGTTGCGCGCCGATTTGGACGACACGAGGTCGCGCTCGGTATTGGGATCCACCACGCCGCGCAGGGCTTCGGTGATCTGTTCGATGGTTACGCTCAACATTTGCTCCACAAATCTAATGCGAATGGGGGACGGGCCAACGGTGACGCGGCATGAACTTTGCGGCGCCCTGGCCACTCTATCTACTGTTTTGCTATTGTATTTTGCCGGCGCGTCGTTCGTCCGATTCCTCCCTCAATATCCCTCTGATGCGCCGGATATCGGCAAACTCACAAGAACCGATCCCGTTACCCGTAGGAGAAACCATGAAAGCCAAGCTTATTTCCGTCTCGCTCGTCGCCCTGCTGGCCGCCGGCTGCGCGACCGAACAGCAGAACCAGACCGCCATGGGCACCGGCGTTGGCGCGGCCGTGGGCGCTGGCATCGGCGCGCTGGTCGGCAACGGCAAGGGCGCCGCCATTGGCGGTGCGCTGGGCGCGGCAACCGGTGCAGCCGTCGGCTACAACTGGGGCGCCATCAAGTCCAAGCTGGCTGGCGATACGGCCGGCACCGGCACGCAAATTTCAGAGCAGCCCGACGGCTCGCTCAAGCTGAACATTCCGAGCCAGGTTTCATTCGACACCGACAGCGCGGTGATCAAGCCGTCGTTCCGCGGCCCGTTGGATAGCGTGGCACAAACGCTCACACAACATCCGGAACTGGCCGCCAATGTGGTCGGCCACACGGACAGCACCGGCAACCCGAACTACAACATGACGCTGTCGCAAAAGCGTGCGCAGAGCGTGGCGAGCTACCTGACTGACCGCGGCGTGGCCCGCAACCGTCTCTCGGCTGAAGGCCGCGGCCAGAACCAGCCCGTTGCCGACAACGCCACCGAGGCCGGCCGCGCGCAAAATCGCCGCGTGGAAATTTATTTGAAACCAATTCAGGGCTAACCCGGTCATAGAAAACAGGTGCCGCTTGCCACACGTTGCTGGCTCGCGATGCGTGGCTGACCTCCCGGGCGGTACCTGATTTCTCCTCCTTTTCCGTTGTGGAAAGCTGCGCCGGCTCTGACCGGCGCTTTTTTTTGGGTCACACCGTGCGCGGCATCGTGACGCATGGGCCAACCCCACGATCACACCCGCGATTCCGCAGATTCCTCTCTGACGGGCTCGACGCCGTCGGGCGCGCTAAAATATGCGTTTCTCCGCGCGCCGCGCCCTGTTCGCGGCCTGCCCGCACTTTTCTGGCTCGCTCATGTCCGAACGTCGCATCCTCGTCACTTCCGCCCTGCCCTACGCAAACGGACCGATTCACATCGGCCACTTGGTCGAGTACATCCAGACCGATATCTGGGTGCGTTTCCAACGCATGCGCGGGCATGAGACCTACTACGTGGGTGCCGACGACACACACGGCACGCCCGTCATGTTGCGCGCCGAGAAGGAAGGCCTGACCCCGCGCCAGCTCATCGAACGCGTCTGGACGGAACATAAACGCGACTTCGACAACTTCCTCGTCTCGTTCGACAACTACTACAGCACCGACTCCGACGAAAACAAGGAGCTGTGCCAGAGTGTCTACCTCAAGCTCAAGGAAGCCGGCCTGATCGACGTGCGCGAGGTCGAGCAGTTCTATGACCCGGTCAAGGAGATGTTCCTTCCGGACCGCTTCATCAAGGGCGAATGCCCCAAGTGCGGCGCGAAAGATCAGTACGGCGATTCATGCGAAGTGTGCGGTGCGACGTACCAGCCGACCGATCTGAAGAATCCGTATTCCGTGGTATCGGGCGCGACGCCGGTGCGCAAGTCGTCGGAGCACTACTTTTTCAAGCTGTCTGACCCGCGCTGCGAAAACTTCCTGCGTGAATGGGTGGCCGACCTAGCCCAGCCCGAAGCCACCAACAAGATGCGCGAATGGCTCGGCGACGAAGGCGAAGCCAAACTGTCGGACTGGGACATCTCGCGTGATGCGCCGTACTTCGGCTTCGAGATTCCGGGCGCGCCGGGCAAGTACTTCTATGTGTGGCTGGATGCGCCGGTTGGCTACTACGCCAGCTTCAAGAACCTGTGCGCCAAGCGCGGGCTCGATTTCGAATCCTGGATCGCCGAGCACTCGACGACCGAGCAGTACCACTTCATCGGCAAGGACATCCTGTATTTCCACACGCTGTTCTGGCCGGCGATGCTCAAGTTCTCGGGCCACCGCACGCCGACCAACGTGTTCGCCCACGGCTTCCTGACCGTGGACGGCGCCAAGATGAGCAAGTCCCGCGGCACGTTCATCACCGCTCAGAGCTACATCGACACCGGCCTGAATCCGGAATGGCTGCGCTACTACTTCGCCGCCAAGCTGAACGCGACGATGGAAGACCTGGACCTGAACCTGGACGATTTCATCGCCCGTGTGAACAGCGATCTGGTGGGCAAGTTCGTCAACATCGCCAGCCGCTCTGCGGGGTTCCTGGTCAAGCGCTTCGAAGGCCGCGTGAGCGACGCCGCGCTGGGCCACCCGCTGATGGTGCAACTGCGCGAAGCCGCCCCGCAAATCGCCGATCTGTATGAAAAGCGCGAGTACAGCAAGGCGCTGCGTGCCGTGATGGAGCTGGCCGACGCCGTCAATGCGTTCGTCGACACCGAAAAGCCGTGGGACCTCGCCAAGGACGAAGCCAACCGCGAAAAGCTGCATGCCGCGTGCTCGGTCGCGCTGGAAGCGTTCCGCCTGCTGGCCGTGTACCTCAAGCCGATTCTGCCGACAACGGTTGAGCGCATCGAAGCGTTCCTCAACGTTGAGCCGCTGACGTGGCGCTCGATCGATTCGCAACTGTCGTCGGCCAAGCCGATCCAGCCGTACTCGCATCTGATGACGCGCGTGGACAAGAAGCAGGTGGATGCGCTGGTGGAAGCGAATCGTCAGTCACTGCAGGCCACCGCAGAAGCACCGGCGGCAGCCGCCAACGGTGCCGCCGCCATCGAGCCGATGGCCGAGACCATCACCATCGACGACTTCGCCAAGATCGACTTGCGTGTGGCCAAGATCGTCGCCTGCCAGCGCGTGGAAGGATCGAACAAACTGCTGCAGCTCACGCTGGATGTCGGTGAAGGGCAGACGCGGAATGTGTTTTCTGGCATTCAGTCGGCGTATGCGCCGGAAGATCTCGTGGGCAAGCTGACCGTGATGGTTGCCAACCTCGCACCGCGCAAGATGAAGTTCGGAATGTCGGAAGGGATGGTGTTGGCGGCTTCGGCGGCTGATGAGAAGGCTCAGCCGGGGCTTTATATTCTTGAGCCGCATTCTGGGGCTGTGCCGGGGATGCGGGTGCGGTAATTGGATGCTTGGGGATGGGCCTTGGTGGTCCACTTCCCTTTCGTTCCCTGCCGGGGCTGACTCACTTTTATTTGTCTTGCCAAAGAAAGTGAGTCAGCCCCGGCAAGGGATGAAACCAGGGATGCACCACAAGAACATCCTCAGTGCGACGGCCGAAGGCCCAAACACCAATCAGCTACGCCCCATTCAACCGATCGTCACTCCGCGAAGTCGTCGTAACCCGCCCATCCGGCCCGAAGTGCACATTGAAGAAAGCCCGCTCGGTAGCACTTTCCATCCACCGATACCCCCAAACCTCTTCCTGTTTCAGCTTAAACACCTCAACCTTCCCCGGCTTGCCCAGCATCCGGCGGATGTCGTCTTTGGTCTGTCCCACCCGCACGCGCCCAAAATTTTCGGCAGTCAGCACCTGCTCGATCTTCTGCACGTGTCCGTCAGGCCCGATCGTCACCATCCAGGTTGAAGTCCCTTCTGGCCCGCGCGGATACTCAAGCTGCCGCGTGCCGCCTTCGCTCTCCCAGATCATCTCGGGCTGGCCGGCGGTGGCCCTGACGTCGTCTTCGGTCGATTGCCCCGCCACGATGCCCTTGAACAGCAGGTTATCCGGCTTGGCTGATTGCCATGCTCGCTTGGCGGCATCGCCCACGCGATCCACAGCCTGATCGACCTTCTGCTGATCACAGCCGAACAGCCCCAGCAATGAAGCCAGAACGCCCATGGTGACTCCCACTTGTGCGAGTTGACGAAGATGCGGCATGGAACTCCTCGTGCGAAGCATGTACCTGCTGCCATTCTGGCAGCCGGGCCAATTGATTACCAACGCTTGTTGAACAGGACCGACGCGCCGTTGATCGTGCCGCCGCGCGCCACCACCGACCACCGCCGCGAAAACTGCCACGTCAGTTTGACGATGGAATCGGCGGTCGACAGACTCTGCTCGTAGCCAACGGTGATGCGCTCAGAGATTGCCTTGCCCAGGCTCACCACCTGAGGATCGGTCAGGCCAGCGGTGGATGGCCCGATCGAAAACTCGTCGAGCCCGAAGCGCCGCGCCACGTTCTTGCCGGCCACGTTGCCCAGCAGGCCGAGTGCCGCGCCGGACATCGCCTGCTGCTGGCCCAGGCCAGCGTTTGATGCGCTGTAGCCGAACATCAGCCAGGAGAGCTTGTCTTCGTCTGGCACGTTGGGCTCGGAGACGAGCTTGACGCGCGGCTGGCGCACCGTGCCGGTCACCTGCACACCGGCTTCGACTTCCTGGTTACGCCGCATTGCGGTGATGTTGAACGATGGGTTGTTGACCGGCCCCACGAAGTTCAGCACGCCCCGCTCGATGGCCAGCTTACGGCCGAACGCTTCGTACGTGCTGCCCTCGCGCACGTAGATCGTGCCGGTGCCGCGCAGGGGCACGAGCGGTTCGCTGTGCACGTGCATCTGGCCGCCAAGTGACAGGTCTGCACCCGCACCCTTGAAGCGGAAGTTGTCGCCAAAATCGACATCGACATCCACCACCGGGCTGAAGCGGCCAGCCGGCTTCTCTTCCCGCTTGACGCCGCGTTCGGCCTGGTTGCGTGCGGCATCGGCACGACGGACGATGACCACGTCGTCGCCGAGCGACGGCGCGCCGTCCTTGGGCAAATCGAACAGGCCGCGGTCGACCTTGAACTTGCCGGTGATGGCCACGCGGTCGTTGTCGTTGGCGATGCGCGCCTGGCCCGACAGCACCAGCGTCCGGTCCGGATCGGCAAAGAGTTGCAGCTTGTCGGCAACGATGGACCCTGCCAGGTTCGGATTCGCCTCGCCAAGCTGCACGCGGCCCTGCGCCCGCACGGTGCCGTCTCCGCCATGGAACACCACCTCCTGCAGGTCGACCACGTTCTGATCGAGCGCCACGCGCACCACGCCCTTGGTCAGGCGGATGCCCTGGTCGTACAGCGCCACGTCAACGTCCTGGCCCGTCAGGAAGCCGCTCACCTTGGGCGCGCCCACCGTACCGGCAAATGTCAGGCTGGCTGCAAGCTGCCCGTCCGTTGCGACATCCGGCCCAAGCAAGTCACCGATGCTCTTGAGATGCGGCAGGCTGATCGTCAAACCGCCGGAAAGTGGGGACGTGGGCGCCATGAGCGCCAAGGTGCCCGGTCCGGGATCACGCACAAGCCCGACACCCGCATCGAGGTAAACATTGCCGACGCGCGTTGACTGCACATTCCCGCGCAGCCCGAGGCGCATGCCTTCGCCGCGCGCTTCCACGGTCGCTTCGGTCAGGCCCAGTGGCGTGAAACCACGGCCGGCGTTGATCGACAGATCGCCGCTGCGCCGGGCGATGCGCGCCGTGCCGGTGGCCGTGCTGCCGAGGTCCAGATCCCATTGGCCATCGACGACGAGATCCGTGCGCACCGGCGGTGCCTGGCCCGTCCAGGTGCGCACAAGCTCCAGCACCCGCGCAATCTGTAAACCATCGACGCGGCCGGCGCTGCGCACGTGACCCTGGGTCGATTCGACACGCTCGATGTGGATGGGGGTCTGGTCCAGTGTCAGGTCTGCACGACCCATCATCAGGCGGCCCGGTGCCACCGACAGCTTCACCGGCGCCGTGAGCTGCAGGTTGGGCGCGCCCTGCGCCGACAGCGTGGAGATCGTGCCGTCCCAACCATCGCCGTCCTTGCCGGGTGTCAGCGCACCGTCGCCTGCCAGCGCGAACTTGAACGGCTGGTTGCGCACGTTGCCGTCGGCATCGGCGCGGAAGCGGTGGGCGCGTCGCGTGCCGTCCAGCGTGGCATGCACTTCCCGCAATGACAGGCTCGGGCCCGTCACGCGCTGCGCGGTCAGCTCGAACAGCAATGGCCCGTCGATCCCGTCGCGGATCTGCGCACGACCGTTGGCGGTGTCGATCTTGTTTCCTTGATAGGCAAGCTGATTGGCGCGGAACGTGGCGTCCACCTGCGGGCGCTTGATCGTGCCAGAGACATCGCCGGACAAGGTGAGCGCCCCACTCACCCCAAGCTGCAGGCGTGCGAGCTGCGGCGCATCGACTTCGACATGCATGCGGTCACCCGCCCCGCCAAAGCTGCCCCGCAGGCTGGCCTTGTTACCGGCCACGTCGAGCCTGGCCTCGCTGGGCAGCAGGCGTTCGCCGCGCACGTGGACGTTGCCGTCGCCGGTCATCGGCAAGCCGGCGTAATCGCTATCGCGCACGGCAAACTTGACGGCGGCGTCAATTGGCTCGCCCAGCGTGCCGCGCGCGTCGAACTCGGCATTGATGCGGCCCTTGGCCACCTTGGCCAGCCGCGACGGATCGAACTCCGCCAGATTGCCCTTGAAGGCGAACGACTGCGCATCGTCGTGCTTGAGCGTACCCGCCAGCGTCAGCCGCGAGCGCCCCAGCGACACCTGGGCGCTCTCCACCGCGACCTGCGCCGCATCCAGCACGGCTTTCGCTTGCGCGCGCATGTCGCCGCCCGTCAGATCGAGCGCCACACGCTGCGTGCCTCCCGAAAAATCCACGGTGATGGGGCCAGCGAGTTTCGTCCTCTCCAGCGATGCGTGCAGCGCCTGCAGATCGAGCTGGCGCACATCCACGCGCAGTGCGCCATGCCCCTTCCGCACATCTGCGCCGCCCGTGAGCACCGCGCCGCCCAGCAGACGCACATCCAGCCCGGTGAGTTGCTGATCGCTTTCGTTCAGACGCACCTGTGCACGCAGCGATTGCAGCGGCAGCTTCTGTTTGTCGAGCGTGCCGGGCTGCGCGTTGTCGATCTGGATGGGGCCGGCCACCGTCAGCGTCTTGGCCTTCTCGTCGGGGCGCAGATCGGCGTGAATCGACAGTGATGCTTCCGGCGCGCCCGGCGCAAACGCACGCGGATTCACGTGCTCCGCCGACACGACTGCGCGCGACAGAGGCAACGCGCCGAACGGCGTGGCGTCAATCAGCGCCTGCGCGGTCAGCTTGGCGCCGGTGCCGGTCGCCTCGATATGCAGCGCCTCCAGCGAGCCCGACAGTTGCGCCGACACCGACGCGTCCTGCTTCTGCCCGTTCACCTCGAACTGCGTGGCCAGCGTGGCAGCCCCGGTGAGTGGATACGGGCGCGTACCGGTCATGCGCAGCGTGGCCGCGAGCTTGCCGGCGGGCGTCTCCATACCGTCGAGGAGCACGTTGTGATGCGTGCCGTCGGTATGCAGGCTGCCGGCAATCGACTTCAGTTCGGTGGTCGACGTGCCCTGCCGGATGGCGAGGCGATCGACTGCGAGGCGATCCACATCCAGCGCCAGCGGCAGCACCAGCGAATTGGGCGGACCACTCGGCGGTGTGGGCGGCGTCGGATGCAGGATCACCTCGACATTGCCGGCACGCAGATACGCGAAGTGCGCATGCCACGGGCCACGTGTGATGGCCCAGCGGCCTTCCACATGGTCGATGCGCACTTCCGTGCTGCCCGCGCGGACGTGCAGATCGCGCAGTGACACGCCCTCGCGCACCGTGCCGCCCTCCAGCTTGCCCGACACATACGCGCTGCCAAAGCGCGTAGCGAGCGACCACAACTGCGCCGTGCCCGATTGCGAATGGATGGCCCAAACCAGCCACCCGGCGAGCACCAGCACGATCACCAGCAGAAGGGCGATGAAGGCGCCGAGCCAGCGCAGCATGCGGCGGCCCCAGCCGCGCTTTGGACGCTCGGGGCGTGATGCTTCGGGTTGCTTGGGTTCAGGCGTTTGCGGATCGGTCATCGTCATATTCAGAACGCGATGCCCAGCGACACGCTCGGCCGGAACTGCTTCTGCTGGATGCCGTAGGCCATGTCGAGCTGGATCGGCCCCACCGGGCTCTTCCAGCGCACGCCGACACCCACACCGTTGAACCAGCGACGCTCCGACCAGTTGTCGGTTGCCGTACCGGTATCCCAGAACACAGCGGCGCCCCATTGCGGCAGAAACCAGCGTTGATACTCCAGCCCGCCGGTAACGAGGAACTTGGCCGGCAGCGTGCTGCCGTTGACGTCGTTACCGATGCTTTGGAAGTCGTAACCGCGCACCGACTGCGTGCCGCCCGTGCGGAAGCGCAGCGTGGCCGGCACGCCATCGCCCGAACCGGACGTGATGACCGCACCCAACTCACCGCGCGCAACGAAGATGTCGCGCTGCCCCACCGGCACGAACTGGCGGATACGGCTGTACGACCGCACGAACGATTGGTCCGTCAGCACGCCTTTCACTGCCGCGCCAATCTGCGTGGTGATGATGTTGCCCCGGCGCGGGAACAGCGGGTCGTCCACGTCGCGGCGCGTCCACGCGAAACCCGGGACGAGCGCCTTGCTCAACTGCCGCTCGGCGCCATCGGGCCGCAGATCGTCGTAGTAGAAATCAACGGTGAACGACGTCTCATAGATGCCGCGTACACGCGTCTGCTTGAAGCCGGAACGGTAGCTGCGGGTATCGGTGCCCGAAGTATCGGTGCGGTCCATGCTGGTGTAGAAGCTATTGACGTATTGCTTGTCGTCGGGCGGCACCGTCACGCCGGCAAACAGATACTGGCGGCGCTGTTCGATGCGGGCTTGCGTGTCGAGCACCCATGCCTTGCTGAACAGGTTCAGATATTGGTAGCGCCCTTCCACCGAGGCGCCCGTATCCGTGCCGTAACCCACACCGCTGGTGATGCGGTTGGGCGGGTACTCCCGCACGCGCACGCGCACCGGCGCGTTGACCGGGTTCTTCGGATCGTCGCCCAAGTCAACGATGGCATTGGAGAAATACGGCTGCCCCTGGATGGCAGCCTGCAGCGATTGCAGCCGATCGGCGGAGTAATCCTCACCCACGCGCAGCGGGTTGACGTGGTTGATGATGCTGAGCGGATAACGCGACAAGCCCTGCACCTCCAGCGGCCCCAGCGTGTAAGCCGGACCGCTGTCATAGCCCACCGACAGGTCTGCCTTGCTTTCGTCCGGATCGACACGCGCCTGCGACGACGTCTGCTTGGCCGCGTAATAACGTTTGCTCTGTAGCGCCGCCAGACTGTCGTCCTTGGCCTTGTCCCAGCCCGACTGGCGGAAGGCCATGCCGTGCTGCAGGCTCCACGACTTTCTCAATTCGTCGATGCGCTTGGCGTCTTGCGTGATGGCCCCGGTAAAGTCGAGCCCCACGGTGTCGATGGTGGTACGCGGGCCGGGCTCGACCTTCACGCTGACTACGCGGTGGTCTGGCGGGCCGTCCAGCTTCGCGGTTGCCTTCGGCACGAAATAGCCTTCGGTCGCCGTCAGCTTGGTGACCTGGTCGCCAATGGTCTCGACCATGTACTGGAGCTGGTCGTCGGTGATGTCCTTGCGGTCTTTGTAACGCGACAGGTCCAAATGACGCTCAAGCAAGTCGCGAATGGACTTCGGCGCATCGATCTTGACGTCGTATTCAGCGTGCGCCGGGGCGCAGGCGAGGGACAGCACAAAGCCGGCCGCCAGCGCGGCGGCGGGCAAACCCAGGAAACGGAAGCGTGGTGGTCGTGACGGTCGCGATGGTCGATTGGAGCCGGTCATCGTGGCAAGCGTAGTGCCGCCCCACGGGCAGGCTGAATCGAAGGAAAGGCGTATTTGACCATACCGGGCCCGGCGGGTGCCCTGGCAAATGCAACGAATGCGGCCTCCCGGATCGGCCGACAGGGTTTCGCACGTGCCGTGCCCAAGGCCGTTACGACGGCCAATACGGTAAAATGCGCCGGTTTTCCGCCCGGGACCTTTCCGTGCGGGCAAGATCACCCAACATCACATACCGCCATGGCCCTGTACAAGTCCGAGATCACCCAGTTCCTGGAAGAACTCAAGACCCAGAAGCCCGACCTGGAAGCGCAGCAGCGCCAAGGCCGGTCCCTGCTGTGGGACAAGGACCCGATCGACCTGGAAGAGCGCGCCCGTGCCAAGTCCGCCCGCGTGCCGCAAAAGCCGTACGTCTACTCGCTGGACTGATCGGCCAACCGGCCCTCGGCCCGCCTGGCTCACCGCCGCATGACCACTTCCGCGCAGGACAAGCTGCCACTGCCCGTCGAGCTGCCCAGCGTGGCGCCCGATCAGGATTCCACGCCCGCGCAAGTCGACGGCCTCGCCTTTGCGCGGCTCTACGGCGAGCCCCTGTTCAAGCTCCCGCAGGATCTCTACATCCCGCCCGATGCGCTCGAGGTCTTTCTCGAAGCGTTTGAGGGGCCGCTGGACTTGCTGCTGTACCTGATCCGCCGCCAGAACTTCAATGTGCTGGACATTCCGCTGGCGCAAGTCACGCGGCAGTATCTGGCGTATATCGAGCAGATCCGCACGACCAATCTTGAGCTGGCTGCTGAATATCTGCTGATGGCGGCCATGCTCATCGAGATCAAGTCGCGCATGCTGCTGCCGGTCAAGAAGAGCGACGAAGGCGCTGAGCCCGAAGACCCGCGCGCCGAACTGGTGCGCCGCCTGCTCGAGTACGAGCAGATGAAGCTCGCCGCGCAGAAGCTCGACACCGTGCCGCAACTTGGCCGCGATTTCCTGCGCGCGCAGGTCTATATCGAGCAGAGCCTCGCGCCGCGCTATCCCGACGTCAATTCCGACGACCTGCGTGTCGCCTGGGCCGACGTGCTGCGCCGGGCCAAGCTCACCCAGCACCACAAGATCTCGCGCGAAGAGCTGTCCGTGCGCGAGCACATGAGCCAGATCCTGCGCCGCCTGCAGCACGCGCGGTTCATGGAGTTCACCGAGCTGTTTGAAGAAGCGATCCAGTCCGGCAAGGGCGCACCCATCGTGGTCGTCAACTTTGTCGCCATGCTCGAGCTTTCGCGCGAATCGCTGCTCGAAATCACGCAGGCCGAACCATACGCACCCATTTACGTGCGCCTCGCCTATTCTCCGACGTAATTCGTCCGACCTGACCCGGGCCGCATCACACAACAATTATGAAAGTCATCTCGTCGATCCAGGAACTGCGCGACCAGTTGCGCGGCCAGAACCGCGTCGCCTTCGTGCCGACCATGGGCAACCTGCATGAGGGCCACCTGAGCCTGATGCGCCTGGCGCGCCAGCACGGCGACCCGGTGGTGGCGTCCATTTTTGTGAACCGGCTGCAATTCGGTCCGAACGAAGATTTCGACAAATACCCGCGCACGCTGCAGGACGACATCGAGAAACTGCAGAAGGAAGGCGTGTACGTGCTGTTTGCGCCCACCGAGCGCGACATGTATCCCGAGCCGCAGGAATACCGTGTCGACCCGCCGCACGACCTGGGCGACACGCTGGAAGGCGAATTCCGCCCCGGCTTCTTCAAGGGTGTCTGCACGGTGGTGATGAAGCTGTTCTGCTGCGTGCAACCGCGCGTGGCCGTGTTCGGCAAGAAGGACTACCAGCAGTTGATGATCGTACGCCGCATGGCGAATCAGTTTGCGCTGCCGGTGGACATCATCCCTGCCGAAACGGTGCGCGCGGATGACGGTCTGGCGCTGTCGTCACGCAACGTCTACCTGACCAACGAAGAGCGCGCCGAAGCGCCCGAGTTGTACCGCACGCTGCACCAAGTGCGTCAGGACGTGCTGGAAACCGTGCTGCAAGGCCAGGCCTCGCACGAAGAGGTGACCACCAAGGCGATGGAATATCTGCGTGGCCGCGGCTGGCAACCCGACTACGTGGCCGTGCGCCGCCGTTCGGACCTGCAGAAACCGACGCCCGAGAACATCGCGGCAGGCGAGCCGCTGGTCGTGCTGACCGCTGCCAAGCTCGGCAAGACGCGCCTGATCGACAACCTCGAAATCTGAGCGACGCAGCCTCATCGCACAAAAAAGCCCGGCAATGCCGGGCTTTTTTCATGCCGCCGCCGACGTGTCGGCAACGCTCGCCTGCGTAGGCGGCTCCCCCAGCCAGTCGAGAATGCCGCTCCACTGCTCCACGTCCTTGGCCACCCGCGAGGGCGCCACGTCCCACAGTGTCAAGCCGTGCGCCGCCAATTGCACGTAATTCTGGGTATCGCGCAGGTAACCCAGGATCGGCACCTCCAGCCCCTGCACGAAACGCTGGAGCTGTTCAGCAGCACGCGTGCGCATATCGACGCGCATGCCGACGACGCCCAGCTTGACCTCGCCATGGCGCACCGGTTTTTCATCGGCCAACTTGCGCAGGAAGGTCTGCGTGGCAAGGATGTCGAACATGGAAGGCTGCAGCGGCACGATCACGTAGCCAGACATCTTGACGAGATCCCCCAACCGCCAGCCATGGAGGCCCGCCGGCGTATCGAGCACCACGTGGGTCGTACCCTTGGGCGGCTTGGCGATGTGGTCAGCGTTGATTTCCCACGTGCGAATGGGCTTGGCGGTTTCCGGGCGCAAGGCAAGCCACTCGCGTGAGGACTGCTGGCGATCGGTGTCGCCCAACATCACGGCGTGATCCCGCGCCGCAAAGTAGCCCGCCAGATTGGTGGCCAGCGTACTTTTGCCCACTCCGCCCTTCGGATTCGCTACAACGGCCACCGGCATGCCTGCCTCCTTGTACACATCGTGCGCTCGTCGAATCATGTGCCGAGTTAGTCACCCAGCGGATCTGCCCATCCGGTAATTATGGCTCAGCCTGCACGTGGCAGCGTTCGGAAGAGCGCGGCGAGATCCAGATGCGCTTCGCACGTGTCGGCAAGACGTTCGAGCGATGCCTCACGCAATGCGGCGTAATCCTGCGCCTGCGCATCCCGCACGCCGGCCCAGGCAAGCAACGCTCGGCACGCCTCGGGCGCGTCAAACAAGCCGTGCAGGTAAGTCGCGAGGATTTGCCCGTCGGCGGAGATCGCGCCATCTGCGCGACCATCGTCGAGTTGCACGGCGGGGCGCGCGAGCGCCGCGCCTTCGGTCACGCCCATGTGGATTTCGTAGCCGGCGATGGCCGCACCGCTTTCCGTCAGGATGCCGCGCACCTGACGCAACTGCTTGGCAGCCTCCAGCGTCGTCTCGAAATCGAGATAGCCGAAACCCTCGACGCTGCCTGCTGCGCCTTCCAGCCCGTGCGGATCACGCAAGCGCCGCCCGAGCATCTGCATGCCGCCGCAGATGCCGATCAGCTTGCCGCCATAGCGCAGATGCCGCGCGATGGCCGCTTCCCAGCCATTGGCACGCAGCCAGGCAAGATCGGCCTGCACGCTCTTGCTGCCGGGCAGGATGATGAGGTCGGCCGGCGGAATTGGCTGGCCGGGGCCGACCAGACGGACATCCACCTGCGGGTGCGCGCGCAGCGCGTCGAAATCGGTGTGGTTGGACACACGCGGCAACACCGGAATGACGACGCGCAGTGCATCGGCCGAGGCTGCGCGCTGCACGGTCTGCACCGCGTCTTCTGCGTCGAGGTGCAGACCATGCAGATACGGCAGCACACCAAGCACCGGCTTGCCCGTCTGCGCGGTCAGCCAGTCGAGCCCGGGCCTTAGCAGAGAAACATCGCCGCGAAACCGGTTGATGATGAAGCCGCCCACGCGCGCGCGTTCGCTGTCAGACAAGCACGCGAGCGTGCCGACAAGGTGCGCGAACACGCCCCCGCGATCGATGTCGGCGACGAGCACAACGGGGCAATCGACGGCTTCGGCAAAACCCATGTTGGCGATATCGCGATCGCGCAGGTTGACTTCCGCCGGGCTGCCGGCGCCCTCCACGAGCACGAGGTCGTAGTGCGCGCGCAGACGCGTGTGCGATTCAAGCACGGCAGCCATGGCGGTGGGTTTGTAGTCGTGATACGCGCGTGCGTCGAGGTCACAGCGCGGCTGACCGTGGATGATGACCTGCGCGCCGGTGTCGCTGTTGGGCTTGAGCAGCACGGGGTTCATGTCGACCGTGGGGGCGACGCCCGCCGCCTGCGCCTGCAACGCCTGGGCGCGGCCGATCTCGCCACCGTCTGCGGTGACGGCGCTATTGAGCGCCATGTTCTGCGGCTTGAACGGCACCACGCGCACACCGGCGCGACGCGCAACGCGGCACAGGCCGGCGACCAGCGTGCTCTTGCCAGCGTCGGACGTGGTGCCCTGGATCATCAGCGTGCCCCGAAGCGTGTCCGCCGGCACAGGAAAGGGAGCTTTCGACATGCGCGGATTATCGCACCCACCTTGTTGCGCTTGACCGCCGCGCCCCCGCTAAAATGCTGGAATGTCACGCCGCCTCACCCTCGTCCTCGGTGGTGCCCGCTCGGGCAAGAGCCACCACGCCGAACAGCTCGCGCTGCAATGCGCGGGGCCGGTCACGTACGTCGCCACCGCCGGCGAGGGCGACGAAGAGATGCAATTGCGCGTGGCCCTCCACCGCGCGCGACGCCCGGCCGATTGGGGGCTGGTCGAAGAGCCCGTGCGCCTGGCCGAAGCGCTCTACACGCACGCGCAGCACGGTGGCTGCGTGCTGGTCGATTGCATGACGCTGTGGCTCAACAATCTGCTCTTCTCAGAGCACCACGAATACCCCGAGACGGGCCTCGTCACGCCACCCGAAGCCTGGACAGCCGAGATCGATGCGCTACTCACCGCGCTGCCGCTGCTGCCTGGCGAGGTCATCCTCGTGAGCAACGAGATCGGCCTGGGTGTGGTGCCGATGGGCGCCGTCACACGTTTCTACGTGGATGAGCTGGGCCGGCTGAACCAACGTCTGGCCGCGCTGGCCGACAACGTGCATCTGCTGGTGGCCGGCATCCCGATGGTGGTGAAAGGGCCGTCACTCGGCGCAGCAACGTGAGCGTGTTGTCGGGCGGTGTATTCGATCTTGGGTGGCCGCTCGTGACGCTGGCCGCGCTCGCGGGCGTGCTGCTCGACCGGCTGTTCGGCGAGGTGCCGCGTTGGCATCCGCTGGTCGGCTTTGGACACGTCGCCACTGCGATTGAGCGCTGCATGAACCGCGCACCGGCTGCGTTGGCGTGGTCGCGCATCGTCGGTCTCCTTGCATGGGCGCTCGCCGTGCTGCCGTTCGTGCTGCTGGCGGGATGGCTCGTCGTCATGATGCGTGATGTGTCGCCATGGCGGGTGGCGGCGCTTGATGCCATCGCACTCTATTTCGCCATCGGCGCGCGCAGTCTGCATGACCACATCGCGCCGATAGCGCTTGCGCTGCGCGATGCGGATCTGCCCCGCGCACGAGCCCTCGCCTCGCGCATCGTCTCGCGTGACCTCACACAAGCCGCGGATGAGCCCATCGCCCGCGCCGCGGTGGAATCAGCGTTGGAAAACGGCAGCGATGCCGTCTTCGCGCCGCTGTTCTGGCTTGTGGTGGCGGGCGCGCCGGGCGTGGTGCTGTATCGGTTGGCCAATACGCTTGATGCAATGTGGGGCTACCGCAATGCGCGCTTTACCGGCTTTGGCTGGGCGGCCGCACGCATCGACGACGTGCTCAACTGGATTCCCGCGCGAGTCACGGCAATCAGCTACGCGCTGCTTGGCCACACGGCCGATGCGCTGCGCTGCTGGCGCACGCAAGCCCCGCAATGGTCGAGCCCGAACGCCGGCCCCGTGATGGCCGCAGGCGCGGGCAGCCTGCGCGTTCAGCTCGGTGGCGCCGCACGCTACGAAGGCGTGGAAGAAGCGCGCCCTTCGCTCGGCACCGGCCAGCCGGCGACCGCAACCGATATCGCGCGGGCATTGACGCTCGTGTCGCGTACGTTGTGGTTGTGGCTCGGCGCACTCGGCTTGAGTGCAGCGTTGGCGTGGGGCCTGTCGTGACCGCAATCGTCCACGGCGGCAATCTCGCGGCCGCACGCACGCTGTACGGAGAGCCTGCCGGCGGCTGGCTTGACCTGTCCACAGGCATCAACCCGCACGGCTACCCCATCCCGCCGATCCCACCCGATGCTTGGTTGCGCCTGCCCGAAGACGATGGCCTCGAAGCGCAGGCCGCCGCGCACTACGGCGTGATCGACGCGCGCGCCGTGCTGGCGGTTGCGGGCTCCCAGGCAGCAATCCGCACGCTGCCGACCCTGCTGCCACGTGGGCGTGCCGGCATCGCGCAGATCGGCTACAGCGAATACGCGCCCGCCTTTGCGCGCGCCGGCCACGACGTCGTGCCCCTACCCGAAGCCGCCTTCCTCGGCGACCTGCCAAACGACGTGCAGCACCTGGTTGTCGTCAACCCGAACAACCCGACGGCGCGCGTGCTGCCGGCAGAAACCCTGCGCGATTGGCATACGCGCCTGCATGCGCGCGGCGGTACGTTGATCGTGGATGAGGCCTTTATCGAAGCGTTCGACGATGGCCCCACATTGGCGCCCCTGGCTGGAATGCCGGGGCTCGTGGTGCTGCGCTCGATCGGAAAGTTCTACGGGCTGGCGGGCGCCCGCATCGGCTTCGCGCTGGCGGCGCCTGAGCTGCTGTGCCCGCTGCGCGAGGCGCTGGGGCACTGGACGGTCAACGGCCCGGCCCGTGCCGTGGTGCGTGCAGCGCTGGCCGATACCGCCTGGCAAGTTTCAACGCGCGCGCAACTGCGGGATGCGGGGGCGCGGCTCTCGGCGTTGCTGGATCGCCACGGCCTGCCGAATGCCGCCACACCGCTGTTTGCCTGGGCACACGCCCCACATGCGCGAGCGCTCCATGCAGGCCTAGCGCGCCTCGGCATCTGGACCCGCCTGTTCGATGCGCCCATCAGCGGCTTGCGCTTCGGCCTGCCCCCGGATGAAACCGGATGGCAACGCTTTGCCGATGCGCTAGCATCGCTGTCGCGCTCCGCTTGACCTGCCCCCCGATGCCCGTTCGTCTATCTCGTCTCGCCCGTCGCCTGTATGCGTGCGGCCTCTCCGCCATTGCGCTCACGATCGCTGCCACACCGGCACTTGCCGCCATTTCCGTCACAGACGATAGCGGTGCCACCGTTACGCTGCAGCGCCCCGCGCAACGCATCGTCAGTCTCGCGCCGCATGCGACCGAGCTGCTGTTCGCGGCCGGCGGCGGCGCACGCATCGTCGGCACCGTGGCTTACAGCGACTACCCGCCACCCGCGCGCGACATTCCTCACGTCGGCGATAACCGCTCGCTCGATCTGGAGCGCATCGCCGCCCTCAAGCCCGATCTGGTGGTGGTCTGGCGTCACGGCAACGCGCAGAAGCAGATCGACCGGCTGCGTGCGCTGGGCATTCCGTTGTTCTTCTCCGAGCCGCATCGCATGAGCGATATTCCGCGCTCGATCGAGGCACTCGGTACGCTGCTCGACACCCGTGCCAGCGCGCACGACGCGGCCCAGCAGTTTCGCCTACGCGCCGATACGCTGCGCCAGCGCTACGCTAGCCGACCGCCGGTTTCGGTGTTCTACCAGGTATGGGAACAGCCGCTGATGACGCTCAACGGCCAGCACATCTTCTCTGACATGCTGACGTTGTGCGGCGGCCGCAATGTGTTTGCCAGCGAGCCCTTGCTGGTGCCGACCGTTTCGCCGGAAGCCGTCATCGCAGCGAACCCCGAAGTGTTGCTGACCGCGAGCATGGGCGCCACACAAGGCAGCCGCCCCATCGATACGCTCGACGCGTGGAAGCGCTGGCCGCAATTGCTGGCCGTGCAGCGCGGCAACCTCTTCACCATCAACGGCGACCTGATCAACCGGTTCGGACCACGCCTGGTGGAAGCGGCAACGCTGTTGTGCGAAGACTTGGAACAAGCCCGCATGCGGCGCCTCGGTTCACAAACCACCAACGGGTTAAGTCGCTGAACCGCGTCGCCGGTCAACGGTTCCAGAACAGCAGCACCGGTAACGCGCCGGGCTGCACGCGAAAGCCGCAGACCGCCCCCCATTGCAGCGGCCATTGCAGCGTCTCGGCCAACGGCCGTTGCAACCAATGCGCCGCCAGCGCACGCATGCAGCCGGCATGCGTCACCGCCCACACGCAAGGCGCGGGCGTTTCGCTTGTTGCCTCGGCCCAGGTCGTCACGCGCGCCAGCAAATCTGCCGCCGATTCCCCGCCATGCGGATTGCCGTGCACGAGATCGCGCGCCCACTGGTCAATTTCCGCGCGCGGGATGTCATCCCACTGGCAGCCTTCCCAGGCGCCAAAATCGAGTTCCATCAATTGCGCATCGATTTCGATCGTGGGAAGTTGAGCCGCTTGCGCTAGGGCTTCGGCCGTCAGGCGGCTGCGTTGCAACGGACTCGCCAACAGGCGATGTGGAGTGTGCGCGCCGAGTTTCTCGACGATGGCCGAAGGCTCGGGGTCCATCGGCGAAGCCAGCTCCAGATCGGTACGGCCATAGCAGAGACCCGCCGTCATGGCTGGCCGCGCGTGGCGGATCAGGATGACATCCATGCCAGCAGCCCCCACAGAATCAGCACCTCGAACATCTGCTGCGCCATCCCCAGACAATCCCCCGTGATGCCGCCGATGCGGCGCACGAAATATCGACCCAGCAGCCAGCGCGCAACGATCAACCCGACGACAACGAGCGCCGTGCACATCGGCCCGAACCACAGCAGAGGCGCGATGCCGAACACGCCGGCCCACAAGGCATCGCTCCATCGCATGCGTTGCGCAACTGGCTTGGCCTTGCCTTCAGCGCGCACGTAGTCGTGGGTGAGCAGGTAGCTGACGGCCGCCGCGCGGCTTGCAGCATGCGCGCTCACCATTGCAACGAGGATGGCGAGGCCATGCGGCGCCATCGCGCTCAGCAATTGCCACTTCAGCAGCAACGCCATGCACACGGCAATCGCCCCGAACGCACCGATGCGCGAATCGTGCATGATGCGCAGCCGATCTTCCGGCGTGTAGCCACCGCCAAAGCCGTCTGCGCAATCGGCGAGACCGTCTTCATGAAACGCTCCGGTCAGCAACAACGTAGCCACCATCGACACAGCCACCGCCACACCTGACGCGGGCACCGTGCGCGACGCAAGCCAATACACCGATGCTGCTACGGCGCCCACCAGCCAGCCGATCAGCGGAAAGTAGCGCGCCGCGCGATTCAACCCTGCTTGCGAGAACCCAACCGACACCGGCACAGGGATGCGGGTGAAATACCCGACCGCTGTCCACAGCGCTTGCCAATGTTCACGCAAGGCGTTCATGGCTATGCGCGCTCGCTCACGCCTGCGCTGGCGAAGGTCGCCATCTCGCGCAGGAACGCCACCGCTGACACGACCACCGGATACGCCAGCACCGCGCCACTGCCCTCCCCCAACCGCAATGACAGCGACAGCAGCGGCCGCGCATCGAGCACCTCCAGCAGCGCACGATGCCCGCGCTCGTCCGACACATGCCCGAACACGCAATAGCCCAGTACGTCGGGCGCTACCTGTGCCGCCACCAGAACTGCGGCCGTGGCGATGAACCCGTCGACGAGGACGACCATGCGCCGCTGCGCCGCTTCAAGCACCGCACCCACCATCGCCGCGACCTCAAAACCGCCGAAGCACGCAAGCACGTCCAGCGGCTCACGGACGTCAGCATGCTTGGCCATCGCCGCCTCCAGCACGGCACGCTTGTGGGCTAGGCCGTCATCGTCGAGCCCGGTGCCGCGGCCAACGCATTGCGCGACCGGCAAATCGCATAACCGCGCCATCAGGCATGCGGCAGACGCCGTGTTGGCGATGCCCATTTCGCCCAGTGCGATCACGTTGGTGCCGAGCGCCGCATGGTGTGCCACGCGCTGCGCGCCGAGGGCCATGGCGCGGTCGCGCTCGTCGGCGGTCATGGCGGCTTGCGCAGCACCCTCGTCAGCGAAGTTGCGCGTGCCGGGGCCGACAGGAGCATCGACCAGGCCCGGCGTATCCGCCGTCCACAACGGTGTGGCAACACCGGCGTTCACCACCTCCAATGCAAACCCATGCTGACGGCAGAACACATTGACAGCCGCACCACCCGCGATGAAGTTGAGCACCATCTGCGCGGTCACCGCTTGAGGGTATGCGCTCACGCCAGCGTGGGCGATGCCGTGGTCTGCGGCAAACACCACAATTGCGGGGCGCGTCAGCTGCGGTGTATCGGTGTTCTGGACCAGGCCGATCTGCACGGCCAGCGATTCAAGCCGGCCCAGTGCGCCGAGCGGCTTGGTCTTGCTGTCGACGGCGGCCTGCAGGCGCGCGCGCAACGCATCATCAAATGGTGGAATGTGCATGGCTTGGTTCATTACAGTTCGACTCCCGGCTGCGCCTGGATGCCTTGGGAAAACGCATGCTTGACGAGCGTCATGTCGGTGACGGTATCTGCGGCGCCGATCAATTCGGGCGGCGCGCCGCGCCCGGTAATCACCACGTGCTGCACCGGCGGCCGCGCGCGCAAATCGGCCAGCACGGTCTGCACGTCAAGGTAGTTGTGTTTGAGCGCGATGTTCAGTTCATCCAGCAGCACCAGGCCGATGGTCGGATCGTTCAAGAGTTCGCGCGCGCAGGCCCATGCGGCTTGCGCCTTTTCAATGTCGCGCGTGCGGTCCTGCGTCTCCCACGTGTAGCCCTCGCCCATCACGTGGAAGCTGCATTGCTCGGGAAAACGGCGTAGGAAACGCTCCTCGCCCGTCGGGATCGCTCCCTTGATGAACTGCACCACACCGACCTGCATGTCGTGGCCCATGGCACGGATCACCATGCCAAAGCCGGAGCTGGATTTGCCTTTGCCGTTACCGGTGTTGACGAGCAGCACTCCGCGCACGTCGGTGGCGGCGGCGATCTTGGTATCCACTACGGCCTTCTTGCGCTGCATGCGCGAGCGGTGGCGTTCGTTCAGCGCGTCATCGTTGTCTTCAGTCGTCATCGGAATCACCGGGAATCAAGGCCGTATGGCAGCCGTCGGCCACCTCGGCAATAGGAGTGCGCAGCACGCGCGCGCAGTGCTCGGCGGTGAGCACATCGGCCGCGATGCCCGAGGTAGTGTGCCCCGCGCCGTCCATCAGCAGCGCGTGCGTAGCAAAGCGGCGTGCGAGGTTCAAGTCATGCACGGTCAGAACGACCAGCCAGCCGTGTTTGCGGCAGCCTTCGCGCAGCAGGCGAAGCACGGCAACCTGCTGATGCAGGTCAAGGTGCGCGACGGGCTCATCGAGCAGCAGCACGCGCGCCTCCTGTGCCACCACGGCAGCCATCGCCACGCGCTGACGTTCACCGCCGGAAAGCGTGCGCACATCGCGTTGTGCCAGCGACTGCAACTGCAGCGCAGACACCGCTGCATCCACGGCGCTGGCATCGGCGTCGCCCTCCCACTCCCAGCGCGCGAGATGCGGGTGGCGGCCGGTCATCACGGCGTCGTAAACGGTGATGGGGAAGGTGTCATGCAAGGTCTGCGGCAGAAACGCGCGACGACGCGCCATCGCCAGCGCCGGCCAATCGGCAAGCGGGACGCCATCGAGCGTGACGCTGCCGCCGTCTGGCGAGCGCAAGCCCGCCAGTACGGAAAGCCATGTCGACTTGCCCGCGCCGTTCGGCCCGACCACGCACCAGAGCTGGCCCGCGGTCGCCGTCATCGACAACCGCTCGATTAACACGCGCCCATCGATGGTCACCCGCAGATCGTGCAGCGCGAGTTCCGGCGCTGCGTCCAAGTGCGCGAATGCATCCGGTGCAGGACGTGGGCGGCGCCACCAACTCATCGCGCGCTCCGCATCAGCAGGTAAAGAAACGTCGGAACCCCCAGCAGGGTGGTGATCACGCCCACGGGCAGCTGCGTTGGGGCGATCAGCGTTCGGGCGATCAGGTCGGCCAGCATCAGAAGGCCCCCGCCGGCCATCGCCGTAGCGGGCAAATGGATGCGCACGTCGCGGGTCCACGCCAGGCGCACCATGTGCGGCACCAGCAGGCCGACAAAGGCCACCGAGCCTGCAATCGTAACCGCCACTGCCGTACACAGCGACGCCACCACGTAGATCAACGCGCGCACACGCGCCACCGGCACACCCAGCGCGCGGGCGCGAGTTTCACCGGTCAGCAGCACGTTCAGGTCGCGCGCATGCGGCAACACCACGGCCACCGCCACCACAAGCGCCACCAATGCACCAGCATAACGATCGGCGCCACCGAGGTCGCCGACCATCCAGAAAATCATGCCGCGCAGCTTATTCTCGGGCGCCACCGTCAAGATAAGCGTGATCAGGCCGACCCAGCCGGAAGCCATCACCACGCCACCGAGCAGCAAGCGGGCATTGGCCTCGCCGGGCTCGCCGCGCCACAGGTGCTGACGCGCCAACGCCGCCACCAGCGCCATCGACAGCAATGCCCCGGCTCCAGCACTTGTCTGCACTGCCCACCAAGGCAGCGAAAACAACATCGCCGTAAGTGCCGCCACTGCCCCGCCGCCGGACACGCCCAGCACATACGGATCGGCCAGCGGATTGCGCAGCAGCATCTGCATGAGCGCTCCGGCAAAGGCCAATAGCCCGCCGGCAGCAAATGCAGCGCCCGCACGCGGCAAGCGTAACTCGGTGACGATGCCTGCAGCCAGGCCATCGCCACCGCTATTGCCAAAGAAGAGGGCCCGCCAGACTTCAGCGGGCGACAGCTTCACACTGCCGAGCATCAATGACGCTACCAGCACCGCCACGCACGCAAGCGCCAGCAGCGACCACAGTCGCCAGGCAAAACCGCGTGCGCGCAGTGCAGGTGTTGTCATCGCTTCGGTTCGTGCTGTTGCCACGACAGCGTGAAGAACACTCCACGCGAAGGTGTGTTGTAGCTATACGCTGTCTGGTAGCTTTTGTTGAACAGATTCTCCAAGCGCGCCGACAATGCCCAATCCGGCGTGATTTGATAACGCCCCATCAGATTCACCATGCCATAGCCGCCCATTACGTTGGACGAGAACGACGAATCGCGCCTATCGCCGCTCGCGTTCCATTCCGCACCTGCAGAGAATGGTCCAATGGTCTTGCCCAAATACACGCTACCGAAGTGCCGTGCGCGGCGCGGCAGCACTTGATTCGGTGTGGCCGACAAGTCCTGCGGGTTCTGCATGGTAAAGCTGGCACGCACATCCACGCCATAGATCGCACCGCGGTACGAGGTTTCCAGCCCATTCACACGCGCGCGGTTCACGTTGGCGGCGATGCAGTTGAACGCCGCATCGCACTGCGAGGTGATGAGGTTGCTGTAGTCCGTCTCGAACACCGTCATGCGCACCAGGCCGATCGCGCCGCTATATTCCACTCCCCCTTCCACCGACCGCGCTTTCTCAGGCTGCGCGTTCGGGTTGCCGTAGTTGGGGTAGTACAGATCGTTGAACGTCGGCGCACGAAAGGCGTTGCTTACGCTCGCCACAGCCTTCCACTGCGGGTTGAATGCAAAGCCGTAACCCGCGTAATAGCTGTTGGCGCTACCGAAATCCGAGTAGCGATCACGGCGCAGGTTCAACTGCAGCTGGTGCGGGCCAAACGTGCCCTCGTAGCCCAAGTAAGCCGAATCGACACGGCGGGTGGGCGCGTCATACGCATCGCTGTCGATAGTAGTTTGCGCGTGCTCCAAGCCCACCTTGAGCAACTGCTCGGGCATGAACGCCCAATCGTTCTGCCAGCTCGCCTGCTGGGTGCGCGTGTTGAAGCGACCGTTCTGTACGGCGTTATTGAAATTGACGTTCTTGTCGTCGCCTTGCGAGAGCGTCAGGCGCGTCTTCCAATCCTGCGTGACCTTGCCATCCAGGTAGGCCGACATCGACCGCACCTGGTTATGCGCAATATTGATATCGGTCGAGCTGCCAAAACCGCTGTCGTAACTGGCGTCGCCCCAGGTCTGAAAGTACGTCAGCCCTGCCTGCCAATCCGCGGAAAGGCGATGCGACAACTGCGCCGACACGCTCTTGTTCGTATAAGGGTTGTCGTTCGGGTTGGCATTCTTGGCTTGCAGTGGGTTGATTGCAGAGAACCCGTCGGTCTTGAACTCCGACACTGACACAGCGAACGACGTATCCCCGCGCTCGCCCAGCGAGCCGTTGATACCCGCCTGCGCGCGCTTGGTGTTGCGTGCGCCGTACTCAATCTCTGCGTTGGCCAATGGGGCATGTCCCTTGCCACTGCGCGTGAAGATCTGCACCACGCCGCCAATCGCGTCGGAACCATATAGCGCCGACACGTTGCCGCGAACGACCTCGATATGATCGATCTGGTCGGCCATCAGTTGATCGATCTGCGTGGCCCCCAGCGTGGCGGAACTCACCCGCACACCATCAATGAGAACCAGCGTCTGATTGGAACCGGCACCGCGCATGAAAAGGCTGGCGTTGGTGCCAGGCCCGCCGTTCTGCGCGATTTCGATGCCGGCCTCGCGGCGCAGCAGCGTCACCGCGTCCGGCGCCTGCGAGCGCTCGATATCGGCGCGGCTGATGACCGTCGTGTGCGGCAATGCATCCGACAGGGGCTGCTCGCTGCGCGAGGCCGTCACCACCGTCGGATTCAGTTCACCCACGGGCGTACTGGCTGCCGGTGTATTGCTTTGTGCCCAGGCCGGCACGACTGCACCTGCCATGACCCCCGTTAGTGCGCTGGCAAGCGCGCGCATGGCCGTCCGGGGCATTCGGAGTGGCCGCTTTGTAGTCAAGCTCATGTTGAAAAGACAAGAAGCGTCAGCCGGACCCGTTCCCCCGCAGGTCGCTGGCAGCAGGATCTCGATGCGGTTCCCTCCGGGGCTTCACATCGGCTCTGAGATCCACCGTCCTGGCCGGTATCCGGGCTGGCGAAGCGGCCTGCCCGCCTTCCCATTCCCAGAGGAACAGTGGCGTATGGACAGACCGCGCGGTACCCATCTTCTTCTTGGCGAGATGGCAGGCACACGCGACGTTCGCTTACCGTTGCGGGGGCAGCGCAGGTTGGCGCATCGCTTGGGGCGCGCGCTCCCTGCTTCCCGTTTAACTGCAGATGGTGCTGCGGGCACCAGGACGCCGCGAAGTTTAACGGAAAAGGCACGCTAAACCCGCCCAAGTCGCGGTAAAAACACACCCTTCGCCCTTTGTGCCCGCTGCGTCGCCTCATGCCGCCGCAACTCGCGCATCCGTATGGAGGACAGGCGCGACGCGCATGATCGGCTAAAATCCCCCCACTCGATTCTGATTGACACCCAATGCTGAACGAACTCGAACAACTTGCCGGCAAGATCGCGCGCGTGCTGCGTCACGCCGATGCGCTAGCCGCCGAGAACCAGCGCCTGCACGCCGAAGTCGAGCGGCTTCAGGCGGAAGCCGATGCCTCCAAGACCGAGCGCGACGCGATGGTCGCCGATCGCAGCGTGCTCAATGCCAAGATCGAAGAAGCGCAACTGCGCATCCAATCGATTCTCGACAAGCTGCCCACGGCTACCGACGCGCGCCAGCTTGACCTCCTCGGCCAGGCCGCAGGCGCCGATGAAACAACGGCCGCCCCCGCCCCGCATTCGGAGACCTAAGCATGAGCAGCAAGCAAATTGAAGTGAACATCGCCGGGCAGCCCTACAAGTTTGCCGTCTCGGTCGATAACGAAGCGGCCCTGCGTGAAGCCGCAGCCATGGTCGACAATCAGATGACGCGCATCAAGAACGGCTCGAACACCAAGGGCATCGAGCGCGTTGCCGTGATGGCCGCCATTAGCATCGCGTCGGATTTGCTGTCGATGCAACGCCAGGCCGCGTCCGATTCCGCCCTGCCGATCGACTCGATTCGCGCCAAACTGGCCGACCTGAACGCCCGCACTGACGAGGCGCTGCGCCAGTACGGCGAAGTCATTTGACTCAGTACAAAACGTGTTTGTAACCGGATCGCATCCGGGCTTGGGTTCGGATGCGAACGGGTGTATAGTGTCACCCAATGGCTTCCGGAATCTCCCGCAAACCCTTGCAGCATAAGGCTTTAGCGGCTATAGAGTAGAGAAAAACGGTTGCCGGCGATGAATCTTTCAGACGCATCGCCATGCGCTCGAAACACAGCGTGATGATGCGTCTGACAGTTTCCCTGCCTGGTTCGCCATGGCCATTAATTCCTTGAACCGATAAGCATTGCTTGGTGCGGGATATGCCGTGTGGGCGAGCGCGTCTTCCAGTGCATAGCGTGCGACGCAAGTCGTGGGCTCCCTGTGCTGGTGATGTACCCAAAATGCGGCTTCCGCTGCCACTCTGAACCTCACTTGGGTTCAGGATGCGGGTCTAGCGGCCAAGGTGGGGACCCAACAAAAGGCGGTAGTGCACATGTGCGCTACCGCCTTTTTCTTTGCCTATCCTCGATACACCCGCCATTACCGCACCGCTAATGGCGAGGCCGCGGCCGTGTTGCTATGCTGCGCACACCGTCACCTCCCCGCACGTCGCCCGCGCGCCCCACACGATGGCCACCCAGTACTGGTTGATGAAGTCCGAGCCCGACGAGGCCAGCATCGATACGCTGCACGCCGAAGACACGCTGCCCTGGACCGGCGTTCGCAACTATCAGGCACGCAACTTCATGCGCGACCGCATGCGCATCGGCGACGGCGTGCTGTTCTACCACTCGTCTTGTCCGCAACCCGGCATCGCGGGGCTGGCGGAAGTCTTCTCGACCAGCTATCCCGATCCCACGCAGTTCGACGCCAAGAGCCATTACCACGACCCCGCATCGAAGCCCGAAGCGCCGCGCTGGATGCTCGTCGACGTGAAGTTCGTGCGCAAATGCGCGCTGATTGATCTGCCCACGTTGCGTGCGCAGGAACAGCTCGCCGACATGACGGTGCTGCAACGCGGCAACCGCCTGTCGATCACACCCGTCACACCTGCGCAGTGGCGTTACATCACCACCAAATTGATGCGCGATCCTGAGTGAATGGTTGGCATCGGCGGGGAATTGTTACAAACGTGATGAACGATGCGCGTAACAGCCAGTCAGACGCATCACATTGCTTTTTTGGGAGAACACAATGAAATCTGTCCTGGCCGCAACCATTTTGGGGACTGCAATCATGACGACTGCTTTCGCACAAGCTGCTCCTGAAACGAATCATTCGGGCGTGCTGTCGCTGGATGCGCAGGCCGTGGCCGAAGTGCCGACCGACACCGTCACGCTCACACTGGGCGCCGAGCAGGAAGGCGCGGACCCGGGCGCGATCTCCACGGCCCTGTCGCGAAAGGCCGATGAGGTGATCAACCAGGCAAAACGCACGTCCGGCGTACAGGCAGAGACAGGCGGCTTCAACATCTATCCGAACACCGATCGCAACGGCAAGATCAGCGTCTGGCGTGGCCGTGCGGAAGTGCGCATCACATCGAAGGACTTTGCTGCGGCGTCCAAGCTGGCGGGCCAACTGGCCAACCAGATGCAGGTGCAGAACGTGAACTTCACGCTCTCGCGCGAGGCACGCTCGGCGGCGGAAGCCAAACTGATCGATCAGGCCGTGAATTCGTTCCGCGACAAAGCACTGACGACCACCAAGCTGTTCGGCTACACGAGCTACACGATCCGCGACGTGCATGTGAGCGAGGGCAGCAACAACCCGGGCCCGCGTCCGATGATGCGCATGGCAGCGGCTCCGGCGTCGTACGATTCGGCGCCGGTGCCCATCGAGGGCGGCAAGGCCCAGGTGACGGTGACCGTTTCCGGTGCCGTGCAGATGCTGAAATAAGCAGCGAGCCACTCCATGAAAAAAGCCACCGAAGTTCGGTGGCTTTTTCTTTGTGCGGTAGCAGCGTCAGGCGTGCGCCTGGCTTTTTTCGCCGTTGCCTGCACGACGATACGACCAGACCAGCATGGCGATGCCGATCAGGATCATCGGCAACGACAGCCACTGCCCCATCGACAGGTTCGCCGCCAGCAGGCCGAGGAAGTTGTCCGGCTCGCGGGCAAACTCCGCAATGAAGCGGAACACGCCGTAGCCGAGCAGGAATGCGCCAGACACCGCACCCATCGGTCGCGGTTTGCGCGCGTACAGCCACAGCAGGATGAAGAACAGCACGCCCTCGCCGAGGAACTGGTAGATCTGCGAGGGGTGGCGCGGCAGCATGTGGTACTGGTCGAACAGAGCTTGCACGCCGCTGGTGACGGCCTCTTGCGCGTGCGAGAGCAGCCACTCCCGGTCTTCGCCCTGCGCCTGCGGGAACATCATCGCCCAAGGCAGATTGGGCGACGACACACGGCCCCACAGCTCGCCGTTGATGAAATTGCCAAGGCGCCCCGCTGCGAGGCCGCACGGCACCATCGGCGCGATGAAGTCGGTCACCTGCATCCACGAGCGGCCGCGCATGCGCGCATACAGCATCATCGCGACGACCACACCGAGGAAGCCGCCGTGGAAGGCCATGCCGCCTTCCCAAACCTTGAAGATGTCGAGCGGGTGGGCGAAATACCAGTCGGGCTTGTAGAACAGCACGTAGCCCAGGCGCCCGCCCAGAATCACGCCCAGCACGCCGTAGAAGAGCATGTCGTCGAGGTCGCGGCCGGTCCAGCCTTCGGCGGCGATGTGTGGCTGGCGCGTGCGCAGGCGGCCGAACCACAGGAACATGATGAACGCCGCCAGATACATCAGGCCGTACCAGCGGATGGCGAGCGGCCCCAGATGCAGGGCGACGGGGTCGAATTGCGGATGGATGAGCATGAATCCTGTGGGTTTCAGGTTTGGTTGTCTTCTTGCAGCTTGGCAACAGCTTCGGCACTGGCCACGAACCACGGCAGCACCGGCGAAGCCGCATCTCGCCGCCACACGAGCCCGGTCTCGATGAACGGGCTTGGCGCGGCAAGTTCGAGATAGACCACGCCGGTCCGCTGCAGGTTGCATAGCGATGCCGGGACCAGCGCAATCCCCATCTCAGCGGAGACCAGGCTGACGATGGTCTGCATCTGGATGGCTTCCTGGCCAATGCGCATCGCGGCCCCAGATTCTCCTGGCCGGCCGCCGTGCGCGGCATGATAGCCGGTAATGATGTCATACAGCGCAGGCGCGGACCGGCGCGGGAAGATGATGAGCGATTCGGCCGCCGCATCCGCCAAGGCAATGGGCTGGCCCGGCACCACGCCCCATTGCGCTGCGCGCGATGCGGGCACCGCCAGCACAAGGCGCTCGCGCACCAGCGGGCGGTATTCCAGCTCGCCGGGCACCGAGCCAGCGTGATGCGCGATCACGACACCCGCGTCCACATCGCCGGCCAGGAGCGCTTCGATCTGCACATCGCTGGTGGCCTCGCGCAGCAGAAGCTGCACCTCGGGCCGCGCGTCGCGAAAGTGCCGCAGCAAGGCGGGCAGGATGCCGTAATCGGCGGTGCTGACGAAGGACAGCGACAGCGAGCCAACCTCCCCGCGCGCCAGCCGCTGCGCCAGACCGGGCAGCGCATTCGCCTCGGCAAGCACACGCCGCACCTCGACCAGCCAGCGCGCACCGACGGCCGTCAACGCCACGGAGCGCTGCGTGCGATGAAACAGCGTGACCCCGAGTTCGTCTTCCAGCGCGCGAATCTGCTGCGACAGCGGCGGCTGCGTCATCGAAAGACGCTCGGCGGCGCGCCCGAAATGCAATTCCTCTGCAACGGTCACAAAGTAGCGAAGCTGGCGCAGATCCATATCGGCGATTGATATATTTTTCGAATCAATAATCAATCAATAATATATTTGACGCACCATTTCTCCAAGTGCATGCTGGGCGCCAAGCTGTTGACTACAACAATAGTGCCGCCCCCACGGAGACCACCATGCCAGACAACAAGCGTTCGCAGCACATCACCCAAGGTGTGGCACGCTCGCCCAATCGCTCGATGTACTACGCGTTGGGCTACACGAAAGACGACTTCAACAATCCGATGATCGGCGTGGCCAACGGCCATTCGACCATCACGCCGTGCAACTCGGGCCTGCAGAAGCTGGCCGATGCCGCCGTGGCTGCAGTAAAGGACGCCAACGCGAATCCGCAAATCTTTGGCACGCCGACCATTTCCGACGGCATGTCGATGGGCACGGAAGGCATGAAGTTCTCGCTGATCTCGCGCGAGGTGATTGCCGACTGCATCGAGACCTGCGTCAACGGCCAATGGATGGATGGTGTCGTCGTTATCGGCGGCTGCGACAAGAACATGCCAGGCGGCATGATCGCCCTGGCGCGCACGAATGTGCCAGGCATTTATGTGTACGGCGGCACCATCAAGCCGGGCCACTGGAAGGGCAAGGATTTGACCATCGTCTCATCGTTCGAGGCCGTGGGCGAATTTACCGCCGGCCGCATGAGCGAGGAAGACTTCGAGGGCATCGAGAAAAACGCCTGCCCGTCGAGCGGGTCGTGCGGCGGCATGTACACGGCCAACACGATGAGTTCATCGTTTGAAGCGCTCGGCATGTCGCTGCTGTATTCGTCGACGATGGCCAATCCCGATCAGGAGAAGGTCGACAGCGCAGCCGAATCCGCGCGCGTCTTGGTCGAAGCCGTGCGCCGCGACCTGAAGCCGCGCGACATTATCACGCGCAAATCCATCGAAAACGCCGTAGCCGTGATCATGGCCACCGGCGGCTCCACCAACGCCGTGCTGCACTACCTGGCCATCGCCCACGCGGCGGAAGTGGAATGGACGATCGATGACTTCGAGCGGGTGCGCCAGCGCGTGCCCGTCATCTGCAACCTCAAGCCATCAGGCCAATACGTGGCGACCGACCTGCACGAGGCCGGCGGCATTCCGCAGGTGATGAAGCTGCTACTCAACGCCGGCCTGCTGCACGGGGATTGCATCACCATCACGGGCAAAACGCTGGCTGAAGAACTCGCGCACGTTCCCGACCAACCGCGCGCCGATCAGAACGTGATCCTGCCGATCGACAAAGCTCTCTACAAGGAAGGCCACCTCGCCATCCTGAAAGGCAACCTGGCCGAAGAAGGCGCCGTGGCGAAGATCACCGGCCTGAAGAATCCTGTCATCACCGGCCCGGCGCGCGTGTTCGACGACGAGCAAAGCGCGATGAGCGCGATCCTGAGCGACCAGATCAAGGCCGGCGACATCCTCGTGCTGCGCTATCTGGGGCCGAAGGGCGGCCCCGGCATGCCGGAGATGCTGGCCCCGACCTCAGCCATCATCGGCAAGGGCCTGGGCGAGTCGGTCGGCTTTGTCACCGACGGACGCTTCTCGGGCGGCACGTGGGGCATGGTGGTCGGCCACGTCGCGCCGGAAGCGTACGTGGGCGGCACGATCGGCTTGGTGCACGAAGGCGATTCAATCACCATCGACGCGCATCAGCGCCTGTTGCAGTTGAACGTGCCAGACGATGAGCTTGCCCGCCGCCGCGCCGCGTGGAAGCAGCCAGCGCCGCGCTATACGCGTGGCGTGCTGGCAAAGTTTGCGAAACTGGCAGCAACGGCCAGCAAGGGCGCGGTAACGGACTGAGTTCGAGCAGCACCAACAAAAAACCCGCCAGACGGCGGGTTTTTCTTTGTGCGATCAGCGCTGCGGGGGCTTCTGCTGCGCGGCGAGCGCATCGTCCAACGCCGCGCCCAGCCAATCCATCAGGCGGGCCTCCAGCGTGCGGGTCAGGTCAGCGGCGAGCTGTTCGCTCAACAGTGACAGGCGTGATTCCATGGCTGCGCGACACTGCGCTTCGATCAACGCCGGCCACTCGGACTGGAAACGCCACATCACGTCGCCCATCACGCGGGCGGCATCGGTCCCTTCGGGAGGCATGGCCGAAGTGGGTGCAAGGCCTTGCTCGCGCAGGGCGGGCGGGATGTCCACGTTGCCGGCTTCAGTCGTGGCGGGCAGCGGCGCGGCAGGCGCGGCCGTAGGCGCCACATCCTCCAATTCGACAATTTCCGTCAGAACAGGGATGTTGTTGTCCGCGTAGGACCCGGGATAGCGTCCGTCGGTCATGCGCGCCCCACGTCATGATGTTGGATCGGATAGCCGCGATCGCGGTAGAACCGGAAGCGATCGCGCGCAGCGGCGCGATCGGCGTCGTCATCGCCAACGATCTCGATCAACCGGCTAAAGCGCGCGAACAGCGCCGGCGGTTCAGGCGACAGATTGACCAGAATGTCGTGATGCGGCGCGTCGTCCAGCGGCTCGGATGCATCGGCCAACAGGATGGGCGTCTGCGCGGCCAGCGGATGCCTCAGGCCGCAGTGCGGCAGGAAATCGAGCTGGCTGAACGTCCACAACTGCGTGTCGAACGCTTGCAGCGCAGCCTGATCTCCGACCACGATCACTTTCTGGCCCGCGCCGTAGGCCTTGCGCACGAGCCGGCAGGCATAGGCCAGCTTGCCGGGCACGTTGCTGTGAAAGTCGACGCGAGTCATACGGTGCTTTTACCTCTGCCAATCAACCGCGGTCCATCAGGAAGCGCGTCAGCAGCGGCACCGGGCGGCCCGTGGCGCCCTTGGCCGCGCCGCTCTTCCAAGCGGTGCCGGCGATGTCCAGGTGGGCCCAGTCGTACTTTTCGGTAAAGCGCGCCAGGAAACAGGCAGCCGTCACGCTGCCGGCCGGACGGCCGCCGATGTTGCCCATATCGGCAAAATTGGACTTGAGCTGCTCCTGGTATTCCTCATCCAGCGGCATGCGCCACGCTGTATCGAGCGATTGCTTGCCGGCCGCCACCAGCGCGCCCGCCAGCGCGTCGCTGCGGGCGTACATGCCGGTGTTGATGTGGCCGAGCGCGATGATGCAGGCGCCCGTGAGCGTTGCCACGTCGATCACCACCGCCGGCTTGAAGCGCTCCACGTAGGTGAGCGCATCGCACAGGATCAGGCGGCCTTCGGCGTCGGTATTCAGGATCTCGATGGTCTGGCCCGACATGCTGGTCACAACGTCGCCCGGCTTGGTGGCAACGCCACTGGGCATGTTCTCGCAGGTCGGCACCACGGCGATGACGTTCTGCTTGAGTCCCATTTCGGCCACAGCACGCAGCGTGCCCAGCACCGAAGCGGCGCCGCACATGTCGTACTTCATCTCGTCCATGCCCTCGCCCGGCTTGAGCGAGATGCCACCCGTATCAAACGTGATGCCCTTGCCGACCAGCACCACCGGGGCCTGCTTGGCGGGGCCACCCTCGTAGCGCAGCACGATGAATGCCGGCGGCTCGACGCTGCCCTTCGTCACGGCCAGGAAGGCGCCCATCTTCAAGGCTTCGATCTGCTTGCGGCCAAGCACTTCCACCTTGAGCTTGAAATCCTTGGCGATCTGGCGTGCGGTGTTGGCCAGGTACGTCGGCGTGCAGATGTTGGACGGCAGGTTGCCCAGATCACGCGTGAGGTCCATGCCGTTGGCGATGGCGGTGCCGCGCGCTGCGGCCACGCTGGCAGCCTTGGCATCGGCTGCAGATACGGTCAGGACGACCTTGCGCAGGCTCGTACCGTTCTTGTCGCGCTTGCTCTTGAGCTCCGGATGGCGCTCGATGAAGCGGTAGCTGGCCTCGCGGATGAGCGTGACGGCGGTCAAGACCGCCCAGGCGGTGTCTTTGTCGCGCGCGGTGTGCTCGGTGAGCGCCCACGTCACGCTGGTGGCCTTGGTGCTGGCCAGCGCGCGCAGTGCGGTGCGCACGGCTTCGGCGTAGGCGCGATCGGTGAAGTCGGCTTCCTTGCCCAGACCGACCAGCAGCACGCGGGCAGCGCCCACGCCGGCCACTTCGTGCAACAGCAGCGACGTGCCGCGCTTGCCTTCAAAGTCGCCCAGCTTGACGAGGCGGGCAACCAAGCCCTTGGTGGCCACGTCCAGCGCCTTTGCAGCACCAGCCAGGGTCTGCGACTCGAACAGACCGATCACGAGGCAATCGCTCTTGGCAGCCAGGGCGCCCGCTTTGGCCCAATCCAGGGCTTTTGTGCTAAATTCCATCGCGCTTCTCTCTATGAGGCGAGTCAACGAAAGCCCACATTATCCGCCATTTTGCGCAGGGGCTCCGGTGGAACGTACACCGGCTATGACCTCGCCCTCCCATCCCGCATCCGCATGATTTTTGAACAAGCCCTGCGACGCGAGCTGTCATTCACCGCCGGCGCCGTCTTCCTCGTGCTGCTGACGTTCATGCTGACCACCCTGGTGATCCGCATTCTCGGCATGGCCGCCAACGGCGAAGCGAACCCGAACGACGTCCTGCTCCTCATCGGCCTGGCAACGCTAGGCTACCTGGCGATTCTCCTGTGCGCCACGCTCTTCATCTCGGTATTGCTGGTGCTGACGCGCTGGTACAAGGATTCCGAGATGGTGGTGTGGTTCACCTCGGGCATCAGCCTGACGGATTTCATCCGCCCCGTGCTGCGTTTCTCGCTGCCGTTCATCGTGCTGGTGGCGCTGCTGGCGCTGTTCGGCTGGCCGTGGGCCAATCAGCAGAGTGCGCTGTTCCGAGATCGCTTCGAGCAGCGCGATGTGCTGTCGATGATCTCAGCCGGCCGCTTCATCGAGCCCGCGCACGG
The DNA here is from genome assembly GCF_003290055.1 of Ralstonia sp. GX3-BWBA. Taxonomy (NCBI): domain Bacteria; kingdom Pseudomonadati; phylum Pseudomonadota; class Betaproteobacteria; order Burkholderiales; family Burkholderiaceae; genus Ralstonia; species Ralstonia sp. GX3-BWBA. The sequence goes on along the minus strand of NZ_QMKS01000004.1, from coordinate 266,732 downwards.
CAGCTACGTCCTCTTCATCGAGGGCGTCGATAACGGCATGAAGCACGCCCGTAACCTGTTCGTCGCCAATGCCGAGCAGGACAAGATCGGCGTGGCGATGGCCAAGACCGGCGAATTCAAGACCATGCCCAACGGCGACCGCTTTGTCGTACTCGACAAGGGCCGCCGCTATGAAGGCACGCCCGGCAAGCTCGACTACCGCATCGTCGAATTCGACAAATACGGCGTGAAGGTCGCCAACAAGCCGCCGCAAGCAGATGCCAGCCTGCCGACCAAGAGCCGCTCGACGCGGGAACTGCTCGCCAACCCGACGCCCGAGAACCTCGGTGAACTGGTCTGGCGGATCGGCCTGCCGCTGCTGGCGTTGAACTTCGTGCTGATTGCGATTCCGCTGGCCTACGTCAACCCGCGCCTGGGCCGCTACACACCGATGATCTTTGCGGTGTTGATCTACCTGACGTATTCGAACCTGCTGAACCTGTCGCAGGCGTGGGTCTCTCAGGGCAAGATGAACGTGTTCATGGCTTGGTGGCCGATCCACCTCGCTGCCTTCATCTGCGCGGTGCTGCTGTTCCGCTTCCGCCACTACAGCGCGGCCGGCCTGAAGGGGATTTCCGCCCTGCTCGGCTTCTCACCCAAGAAGGCGGGTGCGTGATGAAGATGCCGGTCTATGAGAAGTACTTCGCGCGTCAGATCTACGGCGTGTTCGTCTTCATCCTGTTTGCGGTGCTGGCACTGTTTATCTTCTTCGACATGCTGGGCGAACTGGGCTCGGTGGTCGGACGCTATACCACGCTCGTCGCGTTCTTCCACGTGATGCTGCAGGCGCCGACGCGTGTGTACGAAGTGATTCCGGTGGCTGCGCTCATCAGCGCCATCTATGTGTTCTCGCAGATGGCGAGCCAGTCGGAGTTCACGATCTTTCGCGTGGCAGGGCTTGATACGCGGCGTGCGCTGATGTCGTTGTTCAAGATTGCGCTGCCGCTGGCGCTTGTCACGTACATCTTCGGTGAATTCATCGGGCCGAAAGCGGAAGAGTACGCACAGAAGGTACGGCTGGAAGCGCTGGGCGCGACGGTGTCGGCCGGCTTCCGCTCGGGCGTGTGGGTCAAGGATCGCGGCCCCGCCAAGCCCGACGGCACGGGCGGCGAAGTCACCCGCTTTGTCAACGTCGGCGCGCTGCAGCCGGACCAATCCATCAAAGGCCTGCGCATCTATGAATTCGATTCGGACTACCGCCTAAGTTCGATCCGCGTGGCGGAGCAGGCGCGCTACCAGGGCCACCAGAACTGGCAACTGAACGGCGTGACGGAAACGCGCTTCATTGAGTTCCCGCGCAAGCCCGGCACAGTGGCCCCACAGGACACCGTGCAGGCGGTGCCCGGCGCACCCGATGCGCTGGCGCCCGACTTCCGCGGCGAGCAGATCAAACTGCCGCAGCAGGAGATGCGCTCTGAGCTCACGCCGCAGATTCTGTCGGTGCTGATGGTCACCCCCGACCGCATGGCTACGCTGGACCTCTTCCAGTACATCCGCCACCTGCGCGACAACAAGCAGGACACGCAGCGCTACGAGATCGCGCTGTGGAAGAAGGTGGTCTATCCGTTCACTGTGCTGGTGATGATGGCGCTGGCCCTGCCTTTTGCGTATCTGCATGCACGTGCCGGGGCAGTCGGCCTGAAGGTGTTCGGCGGCATCATGCTGGGGTTGTCATTCCAACTGGTGAACAACCTCTTCTCGCACGTCGGCCTGCTGAATACGTGGCCGGCCATCTTTACGGCCATCGTGCCGGGCGCGCTGTATCTGGCACTGGCGCTGGTCAGCCTGCGCTGGGTGGAGCGCCACTGATGGCTGACCGGGCGCTTGTCCTCTTTGCACACGGCGCGCGCGATGCCCGCTGGCGTGAACCGTTCGACCGCCTGCGCGCGTGTTTGGCTACGCAGCAGCCCGACGTCGACACGCGCCTAGCCTTTCTCGAACTGATGGCGCCCGATCTGCCTGGCACCATCGATGATCTGGCCGCAAATGGCACGCGGAGTGTCACCATCGTGCCGGTGTTCTTTGGCCAGGGCGGCCACTTGCGGCGCGATCTGCCTGCACTGGTCGCGCAATGCGCGCAGGCTCATCCCTCCCTCTCCATCCGCTGCGCCGATGCCGTTGGCGAAGACGACGCCGTGCTCGACGCCATCGCGGGTTACTGCGTCCGCCAACTCGGCTAAGCCAGACGTCGCCTCACTGCGGTTCTGCCATGCGCATGAAGCGCGCGTGCACGTTGTTTTCGACGTGAAAGCCATGCGCGTCGAACTCCACCAGCTCCAGTGTCAGCCCGAGATAACGGCGCGCAAACACGTCGACCAGATGCGCGCGCATGGCGGTGAACATCGCCGCGCAGATCGACCCCGTCACAGCTTTGCGCCGGCCCGCCTTGATGCGGAAGGTCACGTGGATGAAGGCGTCGTCTTCCGCGCCGTCGGCCATGCGGTACTGGTCAAGGCGCAGCGCGCGCGTACGGATGCCGCCGGTGGGAAACACATCCGCGTAGCCGATCAGCACATCGTTGAGCACGCGCATCAGCTCAGGAATGCGCGCATCGGCCTCGACATTGGCGGTGTATTCGATGATGACGTGCGGCATGGCACAGATCTCCCCCCGGAGAATGGAATATGTCAAAGCATCTCATGCCCGGCAGCTTTATCGCTGCACCGGGCAGTTTTGATTGCTTGAACAGGGGAGAGAGAAAGCGCCGGCGCGCTGAGCGCAGCTCAGGCGGCCAGGCTATGGGGATGCATGTCGAGCGCCAGTTCGGGCGCTGCCGCCGATGCCCGCGCGGCAAACGCGTCACCGATCATCAGCAGGCTCGGATGCTCTGGGTTGATCCACTCCGCTGCGGCGCCATCGGCCATCTGCTGAAGGGTGAAGCATGCCGAGCGCTGCTCGGGCGTTGTTGCGGCCTCGACCACCCAAGCGGGTGTCGACGGTGCGCGGCCACGGGCGATCAGGTCCGCAGCGATGGAGGCAGCTTGATCCCGGCCCATGTAGTAGACGAGCGAATCGGCCTGCGCAACGGGTTCCGGCACGACGCCTTCGGGTTGCGGCGTGTCGGGATCAGCAGCCTTGGCTTGCGTAACAAACGCGACGCTGCGCGCGACACCGCGCTTGGTCAACGGCTGACGGATCGCGGAGGCGGCTGCCAGCGCTGCCGTAATGCCTGGAACGATTTCGTAGTCGATGCCGGCTTGCTCGAGCGCCTGCAGCTCCTCGTCAGCACGGCCGAACAGCATCGGATCACCGCCCTTCAGGCGCACGACGCGCTGATATTTGGTGGCCAGATCGACGAGTTGGCGATTGATGAAGCGCTGTGCGGTCGAACGCTTGCCGCAGCGTTTGCCGACTGCAATCAGCACAGCCTGCGGGCAATACTGGAAGACCTCCGGCGAGACCAGTGCGTCATGCAGCACGACTTCGGCTTCGCCCAACAATCGTGCACCGCGCACCGTGATGAGGTCCGCGGCGCCGGGGCCCGCACCAATCAGGCTCACGCGGCCGAGTGTTTTGGGGGTCTTCGCTTCCATTGCCTAGGTTCCTTTGCTTTTTCCTGCGGGGCGCAGCTTACCGCGCCCCATCCACGTTAGGAAAATGCACGGATCATGCCAGCTGCCACCGTGTGGTGCGTGGCTTCGTCCACCAGGATGAACGCGCCGGTGGCCGGGTTGTCGCCATACGCATCGCAGACGATCGGCTTCTGCAGGCTGATGTTGACCGTACCGATATCGTTGAGTGCGATCTGCTTGCGGCCGGTTTCGTGCGACAGCGTATGCACGTCCAGCACGCGCTCCACATCCGACACACGTGCGAACACGGTGGCCGTAGTGTGCTTAAGCACGTACTTGCGGGCCGGGTTCAGCTCATGCGCGTCAAACCAGCAGAGGTCGGCATGCAGCTTCTTGGCTGCGTTGGCGGCAGTCGTCGGAGCAGCGACGATCGTGTCGCCGCGCGAGATGTCCACGTCATCGGCCAGGCGCACGGTGATGGTCTCGCCGGGGCCGGCAGAATCGGCTGCGCCATTGGGCGTCAGCACTTCGGCCACCGTGGTTTCGCGGTTGGCGGGCAGCACGCGCACGGCTTGGCCGACGCGCACCGTGCCGGCTTCCACACGGCCCATGTAGCCGCGAAAATCATCGGCCTGCGAGCCGTCCTGACGCGCCACGAGCTGCACGGGGAAGCGCAGCGCATCGTCGCCCGCCGGGGCGGTCTCTTCCACCTTCAGATCTTCCAGCAGCGCCAGCAGCGGCTCGCCCTGATACCAAGGCATGGCTTCGGACGCGTGCACGATGTTGTCGCCGCGCAGGGCCGACACCGGCACGTAGCGCACATCGCGCAAGCCCAGTTGCGTGGCCAGTGCATCGTAGGCGGTACGGATTTCGTTGAAGCGCGCTTCGCTGTAGTCGACCAGATCCATCTTGTTGATGGCCACGATCACGTGTTGCAGTTCCAGCAGCTTCACGATGGCCGAATGGCGCTTGGTCTGGGCCAGCAGCTCCGTCTTGCCGTCAACGGTCGTCACACGCGTGGCATCGATCAGGATGATGGCGGCGTGCGCGGTCGAGGCGCCGGTCACCATGTTGCGCGTGTACTGCTCGTGGCCCGGCGTATCCGCAATGATGAACTTGCGGCGCGCGGTCGAGAAATAGCGGTACGCCACGTCGATGGTGATGCCCTGCTCGCGCTCGGCTTCCAGGCCGTCGGTGAGCAGAGAAAAGTCGATCTGCTCGCCGGCGGTACGCTTGTTCTTGGCGTTGGCCAGCGCTTGCAGTTGGTCGGTCAGCACGGCCTTGCTGTCGTACAGCAGGCGACCGATCAGCGTGCTCTTGCCGTCGTCAACGGAACCGGCGGTGATGAAGCGCAGCAGGCCTTGGTGCGATGCAGGATGCGTCGCTGGGTGCGTCGAATTCGTCGTCATGATCAGAAATACCCTTCCTTCTTGCGCTTTTCCATCGAGGCTTCGCTCGTCTGGTCGTCCATGCGCGTGGCGCCGCGTTCGGTGATTTCGGTAACGGCCGTCTCGGCGATGATCTCGGCCGGCGTGGCAGCGGTGCTCGCCACCGGGCATGTGCAGCTGATGTCGCCCACGGTGCGGAAGCGCACCGACAGGACTTCGCTCACGTCGCCATCGGCCTTGGGCGTGATCGACGTGACGGGCACCAGCAGGCCATTCTTGCGCACGACTTCACGTTGATGCGCGTAGTAGATCGGCGGCAGGGCGAGGTTCTCGCGGGCGATGTACTGCCACACGTCGAGTTCCGTCCAGTTGGAGATCGGGAACACGCGCATCTGCTCGCCCTGTGCCATGCGGGCGTTGTACACGCTCCAGAGTTCCGGGCGCTGGGCCTTCGGATCCCACTGGCCGAACTCGTCGCGGAACGAGAAGATCCGTTCCTTCGCGCGGGCCTTCTCCTCATCGCGGCGGGCGCCGCCCATCAGGGCGTCGAAGCCGTGCGATTCGATCGTTTCCAGCAGCGTGACGGCCTGTGCGGCGTTGCGCGAGTCGGTTTCCTTGCGCAGGCGCACCGTGCCGCGCTTGATGGAATCTTCCACATGGCCGACCACCAGGCGTGCACCCAGCTTGGCAACCTGCTCGTCACGGAAGGCGATCACTTCCGGGTAGTTGTGACCCGTGTCGATGTGCACCAGCGGGAACGGCAGATCGATCTTGCGATCGCCCAGGCGGAACGCCTTGAGCGCCAGGTGCAGCATGACGATCGAATCCTTGCCGCCCGAGAACAGCAGCGCCGGGTTGCGGCACTCGGCCACCACCTCACGGATGATGTAGATCGACTCGGCTTCCAGCCAGTCGAGGTGTTCGTTCTGCACAGGCGTCAGGGCCGTGCCGGGGATCTCGCTCATCACTCCCATGATTCTTCCTTAGCTCTCGCTCAATTCTGTTGCGACAGGTTCGTCGACGAATTTGTCACCGCATTTGCCGCATGCAGACCGCATTCCTTGCTGTCGCGCGATTCCCACCACCAGCGGCCGGCGCGTACGTCTTCACCGGCACGCACCGCGCGCGTGCAAGGCTCGCAGCCGATGCTTGGATAGCCTTTGTCGTGCAGCGCGTTGGTCGGCACGTTGTGTTGTTCGAGGTAAGCCCAGACTTCTGCCTCGGACCAGTCGAACAGCGGGTTGTACTTGGCGATGCCGCGCGCGTCGTCGTCTTCGGCAAACGGCAGGTCGGCACGGGTGACGGCCTGCTCGCGGCGCTGGCCCGTGAGCCACGCGTCGGCGTCTTTCAGTGCCCGGTTCAGCGGCACCACCTTGCGGATGTTGCAGCAGGCTTTGCGCAGTTCAATGCTGTCGTAAAACGCGTTGAGGCCATGGTCGCGCACGTAGGCTTCCACTGCGCGGGCGTCCGGTGCGTATTGCTCGATCGCATAACCGTAGTGCGCGCGGATGCGGTCGAGCATCGCCAGCGTTTCGGCGTGCAGGCGGCCGGTCTGCAGCGTGAAGATCGGCAGGTGCGCCCGCACGGCCTCGGGGCTGCGCAGGATCGCATCGGTCACGACCATGTCTTCGGCAGCCAGGCTGGTGGCGAACTTTGCCACGCCGTGCTTGGCGGCAATCTCGGCCAGGCGCTCGAACAGCGCGGCTTCCTTCGCGGCCAGGGCTTCAGCCGTGCCGGTGTAGACGGGGCGCGTCCACAGCACCGGGCGCCCGATTGCGGACACCGGCACTTCCGACACGGCGATGTCTTGGGTGTCGCTCATGCTGCATTTGCCTCGGTTGTGCGCTCGCGGCGGAACAGCGGACGCGGCTCGTCGATGGCGCCTTGGTAGCGCACGCTGATCTCGCCAAAGCCGTTCAGCGCATCGTCGATGTTCTTGTCCGCACGCACAGCGTAGGCATCGAAGCCGCAGCGGCGCATGAAGTCGAGCTGATCGCGCAGCACGTCGCCAATGGCGCGCAACTCACGCGTAAAGCCCAGGCGCTGGCGCAGCAGGAACGCGGTGCTGTAGCCACGGCCATCGCGGAAGACCGGGAAATCCACGGCCACCAGCGACAGGTTCGGCAGGTCAGCCTCCAGCGCAAACGGCTCGTCGTCGGGAGCCAGCCAGACGGCCAGCGTGCCAGCGCGGGCGCGGCCAAGCAGCGCGTCGCGGTTGGCTTGCCAATAGGCCAGCGGCACGATGGCGTGCGCAGTGGCATCCACATCGGCTTGCGTGAGTTCGCCGCCTTCCGGTGCGCGCAGCACGGTCCATTCGTCAGCCACGATTTGCGGGGCACCGTTTTGCAGCTTGATGATCTTGCTCATATTCGTTTCCCTCGGCGTTCAGGCTTCTTCACGGGCGTAGACGCGTTCCTTGAACGGGGCCATGCCGATACGGTGATAGGTGTCGATGAACAGCTCGTCTTCCGTGCGGTTGGCGACGAAAGTGTCGATGATGCGTTCGATCACATCGGGCATTTCTTCGGCCTTGAACGACGGACCGATGATCTTGCCGATCGCCGAATCGTTGCCCTGCGCGCCGCCCAACGACACCTGGTACCACTCTTCTTCGTGCTTATCGACACCCAGGATGCCGATGTTGCCGACGTGGTGGTGCCCGCACGAGTTGATGCAACCCGAGATGTTGAGCGACAGCTCGCCCAGGTCGTACACGTAGTCGAGGTTGTCGAAACGCGCCTGAATAGCTTGCGCGATGGGAATCGACTTGGCGTTCGCCAGCGAGCAGAAATCGCCGCCCGGGCACGCAATGATGTCGGTCAGCAGGCCGATGTTGGCGGTCGCCATGCCGTGCTCTTTGGCCAGTTGCCACAGCGCGAACAGATCGTGTTTCTTCACGTCCGGCAGGATCAGGTTCTGCTCGTGCGCGACACGCAGCTCGCCAAAGCCAAAGCGCTCGGACCAATCCGCCACCAGCGCCATCTGCTCGGCCGTCGCGTCGCCCGGAGGCAACGCCGCGCCCGGCTTGAGCGACAGCGTGACTGCGGCGTAGCCTGGCACGCGGTGCGGATGCACATTGCGGCTCACCCAGCGGGCGAACGCCTTGTTCTCCAGCAGCGCCTTTTCATAGGTGGCATCGGTGTCGGCCAGCTTTTCATACGCCGGCGGCGCGAAGAACTGCGCCACGCGGTCGAATTCGGCCTGCGTGATGGTCGACGGACCGTCCTTGATGTTCTGCCACTCTTCTTCCACCTGGCGGGCGAATTCTTCCGCGCCGATGGCCTTCACGAGAATCTTGATGCGCGCCTTGTACTTGTTGTCGCGACGGCCGTAGCGGTTGTACACACGCACGGCGGCCTCGATGTACGACAGCATGTGCTGCCACGGCAGGTCTTCCTTGATGATCGCGCCCAGGATCGGCGTGCGCCCCATGCCGCCGCCGGCCAGGATGCGAAGCAGCGTCTGGCCGTCCTTCTCATAGGCGTAGACGCCGATGTCGTGCAGTTGCGTCACGGCGCGGTCTTCGCGCGAGGCCGACACGGCAATCTTGAACTTGCGCGGCAGGAACGCGAATTCGGGGATGAACGTCGACCATTGGCGCAGGATTTCCGCCAGCGGGCGCGCGTCGACCACCTCGTCCGGTGCCACGCCAGCAAACTGGTCGGTCGTGATGTTGCGGATGCAGTTGCCCGAGGTCTGGATGGCGTGCATTTCCACCGAGGCCAGCTTGGCCAGGATGTCGGGCACCTGCTCCAGCTCGATCCAGTTGTACTGGATGTTCTGGCGCGTGCTGAAGTGGCCGTAGCCGCGATCGTGCTCGGCGGCGATGTGGCTGAGCATGCGCAGTTGCTTGGCGCGCAGGTGGCCATACGGAATCGCCACGCGCAGCATGTAGGCGTGGCGCTGGTAGTACAGGCCGTTCTGCAGACGCAGCGGCAGAAACTCTTCTTCCGTCAGTTCGCCCGAGATACGGCGGCGCACCTGATCGCGGAACTGCTCTACGCGGTCGGCGACGAGGCGGTGATCGTAAGCGTCGTATTGGTACATGACTGTTCAGTCCGATCCGGCTGGGCCGGCGTGCGATTCAATTGGGGGAAAGCGTTTCGTTATGGCGCTGCTGCCAGCTCAGCGACAGCAGCCGCAATCAAGCAGGGCCGGCATGAGGTCACGCATCACGACACCAGCTTGATGGCCGTGATCGTCAGCGTGGCGGCAAGCGCGCCGCGCACCAGACGTTCCGGCAGATTCTTGGACAGGCGCGCACCCAGCCAGATACCCGGGATGGAGCCCACCAGCAGCGACACCAGCAGGTTCCAGTCGATCGTGCCCAGATACATGTGGCCCAGGCCCGCCACGGCGGTCAGCGGCACGGCATAGGCGATGTCGGTGCCGGCCACTTCGGCACTCTTCAATTCGGGATACAGGATCAGGATGAGCGTCGCGCCCACGGCACCTGCGCCAATGGACGACACCGTCACCAGCACGCCCAGCACCACGCCGACGATGACCGTGGCCACGGCCAGCGCCGTGCCCTGCAGACGATAACGCGGGTTGGCCGCCAGCCAGCCCAATACGCGCTGACGGAACAGCAGCGAAATCACCGTCAGGATGACCGACGCGCCGATCGTCACGCGAATCACGTGCATCCACTCCGCATCCAGGTTGCCGGCGGTCTTCAGCACGATCACCGTCACCAGCGCTGCGGGCAGACTGCCCATGCAGAGGCGCTTGACGATGTCCCAGCGAATATGACCGTGGCTGCGATGTGCGATCGTGCCGACGCCCTTGGTGAGCGACGCAAATGCCAAATCCGTGCCGACAGCGGTCGCCGGCGAAAAGCCGAACATCAGCGTCAGCAGCGGAGTCATCAGCGAGCCGCCGCCAACGCCCGTCAGGCCGACCAACAGGCCGACCAGCAAACCGGAAACCGTATAGGCGAGCGTCATGGCGCGGGAGACAGTGAGGGCGTGTTATCACGAAGTTCGAGCATCGTAATGAACTGGCCTCATATCCCAAACCAATAAAAAATTGTTTGTTTATATGGCGTCGGTTATAAGTAGCGTTCAGTTCGCACCCGTTCTTCTTTATCGACCGCGCAGCCATGAACCTTCACCAATTTCGCTTCGTGCGCGAAGCCGTGCGGCAGAAATTCAACCTGACAGAGGCCGCAAAAGCGCTCTACACATCACAACCAGGCGTCTCCAAGGCCATCATTGAGCTGGAAGAGGAGCTGGGCGTCGATATCTTCACCCGGCACGGCAAGCGCATCCGGGGTCTCACGGAGCCGGGTCGGCGCATCCTGGCCTCGGTCGAGCGCGTGCTGGAAGAAGTCGAAACCCTCAAGCGCGTCGGCAAGGACTACGCCGCGCAGGATCAGGGCAACTTCACCATCGCCACCACGCATACGCAGGCGCGCTACGCGCTGCCCAAGGCGATTGCCGAGTTCACGCGCAAATACCCCAAGGTGCGCCTTTCCATTCAGCAGGGCACCCCCGCGCAGATTGCCGAGATGGTGCTGCACGACCAGGCCGACCTTGCCATTGCCACCGAAGGCATGTCGCACGTGAAGGATCTGATCTCGATCCCGGGCTATCAGTGGCAGCATGTGGTGGTGACGCCGCCTGATCACCCGCTTCTGTCTCGCCAGCACCTGACGCTGGAAGACCTGAAGGGTTACCCGATCGTCACGTACGACCAGCACTTTGCCGGCCGGCCCAAGATCGACCACGCCTTCGAGCTACGCCAGATCAAGCCCGATATCGTGCTGGAGGCCATCGACGCAGACGTCATCAAGACCTACGTGGAAGTGGGGCTTGGCGTGGGCATCGTGGCCGGCGTGGCGTTTGACGCCGAGCGCGACCGCAACCTGCGCGCGATTCCGGCCGGACACCTGTTCGGCACCAACGTCACGCACCTGGGCGTCAAACAAGGCGCGTACTTACGCGGCTTCGTCTACACCTTCATCGAACTGTTTGCGCCAACGCTGACGCGCAAGCTGGTCGAGCAACTCATGTCCGGCGATCACGAAGCGTACGAGCTCTGATTCGCCTGCAATTGCAATTGCCGAACTTCCCGGAGATTTCATGACGACCCGACGTCGCCTGCTGTGCGGCATGGCGCTCCTTGCCAGCGCTGCCGCCATCGCCCTGCCCGCCCAAGCCGACATCCGCGTGGGTGTGGTGCTGTCGACCACCGGCCCCGCTGCGGCCATCGGCATCCCGAGCAAGAACACCGTGCAGATGTGGCCGGCGACCATCGGCGGTCAGCGCGCGCAGGTCATCATTCTGGACGACGCATCTGACCCCTCGATGGCGGTGCGCGATGTGCGCAAGCTGATCGCCGAAGACAAGGTGGATGTGATCGTCGGTCCGACGATCGTGCCGACGGCGCTGGCCTCGCTCGATGCCGTGGCCGAAGGTCAGACGCCGATGATCACGCTGGCCGCCTCCGCTTCCATCGTCGAGCCGCAGGACGCCAAGCGCCACTGGGCGTTCAAGATGCCGCAGAACGATTCGCAGATGGCCACGCTCGTCACGCAGCACATGGCGGACAGCGGCGTGCATACCGTCGGTTTTATCGGCTTTACCGATGCGTATGGCGAAAGCTGGTGGCGTGAATTCTCGAAGCTGGCCGAGGTGCGCAAGCTGCGCGTGGTGGCCAACGAGCGCTTTGCGCGCACAGATACCAGCGTGACCGGCCAGATTCTCAAGTTGATGGCCTCCAGGCCCGACGCCATCCTGATTGCCGGGGCCGGCACCCCGGCCGCGTTGCCCCAACGCACGCTGGTCGAGCGCGGCTACAAGGGCCGCATCTATCAGACGCACGGGATCGCCAGCACGGAATTCCTGAAGGTGGGCGGCAAGGACGTCGAAGGCACCCTCTTCCCGACCGGCCCCGTGGTGGTGGCGCGCGAGCTGCCAGCCAGCCATCCGGTACGCAAGGTGGCAGTTGAGTTTGCCGAGCGCTATGAAGCCAAGTATGGCCCCAACACCGTCACGCAATTTGCGGGCGACGCCTGGGGCGCGTGGCAGTTGCTCGACAACGCCACGGCCCGCGCGCTCAAGACCGGCGCCAAGCCTGGCACGCCCGCTTTCCGCGCCGCCCTGCGCGACGCGCTGGAAACCACGCGCGATCTGACTGTGCCCAACGGCGTGCTGAACCTGAATGCCCAGGATCACCAAGGCTTCGACCAACGCTCGCGCGTGATGGGCATCATCAAGAACGGCCGCTTTGCTTACGCTGGCCCGCGCTAATCAAACACGCACAGATCTGCCATGACACGTATCGCCTTCATCGGCCTCGGCAACATGGGCACGCCGATGGTCCAGCACCTCATTGCCGCCGGACACACCGTGCGCGCCTATGTGCGCCGTCCGGAGGCAGCGGACAACGCCCGCGCCATCGGCGCCGAGCCTTGCAGCACCCCCGCCGAGGCTGCACGCGACGCCGAAGTCATTTTCACCAACGTCACCTCCACGGCCGATGTGGAAGGCGTGCTGCTGGGGCCGGACGGCGTCGTCCATGGCGCACCGCGTGGCGCGGTGTGCATTGATCACAGCACGATCTCGGCCGTGGCCACGCGCCGCATGGCCGCCGAGTTGGAAGCGGCGGGCCTGGAGTTCCTGGATGCGCCGGTCTCCGGCGGCACCGCAGGCGCGCAAAAGGCCACGCTATCGATCATGGTGGGCGGCAAGACCGAGGTGCTGGAACGCGTGCGCCCGCTGCTGCAACTGCTGGGCACCACCATCACGCACGTCGGCGACCACGGCGCCGGCCAGGTCGCCAAGGCCTGCAACCAGATCGTGCAGGTCATCAACATCCAGGGCATTGCCGAGGCCATGCTGTTTGCACGCGCCCAGGGCACCGCCCCGTCGCGCGTGCTGGCTGCCATCGGCCCGGGCTTTGCGGGCAGCCGCATGCTCGACATGATGGGCCCGAAGATGGCCGAGCGTAACTTTGCCGCCGGCATCGAAGCACGCCTGCACGACAAGGATTTCGGCCTCGTGCGCGAGATCGCCCAGGAACTCGGCCTGCAGATGCCGGCGATGGAGCTGGTGGCTTCGCAGCTCAATACGCTGGTCGCCAATGGCTGGGGGTATGACGATACGGCATCGCTGCTGCGCGTGCTGGAGCAGCAGAACAATCAGCAGGCGGATTGAGCATTGCCCGGCCGCCTTGTTCGGATGGCCGAACTTCTGGCATAATTGCCGGCTCATCAGCACCTGCCCGAGTGGTGAAATTGGTAGACGCAGGGGACTCAAAATCCCCCGCCGCAAGGCGTGCCGGTTCGATTCCGGCCTCGGGCACCAGAATTCAAGCCGCTTCTGTTCACGCAGAAGCGGCTTTTTCATTGGCCATTCGCCAACCCAATTGCAGCCGGCAACACGCCCCGCCTGGCGTGGGATAATGCGGGTTTTGCCCCGGGCGCGGCTCAAGAGGTTGATCGCACGGGCATGAGGGCCTGTATCCGCGTGGCCCGCTCCCCATTTCGAACCTTCTTCAGTACCCACAATGCCCGCATACCGTTCCAAAACCTCCACCGCCGGCCGCAACATGGCGGGGGCACGCTCGCTCTGGCGCGCCACCGGCATGAAAGATGAAGACTTCCAGAAGCCGATCATCGCGGTGGTCAACTCGTTCACCCAGTTCGTGCCCGGCCACGTGCACCTGAAAGACCTGGGCCAGCTCGTCGCGCGCGAGATCGAAGCCGCGGGCGGCGTCGCCAAGGAATTCAACACGATTGCCGTGGATGACGGCATCGCCATGGGCCACGACGGCATGCTGTATTCGCTGCCCAGCCGCGACATCATTGCCGACTCGGTCGAATACATGGTCAACGCGCACTGCGCCGACGCCATGGTGTGCATCTCGAACTGCGACAAGATCACCCCGGGCATGCTGATGGCCGCCATGCGCCTGAACATTCCGGTGATCTTCGTCTCGGGCGGCCCGATGGAAGCGGGCAAGACGCGCCTGGCCAACCCCGTCACCAAGGCCATCGAGATCAAGAAGCTCGACCTGATCGACGCGATGGTGATCGCGGCCGACAGCAAGTATTCCGATGAGGAAGTGGCGGAAGTCGAGCGCTCGGCTTGCCCGACCTGCGGTTCGTGCTCGGGCATGTTCACGGCCAACTCGATGAACTGCCTGACCGAAGCCCTGGGCCTGTCGCTGCCGGGCAACGGCACCGTGGTCGCCACGCACGCAGACCGCGAACAGCTCTTCAAGCGCGCCGGCCGCCGCATCGTTGAACTAGCCCGCCAATACTACGAACAGGAAGACGAGCGCGTGCTGCCGCGCTCGGTCGGCTTCAAGGCATTTGAAAATGCGATGACGCTGGACATCGCGATGGGCGGCTCGACCAACACGATCCTTCACCTGCTGGCGATTGCACAGGAAGCCGAAATCGACTTCACGATGACGGATATCGACCGCCTTTCGCGCGTCGTGCCGCAGCTGTGCAAGGTCGCACCGAACACGAACAAGTACCACATCGAAGACGTGCACCGCGCAGGCGGCATCATGGCCATCCTGGGCGAACTGGACCGTGCCGGCAAGCTGCACACCGATGCACCAACCGTGCACGCGCCCACGATGAAGGATGCGCTGGACCAGTGGGACATCGTCCGCACGTCGGACGAAGCCGTGCAGACGTTCTATCGTGCCGGCCCGGCCGGTATCCCGACGCAGGTCGCGTTCAGCCAGAACACGCGCTGGCCGAGCCTGGACCTGGACCGCGCCGAGGGCTGCATCCGCTCGAACGAGCATGCGTTCTCGAAGGAAGGCGGCCTGGCCGTGCTAAGGGGCAACATCGCGCTGGACGGCTGCGTGGTGAAGACCGCTGGCGTGGATGAAAGCATCCTCGTGTTCGAAGGCACAGCACACGTGACGGAATCGCAGGACGAAGCGGTCGAAAACATCCTCGCCGACAAGGTCAAGGCTGGCGACGTGGTGGTCGTGCGCTACGAAGGCCCGAAGGGCGGCCCCGGCATGCAGGAGATGCTGTACCCGACGAGCTACATCAAGTCCAAGGGCCTGGGCAAAGCCTGTGCCCTGCTGACGGACGGCCGCTTCTCGGGCGGCACGTCGGGCCTGTCGATCGGCCACTGCTCGCCGGAAGCGGCGGCGGGCGGCGCGATTGGGCTGGTGCGTAACGGCGACAAGATCCGCATCGACATCCCCAACCGCACGATCAACGTGCTGGTGTCGGACGAAGAACTTGCACGCCGCCGCGAAGAGCAGAACGCCAGGGGCTGGAAGCCCGCGCAGCCGCGTCCGCGCAAGGTATCGGCCGCGCTCAAGGCCTACGCAAAACTGGTCATGTCGGCGGACAAGGGCGCCGTGCGCGACCTGTCGCAACTGGACGACTGATGCGCGGCGGGCCATGCGCCCGAGTGATGCAAAAAAAGCCGCTCTTCGGAGCGGCTTTTCTATTGCGCCGGCTGCGCAACGTTCAATCCCACTGCGACGCAAGCCCATCGGGTGACACCTCGCGGCCGTTGCGCTCAAGCGCGGCAATCTGCGCCATGTCGTCGGCAGTCAGTTGCAGTGTTTGCGCACGCAGGTTGCTCGCAAGGTTCTCCCGCTTGGTCGACGATGGGATCACCGAATAGCCGAGCTGCATCGCCCAGGCCAGCGCGACTTGCGCCGGCGTTGCCTCATACCGCTGTGCAATCGCGCCGATCACCGGATCGCCCAACACCTTGCCGTAAGCAAGCGTCATGTACGACGTGACGTGGATGCCCTCGCGCTGTAGGAAATCGACGAGCTTGCGGTTCTGCAGATACGGGCTCAGCTCGATCTGGTTGGTGGCGATGGCGTCTTTGCCAACCACCGCAATCGCCTGTTGCGTCAGGGCGATGTTGAAATTCGAGACGCCGATCTCGCGCGTCAAACCCCGGGCCTTGGCATCGGCCAGCGCGCTCATGAATTCTTCGAGCGACACGCCGTTGTTAGGTGCGGGCCAGTGGATCAGCGTGAGGTCGACGTAGTCGGTGCGCAGCTTGGTGAGGCTGTCTTCGAGGCTCGCCGCGAGCTTGCCTCGGGCGTAGTTGTCGACCCAGATCTTGGTGGTCAGGAACAGGTCTTCGCGGCACGCGCCGGAGCCGGCAATTGCCTCGCCCACCTCCGCTTCATTGCCATAGATTTGCGCAGTGTCGATTGCGCGGTAGCCGAGTTCGAGGCCGTTGCGAACCGAATCGATGACAACCTGGCCCTTCAGGCGAAACGTGCCGAGGCCGAAGGCGGGAATCTTGTTCATCTTGTGCTCCAAAGGGAAACCGGATCAGGGGTTCATGGCCAGGCGCGTCCGACGCTGAACAACGTGCAGACCAACCAGCGCGAGACCTGCCGCCGCAATCACTGCGCCGACAATCGGCACGGCCGCATAGCCCAGGCCTGCAGAGATGGCCGCGCCGCCCGCTGCTGCGCCGAGCGCGTTGCCGAGGTTGAACGCGCCCACGTTGACCGACGATGCGAGCCCCGGCGCCTCAGCTGCGGCACGCATCACGCGCATCTGCAGCGGCGGCACGACCGCGAAGGTGGCAATGCCCCATACCAGCAGCGCGGCGGCCGCACCCGCGTGCGTCTTGGCGAGTACAGGGAAGGCGAGCATCGTCACGATCAGCAGCAACAGAAAGCCGATCAGGCTGCCGTCGAGCGAGCGATCGGCCAAGCGGCCGCCGGCGATGTTGCCAATCGAAAAACCGATGCCGATCAGCACCAGCATCGCCGTCACGAACGCTGGCGAGGCGCCGGTCAGTTCGGCGAGCGTCGGGGCGACGTACGTGTAGAGCGTGAACATCGCGCCCGCACCGAGCACCGTAGTGGCAAGCGCGCCCAGCACAACGGGACGCGTCAGCACGGCGAGTTCGGCACGCAGGTTGGGCATCTTGCCGGCATCGCCCTTCGGCAGCGCGGCGAACAGGCCCGCGATTGCGATCAGGCCCAGGCTGGCCGTGGCGGCAAACGACATGCGCCAGCCGATCATCTGTCCAAGCCACGTCGCGGCCGGCACACCGCCGACGTTGGCGATCGTCAGGCCCATGAACATCGTGGCCACGGCGCTGGCCTGCTTCTCGCGCGGCACGAGGCTGGCGGCAACGACCGAACCCAGCCCGAAGAACGCGCCGTGGTTGAGGCTGGTGACGAGCCGCGCGAGCAGCAGGGTCGTGTAATCCGGCGCAACGGCTGACAGCAGGTTGCCGATGGTGAAGATGCTCATCAGCGCGATCAGCGCCTTACGCCGCGGCCAGCGTGCGAGCAGCAACGTCATGATCGGCGCACCGACCATCACGCCGATCGCGTAGGCGCTGATCAGCATGCCGGCCTGCGGAATCGATACATGCACGCCGTCGGCAATGACAGGCAGCAAGCCCATCGGCGAGAACTCGGTGGTGCCGATACCGAAGGCACCTGCGGCAAGCGCGAGCAGCGGCAGCGTCGCGCTGCTGCGTGTGGTCTCGGCGGAAGTGGGGGTGGGGTTCATGCGGTGTACTCCAAAGCAGAGGAATGGAAAGCGGGCAGGACCTCTGCCGCGATTTCCGCAAACGTTTCGGCAAGCGGGCGACGATTCCGGCGGAAATGCAGCCCGATATGCTGAACACCCGCCTCGCGCATCGCTGCCAGCTCTTCGGACAGTGCGATGCGCCCGGCGCGTGCGCCAAAGCGATGGCGTTGCAGCGGCTCGTGCGGGTCATCCGCCAGATCGAGGTGGATGAAGCTCACGTAGGGCTTGTCGCCCGCAACGGCACGCCATGCGGCGGCGCGTTGCGCGTGGTCGGCCGGCGTGCCCGGATAGGCGAGGCAACCGTCCATGTGTGTGCCGATCCAGGTCGGCGTCTGTTGCGCGAGGCCCGCCACCAGCAGCGGGAGCGGCGCGCGCATGGCCGGCAGAACCTCCACGCCGATGGGCAAGCTGCCGCGCGCGCTGTCACGCAAAAGCGCGATCTGGTCACGGAAGCTTGCACCGCGCGATTCGAAATCGCGGCCGAACAGCGGATATTCCACGGGCCGGTCTCCGCTCGCCACGCCGAGCAACAGACGACCGCCGCTCAACTCCTGGATGCTTGCGGCCGATTTGAGCGTCAGCAGCGGCTCGCGCAGCGGCAGAACAACGGCGGCGGTGCCGAGCAGAATGTTGCGCGTGATGCCGGCTAGGTAGCCCAGATACGAGAACGCTTCGAACACCTGCGCAGCATCGCCGAATGCGGGGTCGTACACCGGCACATCGCGCACCCACAGGGCACGAAAGCCGAGCGAATCCGCGAGTTGCGCGAGGGCTGCGTGGTGTTCGATATCGGGCACACCGTGGCGGCGCCCATCGCGCAGCCGCTTGGCATCGCCAGCGGGGGACCAATCGTTGTCGAGTGGCAACTCGATGCCGATGGTGAAGCCGCCGTGAGTCAGTTTGTCGAGTGTGGGAGGCATGGTTGTGATCGGGTCAAAAGGCGCTAACGGCGAAGCGTTCGCTATCAGCGCAATGAGCATGGACCGCAGTGTGCGTGCGCCACCTTTGCAGAAAAACCCGCCCGTCGACGAAACAGTCTTGATTGGCAATCAACAATCCGTGCAACTCAGAACGCACTCCAGGTTGGCAATACAGCAACATGGCAGGCCTCTCCAAATATGTCACACTGTGATATATTCCAGCCCGAACCTTTTGATTCCGCCATGTCCACCCGCGCCCGACCTCTGTCCAAGCAGGATTTCGAGAGCCTCTCTGATTTCCGCTACCACTTGCGCCGCTTCCTGCGCGCCTCTGAAGATCTGATCCACGCCAAGGGCATCACGCCGCTGCAGTATCAGTTGCTGCTGCACGTGAAAGGCTATGCCGGGCGCGAATGGGCCACCGTCGGCGAACTGGCCGAGCGCCTGCAGGCCGCGCCGCATGGCACGGCGGCACTCATCACACGCTGCGAAGAAGCGGGCCTGGTCGAACGCCGCCAGAGCGACACCGACGCACGCCAGGTGGAAGTGCATCTCTCCAGGAAGGGTGACCAACTTGTTGCGCTGCTGGCCGGGCTGCACCAGAGCGAGCTGTCAACCTTCAGCCGCGCTTTCAAGATCCCCCACCTCGATCACCCCGCCGAACCATCCGCCGAGCAGTAACGTCATGCAAACCCTTGAACACCAACAGCATCGGCGCGACTTTGCGACCGACACCACGCTGTTCCGCACCACTGCGCTGGCGGTTGTCATCGCTGCGTTTGCCACGTTGGCAGCCGTGGTGCTGCTCAACCTGATCCGCTTCTTCACCAACCTGTTCTTTTTCCAGACGCTGTCGCTGGCGGATCGCTCGCCGGCCACCAACACGCTCGGCGCCTGGGTGATTGCGGTACCGCTCATCGGCGGGCTGATCGTCGGGCTGATGGCGCGCTTCGGCTCGGAGAAGATTCGTGGCCACGGCATTCCCGAGGCCATCGAAGCCATCCTGTTCGGCAAGAGCAAGATGTCCCCGAAGGTGGCGGTGCTCAAGCCGCTGTCCTCGGGCATCGTGATCGGCAGCGGCGGCCCGTTTGGCGCGGAAGGCCCGATCATCATGACGGGCGGCGCGATCGGCTCGCTGTTCGCGCAGTTCTTCAAGCTGACGGCCGCCGAGCGCAAGACGCTGCTGGTGGCCGGTGCTACGGCGGGCATGACGGCCGTGTTCGGCACGCCGGTGGCCGCGCTGCTGCTGGCGGTGGAACTGCTGCTGTTCGAATGGCGCCCGCGCAGCATGCTGCCCGTGGCGGTAGCGTGCGCGGTGGCGGGCTTCCTGCGTGTAATGGTGCTGGAACCCGGCCCCCTCTTCCCGCTGGAAACCGCACCGGCGACGCTGCCAGCGCTGGGCTCGTGCGTGGTCGCCGGGTTGCTGTGCGGCGCGCTGGCACGCTCGCTGTCGATGGCGCTGTACAAAACTGAAGACCTGTTCGGCCGCCTGCCGATCCACTGGATGTGGTGGCCGGCCATCGGTGGCCTGGTGGTTGGCATTGGCGGCTATTTCGAGCCGCGTGCGCTCGGGGTCGGCTACGACGTCATCGGCGATTTGCTGCACAACCATCTCGCCATCCGCGTGGCGCTGGCGCTGCTGGTGGTCAAGGCCGTCATCTGGGTGATCGCGCTGGGTTCCGGCACGTCCGGCGGTGTGCTTGCTCCGCTGCTGATGATGGGCGCCGGCTTGGGGGTGCTGATCGGGCCCGTGCTGCCGGGGGGTGACCCGGGCTTGTGGCCGCTGGTGTGCATGGCGGCCATGCTGGCCGGTGTGCTGGGCGCCCCGCTCACGGCCATCGTCTTCGCCTTCGGGCTTACCCACGATGTGAACGCGCTGCTGCCGATTCTGCTGGCGGTGGCGGTGTCCTACGGCTTTGTCGTGCTGACCATGCCGCGTTCGATCATGACCGAGAAGATCGCACGCCGCGGCTTCCACATCTATCGCGAATACGCCGTCGACCCGCTCGAGCGTCACGCCGTGGATGAGGTGATGACGCGTTCGGTGCAGACCATCGACGCACAGGCCACGCTGGCCGATACGCTCGCCAACCGCTTTGGGGCCAAGCAGGCACACCGCGCGTTTCCGGTGGTGCGAGGTGGCCCGAATGGCGCGTTGATCGGCATGCTCGACCGCGATGCGCTGCTGGCGGGCCAGAAGCGCGGCGCCATCACCGTTGCCGAATTGTTCGGTGCGAATGCCCCCGTGATGGCATTGCCCGGCGAGACCTGCCGCATCGTCGCCACGCGCCTGGCAGTGCATGGGCTGGAGCGGCTGCCGGTGGTGGCCGATTCGCAATCGCGCGCGCTGGTGGGCATTGTCTCGCGCAGCGATCTGGTCAAACCCTCGCTGGCGTTTTTTGATGAGGAGCAACGCCGCGAGCGCTTCCGCCGTGTACCGCTGTCGGGCACGCGCACGCAGCTCGAACTACGCCGCCGCCGCGCTGGACGCGCCGCGCGCTAGTCGCCAGTTTCAGCCGGCCACGTGCCGGTTGCGACCGCTTTCCTTGGCGCGATACAGCGCCAGGTCGGCGCGCTTGAGCATCTCCGACGCGGTATCGCCCGGCCGGCAGACCGTCATGCCCATGCTGACGGTCATCGACAGTCCGGTCGGGAAACTCTCGTCCGTCTCTGCCACCGCAGTACGCAGGCGCTCCGCCACCTCAGTGGCCGTTTCCAGTGTGGTGCGGCCCATCACCATGGCGAATTCCTCGCCGCCCAAACGCCCGACCAGATCACTGCTGCGCAGCACGCTCGTCGCAAGCGACGCAAAGCGCTGCAGCGCCATGTCGCCCACTGCGTGGCCCCATGTGTCATTGATGCGCTTGAAGTGATCCAGATCGGCCAGCACCAGCACGAGCGGTTCGGCGCGGTTGTGGGCTCGCGCGAGCACCGTGTCGAACAGCGCCAGGAAGCGACGCCGCGTCAGCACACCCGTGAGATGGTCGAAATGCGCCTCGTTGGCGAGCGCGCTATTGGTGCGTTGCAGCCGCTGGTTCAAATGGCGCGTTACACGGTGATGCTGCCGCTCGCGCACCAAAGACCACGCCACCAGCACGAACGTCACCAGCACGCTCACGAACAACACGAAGCCGATCGCGCGGTTGCGCGCATGGTTGGCAAGCTGCTGGCCCCACGCAGGCAGCGGCTCGGCCACGACGATGGTGAGGTCCGCACTGGCACTGCGCGACACGGCGAGCGAAGGCATCGCACTGCCCTCACGCCAGGACAGCGTGTCGCGCACCTCGGCCGGCACCCAGCGGGGCACATCGTGATGCGCCTTGGCAGTGGGCTGATAGGGCCACGGCTCGAAGTCGACACGCTGGTAGGCGTTGTACCGGTCGCTGGCACGCATGCGCTGCAGGCGCGCATCCGGCAGGATCTTGCCCACCAGCGACGCGTCGGTCGACAGAATGATCAATCCGTTTGGATCGGTCACCAACGATGTCGGGTGCGACACCCAGTGCTGCAGCCTCGCAAGGCTTACCTTGGTGCCCATCGCCGCGACCAGGTACCCACCAGCGTCATACACCGGTGCAGCGAAGAACAGGCCCGGCACGCCCGTCACCCGGCCCACCGTGAATTGCTCGCCCAGGCCGCCCAGCATCGCCTCCTTCATGTACGGCTGCATGCTCGACTGCACGCCGACGAACGAATCGGCATGACCGGCGTTATTGGCCAGCACCACGTAATTGTGTTGGTTGACAACCCAGACGTAGTCGAGTCCGAGATTGCCGGCGGTCGCGTTCAGGAATGCATCGATGTCGACCACTTCCGGGTGCGACATCGCCTCTTCAGCACGCGAGCCCTGATCCATCAGGTTCCAGCGCCGGGTGTCGACGCGCGCCACGGCACGCGGGATGGCATCGATCTGCGCGAGCGTCTGCGGCAGCGCGCGCAGCAAGGCCACGTCGGCCGTGATCTGGTTCGACATCCCTTCCGCCACCTGCGCAGCCAGCTGGCGCCGCGCATCGACCATCTGCTGCATGTCGCGCGCGCTCATCGAATCCGCCACGAAGCAGGCGGCAAACCATGAGACGCCTACGCCCACCACCGCCGCCGACAGCCAAAGCGCCAACCGCGCAAGGCGCAGCCGGGCGCCGTGCGACGACGTTGCAGGTGCGGGCGCAGGCGCCTTCATGTCAGGCCTCGCTGCTCAGGAAATCCGCCACCGTTGGGTAGCGCAGCGCCACGCGCAACTCGCGCGCTAGCCGCGTGTTGCGAAGCCGGCGCGATTCGCTCATGAACGACAGCAGTGCCGGCTCGATCTGCTGGGCGGCCTCGGCCCGCGAAATGCGCGGTGGCCGCTGCAAGCCGCGCGCGTCGGCCACGGCGTCAAAGTAATCGCCCATGCGCAGCTCCGATGCATCGCTGGCATGCACCACGCGCTGCGGTTTCCCCCGGAACAGCGCGGCAATGACGGCGCGCGCAAGGTCGTCGGCGTGGATGTGGTTGGTGTAGACATCGTCTTCCGGGCGCAAGGCGGGCGTGCCGCGCTCGAGCCGCGCGACAGGCAGCCGGTCGGCTGCATAGATGCCTGGAATGCGCAAAATCGACGTGCGCCAGCCGCCGCCCGCACCGAACCAGCGCACGCGGCGCTCGGCAGCGACACGGCGTTGGGCACGCGCCGTGGTTGGCTTCACCGGGCGGGATTCGTCGACCCAGGCGCCGCCCGCATCGCCGTAGACGCCACTAGTGCTGGCATACACGAACGCGCGCGCTTGGAGGTGAGTTTTCAAGCGGCCAGTGAGGCCACCCGACCTGCGCGCCCGCTCGGGTAAAATGCGACGTTTTGTGGCCCGGGAAACCGGAGCCGGCTGCGTCAGCGCGTGCAGTAGCGCGGCGGTACGCGGATCATCGTTGCCGACAGCGGGCGGCGGTGCCAGATGCAGCACGCGGAGGCTTAAACCTCGCAGGCGGCGCAGCGACGCGGGATCGTCCAGATTGGCGACAATCGGCACGGCGCCGGCTTCGCGCAACGAAGCGCGACCTTCGGGGCGTGAGGTGACGGCAAAGACGCGAAAACGCGTGCGGAGCATCGCCAGGCAGCGTTGTCCGACATCGCCGCAACCGACGATCAACACGCGGGGAAGGCCCAAGCGTAGTGAAGATTTGGATGGCCGAGCGACTGACTGATTCACCATCGGACGTGCTGCCGGATTGACCACCATTGCATGCCCAGACGGGCGACCAGACACTCTTTTCAACATATTCGGATTGTAGTATGGCTTACCAGATCAACGTGCTGCCCAGCGGCCGCCAATTCCAGGCCGAAGACGGCGAGACCATCCTTGCAGCGGCGCTGCGCCAGGGCATCGGCCTGCCATACGGCTGCAAAAACGGCGCGTGCGGTTCGTGCAAGGGCCACGTGCGTGAGGGCTCCATCGTCCAGGGCAACCACTCGCCCAACGCGCTGTCCGCCCAGGAAGCCACCGAAGGCCGTGCGCTGTTCTGCTGCGCCACGCCCGCCACTGACGTCACGATTGAAGTGCGCGAAGTGCATGGCGCCGGCGACGTACCCATCAAGAAGATTCCGTGCCGCGTCGCGTCGCTGGAAAAGGCCGCGCCGGACGTCACCATCGTCAAGCTGCAACTGCCTGCCACCGAGCGTATGCAATTTCTGGCCGGACAGTACGTGGAATTCCTCCTGCGCGACGGCAAGCGCCGCAGCTACTCGATCGCCAACCCGCCCCACGACGAAGGCCCGATCGAGCTGCACATCCGCCACATGCCGGGCGGCGCATTTACCGACTACGTGTTCGGCGCCAAAGAAGGCGCCCCGGCCATGAAGGAGCGTGACATCCTGCGCTTCGAGGGCCCGCTGGGCAGCTTCTTCCTGCGTGAAGAATCCGACAAGCCGATCATCCTGCTGGCCTCGGGCACCGGTTTCGCGCCCATCAAGGCGATCATCGAGCACGCCCAGTTCATCGGCAGCACGCGCCCGATGACGTTGTACTGGGGCGGCCGTCGCCCACAAGACCTGTACATGCACGCCAAGGCTGAAGAATGGGCGCGCACGCTGCCGAACTTCACCTACGTGCCGGTCGTCTCCAACGCCTTGCCGGAAGACGCGTGGACAGGCCGCACCGGCTTCGTTCACCAAGCTGTGATGGCCGATCACCCTGACCTGTCAGGCCACGAGGTCTACGCTTGCGGCGCGCCGGTGGTGATCAACTCGGCCCGCACGGATTTCGCCGCCCAGTGCCGGATGCACCCGGACGCGTTCTTCGCCGATTCCTTCACCTCGGAGGCAGACCTCCACCCGGCCGGCTGACGTTGCACAAATCCAAAGAAGGTCAAAATTTCGTTTTGACTTGACTTGGCATCCGTCTTATTCTTGCGCCTTATGAACCAAGCCCTGCACCTCCGACGCCGCCGTACGTTGCTCCCTCCGGGAAGCCACGCGGCTGTCTGCTGATTGCATATCGGGTTCACAGGATTCGACGATCACAAGGCCACGGGGCAACCCCCGTGGCCTTTGTCTTTTTCCAACTCGCGTTTTTTCGGTTTTTCATCTTCCTGCCGCCTTTTTCTGGAGCTTTGCCATGGCGTTTGCTGACTACCCCGTCCAGTCCCTGATGTACATCACCAATCGGCCCGAGATCGTCTTCACCGAAGGCAAGGGCTCGTGGCTGACGGACCACAACGGCAAGCGATATCTGGACTTCGTGCAAGGCTGGGCCGTCAACTGCCTCGGCCACTCCAATGACGGCATGATCGAAGCGCTGAACGCGCAGGCCAGGAAGCTGATCAACCCGAGCCCGGCGTTCTACAACGAGCCAATGGCCAAGCTGGCCGGCCTGTTGACCGCGCACAGCTGTTTCGACAAGGTGTTCTTCGCCAACAGCGGCGCCGAAGCCAACGAAGGCGCCATCAAGCTCGCTCGCAAGTGGGGCAAGAAGCATAAGAACGGCGCGTTCCAGATCATCACGTTCGACCACAGCTTCCACGGCCGCACGCTCGCCACCATGAGCGCGTCGGGCAAGGCCGGCTGGGACACCATCTTCGCGCCGCAGGTACCGGGCTTCCCGAAAGCCATCCTGAACGACATTGCCTCGGTGGAAGCGCTCATCACCGACGAGACTGTCGGCGTGATGCTTGAGCCGGTGCAAGGCGAAGGCGGCGTGCTGCCGGCCACGCCGGAATTCATGCAGCAGCTGCGCGCGCTGACCAAGAAGCACAAGGTCCTGTTGATCGTTGATGAAGTGCAGGCCGGTTGCGGCCGCTGCGGCACGCTCTTCGCCTACCAGCTCTCGAACATCGAGCCGGACATCATGACGCTGGGCAAGGGTATCGGCGGCGGCGTGCCGCTCTCGGCCCTGCTGTGCACGGATGAAGTTGCCAGCTTCGAGGCCGGCGACCAGGGCGGCACCTACAACGGCAACCCGCTGATGACGGCCGTCGGCTGCTCGGTGATCGAGCAACTCCTGGCCCCGGGCTTCCTGGCCGGCGTGCAAGAACGCGGCGCCTATCTGCGCACGCAACTGCTCAAGCTGAGCGAAGAGTTCGGCCTGGCCGGCGAACGCGGTAACGGCCTGCTGCGCGCGCTGCTGCTCGGCAAGGACATTGGCGGCCAACTGGTGGAAGCCGCCCGCGAGATGAACCCGACGGGCCTGCTGCTGAACGCCCCGCGCCCGAACATCCTGCGCTTCATGCCTGCGCTGAACGTGACGACCGAAGAGATCGACACGATGATCGGCATGCTGCGCACGCTGCTGAAAGCGCACGCCTAAAGCACATCGCATGACCCCGGGGCGGCGCGCAATGCGTCGCCCTTCATCGCTCCATCGCAGTTCCCCCCTTGAGGTTTGCCATGGCCGTGACGCGAGAAGTTTCGGCCACGGGGATCGTGTTGTCTGATGATTCCGCGTGGCTCCCGCTGGACGACATCTACAACTTCCTCTCGCAGGAAACGTATTGGGCCCGCGGCCTGCCACGCGATGTGTTCGACAGATCGATCGCAAATTCGGTGTGCCTTGCCGCTTATCGACTGAACGGCGATGGCTCACATGGCGAGCTTGTTGGTTTTGCGCGTGTCATCACCGATCGTGCAACGTTCGCGTACTTGTGCGATGTGTTCGTGCTGCAGGCTTGGCGTGGGAAAGGTATCTCCCACGCGTTGATGGACTTCCTGCGCGAGCACCCTGACCTGCAGACGCTGCGCCGCACAGTGTTGGTGACAACGGGCGCCGACTGGCTTTATCGCAAGCACGGCTTTACCGATGTGCCGGAGGGCGTCGGGTTCATGCAGTTGCATCGGCCGAACATCTACACGGCGGCATCTGCCTGAAGCGTTGGTCACGCGCAAAGAAAAAGCCCCGCAATTGCGGGGCTTTCTCGTGGTGCTTGAGGGTGCTTACTCGCCCAGGTAGGCGGCACGCACCTTCGGGTCGTCCAGCATCTGCTTGGCATCGCCGCTCATGGTGATGAGACCGGAGTCCATCACGTAGCCGCGGTGCGCTGCCTGCAGCGCCAGGCGCGCGTTCTGCTCAACGAGCAGCACGGTCACGCCTTGCGCCGAGATGTCGCGCACGACCTCGAAGATCTTCTCCACCATGATCGGCGAGAGACCCATCGACGGCTCGTCCAGCAGCAGCAGCTTCGGTTGGCTCATCAGCGCACGCGCCATGGCCAGCATCTGCTGCTCGCCGCCCGACATCGTGCCGGCCAGCTGGTTTGCACGCTCCTTCAGGCGCGGGAAAATGCCGAACATGCGGTCGATATCGGCCTTGATGTTGGCCTCGTCGTTGCGCGTGAAGGCACCCATCTGCAGGTTCTCGACGATGGTCATGCGCGCGAACACGCCGCGGCCTTCCGGCACCATCGCCAGGCCCTGCTTGAGCAGGTTGTAGCTCGGCACGCCCTTGATGGACTTGCCCAGATACTGCACGTCACCGCCGGCCCAGCCCTGCAGGCCGGTGATGGCCTTCATGGTGGTCGTCTTGCCGGCGCCGTTGGCACCGATCAGCGTGACCAGCTCACCTTCGCGAATCTCCAGATCCACGCCCTTGACCGCCTGGATGCCGCCGTACGCGACCTTCAGGCTGTCGATCTTCAACATTACTGGTTTCATATTCCGTTCCTCTGCGTCAGTGCGCTGACGCGCCGAGGTAGGCCTCGATCACGGCGGGGTTGCTCTGCACTTCATGCGGCAGGCCTTGTGCGATTACCTTGCCGTAATCCAGCACGGTCAGGCGGTTGCACAGGCCCATCACCAGCTTCACATCGTGCTCGATGAGCAGGATGGTCTTGCCGTCGGAACGGATCTTGTCGAGCAGGCCACGGAGTTCCACCTTTTCGGTGGCGTTCATGCCGGCGGCCGGTTCGTCCAGGGCCAGCAGCTTGGGCTGCGTGGCCAGGGCACGTGCGATTTCCAGACGACGCTGGTGACCGTACGACAGGTTGCGCGCCGTGTAATTGGCGTACTTGCCGATGCCGACGTAGTCCAGCAGGTCGTGCGCCCAGTCTTCGATCGACTGCTCTTCCTCGCGTGCAGCCTTGGTGCGGAACACCGCGCCGATCAAGCCGGCCTTGGTGCGCACGTGACGGCCGACCATGACGTTTTCTGCCGCGGTCATGTCGCCGAACAAGCGGATGTTCTGGAACGTGCGCGCAATGCCAGCCTTGGCCACTTCGTGCACGGCGGTCGGCTGGTAGGGCGTGCCGGCCAGCACGAACTCGCCTGCGTCAGGCGTGTACAGGCCCGTGATGACGTTGAAGAACGTGGTCTTGCCGGCGCCGTTCGGGCCGATCAAACCGTAGATTTCGCCTTCGCGAATTTCCAGGTTCACGTCGGACAGCGCTTGCAGGCCGCCGAAACGCTTCTGGACTCCTCGGATCGAGAGGAGGACGTTGTTATTGCTCATGTGCGTGCCTCCATCAGATACGGGACAGTCCACCAGCCCGCTGCTTTTGCGGACGGTCTTCCTTGCGCGGCGAGGGCCACAGGCCCGCAGGGCGATACAGCATCACCCCAACCATCGCCAGGCCGAACAGCAACTGACGAAGCACTTCCGCTTCCACGATCACATGGCCGAACAGCTTGTTCTGCACCGGCTCGGCCAGGGCGCGCAGCAGTTCCTGGAAGCCCACCAGCAGAATGCCGCCCAGAATCACACCCGGGATATGGCCCATGCCGCCCAGCACCACGATCGCCAGGATGTAGATCGACTCCCACAGCACGAACGATTCCGGTGACACAAAGCCCTGGAACGACGCGAACATCGCACCAGACACACCACCGAACGACGCACCCATCGCAAAGGCCAGCAGCTTGATGTTGCGGGTGTTGATGCCCATCGCCTTGGCAGCGATTTCATCTTCACGCAGCGCCACCCATGCACGACCAATACGCGAGTTCTGCAGCCGCAGGCACACAATGATGATGATCGCGGCCAGGAACACGAACAGGTAGTAGTACATGTAGACCGAGTCGAAGCGGATGCCGAAGAAATCATGGCGCTTCGAGAAGTCGAACCCGAAGATCTTGACCGGCTCGATCAGGTTGATGCCCTTCGGACCGTTGGTGATGTTCACCGGGCGGTCGAGGTTGTTCATGAAGATCCGGATGATTTCACCAAAGCCCAGCGTCACGATGGCAAGGTAGTCACCGCGCAGCTTCAGCACCGGCGTGCCCAGCAGAATGCCGAACAGCGCCGCCAACCCGGCACCCAGCGGGATCACCCACCAGACAACAAGGTGCAGCCCGTTGGGGAACAGGTTGTGAATCCACTCAAATTGGTTGGACAGGTGCGGCGAACCCAGCAACGCCATCATGTAGGCGCCCACCGCGTAGAACGCGATGTAGCCCAGATCAAGCAGGCCGGCAAAGCCCACTACGATGTTCAGGCCCAGGGCCAGCATGATGTACAGCAGCGCGAAGTCCAGCACGCGCACCCAATAGTTGCCACCTGCGGCACCTACGATGAACGGCGCGAAGATCGCAAGGATCAGGAAGCCGTACAGCGCGGCGCGCGTCTTCATCGGCGCTTTGAAATTTTCTGTCATGGCGCTCCCCTTCTTATGCGCGGTCCGCAACGCGTTCGCCCATGATGCCGGACGGGCGGAACAGCAGCACGCCAATCAGCACGATGAATGCGAACACATCCTGGTAGTTCGAACCGAACACACCGCCAGTCAGATCACCGATATAACCGGCACCCAGTGCTTCGATCAGGCCCAGCAGCATGCCGCCAACCATGGCGCCTGCCAGGTTGCCGATGCCGCCCAGCACTGCGGCGGTAAACGCCTTCAGGCCGGGGATGAAGCCCATGTAGAAGTGAGCATTGCCGTAGTTGGTCGCCATCATCACGCCGGCGACCGCAGCCATGGCAGCGCCGATCATGAAGGTGGCGGAGATCACGAAGTTCGGGTTGACGCCCATCAGGCCTGCCACACGCTGGTTCTCGGCGGTAGCGCGCATGGCGCGGCCGAGCTTGGTGCGGTTGACCAGCAGGATCAGCCCGATCATCACCACGATTGACACCGCGATGATGACGATTTCCTTGCCCGTAATGGTTGCGCCCGTGGAGCCGATATCAATCGGGCTCGAAGGCAGCAGTTGCGGGAAGGTCAGAGGGTTGCGCGACCAGATCATCATCGCGAGTGTCTGCAGCACGATCGACACGCCGATGGCGGTGATCAGCGGCGCCAGACGCGGCGCATTGCGCAGCGGCCGGTAAGCGACACGTTCGATGGTGTAGGCCACGATGGCGCAGACGGGCATTGCAAACAGCAGTGCAAACACCAGCGTGAGCCAGTCAGGCAGATTGGGGAAGTACTTCTGGAGGAAGTTGATGGCAGTCAGGGCAGACATTGCCCCAACCATCAGAACATCGCCGTGGGCGAAGTTGATGATGCCGAGAATACCGTAGACCATGGTGTAGCCAAGTGCGATCAGCGCGTAAATGCTGCCGAGCACCAGACCGTTCACGATCTGCTGGATAAAGATATCCATGAGAACAGCTCCTGCTATGCCTTGCTTTGTTGTAGGCGACGGGATGACGTGCCCGCAAGGTATGCGATCAATCGGATGGGTAAGGTGAGGTTGCTGGTAAGCGGCCTGCCGACACGCCCATGGTGAGGGCCTTGTTTCATTGGCGAGGCTATGAAAAACGGCACCGCAGGGGTAGTCGCGGTGCCGTTTTTAGGGCGGATAACCCTTCGATTACATCTTCACAACGTCAAGAACAGTCTTCTTCTTGTCCTTGTAGTTGTACAGGGTGATGGAACCTTGCTTCAGGTCACCCTTGTCATCGAACGAGATGTTGCCGATCACGCCGTTGTAGTTGGTTGCCGGCATGGCAGCCAGGATCTTGGCCGGATCGGTCGAGTTGGAACGCTTCATCGCGTCGATGATCACGTTGACGGCGTCATACGTGAACGGAGCGTAGATCTGCACCGGCGTGTGGAAACGGTCTTGGTACTTCTTGTCGAAGTCCGCGCCCTTCTCCATCTTCGACAGCGCCAGGCCTGCTTCCGAGCAGACGATGTTGTCGATCGCGTCGCCAGCCAGTTCGGCCACCTTGTCGGTACACACGCCGTCGCCGCCAACGATCTTGGCCGTGATGCCCAGTTCCTTGGCTTGCTTGGCGAACGGGCCGCCGGTGGCGTCCATGCCGCCGTACATGATCACGTCCGGCTTCTTGCCCTTGATCTTGGTCAGAATGGCCTTGAAGTCGGTCGCCTTGTCGTTGGTCGCCTCACGCGCCACGACGTTCACGCCGTCCGCCTTCGCGGTCTTCTCGAACTCGTCGGCCAAGCCCTTACCGTAGGCGGTGGCATCATCAACAATTGCCACGGTCTTGGCGCCCAGGGTCTTGGCGGCGTAGTTCGCCAGTGCCGGCCCTTGCTGCGCGTCGGTCGCGACCACGCGGTAGGTCGTCTTGAAGCCTTGCTTGGTGTAGTCGGGGTTCGTCGACGACGGCGAGATCTGCACGATGCCTGCATCGCTGTAGATCTTCGAGGCCGGGATCGAAACGCCCGAGTTCAGGTGACCAACGACAGCAACAACGTGCTCGTCAACCAGCTTCTGCGCGACGGCGGTGCCGGTCTTCGGGTCGCCTGCATCGTCTTCACCGACCAGTTCCAGCTTGATCTTCTTGCCGTCGATGGTCAGGCCTTCCTTGTTGGCTTCTTCAACGGCCAGGCGTGCACCGTTTTCGTTGTCTTTGCCAAGGTGAGCAATACCGCCCGTGAGCGGAGCCGCGTGACCGATCTTGACGACGGTCTCGCCGCCGCCAGCAGCAGCAGCCGGAGCCGACGTTGCTGCAGGTGCAGCAGCTTGGTCTGCGGGCTTTTCCTCGTTCTTACCGCAAGCTGCTACGAGTGCCACGGCAGCCGCAAGCGGCAGAACTTTGGCAAACTTAATTTGCATGAGTGATCTCCTAGATCTCGCAAGAGCAAGAAGAGCGTCCTGCCTCCCGGCCGCTCCCCCCGCGCCGATTGTTTCAATTTGAAACGCGCGAATTGTATCCCCTTTTATTGCGGATGCAATACGCGTCGCAACAACGATTTTTGCAGTAACTACGCCGCTTTACGGGCTTTCCCCAATGCCCAAACAGGCGTCATTTCGCGCAGGCATTCGCGAACGGCTGATAGGCTTATCAAGAAGTGTGCCAGACTAGGGGAAACCCCCTATTTATGCGGCTTGGCGGGCGTTTTCCACGGTAAATCAAGGCTTCGCCGGTATTGAAGAGGTTTTGCAACGCACAAAACAAAACGGCCACTCCGGGAAGAAGTGGCCGCTGATTCCTCAAAAGCGCTTTATGCACCGCATTAGGGCGCACAGTTTTTGTGCGCTTTTAAGTGGGTATTTACATAAAGGTATTCAATTGATTTGAAGACCCCTCGGAAGGGGGAAGGACATGTTTTCCTGGATGCCGTCGAGCGGACGCACAGTGCGCGCGCCCAGCGCCTTGAGCCGGTCGACGATCGATTGCGCCAGCTCTTCGGGCGCCGAAGCCCCCGCCGTCAGGCCCACGCGGCGCTTGCCGGCCACCCATTCGGGCCGCACCTGTTCAGGTGTATCCACCATATAGGCAGGCACGCCCAGCTTTTCGGCCAGCTCACGCAGGCGGTTCGAGTTCGAGCTGTTCGGGCTACCGACCACGATCACCACTTCCACTTGCGGCGCCATGAACTTCACAGCGTCCTGGCGATTCTGTGTCGCGTAGCAGATGTCCTGCTTCTTCGGCTCGTGCACGGTCGGAAAGCGTGCCTTGATGGCCGCCACGATCTCCTGGGTCTCGTCCACCGACAATGTCGTCTGCGTCACGTAGGCCAGGCGCGTCGGGTCTTTCACCTCAATATGCGCAACGTCGTCGACGGACTCGACCAGCAGCATGCCGTCGTTGGCCTGGCCCATGGTGCCTTCCACCTCGGGATGGCCCTTGTGCCCAATCATGATGATCTCGAAACCCTGCGCACGCATCTTCGAGACTTCCACGTGCACCTTGGTCACCAGCGGGCAGGTCGCATCGAACACGCGCAGGCCGCGCGCCTCCGCCGCCTCGCGCACCGCACGCGATACGCCATGCGCGCTGAAGATGACCGTGCCGCCAACGGGCACATCGTCGAGTTCCTGTACGAACACCGCGCCCTTGTTGCGCAGATCGCCAACGACATAGGCGTTGTGCACGATCTCGTGGCGCACGTAAATGGGTGCCCCAAACAGCTCCAGCGCGCGCTCGACGATCTCGATGGCGCGATCAACGCCGGCGCAGAAACCGCGCGGCTGCGCCAGCAAAACCTCGGCGTCGGCCTGTGTGACAGGATCAATGCGGGGGGCAAGCGGGGCGTTCACAGCGTTACTCATATTAGAGAATGCCGATCAGTTGGACTTCAAACACGATCGTCTGGCCGGCCAGCGGGTGGTTGAAGTCGAACAGCGCGGAGGTTTCGCCGACTTCCTTGAGCACCCCGGCATATTTACCGCCGCTCGGCGCATTGAACTCAACCAGGTCGCCCGGTTGGTAATCCTCTTCAAACGAAGAATTCTCGCGCAGCGTGGCCAGCGACACGCGCTGCAGCAGTTCCGGATTGCGCGGGCCGAACGCATGCTCGGGCGCCAGGCGGAACGTCGTGCGCTCGCCCTCGCGCATACCGAGCAGCGCCTGTTCCAGCGTCGGCGCCATCTGGCCTTGGCCGAGCAGCAGCGTGGCCGGCTTGTCGTCGAAGGTCGTCACGATGTCCGTGTCGTTTTCCAGCGCGATGCGGTAGTGCAGCGTCAGAAAGGAATCCGGGCCAACCACCTTGCCTGCGTCGCTTGGCGCCGCCGCGGACGCCTCGTTCACCAAATTTTGCACGCTTAACCTGCTTGACCAAAAAGTAACCCGTTATTGTACGTCAGCCCTCCCCGCAGCCGCAGGCGCGAAGCCTGCTGCACTCCCGCTGGCAGGGCCTTTCCTCCGTTGATCCCAAACTATGGCAATCGTCGACTGGCCCGCCCACGAGCGGCCGCGTGAAAAACTGCTCGCCCACGGCCCCGCCGCGCTCTCCGATGCGGAACTGCTGGCCATCTTCCTACGCGTGGGGATGCCAGGCAAAAGCGCCGTCGACCTAGCCCGCGAGCTGCTCACGCACTTTGGGTCGCTCGCGCGGCTGTGCCATGCGTCACAACAGGAGTTCTCGTCGATCAACGGCATGGGCCCTGCCAAATACGCGCAACTGCACGCGCTGCTCGAAGTTGGGCGGCGTGCACTAAAAGAGGATTTCACCCAGGGCCAGACCTTTAACTCTCCACAAAGCGTGAAGGATTTTCTGCGCCTGACACTGGGGCACCGCCCGCACGAGGTGTTCGCCTGCTTCTTTCTAGATGTACGACACCGGCTGATCGCCTGGGAAGAACTCTTCCGCGGCACGCTGACGGAAGCCCGCGTCTATCCGCGCGAGATCGCCAAGCGCGCACTACATCACAATGCAGCCGCCGTGATCCTGGCCCACAACCACCCCACCGGCAATACTGAACCCAGCGAAACCGACATCACGCTGACCCGAGAGCTGTGCCGCGCGCTGGCCATGCTCGACGTGATCGTCCTGGATCACATGATCGTTGGTCGCAGCCACGTCTACGGCTTCCTCGAACACGGCAAAATGTAGTGCCGATGCCGCATCGCACGGTGCCCAACAGCAATCCGTCGATCTCGTTGATTTGCCAGCGCTTTTGTGTGTATAATCCGCGTTTCGCTGAAGTCCCACCTCTACAGTGGCGCTGCGCTTGGTTTGGTCCCAGCGCCCGGTCGCAAACTGTAGCCAACGAATTTAGTTAGGAGTGCTCCATGGCACGCGTCTGTCAAGTGACCGGGAAAGCGCCGATGGTCGGCAATAACGTTTCCCACGCAAACAACAAGACCAAGCGCCGTTTTCTGCCGAACCTGCAGAATCGCCGCTTCTGGGTCGAATCCGAAAACCGCTGGGTCAGCCTGCGCGTCTCGAACGCTGGTCTGCGCCTGATCGATAAAAAAGGCATCGACGAAGTGCTCGTGGACCTGCGCGCACGCGGCGAAGTCTAATTAGGAGTTAAACATGGCCAGCAAAGGCGGACGCGACAAGATCAAGCTGGAATCGACCGCAGGTACGGGTCATTTCTACACGACCACCAAGAACAAGCGCACCAAGCCGGAAAAGATGGAGATCATGAAGTTCGATCCCGTCGCCCGCAAGCACGTCGCTTACAAGGAAACCAAGATCAAGTAATCCTCGCGGATTGCGCATCTTGTTTCCGTCGGCATGACCGACAGCAAAAACCCGCTCTCAGGCGGGTTTTTTGTTGCCTGCTGTTTGGCGCATGCTGGGGTGTACACTGCTCTTCTTTCCAATTGACACGCGGCTGTGTTATCCACCGGCCGTGTTCGCACCGCTTCCCGCGTCTTCCATGAATTTCGATGTTGCCGTTGTTGGCAGCGGCTTGGCGGGTCTGACCGTCGCCCTGCACTTAGCCGATCACCGCCGCGTGGTCGTCATCAGCAAACGCAGCCTGCCGGAAGGCGCCAGCGACTGGGCGCAGGGCGGCATTGCCGCAGTGCTCGATTCAGGCGACAGCCATGACGAACACGTCGACGACACGCTCATCGCCGGGGCAGGACTGTGCGATGAAGCCGCCACCCGCTACATCGTCGAAAACGGGCGCTCGGCCATTGAATGGCTGATCGGCCATGGCGTGCCTTTCACGCGCGACGAGCAGGCTGAACTCGGCTTCCACCTGACGCGCGAGGGCGGCCATCGCCATCGACGCATCATCCACGCCGCCGATGCCACCGGCCATGCCGTGGTCACGACGCTGGTTGAGAAGGTACGCAACCACCCGAACATCACGCTGCTGGAAGACCACTTTGCGATCGACCTGATTACCGATGCGAAGCTGGGGCAGCCGGGCATGCGCTGCCATGGCCTGTATGCGCTCGACATTGCATCGGGCCACGTCAAGACGATTACCGCGAGCCAAACCGTGATGGCCACGGGCGGCGCGGGCAAGGTCTATCTCTATACGACGAATCCGGACACGGCCAGCGGCGACGGCATCGCCATGGCTTGGCGCGCGGGCTGCCGGGTAGCGAACATGGAATTCATCCAGTTCCACCCCACGTGTCTGTACCACCCTTTCGCGAAATCATTCCTGATTACCGAAGCCGTGCGCGGTGAAGGCGGCAAGCTGATCCTGCCCGACGGCACGCGCTTCATGCCGGCGCACGATGAGCGCGCTGAGCTCGCTCCGCGCGATATCGTCGCGCGCGCCATCGACTTCGAGATGAAGAAGCGTGGCCTGGACTGCGTCTATCTGGACATCAGCCACCAGAGCCCGGAGTTCCTCAAGGAACATTTCCCGACCATCATGGCACGCTGCCTGGAGCTGGGCATCGACATCACGCGCCAACCGATTCCGGTGGTGCCGGCGGCCCACTACACGTGCGGCGGCGTGGTGACGGATCACCTCGGGCGCACGGATATCGCGGGGCTGTACGCCGTGGGGGAGACGGCCTACACGGGCCTGCACGGCGCCAACCGGCTGGCGAGCAATTCGCTGCTGGAATGCATGGTGATCGGGCGTGGCGCGGCGGAGGACATCCTCGCGCAACCGCCCTCGAACCCAACGTCGGTGCAGATTCCCGCGTGGGATGAGAGCCGCGTGACCGACGCCGATGAGGAAGTCGTCGTCTCGCACAACTGGGACGAACTGCGCCGCATGATGTGGAACTACGTCGGCATCGTGCGCACGAACAAGCGGCTGGAACGCGCGCAGCACCGCATCGCCCTGTTGCGCGAAGAAATTACGGAGTACTACGCCAACTTCCGCGTGAGCCACGATCTGCTGGAGCTGCGCAACCTCGTCGAGGCTGCCTCGCTGATCGTCGACAGTGCGCTGTCACGGCATGAGAGCCGCGGCCTGCATTTCTCGCGCGACTACCCCGAGACGCTGCCCAAGGCGCTACCGACGGTCATGCAGCCGACCCATCGGCAGATCGCCCGGAAACGCTAAGACTTACTCGACGATCCGCAAAGAGAAGTCGGTCGCGCGTACGTCCTTCGTCAGCGCGCCGACGGAGATACGGTCCACACCCGTTTCGGCAAACGCGCGGATCGTCTCGATGCTCACGCCGCCGGACACCTCCAGTAGCGCCCTGCCCGCCGTCACGCGCACAGCCTCACGCATCGCAGGCGGCTCGAAGTTGTCCAGCAGCACGGACGTAGCGCCCGCCGCCAGCGCCTCTTCAAGCTGAGTCAGCGTTTCCACCTCGACCTGGATCGTCACCCCGGTGTTCAGTGCCTGCGCCGCACGCAGGGCTGCCGTCACGCCACCCGCCGCAGCGATGTGGTTTTCCTTGATCAGGATGCCGTCATACAACGCCAGGCGTTGGTTCTCGCCACCACCGATACGCACGGCGTACTTCTGCGCCAGGCGCAGGCCCGGCAGCGTCTTGCGCGTATCAAGCACGCGGGCGCGCGTGCCGTCGATGGCCGCAGCGTAACGCGACGTTGTTGTCGCCACACCGGAAAGCAATTGCAGGAAGTTCAGCGACGGGCGTTCGGCTGTCAGCAGCGATCGCGCCGGACCTTCGATCTCGCACACCACCGAATCGGGCGCCATGCGGTCGCCTTCGTGCTGGCGCCATGTAACGCGCAGCGTCGGATCAACGGCGCGCATGCATGCATCGAACCAAGGCGTGCCACACAGCACGGCGGTCTCGCGCACAATCACCCGCGCGCGCGCATGGCGATCGGCTGGGATCAGCAAACCGGTGCGGTCACCCGTGCCGACGTCCTCGGCAATCGCAGCAGCCACGTTGGCGGACAATGCCTCGTGCAGTGCCGGGCCAAAGCTATCGAAAATTGCCTGAGCCGCCGTAGCAAAGCTCGTCGCGTTCATCTGGGTTGCCGTCATGCCGGACCGATTCCTTGAAAGAGTTGCGCGTTGGCTGCCAGTTCACCCTGCGGGCGAACCACGGCTTTTTCCCGCGCGGCAAAATCCAGCATGCGATCGATGCAGACCACGGCCTGCTTACCGACGGCGGGATCAACATGGATCTCGTTGCGACCGGTTTCCAGCACCTCGGCCAGATTGGTCAGCGCATTCATCGCCATCCATGGGCAATGCGCGCAGCTCTTGCAGGTGGCGGCGTTGCCGGCGGTCGGCGCCTCGATAAAGCGCTTGCCCGGAGCCGCCATGCGCATCTTGTGCAGGATGCCGTTGTCGGTCGCGACGATGAATTCCTGCGCTGACAACGACTGCGCTGCCGCAATCAGCTGCGAAGTCGAACCCACCACATCGGCCTGCGCCACCACAGATTCAGGCGATTCCGGGTGGACGAGAATCTTCGCGTTCGGGTGCTCGGCGCGCAGCAGGTCGAGCTCCACGCCCTTGAACTCGTCGTGCACCAGGCAGGAGCCCTGCCACATCAGCATGTCGGCGCCGGTCTGCTTCTGAATGTAGCTGCCGAGATGACGATCGGGAGCCCACAGGATTTTCTTTCCCTGCGCATGCAGATGCTGCACGATCTTCAGGCCGATCGATGAGGTCACCATCCAGTCGGCACGTGCCTTCACAGCGGCGCTGGTATTGGCATAGACGACCACGGTGCGATCCGGATGCGCGTCGCAGAAGGCGGCGAACTCATCAGGCGGGCATCCCAGATCCAGCGAGCAAGTCGCGTCAAGATCCGGCATCAGCACAGTCTTTTCGGGGCTCAGAATCTTGGCGGTCTCTCCCATGAAGCGCACGCCCGCCACGATCAATGTTTTGGCCGAATGATCACGGCCAAAGCGCGCCATTTCGAGCGAATCGGACACGCATCCACCGGTCTCCTCGGCCAGGTCCTGCAGGTCAGCGTCAACGTAGTAGTGCGCGACCAGCACGGCCTCGCGTTCCTTGAGCAGGCGCTTGATGCGAGCCTTCAGTTCGTCGCGTTCCTCGCGCGACAGCACCGGCGGCACCTTGGCCCAAGCGTGGGCCACGCAACTGGCACCGGATTGCGCTTCGGAAAGCATATCCGGGCGCTCGAATTCAACCGTCTTGATGTGGGTTTCCATGGTGGTCTCCGCGTCCATTCGCGCTGTTAAGGCGCCGAGAAGCTGGCGCGGCAATGAAACGGACGGCGTGTGAGGAGGACTGGCACCGCGATACATTGTCGCGGCCCGTTAAAAATGTGAGTTGGGGCAGTTTACCCAAAAGAAAAGCCCCGCTGCGGAGCGGGGCTTCACCTATGAAACAAGAAAGTCAGGCGTAACGGCGCAGGCGAACAGCAAATTCCTGCAGCGCGTGGATGCCGCTTTCCTCGGCGCGCTTGCACCACTCTTGCAGTTGATGCAGTAGTTGCTCGCGCGTGGCGTTCGAACGGCCCCACAGCGCGCCAAGCTCGCGACGCATTTCAACGAAGGTGTGCAACGCCGAATGGTCCGACACGATTTGCGAGAGCTGCTCACGCTGCGGCGCGCCCAGCTTGGTTTCGTCGCGGTGGAACCACTTGCGGGCCGGCTTCAGCGCACGGTACTCAACAGCGCGCGAGTCCTTCAACTTGGCCAGCTCTTGGCGGTAAGCGGTCTTAACAGTCTTGGCGTAGCGAGCCATCACGTCATAGCGGTTCGCGATGATGGCTTCCAGCGTGTTCTGGTCGACCGGCTTCACGTCGCCAAAACGTGCCTTTGGCGCCACTTTCTTGACCTTCGCCAAACCGACGATTTCGAGCGCGCGGATGTAGCCCCAGCCGATGTCGAACTCGTACCACTTGACCGAAAACTTAGCCGACGTAGCGTACGTGTGGTGATTGTTGTGCAGCTCTTCGCCGCCGATGATGATGCCCCACGGCGACACGTTGGTCGAAGCGTCTTCGCAGTCGAAGTTGCGGTAGCCCCAGAAGTGGCCCAGACCGTTAATGATGCCGGCAGCGTGGATCGGGATCCACAGCATCTGCACCGCCCACACCGTCAGGCCCAGCGCGCCGAACATCAGCACGTCCAGGATCAGCATCAAACCGACGCCCTGCCACGTGAACTTCGAGTACACGTTCTTCTCAACCCAATCGTCCGGCGTACCGTGGCCGAACTTCTGGATCGTTTCCTTGTTCTTGGCCTCGGCGCGATACAGCTCAGCACCTTCCATCAGCACCTTGCGGATGCCACGGGTCTGCGGGCTGTGCGGATCGTCTTCGGTTTCGCACTTGGCGTGGTGCTTGCGGTGAATGGCGGTCCATTCCTTGGTGACCATGCCGGTGGTCAGCCACAGCCAGAAACGGAAGAAGTGTCCGGCAATGGGATGCACGTCCAGCGCCCGGTGCGCCTGGCAACGGTGCAGAAAAATCGTGACGCAGGCGATCGTGATGTGCGTCACCACCAGCGTGAAAATCAGGATCTGCCACCAGGCCCAATCGAGGGTGCCGTTGGCAAGGAAAGTCAGAAAGGAGTCGATCAAAGTGTTCTCCGTGGTCAACTCGGGGTGATCAAAGCAGCTTTTCATCCATCAACTGATCCGGACGTTGCTGCCTCTTAAGGCCATCCGCTGTCGTAGCGTTACGACAACGGGGTCGTGTTGGCGGGGATTCGGGTGTTGGCACCCGGCTTGCGCGTCACATCGGCGAGCTTGCGGCTGCTACCCATATGACCTCCGCCCCAGCGCAATACAAGGTGTTCGCGGCGCATTGTCGCAAGTGCTAAGCCTTAGCGACCGGCCGTCTGATCCTTCGTGGGAGCATTTAACATTTTAACCGAATACCCCCTCTATTCCATGGGGGAAACCCGCTGATTTGACCTCAGACAAGTGGGCACCGTTCCGCCTACAGATGTGTTAGGTCGGCACGGATGCGCTGGATGAGGCTGCTGCATCACCCGAAGTGCTTGAAGCGCCCTGCTGCGGCCCCAGCGGCCCGAGCACACGCACTTCCCGTTGCGGATACGGAATGTCGATGCCCGCCTCTTTGAAACGGCGATAGATAGCGCGATTCAGATCGGACTGGACGCCCAGCTTGCCGTTGTGCGGATCCGCGATCCACACGCCAAGTTCGTACTCGATGCCGCTGTCTGCAAACAGGGCCATGAAGGCGGCGGGCGCCGGCTCGGGCAGAATGCGTGAGATGCCCTCGGGGCATTGCAGCAGCAGCGACAGCACCGCTTCAGGATCGGCGGCATACGACGCCTGCACGCGCACTGCCACGCGCACGGTGCCGCGCTCATTGTGGTTCTGCACGGCTTGCGCGACCATCAGTTCGTTCGGAACCAGCGTATCGCCATCGCCGTTGCGCACCACGGTGTAGCGCGTGCGGATCTGCGTGACGATGCCGGTGTATGTGCTGACCGTAATCTGATCGCCGAGCTTGAGCGAGCGCTCGAGCAGGATGATGAAGCCCGAGACGTAATTGCTGGCGATCTTCTGCAAGCCGAAGCCCAGGCCCACACCCAGCGCGCCGCCAAACACCGACAGCACCGTCAGGTCGATGCCCACGAGCGACAGGCTCAGCAGCAACGACACCAGCAACAGCACCGCCTTGGTCACACGCGACAGCACCACCTTCAGGTTGGCGTCGATGGCAGAAGCGCGCGTAATGCGGCTGTCCAGCCACGAGCCGAACCACATCGCCACCAGCACGGTGACAAGAATCCACACCACGCCCATCAGCATGGCGGCGAGGCTCACCTTCTGCTTGCCGCCCAGCGCAAAGCGAATGCCGTCGAGGTAATCCACCACATCGCCCAGCACGCCCAGCACGTAGAGCACCATGCCGATCCACATCAGGGTGGTCAGCACGCGCTCGGCGACGACGAGCATGCCGTGCAACTCACCATTGGCCGACAGCACGCGGCGCAGCACGTAGAAGCCAAGATAGAGAATCGCCAGGCCGAACAGCGGCACGGCAGCCAGGCGGAACACGCTGATCGGCATGGTTCCGATCAGCGCATAGCGCGCGCCCACCACCAGCAGCCAGCCGATCAGCGGGAACATCGCCCGCTCCAGGCTCGACCAGGCAAAACGCAGGGCGAACGTGTCGTTCACGTGGGCCGTATGCAAGCGCCGCGCAATCGGCCGCGCAATCAGCCACGCGGCAACGAGCACCAGCACCAGCACGCCCAGTTGCCAGATAAAGCGCGGACCACCCAGATCGGAGACGATGTCGTCGATCATGTGGCCCAGCGCGAAGTGGTTCAGGTTCAGCGGCAATCCGTTCATTGGCGTGACCGGTTATTGCGACCCATTATTGGGTCCGATAGGGCAACGCATCGCCCACATGCTTCTGCCAATTGGCGGCATAGCGTTGGGCGAGATCGGCGTCGCCGCGCACGATCAGGACGTTCTCGGCATTGCCGCGCTGCGCGGTCTGCGTGAAGTTGAAGCTACCGGTGACCAGCACCGGATGCGCGCCGCGCGGGTCGATCACGATGACCTTGTTGTGCGCGTTCTTGTAGCGCACCTCTAGCCAGACGGGGATGCCCGCATTGGCCACCTCGGGCACGCGGCTGCCGCCGGAGCGCGTCATCTGCTCGCGATCGGCCAGCACGCGCACATCCACGCCGCGCTGATGCGCCGCCAGCAACGCACGCGTAATCGCCTTGTTCGACAGCAGATACGCCTGCACCAGCACCTGCTCGCGCGCCCGGTCGATGGCATCGGCCAACAACCCTTCGATGTCATCGTCGGGCGTGAACGCAGCCTGCACCGTACCCTTGGCCGGCTGCACCGGCGGTGTGCTGCGGGCCAGCGCCACGCCGCCTTCAGCAAACACCAGCCATGCGGCCAGCAGCCAACCCAAGCGGCGCAGCATCATGCGCGGCGCTCCAGCACAGCCGCGAAGAAGCCGTCGGTCTGATGCGTGTGCGGATACAGCTCCAGGTAGGGCCCCATTTCCAGGGCGATCTTCTGCGCGGCCAGCACCTCACCAGCGGGCACGAGCACGAAATCTTCATGCGCGGCCAGGAACTGCTCGACCACCTGCTGGTTCTCGCGCGCCAGCACACTGCAGGTCGCGTAAACGAGGCGGCCGCCCGGTTTCAGCAGCCGCGCCGCCGATGTCAGGATCGACAACTGCTTGGCCGACATTTCTTCTACGGCCTGCGCGGACTGGCGCCACTTCAGGTCCGGATTGCGGCGTAACGTACCCAGACCGCTGCACGGCGCGTCGACCAACACGCGATCGATCTTGCCCGCCAGCCGCTTGACCTTGGCATCGTGCTCGCTGTCGATCCGGCCCGGATGCACGTTCGACAGGCCGCTGCGCGCCAGGCGCGGGCCCAGGTTCGACAAGCGCTTTTCCGATACATCGAAGGCATACAGGCGCCCGGTCGAGCGCATCGCCGCGCCGATCGCCAGGGTCTTGCCACCGGCGCCAGCACAGAAATCGACCACCATCTCGCCGCGCTTGGGTGCCAGCAATTGGCAGAGCAGTTGACTGCCCTCGTCCTGAACCTCGACCGTGCCGTTGGTGAAGATATCGAGCTTGTTCAACGCCGGCTTGCCCGCCAGGCGAATGCCCACCGGCGACAGCGGCGCCGCAGCACCTTCAATACCGGCTTCGGCCAGTGTTGCAAGCACGGCTTCGCGCTCGCCCTTGAGCGTGTTCACCCGCAAGTCCAGCGGCGCTGGCGTCAGCCACGCTTGCGCCAGCGCTTCGGTGAAATCCGCACCGTGCTGCGCAACCAGTGCGTCGAACAGCCAGTCGGGCAGATTGGCACGCACGCGGGCTGCCAGCGCGGCACGGTCGCGGTTTTCCCAGCGATCCAGCCATTCGGCTTCGGCCGGGTTCAGGAACGGGGCAATGGCCTCACGCCCGGCGGTCTGCAACAAGCCAAGCAGCACAAGGCGACGACGCGCCGGGCCAGTGCCGCTCTCGGCAAACTGACCGAACTCCACCTTGCGGCGCAGCACGGCAAAGGCTGCCTCAGCGATGATGCCGCGCTCGCGGTGGCCAAGTTCGTGGTGCTCGCGGAAGTACTGGCTGACCACCATGTCGGCCGGCGCCGCAAAGTGCAGCAGGCGCGCCA
Organism: Ralstonia sp. GX3-BWBA; assembly: GCF_003290055.1. Taxonomy (NCBI): domain Bacteria; kingdom Pseudomonadati; phylum Pseudomonadota; class Betaproteobacteria; order Burkholderiales; family Burkholderiaceae; genus Ralstonia; species Ralstonia sp. GX3-BWBA. Next base: position 222,868 of record NZ_QMKS01000004.1, on the reverse strand, counting down.
GCACCTTATCCAGGTGTTCCAGATGGCTGCCATGCACGCCCGTGCGGGGACGCGGGGCGCTACGGGGCGCGGGCTTGCCCTGCGGCGCCCGATACCAGCCGCCACCACCGGAACCGGCACGCTTGTTGCCCGACCCACCATTTCCATTGCCGCGCGAACGCTGACGATCCTGACTCATGCTGCCTCCCGGGCGTTGATGCCAATGACAAGCTGCGATTCATCCGGAGAAACGCGCACAACACCGTCTTCGATCGACAACCGCCCTTCCACGAACCAGCGTACGGCACGCGGATAGATCGTGTGTTCTTGCGCCAGCAGACGCCCGGCCAGCGAGTCGGGCGTGTCGTCCTGACGCACGTCGATGATGGCCTGCAGCACGATCGGGCCGTGGTCCAGGTCGGCCGTGACGAAATGCACCGTCGCGCCATGCACCTTCACGCCCATGGCCAACGCGGCCTCGTGCGTGTGCAAGCCGGGGAAGCACGGCAGCAGCGACGGATGAATGTTCAGCATGCGCCCGGCGTAGCGCTTTACAAAGCCCGGCGTAAGGATGCGCATGAAGCCGGCCAGCACCACCAAATCCGGCGAAAAGCCGTCGATCACCTGCGCCAGGGCGGCGTCGAAGCTGTCGCGATCGGGGAACGCCTTGTGGTCGACCACCGCGGTGGCAATGCCGTGCGACGCGGCAAATTTAAGTCCTGCCGCATCGGGCCGATTAGAAATGACGGCGGCAATGCGTCCCGACCAACCTTCGGCCTGACAGGCGCGGACAATGGCTTCCATATTGGAACCGCGTCCGGAAATGAGAATGACGATGTTTTTCATCGCGGCATTTTATCAAGTGCGCCGGAGTTCCCCGAGAAAATCGGGTGTGACGCCTGCGCAGCCATGCCGCGGGCGCTTTTGCAGCCACCGTGGCATTTTGCCGACGCGTGCCGACAAAAACCCTGTCGCGCCAGCAAAAGGAAGGGGCAACCGTTGGCGCGCTTTGGCGCGCTCTGATAATCTCAGCACCATAATTGTCTGCGCTCCCGAGGGGTCGGGTGGGCTGCCAGCGGTGATCCGACGCGTATCAAACGCCTGTTCATCCTGCGCTGCAACATCGTGCGGGCAATACCGTGACGGTCGATCGGCACAGGGTGAGACACCCGGCTTGTCGGCCATCGCCCGCGCCGGGTCGACACGCGTACAACAACAAGAGGGCATTGCCCTCACCGGGGAATAAGAATGACGAGCTCGCTGCGTAGCCTGCTGGTGGTCGACGACCACCCTCTCGCCTTATCTGGCACGACCACGTTTCTTGCGCACGCCTTGCCTGAAGTTCAGGTGCACGCGGCTATTGGCCGGCGCCAAGCGCTGGCGCTGATTGAAGAAGGCGTCCGACCGGACGTCGTGCTGCTGGATGTGTGGCTGTCTGATTGCACGGGTTTCGACGCCATGCGCGAACTGCGCGGCAAGCTGCCGGAAGCGCGCTTTGCCTTCATGTCGGCGGAAAACACGCCGGAAATCGTCGCCAAGGCCCAAGCGCTGGGCGCCATCGGCTTCATCGGCAAGCACGCCGATGCCCATGCATTCTCCAAGGCAGTGGCCGGTATTTTTGGCGGCGATGCGTCGTTCCCGTCGGAAGACGATATGGGGGGCATCAACGGCAAAGGTGGCGCCTCGCATGGCATCCCCATCACGCCGGCGGAACTGGGGTTGACGCCGCGTCAGGGCTCGGTGCTAGCGCTGCTGCTCGAAGGCCTGCCCAACAAGTCGATCGCACGCCAGTTGGGCCTGACGGAAAACACCGTCAAAGAACACGTCTCGGCGATTCTCCAGCGGCTGGGCGTGCGCACGCGCATCCAGATCATCTCGCGCATGGAACGCTTTCGCCTGACGGGCGCGGCCTGATCTGCGCACCTGATCTGATCATTCCGGCGGCGCCATCGACGGCGCCGTTTCACATTACCGTCAGTAAGCGACCTGCGGCTCGGCTGAGCGGCCGCGCAGCCAGCGCTTGAGCAGCACGCGCAGCATGTTCGGGTCCATCGGTTTGGCCAGCAGCAGATAGCCGGCCTCTTCGGCGCGCGCCAGGGCGGCGGAGTTGCGATCGCCAGTCAGCAGCACGGCGTGGGCATCGGGGTGGCTGACCTGCCAGCGTTCGAGCAGTTGCAGGCCGTCTTCCTCGCCGGGCAGGCGCAGGTCGCAGAAGATGATCTGCGGACGGATACCGCGCGCGAGCAGTTGCTCTGCGGAACGGCCATCGGCGGCGCTGTGGACTTCCACGCCCCACGCTTCGAGCAGCGCGTGCCACGCCTTCCGGATTTGCTGGTCGTCGTCCACGACCAGCACTACGCCGGAGAATCGCGGCTGGTCGAGCACTGCACGCTTTTGCTCGGCGCGCGGCTGTGTGGCCAGCGGCGCCTTGATCTCGGCGGGCACCGGCCGAAGCGCCATCCAGAACATCGAGCCGCGCCCCGGCACCGAGCGCACGCCAAACGTCCCGCGCAACAGACGCACACATTCCTTGTAGATCGACAGGCCCAAACCCAAACCTTGGCTCGGATCGCGCTCGGGGTTTTCGACTTGGTAGTACGTCGAGAAGATGTCTTTCTGGTGCTCTGGCGCTACGCCGATGCCCGTATCCCAGACCTCGATCCGCAGATGCTTCTGGCGCACGCGCAGTGCCACCATCACGCCGCCGCGCTCGGTGTAGCGCAACGCGTTCTGCAGCAGATTGAACAGCGCCCGGCGCAGCAACACCGGCTCGGCCATCCCGAACACCGGCAACGGCGGAATGCGCGCCGTGAGCGCCAGACCCTTGGCGCGCGCATCCGGCATGAACTGCTGGACCACTTCGGTGATGACCTCGCCCAGATCCACCGGCTCCAGCGTCGGCGAGGTCTTACGGCTCTCCAGCTTGGACAGGTCCAGCAGCGAACGGAACAGCAGATCGATGGTCGCGGCGCCCGAGGCCAGTTGCTCCACCAGCGGCGCCAAGGATTCCGACTGGTTGCGCGCCCGCAGCGCCTCCACCAGGAGCACGATCGCATGCACCGGCTGACGCAAGTCGTGGCTGGCTGCAGCCAGGAAGCGCGATTTTTCTTCCGATGCCGACAACGCGCGCTGCTTCTCATCCTGATAGCGGCGCGCGAGCTGGCGGCTCTCGTTCTCAAGCTGGATTTCGCGCACCAGCGTGTTGTGGATATTCACGGCATGCCGCGTCAGCAGCGCCGCAAAGAACAGCAGCACGCCCCGCAAATACAGCCCGTGCCCCGGAAACGCCTGCTCGGCCAGCACAAAGTGCGGCGCCAGGATGCCCGTCCCGAGGATCAGCAGGCTGGACGGCACCGGCGCCTGCGACAACACCGCCGCCGCCGCCACACCGATGATCACGATCATCAGCAGGCTGCTGAACTCGAGCGACGGCGACATCAGATACAGCCCCGCCGAACAGCCCCACGCCACCCCGCCCACCGCCGACATGACGTGCATGCCCGTCCACCACTTGCGGGTGTGCGCGGCCAGCGTCATGCGGCTTAGGTCGTAGCGATAGCCAAAATAGAAGCGCAGACCTGACGCCGTCAGGCACAGCATGATCAGGCACCAGCCCAGCAGCACCGGGCGGTTGGAGGCGTCCCAGAACGCCGCTACCGTCAAGGCGGGCAGCACGACCGAGGCCGCAATCCCCATGGGAGCCCCGCGATGCACGGCGGCGAGCAGCTTCGCTCGGGCGTCCAGTTCAAGCGGCGCACGGCTGGCAAGCCCGAACTTGGCAAAAAAAAGGCGCAACGAAGCGTTCAAGGGGATGTGGGAAAGAAACTGGATACCGGATTGTGCCGCAAGCATGCGCCGCGCGGGCGCACCGTTCGGACGATTGTGCAACACCCCGACACCCATCCGCGCGCGCGCCGGGGATGGGGCAATCCCTTATATAATGTGCGTTTTGCTGGATTTTGGCGGCTGCACGCCAATCCGGCACGAAAACGCACTTCTCCTTTCCTCGACCACCGACGCTTCTCGTGAAAGTCTTTCGCGGCTTGCCCAACGCCGAAAGTCGCGCGCCCTGCGCGTTGACCATCGGCAACTTCGACGGCGTGCACCGCGGGCACCAGTCTTTGCTGGCCCGCGCACGCGCGGCGGCCGACGCACGCGGATTGCCGCTCACGGTGATGACATTCGAGCCGCATCCGCGCGAATTCTTCATGCCGGACCGCGCGCCCACCCGCATTGCGCTGCTGCGCGACAAGCTGGAAAGCCTGCGCCGCCAGGGCGTCGACCGCGTGGTCGTGGAGCATTTCAACGCGCATTTCGCTGGGCAGACGCCGGACGAGTTCGTGCGCAATGTTCTGGTCGATGGCCTGCACACGCGCTGGCTGCTGGTGGGCGATGACTTCCGCTTCGGCGCCAAGCGGGCGGGCGATTTCAACTATCTGCAGGCCGCCGGTGCCCAGTTTGGCTTCGAAGTCGAGCAGATGGGCTCGGTGTCGGAGTCCGGCGTGCGCATTTCCAGCTCGGCCGTGCGCGAGGCGCTGGCCGCCGGTGACCTGGAACACGCCCGCCGCCTGCTCGGGCACGGTTATGCCATCAGCGGACACGTGGTGCACGGGCAAAAGCTCGGCCGCTCGCTGGGCTTCCCGACGCTGAATTTGCGCATCTCGCATCGCAAGCCGGCAGTGGCCGGCATCTTTGTCGTGCAGGTGCACGGGCTGGCCGAAAAACCGCTGCCGGCCGTCGCCAGCATTGGCGTGCGGCCGACGGTGGACGACTCAGGCCGCGTGCTGCTTGAAGTGCATATCTTTGATTATCACGCCAGCGTCTACGGCAAGCTGGTGCGCGTGGAATTCATGAAAAAGCTCCGCGACGAGGCCCGTTACGATTCGCTCGATGCCCTCAAGGACGCGATCGCGCAGGACTGCGTACACGCGCGGCAGTTCTTCGGCCTGCCGATTCCGCCAGCCGGCGAGTCGCCAACGCTTCGGCGCGACTTCGCCACCTCCGCCACCGACCGAATTCAGTAGGCGGCCGACCCGTTCGCCGCCCAGAAGCCACACGCTGCGCACGCGCGCCCTGCACTGTCAGCCGCGCCTGCACCGATCCGATCTGCCCGAATCTGCCCCACATCACACCATGTCCGATTCCAAGAAGCCCACGCCGGAGAAGAGCAAGTACCCGGTCAACCTGCTGGACACCCCGTTCCCCATGCGCGGCGACCTGCCCAAGCGCGAGCCGCAGTGGGTGAAGCAATGGCAGGACAAGCAGCTCTACAAGAAGATCCGCGCCGCGCGCAAGGGCGCGAAGAAGTTCATCCTGCATGACGGCCCGCCGTATGCCAACGGTGATCTGCACATCGGCCACGCGGTCAACAAAATCCTCAAGGACATGGTGATCAAGGCGCGCGGCCTCACCGGCCTGGACGCTGTCTATGTGCCGGGCTGGGATTGCCACGGCATGCCGATCGAGATCCAGATCGAAAAGCAGTTCGGCAAGGGCCTGCCCGTCCAGGAAGTGCAAGAGAAGGCGCGTGCATACGCCACCGGCCAGATTGCGCGCCAGAAGGCAGACTTCGAGCGCCTGGGCGTACTGGGCGACTGGGCCGATCCGTACCTGACGATGAACTTCCGCAACGAAGCGGATGAAGTGCGGGCGCTGGGCAAGATCCTGGAGAAGGGCTACGTCTTCCGCGGCCTGAAGCCCGTCAACTGGTGCTTCGACTGCGGCTCGGCATTGGCTGAAGCCGAAGTCGAATACGCGGACCGTACCGACCTGTCGATCGATGTCGGCTTCCCGTTTGCCGATATCGACGCACTGGCCAGTGCCTTCCACGTGGGTGTTGACGTGCTCAAGGCCAAGCCGGGCTGGATCGTGATCTGGACCACCACGCCCTGGACGATCCCGTCCAACCAGGCGCTGAACCTGCACCCGGAAATCGAATACGCGCTGGTCGACACGCCGCGTGGGCTGCTGATCGTTGCCAAGGAGCGCGTCGAGGCGTGCCTGCAAAGCTGGAAGCTTGAAGGCACCGTGCTGGCTACGTGCGAAGGCGCGGCGCTCTCGGGCGCGCGCTTCCACCACCCGCTCGCCAAGATGGACGCGGGCTACGACCGCACCTCCCCCGTCTACCTGGGCGACTACGTGACCATCGACACCGGTACCGGCATCGTCCACTCCGCGCCTGCGTATGGCGTGGAAGACTTCCAGTCGTGCAAGTCGCACGGCATGCCCGACTCGGAGATCATCAACCCGGTGATGGGCAACGGCGTGTATGCATCGACGCTGCCGCTGTTTGGCGGCCAGATGATCTGGGACGCCAATCCGAAGATTGTCGAGGTGCTGCGAGAGTCCGGCAACCTGTTCGACGCGCATAAGCACCCGCACAGCTACATGCACTGCTGGCGCCACAAGACGCCGATCATCTATCGCGCCACGTCGCAGTGGTTCGCGGGGATGGACGTGCAGCCCAACGACGGCAACGCCACACTGCGCGAGACGGCGCTCGCGGGCATCGACGCGACGGCGTTCTACCCGTCGTGGGGCAAGCAGCGCCTGCACAACATGATCGCCAACCGCCCGGACTGGACGCTCTCGCGCCAGCGCCAATGGGGTGTGCCGATGGCCTTCTTTGTGCACAAGGAAACCGGCGCACTGCACCCGCGCACGCCTGAGCTGCTGGAACAAGTCGCTCAGCGCATCGAAAAGAGCGGCATCGAAGCCTGGCAGACGCTCGACCCGCGCGAGCTGCTCGGCGATGAAGCCGACATGTACGAAAAGAACCGCGACACGCTCGACGTGTGGTTCGACTCGGGCACCACGCACTGGCACGTCATCCGCGGCTCGCACGCCGCGGATCTGTACGACGCTTCGGCCGATCTGCCGGACGGTCGCCTGGCTGATCTGTATCTGGAAGGTTCCGACCAGCACCGCGGCTGGTTCCACTCGTCGCTGCTGACGGCTTCGATGCTGTACGGCAAGCCACCGTACAAGGGCCTGCTCACGCACGGCTTCACGGTGGACGGCGAAGGCCGCAAGATGTCCAAGTCGATCGGTAACACGATCGCGCCGCAGGAAATCGCCAACAAGATGGGCGCCGAGATCATCCGCCTGTGGGTGGCCTCGACCGACTATTCGGGCGAACTGGCCATCTCGGATGAAATCCTGAAGCGCGTGGTGGAAGGCTATCGCCGCATCCGCAACACGCTGCGCTTCCTGCTCGCCAACCTGACGGACTACGACCACGCCAAGCACGCGCTGCCGACCGAGCAATGGCTCGAGATCGACCGCTACGCCGTGGCGCTGACGGATGCGCTGCAGAAAGAAGTGCTGTCGCACTACGACGTGTACGAATTCCACCCGGTGGTCGCCAAGCTGCAGACGTTCTGCTCGGAAGACCTGGGCGGCTTCTACCTCGATGTGCTGAAGGACCGCCTGTACACGACGGCGCCCGATTCCGTGGCGCGCCGCTCGGCACAGAACGCGCTGTACCACATCACCCAGGCAATGCTGCACTGGATGGCGCCGTTCCTGTCGTTCACGGCCGAAGAGGCGTGGCAGGTATTTGCGCACGGCACGCAGCACACCGACACCATCTTCACCAGCACGTACTACAACGCCCCGGTGCCGCAAGGCGCCAGCGCGCTGCTGGAGAAGTGGGCCGCCATCCGCAACGTGCGCGGCGAAGTGACCAAGCAACTGGAAGCGCTGCGCATCGACGGCAAGATCGGCTCGTCGCTGCAGGCGGAAGTGACGGTGGCGGCGGGTGAGTCGGTGCATGACGCGCTGGCCAGCCTCGGCGACGACCTGCGCTTCGTGCTGATCACATCTGCGGCCAAGTTGGAGCGTGCGCCGGAAGGCGGCGATCTGCTCATCACCGTGGTGCCGTCCACGCACGCCAAGTGCGAGCGCTGCTGGCACTACCGCGCCGATGTCGGCCACGACGCGGCCCACCCGACCCTCTGCAAGCGTTGCACCGACAACCTGTTCGGTGCCGGCGAACAACGGAGCGCTGCGTAATGGCGACAACTCGGGCGGCCCGTAACGGCGGTAAGAGCAAATCGATCGGGTTGAAGAAGAGCGGCGGCGGTCATGGCGTGGGCCCCTGGCTCGGCCTGGCGGTCATCTGGATCCTGCTGGACCAGTTGACCAAGGTCGCCATCCTCAAGACCTTTACCTACGGCGAGTCGCGCCCGGTCACCGGGTTCTTCAACCTCGTGCTGGCCTATAACAAGGGCGCGGCATTTTCGTTCCTGGCCGCGGCCGGCGGCTGGCAGCGCTGGTTCTTCACGGGCCTGGGCGTGGCGGCGGCGCTGTTCATCGTGTGGCTGCTCAAGCGGCACAGCGGGCAAAAGCTGTTCTGCTTTGCGCTGGCGCTCATTCTGGGTGGCGCGCTGGGCAACGTGATCGACCGCGTCATCTACGGTCATGTGGTGGACTTCCTCGACTTCTACCTGCACAACTACCACTGGCCGGCCTTCAACGTGGCCGATTGCGGCATCACCATCGGTGCAGTGCTGCTGATCGTCGACGAACTGCGCCGCGTGCGTCGCTGACGCTGCGGTGCCAGAACTCCGGCAGTGGAATGGTGAAGCGGTGCTGTGCCTCGACGAGGCCGGCCCGCCCATCGCCAGCGAACAGGATGCGCTGGTCCACCTGATCGGCGAGGCGCTGGGGCATGGTGCGTCGATGGTTGCCGTGCCCGTCAGCCGCCTTGATGCCGCGTTCTTTGCGCTGCGCACGGGCCTGGCTGGCGGCATCGCTCAAAAGATCACCAACTACCGCCTGAAGCTTGCCGTGGTGGGTGACATCTCTGCGCATTTGTACGCCAGCAGCGCGCTACGCGACTGGGTTCGTGAATCGAACCAGCGCGACACGATCCGCTTCGTGCCCTCGCTCGCCGACCTGGCCGCCAATGCGCGGCCCATGCCGGCTGAATGATCCCTCAGCGTCAGTAGCGCACGGCGTACCACGCCCGTTTGACGTACTCCGCAAGAATCGACCCGGATTCGTACACTGGCACCGACTTGGCCAGCGTGTCGCCCGGGAATACGCCCTGCGCGCCCCACGTGACTTCCGGCCACACCTTGCGGAACACCGCCAGCGCCCGGCCCGTGTGATACCAGCTCGTGACCAGCACTGCCCTTTGCACCTGCTGGCCCGTTAGCGTCTCGCGCGTCATCCGCGCATTTTCCATCGTGCTGCCGGACACACATTCGTGGCCGATGCGCTCTGCCGGCACGCCGGCCATCACAAGGCGGCGCTCGATGAGAAGGCAATCGCCCTGGCCGCTGACGAACACGTGGGGTGCCACGCCTGCGTGGTACAGCTCCGCGGCGCCGATCACGCGTTGGCCCGATTCGCCACCCAGTACAACGATCACGTCTGCGTGCGCCAGCTTCGGCTCGTCACGCAGCCATGCCTTGGCCCCGCACACGAGCACAGTGCAGATCACCGCCGCAACGATGGCGCAACCGCCAATCCAGGCGAGGACATTGCGAACTGCTGAACGACCGAAAACCATATCGAGAATGCGCTTTTGAGGAAAAACCGGGTGCCAAACGCACCGCGGGGCAAGCCGGTATCATCGCCACTGTTCAGCAGGAAGCCCGGGCACCGGGTTGTATCCTGCCCGCGCATATTGCGTCAATCGGATTCCCAAGCGGGTTGTTATGGAACTGCAAGGCAAACATTTCGTGCTCGGCCTGACCGGCGGCATCGCGTGCTACAAGTCGGCCGAGCTGGTGCGGCTGTTGACCAAGGCCGGCGCGACCGTGCAGGTGGTGATGACCGAGGCCGCCGCGCACTTCATCACGCCGGTGACGATGCAGGCGCTTTCCGGGCGACCGGTCTTCACGTCACAGTGGGACGGCCGCATCGGCAACAACATGCCGCACATCGACCTCTCGCGCGAGGCAGATGCCATCGTCATCGCGCCGGCGTCCACCGACTTTCTGGCCAAGCTCGCGCACGGCATGGCCGACGATCTGCTCTCCACGCTGTGCATCGCGCGCGATTGCCCGCTGCTCGTGGCGCCCGCGATGAACCGTCAGATGTGGGCGGCGCCCGCCACGCAGCGTAACGCCGCGCAGTTGCGCGCGGATGACGTCACCCTGCTCGGCCCCGACGCCGGCGACCAAGCCTGCGGCGAAGTTGGCGACGGCCGCATGCTGGAGCCGGAAGACATCGTCGAGCAGCTCATCGGCTTCTTCCAGCCCAAGCTGCTGCGCGGTCACCGCGTGCTGCTCACCGCAGGCCCGACTTTCGAGCCGATCGACCCCGTGCGCGGCATCACGAACCTGTCCAGCGGCAAGATGGGCTTTGCCTTGGCACGTGCGGCAGCGCAGGCCGGCGCGGAAGTCACGCTGGTTGCCGGACCGTGCCATCAGGACACGCCCGCAGGCGTGCTGCGCATTGATGTGCAAACCGCCCAGCAGATGCACGACGCCGTCATGCACGAGCTGGATGCTGCCAAGAACGATATCTTCATCGCGGTTGCGGCGGTGGCCGACTGGCGCGTGGCACAAGCCGCGGAACAGAAGCTCAAGAAGCAGAACGACTCCGACGTACCCGCACTTACGTTCACGCAGAACCCGGACATCCTCGCCGCGGTGGCGCGCCGCGCGAATGCGCCGTTCTGCGTCGGCTTCGCGGCTGAAACGGAGCGGCTGGAAGAGTTCGGCGAGGCCAAGCGCCAGAAGAAGGGCATTCCCCTGCTGGTCGGCAATCTCGGTCATCAGACCTTCGGCCGCGACGACAACGAAGTCGCACTCTTCGATGCCAAGGGCATCACGCGCCTGCCGCGCGCCGACAAGCTGACGCTCGCGCGCCAGATCGTCGCCGCCATCGCCGACCGCGTGCATGGGGCACGATCATGAGTGCCGCGCCGATCCGCCTGTCCGTCCTGGACCAAAGCCCGGTCGTCTACGGTCATAGCGCACGCGATGCCATCGCCGCGACGGTCGATCTGGCACAACTCACGGATTCGCTCGGCTACACGCGCTACTGGTGTGCCGAGCACCACGGCCTGCGCGGTGTCAGCAACCCCGCGCCGGAGGTGATGATCGCCCGTGTGGCCAGCGCCACGAAGCACCTGCGTGTGGGCTCCGGCGGCGTGATGCTGCCCTACTACAGCCCCTTCAAGCTAGCCGAGCAGTTCCGCCTGCTGGAGGCGCTGTTCCCCAACCGCATCGACCTGGGCGTCGGCCGCGCACCCGGCGGCGACATGCGCACCGCGCAGGCCGTGGCCATGGGCGACTACAACCGCGGCGACATCTTCCCGCAGCAGGTGCAGGAACTGATCTGGCACCTGACAGGTACGCTCCCGCCGGACCACCCGGCCTACGGCGTCCTCCTGCAACCCGAGATCGATACCAAGCCGGAGCTGTGGATGCTCGGCTCAAGCGATTTTGGCGGTGCGCTGGCCGCGCGCCTGGGTATCCGTTTCGCGTTCGCGCACTTCATCAACCCACACGTCGGGCACATCGTCGCCCAGCAGTACCGTACGGATTTCGAGCCCGGCTACGACGCACGCCCGTATAGCGCCGCCGCCGTCTTCGTGATCGCGGCTGATACCGAGGCGGAAGCGCGCCGCTATGAAGCCGCCGTCGATCTGCGCCGCGTGCAGATGGCACTTGGCGCGAACGGCCCGATCCCGACCGTCGAGCAAGGGGAAGCCCACGTCTACACCGAGCGCGACCAAGCCATCGTCATGCGCGAGCGGCCGCGCAGCATCATCGGCACGCCTGACTCCGTGGCCGAGCAGATGCACGCACTCAAGGAGCGCTTCGTCGCCGATGAACTGATCGTGCTGACCGTCGCACCAAGCTACAAGGCGCGCCTGCGCTCGTATGAGCTGTTGGCCGAGGCGTTTGCGCTACCATCTCCGGCTTCTGTAACCTCTTCGGCCTGCCCCGCATGAAACTCGACGTCAAGATCCTCGACGCCCGCCTGCACGAACAGCTCCCGCAATACGCCACCACCGGCAGCGCCGGGCTGGACCTGCGCGCCTGCATCGAGGCCCCGCTCACCATCGAGCCCGGCACCACGCATCTGGTCCCGACCGGCATGGCCATCCATCTGGCTGACCCGGGTTATGCCGCGCTGATCCTGCCGCGTTCCGGCATGGGCCATAAGCACGGCATCGTGCTCGGCAACCTGGTCGGTCTAATCGATTCGGACTACCAGGGCCAGCTCATGGTCAGCACGTGGAATCGCGGCAGCACGGCGTTCGTGCTCAATCCGATGGAGCGCCTCGCGCAATTGGTGATCGTGCCGGTGGTGCAAGCCGAACTGAACATCGTCGATGACTTTGCAGAAAGCGAGCGCGGCGCGGGTGGTTTCGGCAGCACCGGGCGCCACTGACAACATCGCCCGCGCATAACAAAAAGGCCCGGAGATTCCGGGCCTTTTCTTTGGTGCGACAAACTCGTCAAGCTTCCGCTTCTTCCTGGGCAGGTGCTGGCGGCGCTTCGTTCTCGGAGAATTCCAGCTTCACTGCATCCGCATCGTCCAGGTCCACGACCACCTTGCCTCCATTGGTCAACTTGCCGAACAGCAGTTCGTCGGCCAGCGCCTTGCGGATCAAGTCTTGAATCAACCGTTGCATCGGGCGCGCACCCATCAGCGGGTCGAAGCCCTTCTTCGCGAGGAAGCGCCGCAGCTTCTCGGTGAAGATGGCGTCCACCTTCTTCTCGTGCAGTTGCTCTTCCAGCTGCATGAGGAACTTGTCGACCACGCGCATGATGATTTCCTCATCGAGCGAGCGGAAGCTGATGGTCGCATCCAGACGGTTGCGGAACTCCGGCGTGAACATGCGCTTGATGTCGGCCATCTCGTCGCCCTGTTCGCGCGTCGTGGTGAAACCGATCGTTGCCTTGTTCATCGTCTCGGCGCCCGCATTGGTCGTCATGATGATGATCACGTTGCGGAAATCCGCCTTGCGGCCGTTGTTGTCCGTCAGCGCGCCGTGGTCCATCACCTGCAGGAGGATGTTGAAGATGTCCGGGTGTGCCTTCTCGATCTCGTCCAGCAGCAGCACGCAGTGCGGCTTCTTGGTCACGGCTTCCGTCAGCAGACCGCCCTGATCGAAGCCCACGTAGCCCGGAGGCGCGCCGATCAACCGGCTCACCGCATGGCGCTCCATGTACTCCGACATGTCAAAGCGGATCAGCTCGATGCCCAAGATGAATGCGAGCTGCTTGGCAACTTCGGTCTTGCCCACGCCCGTCGGGCCGCTGAACAGGAACGAGCCGATCGGCTTGTCCGTCTTGCCCAGGCCAGCACGCGACATCTTGATGGCCGAAGCGAGCGCATCGATGGCCGGGTCCTGCCCGAACACCACCGACTTCAGATCGCGCTCCAGCGTCTGCAGCTTGCTGCGATCGTCCTGCGACACGCTTTGCGGCGGGACGCGGGCGATGCGCGAGACGATGTCTTCGATCTCACCCTTGCCGATCGTCTTCTTCTGCTTCGACTTCGGCAGGATGCGCTGCGCAGCACCGGCTTCGTCGATCACGTCGATCGCCTTGTCCGGCAAATGGCGGTCGGTGATGAAGCGTGCCGACAATTCAGCCGCAGCCGTGAGCGCCGACGACGCGTACTTCACGCCGTGGTGCTCTTCAAAGCGCGACTTCAGGCCACGCAAAATCTGCACGGTCTGGTCAACTGTCGGCTCCACCACGTCGATCTTCTGGAAGCGGCGGGACAGCGCTGCGTCTTTCTCGAAGATGCCGCGATATTCCGTGAACGTCGTCGCGCCGATGCACTTGAGCGCGCCTGAGGACAGTGCCGGCTTGAGCAGGTTGCTTGCGTCCAGCGTGCCGCCCGAAGCGGCGCCTGCGCCGATCAGCGTATGGATCTCGTCGATGAACAGGACTGCGTTCGGGTTGTCCTTGAGCGACTTCAGCACGCCCTTCAGGCGCTGTTCGAAGTCACCGCGGTACTTGGTGCCGGCCAGCAGCGCGCCCATGTCGAGCGAGTAGACGACGGACTTCGCGAGGATGTCCGGCACTTCACCCTTGGTGATGCGCCATGCCAGGCCTTCGGCGATGGCGGTCTTGCCGACACCGGCCTCGCCCACCAGCAGCGGGTTGTTCTTGCGCCGACGGCACAGCACCTGCACCACGCGCTCGACTTCCTGCTCGCGACCGATCAGCGGATCGATCTTGCCGGCCTTGGCCAGCGCGTTCAGGTTCTGGGTGAACTGCTCAAGCGGGCTTTCCTTGCCGTCGCCGCCTTCGCCCTCGGGGTTGCCTTCGCCCTGCTTGGCGGGCTCAGCCTGGTCCTTGCGAATTCCGTGGCTGATGAAGTTCACGACGTCCAGCCGGGTCACGCCCTGTTGCTGGAGGTAGTACACCGCGTGCGAATCCTTCTCGCCGAAGATGGCGACCAGCACGTTCGCGCCCGTCACTTCCTTCTTGCCGTTAGACGTGGATTGCACGTGCATGATGGCGCGCTGGATCACGCGCTGGAAACCCAGCGTGGGTTGCGTGTCCACCTCGTCCGTGCCGGGCACCACAGGCGTGTTGTCGGCGATGAAGTTCTTCAGATGCGTGCGAAGGTCTTCGATGTTGGCGGCGCAGGCGCGCAGCACCTCCGCGGCCGTCGGGTTGTCCAGCAGCGCAAGCAGCAGATGCTCCACCGTAATGAATTCGTGGCGAGCCTGCCGGGCTTCGACAAACGCCATGTGCAGGCTGACTTCCAGTTCTTGCGCGATCATGCTTCCTCCATCACGCACTGCAGCGGATGCCCCGCTTGCCGTGCATGGGTTGACACTAATTCCACTTTCGTCGCGGCGATATCCCGTGTGTAGATACCGCACACGCCCCTACCTTCCCGATGCACAGTCAGCATGATCTGTGTGGCGGTCTCCCGGTCTTTGCTGAAATACTGCTGAAGAACCATCACGACGAATTCCATCGGGGTGTAGTCGTCGTTGAGCAGCAGCACCTTGTACATCGCGGGCGGTTTGAGCGCTTGCTCTTTCCGCTCCAGGACGGTGCCTGCATCGTGTTGTGGAGTGGTCGCTTGCCGGATTGCCATGGTCTTATTCTAACCACTCCTTTCGAGTTCGCAATTTGGGGAAATAACACCGACTTCAAGGTCTACAAACGGTTTGGCCCGTGCCGCGTGCGTCCGTCAGCCCTCGGGCGCGAAGCGCTTTACCGCCTCCAAGCTGGCTGGAGCCGGCGCAAGCTCCGCGCCTGAAAAGCCAATCGTTTTCCATACTTGGAGGCGATCGGCCGGATTTCGAGCAAATCCTCTTCAGAAATTGACCGTTTTTCGCCACAAACCCACCCTTTGTAGCCTTGACAGTCTCTTACATTCCTCGAACAATCGAATTCAGCATGTGCGCCCTACTGCCCCGCAAACCGTTGGCAGCGAGCCGCATGAATGGTGAGCCCGGGAGGCCTCACACCAGTCGACAACAGATCGACAACCGCTTCAGGCTGTGGCGTTTGCCACAAGAAGACCGATCGCTTGCGGCGCGGTTCCACCCGCGCCATTCGTCGTGCCGTGCAGGCCGGCGACCGGGCGATGACTGCGCGGTACCGCTCTGCACTGCCCCGACAGGCATACCTCCCGGCTCGGACTTGTGTTTTAACGGAGGGGTTTTCATGGCACTCGGTACGGTCAAATGGTTTAACGACGCCAAGGGTTTCGGTTTCATCTCGCCTGACGAAGGCGGCGAAGAGCTGTTTGCGCATTTCTCGGCCATCCAGATGGCTGGCTTCAAGACGCTCAAGGAAAATCAGCGCGTCTCGTTTGAAGTGACGCAAGGCCCGAAGGGCAAGCAGGCTACCAACATTCAGGCTGCCTGATTGGCGTTGCGCGGCACCGCGCCAGATGGCGACGGTGTCCAAATGCAAAAAACCCGGCGATGTGCCGGGTTTTTTGTTGCCGCGGCGCCAGACAATGACGGAGATACCTCATCGGGCGCAACACGTCATTTCAGTGCGTTGTGCGCTACGGTAAGGATGATCCCCGTGTCATTTCAAGGAGCCCCGCGCATGAAACATCATCTGACCCGCACCGCCGCCACGGCCACACTGCTGATTGCCGTGCTACTTCCTGCTGCCGCCCACGCCCAGATCGGAGACCTCATCAAAGGGGCCACGCAGGGCAACAGCCAGGGCGCCACTGGTGGCCTTGGCAACATCGGCAGCCTGGGCGGTGTGCCGTCACTCGGGTCATTGACGTCAGGGAGCACCGGCAATGTGGCTGGCGTGCTGGAATTCTGCATGAAGAACAATTACCTAGGCGGCGCAACCGATGCAGCGTCGGTCAAGGACAAGCTGCTCGGCAAGCTGGGCGGGGCGCCCGCGTCGAACCCGGGTTACACCGACGGCACAAAGGGCATCCTGACGAGTTCGGATGGCAACAAATTGGACCTGAGCAGCATCAAGTCGCAGATCACCAAACAGGCTTGCGACAAGATCCTGTCGCAGGGCAAATCGCTGCTTTAGGCCGCGGCGCAGGCGAGCGCGCACTACACTTGCAATATCGACTGGCCGTTCGTCTGCCCTCTCCGCCCCAAGGAGCCACATGCTGGAAACTGCCGCGCTGGCTGCCGGGCTGTCCTGGACCAGCGGATTCCGTCTCTATCTGGCCGTATTTGCTGCCGGCGTGCTCGGCCGCACGGGTTGGCTGCATTTGCCGCCCGGCCTGCAGATGCTGGAATCGTGGTGGGTGATCGGCTTGGCCGGCGTGCTGGCCGTGGCGGAATTCCTCGCCGACAAGATTCCCGGTTTCGATTCCGTCTGGGATGGCATTCAGACCTTCATCCGCGTGCCTGCGGGCGCGATTCTGGCTGCGGCCGCTTTCGGGCAGCTCGATCCGCAATGGATGGTGGCTGCAGGACTGATTGGCGGGACGCTGGCCGGCACGGCACATGCCACCAAGGCTGGCACGCGGGCGCTGATCAACACGTCGCCGGAACCGTTCTCGAACTGGGTGGCGTCGTTCAGTGAAGACGTGGCCGCCAGCGGTGGTTTGCTGATGGCATTTTTCCTGCCAGTTGCGTTCTTGGTGGTCCTGGGGCTGCTGCTGTTGGTATCGGTATGGTTACTGCCCAAGCTGTGGCGCGGCGTGCGGCGCGTGCGGGATGCGCTGCGGGGGCGTTCGTCTGAACCGCCGCCGGCCGGCACCACCCGGCTGCCGCGCTAAGGCGCTATCCAAAGGCGCGCAGCAGCCCGAACAGCGTCAGGGCCAGCGCGCAGGCCCACCCGGAAAACAGCACGCGCCAGACCTTGTTGCGCGGAACAAACCCCACACCGCGCACCAGCCCCGCACTCATCGCCCAGAACAGCAGTATGGCCAGACCGTGGTCGGCATGCCCGTCGCGATTGGCGAGGATGTACGGATACACCGTGCCCACCGCCATCACGAGCAACCCCGCGGCCAAGCTGGCGGCATGGATGCGCGGCTTGTCGGTGGCGTTCACGTTCGCTGTGCTCACTCGCGGTCCGGGTTCGGATTGTTCGCGTTGGCCGCGCGGTCGTCGCTCACCTCACCCCACATTGCGTTGAGCACCGCCAGCAGCACTGCAAAGCCGACACCCAGGACCCAACTGAAGTACCACATGGATTTGCGCTCCTGTGCCGTGGTTAGTAAGCCGAGTGCTCGTTGGCGCGGATGTGTTCGACCGTCACCTTGCCGCGCATCACGCGGTAGCACCAGCTTGTGTAGGCGATGACGATGGGCGTAAAGATGATCGCCGCCCAGAACATCAAGCCAAGCGTGAAGTGGCTGGAAACGCTGTCCCACACCGTGAGGCTGGCGCCGGGCATGCTAGACGAAGGCAGCACAAACGGGAACATCGATGCCCCGGCCGTCGTGATGATGCCCGCCAGCCCCAGCGACGACAGCACAAACGCAATAAGCGTGCGCCCCGCCCGCGACAGCACGACGGCCAGCAGCGGGCCAATCACGCCAATTGCCGGCAACGCCCACAGCAACGGCTGCTTCTGATAGTTGCGCCACCAAGCGTCAGCCGTGCGCGCGACGGTCTTGGCCATCGGGTTGGCAAGCCCCGCGGGGTCGATAGCCGAGGTGATGACGAAGCCTTCGATGCTGCCGGCGTGCAACCATGCGCCGGCTGCAATAAACGCCACCACCGCGACGATGGCCGCGCCAGTGGCAGCATTGGTGGCGCGTTGTTGGACAGCACCCTCCGTCCGGTGGGCGAGGTAGATGCCGCCATGCATGGTGATCATCGCGCTCGACACCACGCCCGTCAGGATGGCAAACGGATTCAGCAGTTGCCAGAACGTGCCGGTGTACGTCACCACCATGAAGTTGTCGAAGTGAAACGGCACGCCCTGCAGCAGATTGCCGAACGCCACGCCAAAGATGAGCGGCGGCACCGCGCCCCCGATGAAGAGGCCCACGTCCCACACTTTGCGCCACGTCGCATTGTGGATCTTGCTCCGGTAGTCAAACCCGACCGGCCGGAAGAACAGCGCCCACAGCACCGCCAGCATCGCCCAGTAGAACCCGCTGAACGCGGTGGCATATACCAGCGGCCACGCGGCAAAGATGGCACCGCCGCCCGTGATGAACCAGACCTGGTTGCCATCCCAGTGCGGGCCGATGGTGTTGATCATCACGCGGCGCTCGTCGTCGGTCTTGCCGACAAAGGGCAGCAGCGTGCCGACGCCCATGTCGTGTCCGTCCATGATGGCAAAGCCGATCAGCAACACACCGATGAGCAGCCACCAGATGACCTTGAGGGTTGGGTAGTCGAACATGGCGTTCTCCTCAAGCGTGGGCGGCTTCGAAATCGTAGCGGCCAGTGCCGAGGCTGCCCGGCCCCTGACGCGCGAACCGGATCATCAGGTACATCTCAACGATCAACAGCAGCGTGTAGAAACCGATGAAGCCTGCGAGCGAGCCATACAGGCTTGCCTCGCTCAACGTCGACACACTCAGATGCGTGGGCAGCACGCCGTAGATGGTCCACGGCTGACGGCCGTACTCTGCTACCACCCAACCCAGTTCGATGGCGATCCACGGTGCGGGCAGCATCCACAGCGCCCAGCGCAGCAGCCATGCCGGTGCCTTGCGCTGCGGCCGCAATGTGCTCCAGAACGAGAGGCCAAACAGCGCCAACATCAGGAAACCCAACCCGACCATCACGCGAAAGCCCCAGAACATCGGCCACACGCGCGGCACGGTATCGTCGACAGCCTTGTCGATCATCTCGGGCGTGGCTTGCCGCACGTCGCTCACGTATTTCTTGAGCAGCAGGCCAAAGCCCAAGTCTTGCTGATGGATCTGCAGGGTCTGGAGCGCCGCCGCATCGCCCGGATGCTGGCGCACCGTTTCCAGCGCGGCCACAGCCTCGATACCGCTCATGATTCGGCCGCGATTGCGCGCCTTGATCTCATGGATGCCCGGAATCTGCTTGGACACCGAGCGCGTGCCGATCAGCCCCATCACCCACGGAATCTCGACCGCCCAGTCGTTCTTCTGCTCGCGCTGGTTGATCGATGCAATCACGTTGAAGCTGGCCGGCGCGGGCTCGGTCTCCCACATGGCCTCGATTGCGGCCATCTTGGTTTGCTGCGCTTCGCCCACGGTGTAGCCGGACTCATCGCCCAGCACAATCACGGAGCACACGCTGGCCAGGCCGAACGCAGCCGCCACGCGAAAGCTGCGTCGCGCGAATTCAACATCGCGGCCACGCAGCAAGTACCAGCTCGAAATCGACAGCACGAACATCGCGCCCGTCACGTAACCCGCCGACACGGTATGCACGAACTTGGCCTGCGCGATCGGGTTGAAGACCACGGCCCAGAAGTCGTGCATCTCCATGCGCATGGTCTGCCAGTTGAATTCGGCGCCGACCGGGTTCTGCATCCAGCCGTTGGCGATCAGAATCCACAGCGCGGAAAGATTGGTGCCGATCGCCATCAGCGTCGTCACCAGCAAGTGCTGCGTCTTGGAAAGGCGATCCCACCCGAAGAAGAACAGGCCGATGAAGGTGGATTCCAGAAAGAACGCCATCAGCCCTTCAATGGCCAGCGGCGCGCCAAAGACATCGCCCACGTAGTGCGAGTAGTACGCCCAGTTGGTGCCGAACTGGAATTCGAGCGTGATGCCCGTCGTCACGCCCAGCGCAAAGTTGATGCCGAACAGCTTGCCCCAGAAGCGCGTCATGTCTTTCCAGATGACCTTGTTGGTCATCACGTAGACGCTCTCCATGATGACCAGCAGCCAGACCATGCCCAGCGTGAGCGGCACGAACAGGAAGTGGTACATCGCCGTGGCCGCGAACTGCAGCCGGGACAGATCGACAAGACGCTCGGAAATCACGGTTGCCCTCCCTGCGCTGCTGACGGTGTCACGATCAGTCGATCAGCGGCCCGCTCGGCGTCGACCGGCACCCGGTGGTCTCGCACGAACACCCACCACAGCGCGCTCAGCACCACCAGCTTGATGGCGACGATGATCAGCAGATGGCGGACGAGTCGGCGGTCGTTGGGGCTCACGGGCAGACGAGACTTGGCACGCGTCGGTGCCATCGGCGGGGGTTCCGCCAGTGGCAAAGAAAGTCACATGTGATTCAGTCTAGTCATGGATGGAAGGAGTGACAAACCATTCCTGAGGGGATTTGTGAGGTATCGGGCGCTTGGGCGGGCCGCCGTCGACAGCGTTTTCGTGACTCCTGGCGCTTGCCGCACAGCACGGGATGGACTCGCATAGCTTCGACGGTCAAAAAGACGCCGGCCACTCCACTGTCGAAGCTGCCGGGTTTTTCGCATTTGGCACAACAACGCTTGACCTTCCGGCAACGGAAACTGGCATGTCAGCGACAGCTGACATCCAACAGTCGCCGACCTCTAGCGCTGCGGCTTCTTCATGGCCTCGGATTCTCTCGCGGCGTTCAGTTCTTCGCTGGCCTCAATCGGATCCATTGCCTCATCAATCGAGGAGGCCGCGCGCTCTATTTCGCCTCGCTCTTCGGCCAGGAATTCATCCGACTCCTCCAGCTCGCCGGGAGGAGGCTCCAGCATATCGTCGAGCATGGCACCCAACTCGGGCGTGTCCCATGGCTCGCCTCGGTGCGTCTTTTGCTTTATGTAGTGACGAATCTCAGCATCTTGTTCGGGGGTCAATGGAAGCCCGCGAAAAGTGCTCTTGGGGTCGGCCTCGGGCATGATTTTTCTCCCGTACTGAGTAGTTTTTTAGTGTACGCCGGGCTTTGCGGGAGTGCTCGGCGACGTTGCCGGGCCAACAGGAAACCGAGAGACCAGTCACCCAACAGGGCACACCGGGCGGCATTGGCGCCGGACGTCAGCAAATTCTGATTTATAGTTTCGCCCCTGCTCAGACGAAGCGGCCATCAGTACACTCTGCGCCATCGCTTTCGGTGCCATAGAGAAAACGATCGAGGTGTGGAAACCTCGGGTATAGCGGGCAAGCGCCGAGCATAGGTGCTTGTCCTCAAACGCTATGGCTTGGCTTCGTCTCCCTCCTGGGGCGAGCCAGGCTTGAACGGCTTCGGCCGTGCCGATCGCTATACCTCGGTTTTCCACCTTGCCTGTGCTCGCCCACCCCTCCTCCCAGGGTTGGGCGCGGTTCCGTTCATCAGATGAAGAGGAATGCCGTGACGCGCTCGATCTCCCAATCCGTCGATTCCCCGGCTGGCGATTCGCTCAGCGAATATCAAAAAGGCGTTTGCTCTGCGCGTGAGTTTCTGCGCACGGCGTTCTGCCGCAACGCCGCCGACAAGCCGCGCGCCACAAGCGCGGCGGATACGCCAAACCACCCGGACCAAAAACGCTGACTTTATGGGCGAGCCAGGCGCATGACGGCCTGCTGGTGCCGATGTTGCAGCGTCGGTGCCCGCGGCTTGCCTGGGCTCGCCCGCCAATTTACGTACTCCCCTCGGGGTGACGCCCCATGGCCGAAGCCGCGAGGTTCGATCATGTTGTGCAAATCGCCCGCAAACCAGCACTCGATCACAAGATTGACTGCGCTACTGCACTCGTCGTCAGCGGGGGAGCCGTGGCGAAGTCGGTCGCGATCTGCCGTTGATCCACATCAAGCAGCGGATCACCCAGTGGCCGATGCTGAGGCTGTCCTGAATTTGAGGAGCAGCCCATGAACGAGCAGATCAAGAAACAGATACTGGGATTGCTGGATCAGCACCGGATCATGACGATCGCCACGCTAAGACCGGACGGCTGGCCACAGGCTACAACCGTAGGCTACGTGAACGAGGGACTGACGCTCTACTTCCTCTGCGGCCTGGAAAGTCAGAAGGCAGCCAATCTGGCCCGAGATGATCGAGTCTCGCTCACGATCGATCACGATACTTCAGACCTGATGACGATTGCGGGCTTGTCCATGGCGGCGCATGCGCGGCCTGTGACCGATCATGCCGAGGCGGAAAAGGTCTTGCGCATGCTTCCGCTCAAGTACCCGGAACAGGTTGCACTGCCAATGCCGATGCCGTCCCCCGAGGAAGTCCGGATATTTCGCGTCACGCCGACAATGATTTCCGTGCTCGACTATTCGAAGGGCTTCGGGCATACCGATCTTGTCGCTTGCTGAGCAAGATTCAACAAGTGGGCACGGAACACCATGACGCGGTGCGCTTGTAGGCGGGTCAGGTTGGTAGTGTGTGCCAAAGCTGGCTGCGTCTATGCATTGATTGTTTTTTTGATCGGCTTTGCCCTGGGAGCGATCCGTGTCCTGCTGCTTGCCCCGCGCTTGGGAGATGCGGTCGCCGTATTGCTGGAAGCGCCGCTCATGCTGGCCGTGAGCTGGAGACTATCGAGATGGACCGCAAGCAAACACGGCTTGCTGAGCGATCCTGGCGGAGCATTGCTGATGGGGGCAATCGCCTTTGCCGTCTTGATGCTTGCTGAGCTTGCAACCGCCATGCTCTTCTTCAATAGGACTGTGGCGGAGTACTTTGCTGGCTTCTGGTCCGTGGCAGGAGCGATCGGGCTAGCGGCCCAACTTTGCTTCGCCAGCTTTCCATTCCTGCAGGCCAGTCATCAGCGAATTCAGTCCAGCGGGTAGTTAAGCGCGTCCTTCTCGGCAGAAAAAAACCCCGGTCAGCCGAAGCTGCCGGGGTTTCTCATATCCATCGCGGCCGGAACCGCGAGTGACATGCTTACATATTGTCGATCATCACTTGACCGAAGCCCGAGCACGACACTTGGGTCGCGCCTTCCAGCAGACGGGCGAAGTCATACGTGACCTTCTTCGACAGGATCGACTTCTCGATCGACGAGATGATCAGGTCAGCGGCTTCCGTCCAGCCCATGTGACGCAGCATCATTTCGGCCGACAGGATTTCCGAACCCGGGTTCACGTAATCCTTGCCTGCGTACTTCGGAGCCGTGCCGTGGGTGGCTTCGAACATCGCCACCGAATCCGACAGGTTGGCACCCGGGGCGATACCGATACCGCCAACTTGTGCAGCCAGGGCGTCGGAGATGTAGTCGCCGTTCAGGTTCAGCGTTGCCACCACCGAGTACTCGGCCGGACGCAGCAGGATCTGCTGCAGGAAGGCGTCGGCGATTGCGTCCTTGACGACGATTTCCTTGCCAGTCTTCGGGTTCTTGAACTTGCACCACGGGCCGCCGTCGATCAGCTCGGCGCCAAATTCCTTCTGTGCCAGCGCGTAGGCCCAGTCACGGAAACCACCTTCCGTGAACTTCATGATGTTGCCCTTGTGCACGATCGTGACCGACGGCTTGTCGTTGTCGATCGCGTACTGGATGGCCTTGCGCACCAGGCGCTCCGTGCCTTCCTTCGAGACCGGCTTGACGCCGATACCCGAGGTTTCCGGGAAGCGGATCTTCTTGACGCCGAACTCGTCCTGCAGAATCTTGATCAGCTTCTTGGCCTTGTCGCTCTGGGCTTCGAATTCGATACCGGCGTAGATGTCTTCCGAGTTCTCGCGGAAGATGACCATGTCGGTCTTCTCCGGCTCTTTGACCGGCGAGGGCACGCCCTTGAAGTAGCGCACCGGGCGCAGGCAGACGTACAGGTCCAACTCTTGGCGCAGCGCCACGTTCAGCGAACGGATGCCGCCGCCCACCGGCGTCGTCAGCGGGCCCTTGATCGACACCACGTAGTCCTTCAGGACTTGCAGGGTTTCTTCCGGCAGCCACACGTCCGGGCCGTACACCTTGGTCGACTTCTCGCCGGCGTAGATTTCCATCCAGGAAATCTTGCGCTCGCCCTTGTAAGCCTTCTCAACCGCCGCGTCCACCACCTTGATCATCACCGGGGTGATGTCGAAGCCGGTGCCGTCACCTTCGATGTAAGGAATGATCGGGTTGTTCGGAACGTTCAGGGAGAAGTCTTGATTGACAGTGATCTTCTCGCCGGCCGGGACCTTGATGTGTTGATACATGGACGACTCCAGTGCAGACCGCAGGTAGCGGGTGGACGGTGGGGGTTGACAGCACAGCGTGCCGCTCACGGGTTGGCCGGCGTGGCGCGCTGCAATGAACTGGCGATTCTAACGGCCTACGATGACGCGCTCACGATGCACCGCACAAAATCTCGCATCTGGCGCAAGCCGCAACTCTTATATAAGACACAAGAGTGAATTTCGCATTATGCCGGAAAATTTCACCATCCGCCATACTTCCGCCCCTGCGCGCGGGCATCGATCAAGGCAGGATCCGCATCCCGCCGAAAGCGCTCCAGGCATCCACCAGTTGGGCCAGCGCGGCACGCAGATCGAGCGCGTTGCCGGCATCAAGCAAGCGGACCAGACCCGCACCATCCAGGTCCGGATGCCGGCGGACCAACCACGCGAGCGCCGCGATGTGTTCGATCAAGCGATCGTCAGTCCGGTGTAAATGGCTGAAACAAGACAGTCCTGCGTGGCGATCCAGCGGCGCGCCGGAAATCGTCTGTGACACGAGCATGAAATCGTCGAGGGCGGAAGCGCCGTGCGAAGGAGGCCAGAAGCCGGGCAAGGCGCCCAACACAATCAACGCTCCGCAACCCAGGACGAAATCGCGGCGCTGGAGCCGGGCCGGCGGAACGGGCGAGGCGGGCTTGGTAGGGCGGGAAGATGACGACGGGAGAGACACGGCAAGCCTTGAGCAAAATCGGCTCGCATTCTCTAGGTGCGGGCGCCGCCGTCCAATCAGATCGGTCCGAAACGCGGGCGCTGCACGTCCGGTAGCGGGCATCTTTCTTGCGCAGCGCGCCATGCGCCACATCGCGGATCACGAAGCGCGGAGGCTTCTGTCGGTTCCCACAAAAAATTCAGTGCAACGTGTCAACGCGCCTGTAACGGCCTGCGTTATTGCAGATGACTCATTTAGCGGGTCGTTGGTTAACTCACTGATCTATAAAAGGATTCACCATGAAGAAGCTGATCGCTGCCCTGATCGCCGGCCTGTTCGCCACCGGTGTGTTCGCTCAAGCCTCCGCTCCGGCTGCTGACGCAGCTGCTGCTCCGGCTGCTGCCGAAAAGGCTGCTCCGAAGGCCAAGAAGGCCAAGAAGCACCACCACAAGAAGGCTGCCAAGAAGGCTGCTGACGCTTCGGCTCCGGCTGCTGACGCCGCCAAGCAATAAGCTTGTGTTTCTGCCGGGCCCACGCGGCTCGGCCGATACAGAAAAAGCAGATGCTTATGCATCTGCTTTTTTTTCGCCCTCGCCAGCCGAACGGAAATCCCGGGCACGCATGCAGGGCTGTCAAAATAGCGCCATCAAGCTTGAGTACCTTGCCCGTTCCCCACAACAAGAAACAGGGATGGCGCAATGGAATTCCGATCGATGTTCGCTCCGGTGCGACGAAAACGCACCGTGTTCACGATGCTCTCTCTTGCCGCGCTGGCCGCTGCGGCCGTGATTGCCGGCTGCGGTGGCTCGTCGTCCGACTCGACGCCGGTGTCGACGGCTACGCCGTCGGATGCAGCTACGGCTGATGCCAACATCCAGGCCGCATGGGTGGAGATTGGCGACAGCAACCAGGCTGTCGTGCGCGCTGTCACCAGCTATACGAACAGCGCCTCGCCCGTCGACAGCTCGGTCTGCCCGCTGCTGACGGTGGACGGCACCTCCACGCGCATGACGCTGCGCGTGGCTGCCGGCACCCCCGCACAGCGCACCACGGCCAGCGCCGCCAGCGATTCGAAAGCCTCGTCCTTCCCTGTGAACGCCTGCGAAGCCACGGTGGCATCCACGGCCAAGGCCGCGTCGATCGGCGCGCGCGTGCTGCCCCTGCCCAAGGCGAACCCGCAGCGCGTGGTGATCCTGGCGGACACCGGCTGCCGCATGAAGAAGTCCAGCAACACGTTCCAGTCGTGTAACGACCCGCTGTCGTGGCCGTTTGCCAGCGCTGCCGCCACGGCCGCCAAGATGAATCCCGACCTCGTGCTGCACGTGGGCGACTATCACTACCGCGAAAACGCCTGCCCGCCCGACGTGGCCGGCTGCCAGGGCAGCCCGTGGGGCTACGGCTGGGATACGTGGCAGGCTGACCTGTTCCACCCCGCCGCCCCGCTGATGGCCGCGGCCCCGTGGGTGCTGGTGCGCGGCAACCACGAGGAATGCGCGCGTGCTGGCCAAGGCTGGTATCGCTTCCTGGATCCGCGCCCGTACTCGGCCGACCGCTCGTGCGACAACCCGGCCAACGACACGGCTGCCAACACCTCAGACCCGTACGCCGTGGCCCTGGGCAGCGATACGCAGGTCATCGTGTTCGATTCAGCCAAGGCAGGCACGACGGCATTGGCGACGACCGACCCGTGGTTCCAGACGTACCAGAAGCAGTTCAGCACGGTGGGCACGCTGGCCGCCAAGCCGGGCGTGATGTCGATCTTCACCAATCACCACCCGATCCTGGGCTTCGTGCCCATCGCAGGCAGCACGCCGCTGGGCGGCAATGCCGCGCTGCTGTCGGTCATGAACAGTCTGAACGCCACGGCGTATTACCCGCCGGGCGTGCAAGTCGCACTGCACGGCCACGTGCATGACTTCCAGGCCATCAACTTCACCAGCAACCACCCCGCGACCATCGTTGCAGGCAACGCCGGCGATTCGCTCGACGTGGCCCTGCCCGATCCGTTCCCGGCCGTCAGCCCGGCTTCGGGTGTGACGGTCGGCAGCATCTCGCACAACAACTCGTTCGGCTTCATGGTCATGGACCGCCAGCCGGCGCCCGCCAAGGGCTGGCTGTTCAAGGCCTACACCGTGGCCGGCAAGCTGCTGACAACTTGCACGCAGAACGGCACGAGCCTGGTGTGCGACAAGACGGGCTTCGTTGCACCTTGAAGCGCCTGAGCACCGCACTGTGGGTTGCCGCCGCACTCTTCTCGGGTGCAGCGGTGGCCGAATCGATCGGCATGACGCCCAAGCTGGACGCGGTGCCGCCGCCTGCCGAGTCGACCGCGTTCAAGCCGGACCCGAACCTTGTCGCGCTCGGCAAGCGGGTGTTTTTTGACCCGCGCCTGTCGGAGCCGCAAGGCACTTCGTGCGCGGCGTGCCATGACCCGGGCCGCGCCTTCGCACCCACGCTCAAGGGCGAGGCGCTGCGCATCGGCGTGCCGGCCAGCAGCCGCCCCGGGCATGTGGCGGCACGCAATGCGCCGTCGCTGCTGTATCTGCGCTACATCCCCCATCGCTACTTTTTCCAGGATGACGACGCGAGCTTCCCGTCGCCGTTCGGCGGCTTCTTTGCCGATGGCCGGGCAGATTCCATCCCGGAACAGATTCGCGGCCCGCTGTTCAATCCGGACGAAATGGGCAACCGTTCAGCGCGCGACCTGCGGCGCAAGGTGGCCGGCACCGATCTGGACCAAGCGTTGGAGAAGCAGTTCGGCGCCGATGCGGTGCGTGAGCCCGAGCGCCTTGTCGGCGTGTTGGGCAAGGCGCTGGAGGCCTATTTCCAGAGCGACGAGCTGGCACCGTTCACCTCGCGCTTCGACGACTTCCTGCGCAAGCGCACGCCGCTTTCCGCTGCCGAGATGCGCGGCCTCGCCCTATTCCGCAATCCGGACAAAGGCAACTGCGCGTCGTGCCATCTGATGGTGGAATCGTCGTCGCGTCCGGAGCGCTCGCTCTTTACGGATTTCGGCTACGACGCTATCGCTGTGCCCCGCAATCCGCTGCTGCCCGCCAACAAGGACCCACGCCACTTTGACGTGGGCCTGTGCCAGACTGCCCACAAGCTCAAGTGGCCTGAGCCCGACCAGTGGTGCGGCTACTTCCGCACGGCCGGCCTGCGCAATGTGGCGGTGCGCCAGACGTTCATGCACAACGGCGTGTTCCGTACGCTACGCGACACGGTGGCGTTTTATGCCACGCGCTCGACCGACCCCGCGCAGTGGTACCCCGGGGGCAAGCGTTTCAACGATGTGCCTGCCAAATACCAGGGCAACATCAACGTGAATGCCGTGCCGATGAACCGCCGCCCCGGCACCACGCCTGCGCTGATGGAAGACGAGATCGACGACATCGTTGCGTTCCTGCGCACGCTTACCGATGCGCGTTATGTGGCGCTGATGCCCGATCCGGCGGCGGACAAGGCGCGCTCGGCGCATGCGCCCAAGACAGGTGCCAAAACGGTTGCCGTCGAGCACCAAGCCGCCCCCAGCCCCAATACGCGGTAACAACTTCGTCGCCCGGCCGGCCGCCGTCTCATTGACGCCGGCTAGCCGAGTGCCGATCATGGAGCGTTTCTTTTCCGACCCGTTCGCGCCATGACCACCCTGTCCCGCTTCTTTGCCGCCCTGTCGCTGGCCGTTGCCGCCACCGGTGCGCTCGCCCAGACGCCCACCGCCCCCAATACCGGCCTGCCCGTGGCCGACCTGACCATCGGCATGTACAAGGTCAAAGCCGAGGTGGCGGCCACCCCGCAAACGCGCGAGACCGGCCTGATGTTCCGCAAGACCATGCCCGACACCGCCGGCATGCTGTTCGTGTTTGACGAATCCGCCGGCCACTGCTTCTGGATGAAGAACACCGACCTGCCGCTGTCCATCGCCTTCATCACCGACGACGGCACCATCTCCGACATTGCCGAGATGAAACCGCAGACCGAAGACAACCACTGCCCCACCCGGGCCGGCAGCTACGCGCTGGAAATGAACAAGGGCTGGTTCGCACGCAAGGGCGTCAAGCCTGGCATGAAGGTGGGCGGGCTGCCCCGCTGAAACTCGCACGCAGACAACAACAGAGTGGAGACCGCCGCATGCACGCTTTCGACAACAACCGTCGCCGTTGGATGCGGCAGGCCGGCGCGCTAGCCGTGGGTGCGGGCGCAGCGTCCGCAAGTTTGCCGCTGAGCGCCCTGGCCGCCGATGCGCCGAAGAAGGGCACGCGGTTGATCCTGCTGGGCACGGCAGGCGGGCCGACGCCGAAGAAGAATCGCTCGGCGCCGGCGCAGGTGATCGTCATCAACGGCGTGTCGTACGTGGTCGATTGCGGCAACGGTGTCGCACGCCAATACGTGACGGCAGGCCTCAGGCTCAAGGACATCCGCCACGTCTTCATCACGCATCAGCACTCCGATCACAACGCCGATTACGGCACGCTGATGCTGCTGGCATGGGCCACCGATCTGACGGGCCCTGTCGACGCCTGGGGCCCGCCCCCGCTGGCCGCGATGACGACCAAGTTCCTTGAGCTGTACGACTACGACATCCGCACCCGCATTGCCGACGAAGGCCGCCCACCGCTGGCGCCGATGATCCATCCACACGAAATCAGCGAAGGCGGGCTGGTCATGCAGGACGCCAACGTGAAGGTGACGAGCACGCTGGTCAAGCACCCGCCGGTGTCGCCGGCATTTGCGTTTCGCTTCGATTCGGCAGACCGCTCAATCGTCATCTCCGGCGATACGGCGCCGAGTGAGAACCTCGTGCGGCTGGCGTACGGTGCCGATGTGCTCGTCCATGAGGTGATGCACCTGCCGTCGCTGGACAAGCTGCTGTCTACCGAGCCCAACGCCAAGACGCTGCGCGAGCATCTGCTGGCGAGCCACACCTCCACCGAAGCGGTCGGCCGCATCGCCACCGAGGCCAAGGTGAAGACGCTGGTGCTGTCGCACTTCGTGCCCGGCGGCTATCCGTTCCTGGAAGATTCAGTCTGGCTGGATGCTGTGCGCCCGCACTTCAAAGGCGAGATCATCGTCGGGCACGATCTGCAGGAAATTTAAGGACGGCCGCTGGTCGCTTCGCTGCAATCGCGGTAGAGCTGATTACGGCTGCCAGACAGGGTCTCGTCGGCGAGGAAGCCGGTGGGGCCCTTCGTCCACCACACATACTGGCCCGACGCGTAGCGCGCACCGGAAGCGGCCATCACGTTGGCAAACACGAGCGTCTTGCCGTTCAGTGTCATGGCGGCCAGCGGCGTATCGCCCACCGTCATGTATTTCACGAGGAGCGTCTTGCCGCCTTCGCACGTGTAGCGCACGTCGTGCGGGTCCTTGATCGGCAACGCAGAATACGCACGCGCCTGATCGATCGCCTTGTTGAGCCCGGCCTTGGCAAAGTCGAGCGCGGTGTTCAGATCGTCGGACGACATACCCGGCACCGGCGACTGCTGCGCGGTGGCGATACCGCTGAATACGCCAGCGCCAAGCGCCAGCCCAAACATCACTGCAGTTGCAAAACGACGCATGGATCCGTCTCCTGGAAAGGGTCAGCGCAAGCCGGTTAGTCTGCCGCGTCGCTGTCAGGTTCTGTGGGCTTGAGCACGAATGCAGTCGGCTCCACGCGCTGTGGCAGCTCCTCTGACAGCGAACGCGCGGCCTCGGCAAAGCACTGCACGAGGCTATCGGCCAGCGATGACGGCGCGTGATGCTCGGCACGCATGGCGCGCACGTCAAATGTCTGCGCCGGCTCCAGCGCGAACAGCGCGATGCGCTCCATGCTGCCGGTGGCGGCGGTGAACTGGTCGAGCATCGTCACGCCGAGCGACTCCTCCACCAGCGAACGAGCCAACGAATACGTCTGCACTTCCAGCGTCGACTGCGGCGCCAGCCCGCCGCGCGCCAGCGTCTGCCCGACCAGCGAGCCGAGCGAGATCTGGTCTTCCAGTCCGATGAAAGGCTTTTCGGCAACGAGCTTGTGCAGCGCGCGGCCATCCGTCTTGCCGCCCACCCAGGCGCGCGGCACGGCCAGCAGGATGCGGCCCTGCGCGACCGGCGTGGTGCTGATGGCCGGATGCACGGGCGGTGCAAAGGCAAACCCGACGTCGATGTCCTGCGAGAGCAGGCCTTGCACGATCTCAGCCGTGTGATGCGTGAACACGCGTACCAGCGTATCGGGATGGCGCTGCGAGAAACGCCGCACGGCGGGCGCGAGGATGCTGGGCGCCAGGCTGGGCGTCGCGGCCACTCGCAAGCGCCCCGCACCCTTGTGACGCAGATTGGCCGACACGCGCCGCACGCGCTCGACCTCCTGATACAGCCGCTCGACTTCGCTGAACAGTTCGAACGCCTCGGCGGTGGGCTGCAGGCGCCCCTTGGTGCGGTCGAACAGGCGGAAGCCGAGCTGCAGCTCGGTGTGCTGAAGCACGCGCGTCACCACGGGTTGCGACACGTTCAGCATGCGCGCGGCCTCGCTGACGGTCCCGACCAGCATCACGGCGCGGAAGACTTCAATCTGGCGCAGACGCATGGCCGCAGGTCCTCACAATCCGAATAGGGAAGCGCCGATTGTGACATCCAGCGCTGGTCTTCGGCTAGGCGGGCGCCGGTGTGGCGGAAACGCCCTCCGCTTCCAGCGCATCCAGAAACACGCGCACCTTGCGCGGCACCAGCTTGCGGGCGGGCATCAGCGCGTAGACGCGCAGCGCAGTCAGCTCGAAATCGGGCAGCACGCGTACGAGCCGCCCGGCCGCGACTTCCGTATCGCCCACGGAGCGGGCCATTCGCGCCACGCCCAGGCCACGCACGGCGGCGCGGGCGCGCATCTCGGCATTCAAGGTCTGCAGGCGCGGCTGGATCGGAACTTCGATTGGCTCAACCGCGGGCTGGCCGACGGGGCGGAAGGCCCAGCTTGCATCGTCGGGACCGGACAGGCACGGCCAGCCGGCAAGGTCGACGGGCGTCTTGAGCGGCGGGCGTTCCGCCAGCAAGGTCGGCGACGCATACAGGCCGCGCGGGATCAGCACCACGCGGCGCGCCACAAGCGACGAATCCGGCAGCATCTGGTCGACCATCACAAAGACGATGTCGTAGCCGCTGGCCAGCAGGTCGGGCTGCTCCCACGAGATGTGCACCTGGATTTGCAGATGCGGATACTTCTCAAGCGTGCGGCACACGGGTTCAGTCAGGTGCTGCGCACCGACTTCGTACGGCGCGGCGATGCGCAGCGTGCCGGCCACGGTTTCGCTGGCTGCGGTGGTGTCGGCGTGCACTTCGCGCAGGCGCTCGAACAACGGCGCGATGTCGTCGTAGAACTGCGAGCCCGCGTCGGTCAGCCGCAACTGGCGTGTGGTGCGCGTCATGAGGCGCACGCCCAGCGCGGCTTCCAGCCGTGATACGGCGGCGCTGGTCGTCGATTTGGGGATGCCCAGCGCCTCGGCGGCGGCGGTGAAGCTGCCGGCCTCCACCACGCGGCAGAAGGTTTCCCAGTCGTTCCACTCCATTGTTCGCATGACTGGACAGTGTTCCTAGAGTTGGCCGTTTATCCGGCTGGCGGGCAAGTTTATGCTCGGGCACATGTCGCTGCAAATCCTCAAACCCGCGTCTCTGCGGGCGTTTCCCCACTTTTCTTCGGCGCGCGTCCACGCTTTTGGGCTGGCGATGGGCCTCTCCACAGGCCTCGATTTTGTCTCTTCGCAGATGTTCGCCGTGGCGGGCCAGCACATCCAGGGCGGTGTGCATGCGAGCCCCGAGGCGTATCTGTACGCCGTCACAGCGTATGCCGTGGCGGCCGTGGTCGCCAACCTTGCCATCGGCCGCATTGCCGCACACGTGGGCTACCGGATGTATTCGCTGGTGGGCATCGTGCTGTTCGCCATCGGCTGCGTGGTGTGCGCCGAGTCCAACAGTATCGGCGAACTGGTCATCGGGCGGACCATCCAGGGCTTGGGCGCGGGCGGCCTGTTTTCGGCGTCGCGCATTCTGGTGCAGCTCACGGCCGAGCCCGACGAGCGCACTCCTCCGATGCTGATGTTCAGCGTCGGCCTGTTCGGACTGACCACCCTTGCGCCATGGATCTGCGCCGAGGTGCTGGAGTACAGCGAATGGCGCGTGATCTTCTGGATCGAACTGGCGCTGGCCGGCGTGGCATGGGTGGCGGTGTTCTTCCTGCCGCCTGAGCACCATCAGCCGCGCACACGCGCCGCGCGCCGCCCCGATGAAGCGCCGCCCGAAGACAGCCAGTGGGATTGGGTTGGCGTGGGTGCCATGGCCATCGGCGCGCTGTCGGTTTTGATGGGCCTGTCGGAACTGCGCTACAGCCGGCTGACGGCCTCGCCCTTGATTCCGCTGTTGTTGCTGGGCGGTGCGGCTTCGCTGCTGCTGGCCATCCACCGCCTGCGCACGCACCCCGACCCGTGGCTCGACCTCTCGCGCCTGAACGGTCGCCGCTACCTGTGGGGCATCGGTTTCTACGGCATCTATTACCTGATGAGCGGGTACTGGTCGTACCTGTTTCCGGCGGTATCGCAGGGCGGCCTTGGCTTTACGTTCCGCACAACCACGCTGTTTCTGATGATCAGCGGGGCAGTGTCAACGGTGGTAGCCGTCGTCATGACGATTTGGTTGCCATTCTTCTTCCGCAAGCGCCGCTTCATTGCCATCGGGTTTGCCGTGTATGCGGCAGCGGCGCTGCTGCTGGCGACAAGCCTGATGCCGGGCGCGCCGGACTATGCGTTCTTCCCTGTGTCGGTCCTGGAAGGCATCACGCCGGGCGCGGTGATGATCCAGGTCGCGATGATGACCTACCTCGATCTCGACCGCGAAGACTTCGCGCACGGCTATCAGATGAAGAACATCGCGCGCCAGTTTGCGACCGCGGTGGGTACGGGCTTGGCCGCGGTATCACTGCAGACGCAGCAGGCGGAATCGCGCTCGCTGATCGTGGCGCATGTCACGCGCTTCACGGCAGACCTGCAATCCGCCAACCCGCTCACGCCGGAGCGCCTGGCGAGCCTGTCCGCCGAGATTGATCGGCAAGCCACGCTGCTGGCCGGTACGCAGCTCTTCAGCTGGTTTGCGGTGGCGTGCGGCGTGTTTGCCGTGCTGGTGTTGGTGCAGCGGTCGTTGCGCTGAGCGTGCGCATCACGACTTCTGTACCGCGTATCTCCCCGGCCCTGTCGCGGCCAGCAGGAACAGCCCGCCCATGATGCTCAGGTTCTTGTAGAACTGGATCTTGTTGGCAGCTTCCATGGCGCCTTGCATATCCCAGTAGGAATGGGCGATGAACGACGTGCCGAGCACGAATAGCGCCATCAGAATGGCCAGCGGCCGCGTCCACAGGCCGATGAGCAAGGCGATGCCCACGCCAAACTCCATGACGACGGCAACCGCAGCAGCGACCGTCGGCATGGGCGCACCTGTGCTCGTCATGTAGCCGACGGTGCCCTGAAAGCCTGTCAGCTTGCCCCAACCGGACATCACGAACAGCACCATCATCAGGATGCGGGCGAGCAGGATCAATTCGTCGCGCCAGCGTTGAATGAATGCGTCCATCGCGGCCTCCGGAGCCAGTTGTGGTGGCTCCAGTCTAGGCGCTGGAATTGCCAAGTGTGGTTTCGAGCGCATCGAGTACCGCCTGAATCACACCGTGCCGCACATGCTCTTTTCGCTCGATCATGCCGACGGCGCGCACGGGCGTCTGCGGCGGCATGGGCAGGACGCGCAGGGCCGGATCGCTCTCCCAGCTCGCGCGGCGAAGGCGCGGCACCAGCGTGACCCCCACCTGCTGACGCACCAGCTCGACAATCGCCTCGATTGAATTGACCTCGATGAACTCGTTGACCGCCATGTGTGTCTTGCGCAGGGCGCGGTCGATGAGCGCGCCGGTGCGCACCGCGCGGTCGAAACGCAAAAACGGATGGGTGCGCAGGACTTCCTCTGCGCGGCCGCGCGTATGGCGGCCCGCCACCACCACCAGCGGCTCGGTATAGAGCGGATGCCACGCAAGGTTGGCCGGCAGGCGCTCCAGATGTTCGACCACCAGCGCGCCATCCAGCTCGCCGGCTTCCACCTGCTCCGCCAGTTCACCCGATTTGCCGGTGATGAGCTTGACGTCCAGCCCCTTGTGCACCTGCTTGAGCCCCGCCACCGCATGTGCCAGCGACCCCATCACCGAGACCACCGCGCCAATCGCCACGGCGCCGGACAACTCCGTCTGCGGTTCGTCGCCGATGCGCATGGCGTCGTACAGGCCCAGCAGGTGTTCGGCTTGGGGCAGCAGCGCTCGGCCATGGGCGTTCAGCGTGACAGTGCGCCCCGACCGGTCGAACAGATCGCGGCGCAGTTCGGTTTCGAGCGCACGCATCTGCAGGCTCACCGCGGCCTGCGTCAGCGCAACGCGCTCGGCGGCGGCGGCAAACGAGCCATGGCGTGCCACGGCAACAAAGGTGCGGAGGAAGCGAACGGTACTCACAGCAAGGCGCGGCAAACTCTCAAGTTTTTCTTAAGCTGCATCCAATGAATTTTAACTTTATTAAATCCAGCGCACCGCAAATAATCATTCGTCAAACATTCCCGCTTGAGCACCATGTCCTCCCACCGCTTCGATTGGCAAAACCCGTATCCCACCGTTCGCATTCCGCTGTTTGCGCGCAACGTTGTCTCCACGTCCCACCCACTGGCCGCGCAAGCCGGGCTGCGCATGCTGCTCGCGGGCGGTAGCGCCGTGGATGCGGCCATCGCGGCGGCGGCCATGCTCACCGTGGTCGAGCCCGTCTCGTGCGGCCTCGGCAGCGATGCATTCGCCATCTTGTGGGACGGCAAGGCGCTGCACGGCCTGAACGCCTCCGGCACCGCGCCGCAAGCCTGGAACCTCGACTACTTCCGCAACAAGTACGGCGAAGACGCCAACGGCAACCCCAAGCGCCCCACGCGCGGCTGGGATGCGATAACCGTGCCGGGCGCAGTCTCCGCCTGGGCCGCATTGCACGAGCGCTTCGGCAAGCTGCCGTTTGCCGATGTGCTGGAACCTGCCGCCGAGATTGCCGAGCGCGGCCACACCATCGCGCCCATCGTTGCGCACAAGTGGGCAGCGGCCATTCCCGAGCTGCACAACCAGCCGGGCTACGCGCAGGCCTTCATGCCGCACGGCCGCGCGCCGGAAGTGGGCGAGAAGTTCAAGCTGCCCGATGCCGCTGCCACGCTGCGCCGCCTCGGCCAGACCAACGGCCGCGATTTCTACGAAGGCGAACTCGCTGAACGTATTGCCGCGTACTCGCGCGAATGCGGCGGCGGCATGACCGCACAAGACCTGCGCGACTACCGGCCCGAGTGGGTCAAGCCGATCACCAAGCGCTATCGCGGCTACGACCTGCACGAGATTCCGCCGAATGGCCAGGGCATCGCCGCGCTCATCGCGCTGGGCATTCTCGACCGCTTCGACCTCGGCGCCCTGCCCGTCGACTCGGCTGATTCGCAGCATCTGCAGATTGAAGCGATGAAGCTGGCGTTTGCCGATCTGTACAAATACGTGGCCGACCCGCGCTCGATGGAAGTCACGCCCGAGCAGATGCTCGACGACGCGTACCTCGATGCACGCGCCAAGCTCATCGACATGGGCCACGCGCAGATGCCGACCTTCGGCATGCCGCGCGCCGGCGGCACGGTGTACCTGACCGCCGCCGATGAGAACGGCATGATGGTCTCGTTCATCCAGTCCAACTACATGGGCTTCGGCTCGGGCGTGGTGGTACCAGGCACGGGCATCAGCCTGCAGAACCGCGGCTTCGGATTCTCGATGGATGCGCGCTCGGCCAACGTGGTGGAAGGCGGCAAGCGGCCGTTCCACACCATCATCCCGGCGTTCCTGACCAAGGACGGCCAGCCGCAGATGAGCTTTGGCGTGATGGGCGGCGACATGCAGCCTCAGGGCCACCTGCAGACGCTTGTGCGCATGCTCGATTACAAGCAGCAGCCGCAGGCCGCATGCGATGCACCGCGCTGGAAGGTCAACCGTGATTTCACGCTCGACGTGGAAGGGACGATGAACGCCAAGACCGTCGCTGCGCTGGAAGCGCGCGGGCACAAGCTTGAATCGGTGGCCGATCCGTACATGGATTTCGGCTCCGGCCAGTTCATCTGGCGCCTGTCGGACGACGCCGACCACGGTTACGTGGCGGCCAGCGACAGCCGCCGAGACGGCCACGCAGTGGGCTTCTAAAGAAGGCCCGCTGCACCAGCGCGCTGACCTGTCGGACCGGGCGGGCAACGCGCTGCAGTCTCCATAAAAACGATCCCGGCCGGCACCAAAGGAACCCTCATCATGACCGCCCCCTCTGCGGCAGGCTCTGCTGCACCCGCTCGTCCTGCACCAACGAGTACAGCGCACGCGCGCCGCATCGTCATTTCGTCGTCGATCGGCAATGCGCTGGAGTGGTACGATTTTCTCGTCTACGGCTTCTTCGCGTCCATCATCGGCAAGCTCTTCTTTCCGGCCGATGACGAATGGGTGTCGCTGCTGTTTGCGGTGGGCAGCTTTGGCGTGTCGTTCATCACGCGGCCGGTGGGCGCGATCGTGCTTGGCATGTATGCCGACAAGAAGGGGCGCAAGGCGGCACTCACGCTGTCGATCCTGCTGATGATTGTCGGCACGCTGGTGATTGCCGTGATGCCGAGCTACCAGCAGATCGGCATCGTGGCGCCCGTCACCATCCTGCTTGCACGTCTGGTCCAGGGCTTTGCGGTGGGTGGGGAATTCGGCAGCGCGACGGCCTTCATGGTGGAGCACAGCACGCGCGGGCGCGGGTACTACGCAAGCTGGCAGTTCGCCAGCCAGGGCATTGCCACCATTCTTGCGGCTGGGCTGGGGGCGCTGCTCACGGCATCGCTTACGCAAGCGGACCTGGAGGGCTGGGGCTGGCGGCTGCCGTTCATCTTTGGTCTGCTGGTCGGCCCAGTGGGTTTCTACATCCGCCGCCATCTGGACGAGACGCCCGAGTTCGTTGCCGAGCAGAAGAAGACGACGGTCGACCCGCAAGCTTCCTTCAAAGCGCAGTGGATCAACTTGCTGCTTGCGGTGGGCGTGGTGGCGCAATCGACTGTGTCGGTGTACGTGCTGCAGCTCTACATGCCCACGTACGCCGTCAAGCAGTTGCACCTGCCGGCGGCGCAGTCGTTCGCGGTGGTCGTGCTCAATGGCGGGCTGCAGTTCCTGCTCTCGCCGGTGATGGGCGCGCTGTCGGATCGCATTGGCCGCATCCGCATCATGCTCACCACGTCGGTGCTGATGATGCTGCTGATCTATCCGATGTTTGCGCTGTTGCGCGTATATCCGACCATCGGCGCGCTGCTGGCCCTGCAAGCCGTGTCGGGCATCTTCAAGGCCGCATATTCGGGCCCGATGCCGGCGCTGATGTCGGAGATCTTTCCCACGCGCGTGCGCTCGACCGGCCTGTCGCTCGGCTACAGCCTGGGCGTGACGCTGTTCGGCGGGTTCGCGCCGTTTATCGTCACGTGGCTGATCCATACCACCGGCGATACGCTGGCGCCGAGCTACTACGTGCTGACCGCGGCTGCGGTGAGCGGCATCTCGCTGACGATCATCGCGCTGCGTCGTCGCAGGCAAGCGCACGCTGGCTGAGCATTTACGCTTTCTTTACGCGGCGTCACGCCCCTTTTTCACGCTTTTTACGAGCGAATCGATACGGTGTCGTCATGTTCAACGACATGGCGACGCAGGCCGTCGCCACCCCATCATGGCGCGATCGATGCTCCTGTCTTCGCTGGTTCCGCAGTTGCTGCCACCCTCGCCGGCGGCGATGCCTCGCGCGGTTGCCATGCCGGCAAGCCGACACGTGTGCCTGCGCGTGACGGTGCCCGGCGATGCGCCGCACGCGATTCGCCGGCAGTTGCACGCGCTGCTCGGCGACACGCTTGGGCTGTACATCGTCCGGCATGACGCTCGCCGCAAGGCAATCACCGTTGATTTGGAACTGGCCCATGCAGATGTGGATGCGGTAATCAGCGCGCTGCTGCGTGGCTTGCCCTGTGCCATGCTGGGCAGAATTACGCCGCTGTGCATGTCGCACAAACGCGCGATCGCGTCGCTGCACTGAGGCGCGCCATGTTCTCGGGAATCTGGATTCCGCTGGTCACACCGTTTCATCGCGATCGCGTCGACACCACCGCGCTGCGCCGATTGGTGTGCCATTACCAAGGCGCCGGTGTGTCGGGTTTCGTTGCACTCGGCACGACAGGCGAAGCCGCGCTGCTCTCGCAAATCGAGCGCTATACCGTGCTGGAAGCCATCGCCGACGCTTGCGGCGATCGCACGCCCTTTCTGATCGGCGTGGGCGCGGCGGACACGCGCGAAGTCTGCGCGCAAATCCGACACTACGAGCGTTGGAACAGCGCGGGCTACCTGGTGCCGCCGCCTTACTACGTCTGCCCGTCGCAGGCGGGATTGCGCTGGCATTACGCACAAGTCGCCGACAGCACGACCCGCCCGCTGGTGCTCTACAACGTGCCCAAGCGCACGGGCGTCTCGATCGCGCCGCAGACCGCGCTGGTGCTGGCAGAGCAGCCCAACATCGTCGCCATCAAGGAATGTGTGGCCGAGCATTTCGGCGCGTTGCAAGGCGGGCCGCTGGATGTGCTGAGCGGGGATGACGGCGCGCTGCTCGAATGCCTGGCACATGGCGGCACGGGAGGCATCCTGGCCGGCGCGCATCTGCGGCCTGAGCTATTCGTGGCACTGGTTGCGCACCATCGCGCGGGTCGCATCGACGAAGCCCGGCGGTTGGCCGACGCCCTCGCGCCGTTGGCGGCGCTGCTGTTTGCGGAGCCAAACCCAGCGCCGGTCAAGGCCTTGTTGTCTGCGCAGGGAAGCATTGGCGCAGATACGCGCGCGCCGATCCTGCCGGTGTCAGAATCGCTGCACCGGCGCCTGATGACAGCGATGCACACATTGGAAAACGTCGAAGCAGATTGCCCGCTGCGACTGGCCTAGATACCGAGAAGGCCGATCAGGCGCCCTTGTACCAGGCCGCGTTGAACGGCGCGCCATGGCGCATGTAACGCGTACCGCGATGATGACGACGTGCGTTGGCGGATGCCGGCGCGTCGTTGTCTTCCAGCGTCTCGCGTTCGGCGACCGTGCGCGCGCGCGGCGGCGGCACTTGCGAGTACACGCGTTGCTCCATCCGGTCACGCGCTGCCGCAACGCGGTCGGGCGATGCGGGTTGCGTAGCCGCTTCCGTGGGTGCAGATGCGGCGGTCGGCGCCGGCGTCGCTGCGTTGGCAGGCCCGGCGGCCATGGCAACGCTCATCGCATCGCCGGCCTGCGCGGCCGTCGGCGTGCGGCTGGCGAGGCTCTTCACCCAGGGCGCGTGGTACATCCCGACGTAAATCGCCCCCGTCACAGCAATCAACGCGGCTGCAACGCTGCTGAATGCGCCGCCGACTACGGCACCCGACACGCGCTCCCACCACGGCTTGCGCTCTGCGGCGGCCTGCTCCACATCCGACACCTCGGTCGGGTCAACATGGGTGGCAGCCAGATGCGACGGCTCCGTGGCGTCTGGCGGTTGAGCAGTGATCGAAGCAGGCAAGCGCATGGTGAGAACTCGAGATCATGGATCGGCAGCGTCGTCTTCTGCCGAACGTTATTCGGAAACCGCCGCATGTCACCTGTGTGACAGCCGGACGGAGGATGAGCAGCCTTGGTTAGCAAGTTTCCTGCCGGGGATGGTGCGGTGCCACAAATTGCCGCCAAGCCTTGTCAATCCTGGCCCCGGCTTTTCGCACAGACGATTCGGCAGCGCGGCGGCATGCCCGTACATACGCACAGCAGGTAGACTTTGCAAAGTTTACCGGGTGTGACGCCCGGACCGACCCTGCCCTACTAGCCTTACAGGCCTATCAAGGAGAACACCGTGCGTTGGGATGACATGCGCGAAAGCAATAACGTCGAGGATGAGCGCGCGTCTTCGGGCGGCGGCTTCGGTGGCGGCGGCATGCGGCTGGGCATCG
Source organism: Ralstonia sp. GX3-BWBA (assembly GCF_003290055.1). NCBI lineage: Bacteria > Pseudomonadati > Pseudomonadota > Betaproteobacteria > Burkholderiales > Burkholderiaceae > Ralstonia > Ralstonia sp. GX3-BWBA. Next base: position 181,787 of record NZ_QMKS01000004.1, on the reverse strand, counting down.
GCGGCATCGCGATCGTGGCCGTTGTGGGCTTGCTGATGGGCAAGAACCCGCTGGAAATCCTCAGCATGGTGATGCAGGTGTCGCAGAACGCGCCGACGCAATCCGCGCCGCACAGCCCTGCCCGGCCCGCCGGAGAAACCGACAACGACCGCAGCAAACAATTGGTCTCGCATGTGTTGGGCGACACCGAAGACACCTGGACGCAACTGTTCAAGCAAGCCGGCCGTGCGTATCAGCCGCCCAAGCTCGTGCTGTTCCGCCAGGGCATCCGCTCAGGCTGCGGCGACGCCACTTCGGCCGTCGGTCCGTTCTATTGCCCGGCCGACACCAAGGTCTACCTCGACCTCGGCTTCTTCGACGAGTTGCGCCGCAAGTTTGGCGCCCCGGGCGACTTTGCCGCCGCGTACGTCGTCGCGCACGAGGTGGGGCACCACGTGCAAAACCTGCTGGGCGTGTCGGAGAAGGTCAGCCGCGCGCAGGCCGGCAAATCGCAGGCTGGGGCGAATGCGCTGTCGGTCAAGCTGGAGCTGCAGGCCGATTGCCTTGCCGGCGTGTGGGGCCACTTTGCGCAGCAACGCGGTCTGCTTGAGCGCGGCGATCTGGAGCAAGCGCTCACTGCCGCGCACGCCATCGGCGACGACACGCTGCAGCGCAACGCGGGCCGCAGCGTCACGCCCGATGCCTTTACGCACGGTACGTCAGAGCAGCGCATGCACTGGTTCCGCCAGGGCTTCGATGGCGGCGACCTTCGCCAGTGCGATACCTTCCGCTCCGGAGCGAATGCCTGATCGCCGATCAGCGCCCACCCGAGCAATCCAGCAGCGCGCCCGTCACGTAAGACGCCGCATCGGAGAGCAGCCAGACGATGGTCTCGGCCACTTCCTGCGGCGTGCCGGGCCGGCCGATAGGCGTGGTGCCGCCCAGGCGCTGCGCGCGATCGGGCTGGCCGCCTGAGGCGTGGATATCGGTCTCGATCAAGCCGGGGCGCACGGCATTGACGCGCACGCCATCGCGCCCGAGTTCACGCGCCAGCCCCAGCGTCATGGTGTCGACGGCACCCTTTGAGGCGGCGTAGTCGACATACTCGTGCGGTGACCCCAGTCGCGAGGCCGCCGACGACACGTTCACCACCGAACCGCCCACGCCGCCGCGCGACGTCGACAGCCGCCGCGCCGCCTCGCGTGCTACCAGAAAGGCACCCAGCACATTCGTCTCGAACATCGTGCGCAGCCGGTGCGTGGTCATGTCGGCCACATCCTGAGCCTCGGCCACGATACCGGCGTTGTTGACCACGCCATGCAGCGCGCCAAAGCGCCCCGCCGCTGCCTCGAATAGCGCAATCACGTCTTCATCGCTCGACACATCGCCCTGCACCGCCAGCGCATGGCCGCCGGCCTGTTCGATCAGCCCCACCGTCTCTTCCGCTGCCTGCCGGTTGCCGCGATATTGCAGCGCGACAGACCAGCCGCGTTGCGCACACAGCACCGCCGTGGCGCGACCGATACCCCGGCTCCCGCCGGTAATGACGATGGTCTTGGACATGCCGATCTCCCGATGCGTTGTTGTGTGCGCAATTGTGCCGAGATGCCGAGTTTTTGGCATGGAGGGACTTGTCCGAATCCGGCGAACCCATGCGACCCGACAGGGCTAGACTAGCCGCCAGGTTCCCCGATCGCCACCATGCATCTCGACCACAACGCCTGCTACCACGCCGTGCAATCGCGCGACCGTCGCTTTGACGGCTGGTTCTTCGTCGGTGTGACATCCACGGGCGTATATTGCCGCCCCGTTTGCGCGGTTCGCACGCCGCTGGAAAAGAACTGCCGCTTCTTCACCACGGCAGCCGCTGCGGAGCGCGCGGGCTTTCGGCCGTGCCTGCGCTGCCGGCCGGAACTGGCGCCGGGGCACAGCTTGGCCGAGATGTCGTCGAGCCTCGCGCGCGCCGCCGCCCGCATGATCGACGAAGGCTTTCTGCAAGAGCACGACCTTGCCGCGCTGGCTGCAGCCGTGGGCGTGACCGACCGCCACTTGCGCCGCATCTTCCGCGCCGAGTTCGACGTCTCACCGATCGAGTACGCGCAAACGCAGCGCCTGCTGCTTGCCAAACAGCTGCTGACCGATACCGCCATGCCCGTCGGCGATGTCGCCTTTGCGGCCGGCTTCGGGAGCGTGCGCAGGCTGAACAGCGGCTTTACCGAGCACTACGGCTTTGCGCCCACGCGCCTGCGCTCGCGCACGACGGCACCGCGCGCCGAAGACGGCCCCACGCTCATGCTGGGCTACCGTCCGCCGTTTGCGTGGCAGGCATTGCTCGAATTCTTGCGCGCCCGTGCAGTCGACGGCGTCGAAGTGGTCGACGCCGACAGCTACGCACGCACGATTACCGTCGACTACGCCGGCGCGCGGCACATCGGCTGGCTTCACGCGCGCAATGTGCCGCAACGCCACGCGGTGGCGCTCACGCTGTCGCCCAGCCTGCTGCATGCCATACCGCCCGTGCTGGCCCGCGCGCGGCGGCTGTTCGACCTCGATTGCCGGCCCGATCTGGTGGACGCGCACCTCGGCACGCTTGCTGCGGAAACGCCTGGCCTGCGCGTGCCGGGCGCTGTCGACGGCTTCGAGATTGCCGTGCGCGCCATCGCCGGGCAGGTCATTTCGCTGGCGCAGGCGCGACGCATTCTCGGACGCATGACTGCCACGTATGGCATGCCGTTGCCGCAATCGCGCGAAGGGTTGTCGATGGCGTTTCCGAGCGCTGCCGCACTGGCAAACATTGATGCGCAAGCGTTGGCCGCGCAGACGGGTCTGCAAGCCAGCCGCGCCACCGCCGTCGTAGAACTCGCCCGCGCCATCGACGGTGGGGGCCTGCGGCTCGAACCGCTGGTGCCGCTCGCCCCCACGCTGGCTGCCTTGCAAGCGCTGCCCGGTGTCGGCGAATGGACAGCGCAATACGTCGCCATGCGCGCACTGGGCTGGCCGAACGCATTTCCGCTGGGCGATTACGTCCTGCGCAAGCGCCTCGCCAACGGAGACGGCGCACTGCCCACGCGCCGGGCCATGGTCGAGCGCGCCGAACCGTGGGCGCCGTGGCGCGCGTATGCGGCCATGCATCTCTGGCACCGCGAGGATGCGCTCACCCCGCTTGTATCGAGTAGACGAACTGACGAATCGACCGCCATGTACCGCCACACCTTTGCCTGCCCGCTCGGCGATCTGTTGTTGACCGCCACCGACACCCACCTGACCGGCGCGTTCTTTCCCGGCCAGAAGACGATTCCGCTGAATGCCGCGCGCATGTCGCCGGGCGCGGACATCCCGGTCATCCGCGAGGCACAGGCGCAGTTCACTGCCTACTTTGCCGGGAAGCTCCACGACTTCGATCTGCCGATGGCCCCCGAGGGCACACCGTTTCAGCAAGACGTCTGGCGCCTGCTGTGCGACATCGCGTTCGGGGGCCGTACCACCTACGGCCAGATTACAGCGCGCCTGGGGCTCACGCGCGAACATGCGCGCGCGGTGGGCACCGCCGTGGGGCGTAACCCGATATCCATCGCCATCCCGTGCCACCGCGTGGTCGGCGCGGATGGGGCGCTCACAGGCTATGCCGGCGGCTTGCCACGCAAGGCCGCGCTGCTGCGGCTCGAAGGTCATCCCGCGCGGGTTGGCGAACGCCTGCCCATGGCCGACGATCGCCAAGGCACGCTCGCACTTCTGCCTGCATAAAACGCAAATCGCGCGGACAATGCGCGCACACCGCCCCACAACGATAACGAGCCCCCTTCATGCGCCGCTCCGATGTGCTTGAACTTCTCACGCTGGCTGCCCTATGGGGCGGCTCCTTCCTGTTCATGCGCGTGGCAGCGCCGCCTTTCGGGCCCGTTGCGCTCATTGCGCTGCGCGTGGCGATTGCCTCGTGCTTCCTCGTCCCGATACTGACCTTGCGCGGCGGCATGGGGGCGCTGCGCGCGCATTGGCCGCATCTGCTGGCCGTGGGCGTGCTGAACTCGGCCATCCCGTTCTGTCTGTTCGCCTATGCCGAACTCACCCTCACGGCGGGCTTCACCTCGGTGCTCAATGCGGCGGCCCCGTTGTTTGCGGCCATCGTCGCGTTCACATGGCTGGGCGAGCGGATGTCGTCGCTGCGCGTGCTTGGATTGGCGATCGGCTTCATCGGCGTCATCGTGCTGGTGGGCGGGTCGTCTGTCATCGACGCAAAACAAGGCGGCATGGCGGTAGCCGCAGCGCTGTCGGCCACCGTGCTGTACGGCGTGGCCAGCAGCTACACCAAGCGCTTCCTGACCGGCGTGCCGCCCTTGGCCGTGGCGACCGGCAGCCAATTGGCCGCCGCCATCGTGCTCGCACCGCTGGCCTATTGGCTGTGGCCCGCGCACACGCCCACCGGCAGCGTGTGGCTGCATGTCATCGCCTTGGGCATCGCATGCACGGGCGTCGCCTACATCCTCTTCTTCCGCCTTGTCGCGCACGTGGGGCCGACGCGCGCAGTGTCGGTCACCTTTTTGATTCCGGTGTTTGGCGTGCTGTGGGGCATCTTGTTCCTGGGCGAGCAGCTGACGCTCAACATGGTGATCGGCTGCGCGGTGATCCTGCTCGGCACGTCGCTGTCGACCGGCGTGTTCGCACCAGGGAAAAAGGCTCCTGCAAGTGCGGCGGCCGCAGGAAAGGATCAGGATTCGCTTTTGCGTTCCGGCCGCTGAGTAGCCGCGTTGATCGTGCCCCGGGTGGCCGGGGCACTGCCCGGATCGATCAAAACCCGCTTGAAGCCGGCGCTTAAATTCGTATTTGAATCCGTGAGCAATGCGGTTATGTCACCTCCGGCCGCACATTGCGAAGGACTTTTCCGCCAATTCGTGCAGCGCGGCAAAGTGCTGGCACTGTCGCGATAAATCGCCGATTTGTAATGAATACCTTGCCACCTCGGTGCCTCTGAAATTTATTCAATGGCGCCAGCATTGGCTCTCTGGCTAGATTTAAAAAATCTGCAAAACTGAAGTAGACGCCTGAAACATCGACCAACGCGCACTCGATCTTAACAATCCGATAATCCGATTTGAGAAACTTGCATCATCGAAATCGGATTTCCGTACGCGTTGCGCAGATTTTCTTTGTTATGCTCGCCATCGGTCGATGAGGGGCGTGCAAGGGAATGGCATATTTGCTGCAAAGCAGCCGAATTCCCAATTGCCGGCGGGTTATCCGCTGCACAGCCGACTAAGCACGCTCCACAAATACGTTGGATACGCGCATGCTGGACGTCTACCTGAATAAGCACCTGATCGGTCAGCTATCGTGCGGCCGCAGCGGTTGGGCGTTCGAATACGATTCTCGCTGGCAGACTTCGTCGCAGGGCTTTGATCTGAGCCCCCACCTGCCGCGCACCGCCGGCAATATCGCCGACACGGCAAAAGCCCAGCCGGTGCGCCACTTCTTTGAATACCTGCTGCCCGAACCGGCACGCAACACGCCCAAGGCAGCTGCCGCGGCACTGGAACATCTGGCGCAAGCGGCGCCGCATCTGGATGGCCCGCTGGCCCTGGTGCCCATCGGCCTCAAGCCATGCAGCGGCCGCGCCGACGGGCTGTCCGAACGCGATCTCGTGCTGCAGTTCCAGCAAACCATCGGACGCCCGCCCCGCAGCACGCCACTGCGCGTGGTTGAACCTCGCGCGCGCTACGGCACCGATGCTGCCGTGACGTCCGAAGAAATCAGCCTGCCCTTCCTGGCTTCGAATGGCCTGCCGGTGTCGATGTGGCTCGGGCGGTTTTCTGCGCCGGCCAATGCCGCGCAGTCGAGCCACTTCGTGCGGCTGGATCTGGGCGAAGGCGCGCACTTGCCGTACGCCACCATCAACCACTGCTGGGCGACGCTATTGGGCCGCAGCATCGGGCTGGACACACCGTTCATCGGTCTGCGCCAGTTTCCCGAAACGGCCGCCGTGGTACAGCGCCTTGATCGTACCCTGCGCTGCAAGAGCGACGATACGGCGCTGGTGCAGGCACGCTATGTCGTCTCGGCGGTGCAACTGCTGGGGCTCTCACCCCAACACCGCTTTCTGCCGATCACTGTCGAGCAGGTCGCGCAATGCGCGAGCCTGTGCGCGGATCAGGCTTCCGCCACGGCCGCGCTGTTCCGCTGGATGGTGTTCTGCCTGCTGATCGGCGGACGCAATGCATCGGCCGGCACACTGCATTTCCACATCGGTGCGGACGGTATCCGCCTTGCGGCGCACGATCACCTCTTCTGCGCGGCGGTTTACGCCAACGAATGGAATGCCGATGAACTCTCTCCGGACGCACAAGCCCGCTATGAGGCCATCGACCAGGACGCACTGCTCGCCCTGGCCGATCACCTCGGCTACGACGCCAGCCAGGCGCGCCGCGAGTTGCTGCGGCTGATCAGTATGCTGGCGCCGCAGTCCTCATTCGTGGCGACGCATCTGTCACAGGCGCTCGGGCATTCGCCGACACGCGCGGCGGAGATCGATTTCCTCGCGCGCATTCACCGGCATGTGTCCGAGACGGCACGGCGACTGGGCGGCAAGACCGCCGAAGTCTGAAACTCAAGCGCGAGGCTGGCGCCGCCAACAAACTTAGAGCGCGGCCAGGCTGACCGTGCCATAGCGGGCGTAGCCGTGCGCGGCCAGCGTATCCATGGCCTCAGCCTCGGCGCGGGCAAATGTCAGTGCGAGCGTATCGGGGCTTCCTGCCCCGCTGGCGAAGGCCTGGTAGGCCGCGAACGCCTCGCGCGGCGACACACCACTGCGTTCAAGCACCCGCTGCGCGGCTTCCAGCGCCGCACGAATCGCCGTCTCCCCGGGCGGGGCATCGCGAAACGCTAGCTGTAGACAATACGTCGTCGGATTCATCCGCGTTTCGATGTTCGATTCACTGGAACAGCACACCTGACCCAGTCTAGGAAAGCGCCTACCGAGTGCCAAGCGTGGCGCTTGCCCTTGAGCGTGTTTCCACCCAACGCGAATGATCGACTTGGGGATGCCCCCGGGTGCACATGCCATGAATCGCGTTGCATAATCGAATCGATTGACGAAGCAACGACTTTGTCGGCGCCACCATAACGACAGGAGACATCCATGATCAAGCCCCCCATCCGGTTGAAACGTACTGCGCTCGCTTTGCTGCTGGCCAGTGCAGCCCTGCCCACGTTCGCGCAGATTCCGTTCAGCCCTGGCGGCGCGTCATCCGCAACTGCGCAACCTGCGGCGGCCACGGCCGGCGGGATCGACGTGGCGCAGATCAAACCGGCGGTGGACGCGGCGGTCAATGCCGAATACGGTCAGCTCGACCTGCTCTACAAAGACATCCACGCGCATCCGGAACTGGCGTTCCAGGAAACACGCACCGCGGCCACGCTGGCAGCGCAGATGCGCAAGATCGGCTTTGACGTGACGGAGCACGTGGGCAAGACCGGCGTGGTGGCGGTCTATCGCAATGGCGCCGGCCCGACGATCCTGGTGCGCACCGAACTCGACGCACTGCCCATGGAAGAGAAAACCGGCCTGCCCTACGCCAGCCACGTCCACACGAAATGGCGCGGCGAAGACGTGGGCGTGGCGCATAGCTGCGGGCACGACGTGCACATGGCGTCGTGGGTTGGGACCGCCAAGACGCTGGTGTCGCTCAAGGACCGCTGGCACGGCACGCTGGTGTTCGTCGCGCAACCTGCCGAGGAAACCGTGACGGGCGCGCAGAGCATGATCGACGACGGCTTCTTCAAGCGCTTTCCCAAGCCCGACTATGCGTTTGCGCTGCATACGGGCCCGGGGCCGTACGGTTCGATCGTCTTCAACAGCGGTCCGATCACGTCCAACTCCGACGGGCTGGAGATTACGTTCAAAGGCCGCGGCGGCCATGGCTCCGCACCCGACAAGACCATCGACCCGGTGATGATGGCGGCGCGCTTCGTGGTCGATCTGCAAAGCGTGATCAGCCGAGAGAAAGATCCGCAGGAATTTGGCGTGGTGAGCATCGGCGCCATCCAGGGCGGCAGCGCCGAGAACATCATCCCCGACAGCGTTCTGCTGCGCGGCACGATCCGTTCATACAAGCCGGCGGTGCGCCAGAAGATGCTCGATGGCATCCGCCGCACGGCCAAGGCCGTCACCGAGATGTCGGGTGCGCCGGACGCCGACATCAAGATCACCGAGGGCGGCAAGGCGGTCAACAACGACCCGACCGTGGTCGCGCGCACCGAGGCGATGTTCAAGACCGCCTTTGGCAACGACCGCGTACTGCGCGTGCCGCCCATCACGGCCAGCGAAGATTTCTCGGCGTTTGTTGACGCAGGCATCCCGTCGATGTTCTTCTTCATCGGCGTGAATGATCCGCAGACGTTCTTTGCCTCGCTCAAGCCGGGGGCCAAGCCGCTGCCGACCAATCATTCACCGCTGTTCGCGCCCGTGCCGGAACCGTCCATCAAGACGGGTGTGACGGCAATGTCGCTGGCGGTGCTCAATGCGCTGCAATGGAACAAGGCGTCGGGCCAGTAAGCCGGCGTTAATGCGGGCGCGGCCGGCCCTGCTGGCTGGACGGCCGCGCTTTTGACTTTTCAGGAGGGGATTCCATGTTCAACCGTTTCATCCGCGCCGGCGCCCTGCTGCTGTGCGCCTGCGCCGCGGCACCCGCCCTGGCGCAAACCACGCAAGCCACCAACCGTCTCGACGAGATCATCGCGCGTGGCACCTTGCGCGTCGGCACCACCGGCGACTACAAGCCCTTCACCTACAAGAACCCCGCCGATGGCCACTTTATCGGCCTGGACGTCGAGATGGGCGAGCGCCTGGCCAAGGCACTCGGCGTGAAGCTGGAAATCGTGCCGACCACGTGGTCGACGCTGATGCAGGACTTTGCCGCTGACCGCTACGACATCGCCATGAGCGGTGTGTCGGTCACGCTGGAGCGGCAAAAGAAGGCGTTCTATTCGATCCCGTATCAGCGCGATGGCAAGACGCCGATCACGCGTTGCGAGAACCAGGCGAAATACCAGACGCTGGCGCAGATCGACCAGCCGAATGTGCGCGCGGTGGTCAACCCGGGCGGCACCAACGAGAAATTCGCGCGCGAGCATCTGAAGCAGGCGCAGATTCGCGTGTATCCGGACAACGTGACGATCTTCAACGAGATCGTCGCTGGCCGCGCAGACCTGATGATGACCGACGCGGTCGAAACCAAGCTGCAGCAGAAGCTGCACCCGGAGCTGTGCGCCGTGCACCCGGAAGCGCCGTTCGATTTCTCCGAGAAGGCTTACCTGCTGCCGCGCGACGTGGTGTTCAAGAACTTCGTCGACCAGTGGCTGCGGCAGACAACCGAGAGTGGTGAGTTCGCCAAGCGCTTTGATGCGTGGCTGGCGTATCCGTGGAATGCGCCGGCCAAGTAAGCGGTTAGGCAGGGCTAGGCCGCCGCGGCGCGCCTAGCTGCAGGAAGCCGAGATGATGCCGTGAAAGTGCGCGCCTTGCAGCGTCGTGCGCCGCTCAAGCGAAAGCGGCCGGCAAGCTTAGTGGAGGCTGGCCGGATCGCCGTGTTGCAGGGCCAGCGCGTCGCGCAGCAGTGCGTCAGTCATGTCGCGGCCCAGAAGTGCGGGGTCGAAGCGCGCGGAGAAACGCGTCGAGCAGGACTCCACCTGCAACACCACCTGGCCCGGCGGCAGCAGTTCGATGTCGACGTGGATGACCTCGTCGTCTTCGGTAAAGGAATGCAGCAGCGTGAGTGCTCGGTAGCCGTCGGCGCGTTCCACGGCGGTTTCCGTCCAGGATGGCGCCAGCAGCGCGCAGTTCACCAGCGTTTCGGGCTCGTCAGGGCGATACAGGTGCAGGCCCATCATGGTCGAAGCGGCGTCGGCCACGCCGGACCATTCGGCTGCGGGAATGAGGTCGCCCAGCAGGCGGATGTCGTCGACGGCGGCGTCGGTCTGCACAAAGGCGGCGCCCAGGAAAAACGCGGTCTCATCGCGGAAACCACCCGCCACGGTGTTGCGCCACAGGCGGTGGCTGCTCTTGCTGCCAAGCGCCACTTGCGACAGCACCTTGGCCGCACGCGCACCGTCTGCGCCCGACCACTGGTCTACCGCGCCATGCGAGAACAGGCGATCGGCCATCACAAGGCCCACGCCTTTGGGCAGCACGCGCTCTTCCAGCCAGTTGGCCAGGACATGCACACCGCTGAACGGCATGTCCGGACGCCCGATCGCATGTGCGCGCACGCGGCCGTTTTCCGGCACGTGGAACGGCATGGCAAACAGCCTCGCCTGATAAGCGACGCCGTCAATCTCAAAACGGGCGATGGAAGCGGTGGTGAGGGACATGATGACCTTCCTGCTGCAAGGGGCGGAAAACGCCGCCCGTACCTGCATCAACGACCATCCACGCCGAATGTTTAGCCGCCACTTTGGGGGGCTGGGGGGAGGGAAATCCCCCTGTCTGTAATGCGCCGCAACAATCGGGGCGCATCCAGACAGGAATTTTTTGCCGCGCCAGCCGTCACACCTTCGCATTAAGGGTTATCCCGCATCACACATTTGCATGTCAATTCAATGACTTATGTGCAGATTGCGGTGCTTGAAGGGCCACAATTGTTCTTCTTTTTTGAACAAAGAGTTTAATAGAACTGCTTTTTTACCCTTCGAGCAACGACTAAGCTTATGCCATCGCGTTACCGCACTGCAGCGAAACTGCCCTGCGGCAATGCTCACCCCCCTGTAGTGGAGTCCATCATGAAGACCAAGAACCTGATTCTCGCCTCGCTGATCGCTGTTGCCGCTGTTCCCGCCTTCGCTGCCGGCGTGCAACGCCAAGACCCGTACACCAACGGCCAAGCCGTGACCAAGGCTGATCCGTATACCGACGGCGCCCGCAAGGCTGACGTCTACACCGACGGCGCTGTGCGCAAGGCTGACCCGTACACCGATGGCGCGCTGCGCAAGGCCGATCCGTACACCGACGGCGCCCTGGTCGGCAAGGCTGACCCGTTCAGCGACGGCCAATAAGTCGTCCATCCGCTGTCCGCATCACCTGTATCACTCTCCCTCCCCGATGCCGGGTGCCCCAGTAGGCACCCGCATCGGCTTACCGAGGCGGCCGTTTGGCCGCTTTTTTTTTGCCTACACCCGCAGAGTTCACCTTGCGAGCCCGGACTTTTCCTCCCTCAAGGCCCCGGGCGCGCGTCCGATAAAAGAGAATGCATCCATTGGCGGGCCGCCTTCCCTTGGACCCGTTGCGCAAAACGTGCCTCGCCACGGACTGATCTCTGAATATCAACATGCGCAAGCGCATCGCCATCGAACACCTGCGGGTGGGCATGTACCTCGACGAATTTGTCGGCTCGTGGCTCGACCACCCGTTCTGGCGGGCCCGTTTTCGCGTGGAAGACGCCACCCAATTGCAGCGGCTGCGTGCCAGCGGCGTACGTGAGGTGTGGATCGACACCACGCGCGGCACCGACGTGGCCGCCGCCAATGCGGCACCTCCGGCGCCCGAAGTCCCGGCACCGCCCGCCTGCTCGGCCGACGCCAACATCGCGCCCCGCCCCATCACGTATGCGGAAGAAATGCGCCGCGCCGCCCGCCTCATCAGCAAGGCCGAGGTGGCCGTGCAGGCCATGTTTGCCGACGCGCGCATGGGCCGCACGATCGAAGCGCGCGACGCACTGCCGTTGGTGGAAGCCATTTCCGGCTCGGTCGACCGGCACCCCAGCGCACTGACCAGCCTCGTGCGCCTGAAAACGAAAGACCGCTACACCTTTCTGCATTCCGTGGCCGTGTGCACGCTGATGGTGTCGCTGGGCCGCCAGTTGGGGCTGTCCGATGACGAAGTCCGCGACGCCGGCCTGGCCGGCCTGCTGCATGACATCGGCAAGATCGCGATTCCGCCCGAGGTGTTGAACAAGCCCGGCGCGCTGACCGATGCTGAATTCCGCCACGTGATCGTCCACCCGCAGGCAGGACACGACATCCTGGCCGGCGACAGCAGCATGCGCGACATCGCGCTCGACGTCTGCCTGCACCACCACGAGCGCATGGACGGCACGGGCTATCCGCACAAGCTGGCTGGCGAAGGCATCTCGCTGTTTGCGCGCATGGGCGCCATCTGCGACGTGTACGACGCGGTCACGTCCGACCGCCCGTACAAGAAAGCGTGGGAAGCCGCCTACGCGGTGCAGCGCATGGTCGAATGGCGCGGCAACCATTTCGACCCGATGGTGTTCAACGCGTTTGTCAAAAGCGTGGGCATCTATCCGGTAGGCTCGCTGGTCCGGCTGCGTTCGGGCCGGCTGGCGGTGGTCATGCAGCATGCGCCGGGTGCACTGCTCACGCCCACGGTCAAGGTATTCTTCTCAATATCGTCGGGCACGCGGATTGCGCCCGAACTCATCGATCTGGCGCAGACCGGCGACCAGATCGTCTCGCGAGAAGAACCCCGCGACTGGGGCCTGACCGACCTCAACGAACTTTGGATACACGGCGACTGATCCGTAGTCCCTTTCTGTGGCGCTTGCTGGCATGGCTTGCGCTGGGTTGGCTGACGTGCAGCGCATCGGCCTTCGCCGAACAACCACTGCGGATCGGCTCCAAACGCTTCACCGAGTCGTACGTGCTGGGCGAGATCCTCACGCAGACCGCAGCCCCGCACGGCCCCGCCGAACACGTACCGGGCCTGGGCAACACCGCCATCGTCTTTGCCGCGCTCAAGAACGGAAGCATCGACGTCTACCCGGACTACCTCGGCACCATCGCCGCTGAAATCCTGCACTTGCCTGCCGAGCAGGCTGCCAACCCCGATCAGGCCGCGCTGCTGGCGGACGTGAACCGTGGCCTAGCGCCGATGGGCCTGGCGGCCGGCGTGCCACTCGGCTTTGAAGACACCTACGCGCTTGCCATGCGCAACGCCGATGCCGAACGCGAGCACATCCGCACGCTAGCCGATCTGGCGACGCACCCGGCGCTGCGGCTTGGCCTGTCGCACGAATTTCTCGGCCGCGCCGATGGCTGGCCGGCCATTGCGCAGCACTACAAGCTGCCGCAACACCCGACGGGCCTCGACCACGGCGTCGCCTACGACGCGCTGCGCGCCAGCCAGGTCGACGTGATCGACATCTACTCCACCGACGCCAAGATCCGCCGCGAACATCTGCGTGTGCTCGACGACCCTGCGCACGTCTTCCCGCGCTACGACGCCGTGCTGCTCTACCGCGCCGACGTTGCGCAACGGCACCCGGCGCAATGGCAGGCCATCAGCGCACTCGCTGGGCGCATCCAGCGCGACGATATGGTGGCGATGAATGCGGCGGTCGAACTCGAAGGCCAGTCGTTCTCGCAAGCCGCGCTGCAGTTTCTCGCCGGGCATGGCAGCACGCCAGCCGCTACCCCGGCTCATGCATTCTTCACCCGGCTGACGGACGGCCTTGGGCGGCTCACGCAACGGCATCTGATGCTGGTGGGTATTTCGACTGGCATTGCCGTGCTGCTCGGCGTGCCGCTGGGTCTCGTGGCCGCGCGTCGCCGGATCAAGCAGCCGATCCTTGCCGTCGTGGGCGTGCTGCAGACGATTCCGTCGCTGGCCTTGCTCGCGATGCTCATCCCAATCGTCGGATCGATTGGCGTGGTGCCGGCGCTGATTGCGCTGGCGGTCTATGCGCTGTTGCCCATCGTGCGCAATACCATTGTCGGATTGGAACAGGTGCCCGATGGCTTGCGCGATGCGGCATTGGCGCTGGGGCTCACACCGTCGCAACGCACGCGCGTGGTGGATCTGCCGCTGGCGCTGCCGGTCATCCTGGCCGGCGTCAAAACCGCCACGGTCATCAGCGTGGGTACAGCGACCATCGCGGCGTTCATCGGTGCCGGCGGCTATGGCGAACGCATCGCCACGGGGCTCGCACTCAACGACAGTGCAACGCTGCTCGCGGGCGCCATCCCTGCCGCAGGGCTGGCGCTGCTGGTGCAGGGCACGTTCGAGGTGGCCGAATGGTGGCTGCGCCGACACGGCAGCGACACCCCGCTCCGCTGACGAGCGCGCCCGTGGGCGTTCCATTACCATCGCGGTCATTCCAGCCGCCTTGCACGCCCCGCTTATGACCACGCTTCCGTTTTCCACCGCCCTGCTCGTCGCTGCCGCCGGCGTCTATGCCGGCGCCCAGAATGCCCTCGCGGGCGGCGGGTCGTTCATCACGTTTCCGGCCTTGCTGCTGGCGGGGCTCAACCCGCTGGGCGCCAACATGACTTCGACGATCGCGCTGTTCCCCAGCCAGATCACCTCATCGATTGCCGGGCGCAAACTGGCCGGCGGCGTCGATGCTGGCGAACATCACCTCTCGCTCAAGCAACTCATCGTCATCAGTCTGGTGGGCGGCGTGCTTGGCGCGCTGTTGCTGCTGGCGACGCCGCCGTCGTTCTTTGCCAAGCTGGTGCCGTATCTCGTGCTGTTTGCGACCAGCGTGTTTGCGTGGGGCAGCTTCCGCCGCAAGCCGTTGCACGCGACATCCGGCATTTCGACCACCGCGCTGGCGACCGCGCAGTTTGCGATTGCCATTTACGGGGGCTACTTCGGCGGCGGGATCGGCTTCCTGATGCTCGCGGCGCTGACTGTGGCCGGCCAGCAGGTGCGCATGGCGGGCGCGACCAAGAACGTGCTCGCCATGACGATGAATGCATCCGCCGTGGCGGTGTTTGCTTTTTCGCCGCAGGTCAACTGGGCAGCCGTGGTGGCGCTGGGCATCGGCGGCATCGCGGGCGGATTTGCCGGCGCGTGGCTACTGCACCGGTTGCCGGAAAAAGTGCTGCGCGGCTTCGTCGTCATCGTCGGCATCATCCTGACGGTCTGGCTGTTCATGCGGGCCTGAAAGCGGCATCCGACCTTGCTTGACAGCGTTTGTCCGACAGACGGTTCAGTCAACGTCTACTGTCTGCCGGTTTGCCGCTTTCCTATTGTGACGTTTGGGACGCGCGCCAGGATGGCACGCCGCATGCGTGTCATGGAGTCCGCCCCGTTTCACAACAAGGAGAACGAGCATGCAAGCACGCAAGATGTCGAGTCTGGCCGCGGCGATCGCCGTGGCCGCCTGTGCGTGGATCGGCGCGGCGCCCGCGCAGGCCCAGCAGAAGGATCACAGCGCAGTGACGGGCGTCGACAGCCAAATGGAGGGCCCACGCACCCAGGTTCAGCGCAACGCCGATGCCGCTGCCAATCCCGGCTATCACAACAACGCCACCGGCGCGCAACCCGAAGCCACGCCCGGCACGCTCAAACAGAAAGTCCATCGTGCGCATATGAAGACCGACAAGTGGGTCGACAAGCACGTCACGCACCGCCATGGCAAGGCCAAGGCGACGACGGAATCGTCGTCGGACCGTGCATTCTGGTCACATCGCGCCAACCAGTGCGATTCGCTGGTGGGTGAAGCGCAGCGCGTCTGCCGCGAACGCCGCTCGGAAGCTGGCGGCAGCATGCAATAACCGTATCTGCCCATGAAAAAAGCCGACGTTTGTGCGTCGGCTTTTTTATTGCGGCGATGTCTGCGTCAGACGATGCCGGTGGCGTAGAACACCGCAATGACGAAGAACACGGCCAGCGTCTTGATGATCGTCACGCAGAACACATCGCGATACGCCTCGCGATGCGTGAGGCCCGTCACGGCGAGCAGCGTGATGACGGCGCCATTGTGCGGCAGCGTGTCCATGCCGCCCGAAGCCATTGCCGCCACGCGGTGCAGCACGTCCATCGGAATGCCCGTCGCCTGCGCCGCTTGCACAAACTGATCGGCCATTGCCGCCAGCGCAATGCTCATGCCGCCCGATGCGGAACCGGTGATGCCTGCAAGCGTGCTCACCGTCACGGCTTCATTGACGAGCGGATTCGGAATCGCGCGCAGGCCATCGGCCAGCACCAGGAAACCCGGCAGCGCTGCAATCACGCCACCGAAACCGTATTCCGAAGCGGTGTTCATCGCGGCCAGCAGCGCACCCGACACCGCTGCCTTGCTGCCTTCGGCAAAGCGGCCCTTCACGGCGCGGAAGCCAAACACGAGCACCACGACGATGCCGATCAACAGCGCAGCCTCCACAGCCCAGATCGCGGTCAGCTTGTCGGCTTCAACCGTCAGCGGCTTGGGCAGGCCCGGCAACGCAACCGTGACGATCTTGCCGTACCACGCCGGAATCCAGCGCGTGAACAGCAGGTTCATCACGCCCACCAGCACCAGCGGCGACAGCGCGACGAGCGGATGCGCAAGCGTGCCGGTGTCGGCTGTCTCGGGCTCGTTCACCAGCTTGGTAAGCCCGTGGTCGTAGCCATGGCCATTGCGCACCGCTGCGCGGCGGCGCCATTCCAGATACGACATGCCCACCACGATGATGAACAGCGCGCCAATGGTGCCAAGCCACGGCGCAGCCCACGAGGTGGTGTGGAAGAACGTGGTCGGGATGATGTTCTGGATTTGCGGCGTGCCCGGCAATGAATCCATCGTGAACGAGAACGCGCCCAGCGCGATCGTGCCCGGGATCAGGCGCTTGGGGATATTGCCCTGGCGGAACATCTCCGCTGCAAACGGGTACACCGCAAACACCACCACGAAGAGCGACACGCCGCCGTATGTCAGCAGCGCGCACACCAGCACGATCGAAAGCATCGCCCTCTTGGCTCCCACCACGCGGATGACCGACGCGACGATCGAGCGTGAAAAGCCCGACAGCTCGATCACCTTGCCGAACACCGCACCGAGCAAAAACACCGGGAAATACAGTTTGACGAAGCCGACCATCTTCTCCATGAAGATGCCGGAAAACACCGGCGCCACAGCCGATGGATCAGTCAGCAACACCGCGCCCAAGGCGGCCAACGGTGCAAACAGGATGACGCTGTAGCCGCGATACGCGGCGAACATCAGAAATGCCAGCGCAGCCAGCACGATGATGACGGACATCGACAATCTCCTCGCATGCTTTTCTTTTTAAGAGCGAAGGATTGTATGTCGCGATGCAACAGATTCCGTTACGCAATCACGCGTATTGAACTGACGGCGGAACTGGCGTTCAGCCGCGCGGGATGGGCGTCTTCGTCACGTCGACGATGACGATTCAATGACGATGCCCCCCGCCTCCTCCGTGCCCCCACCCCCCTCCATGGCCCCAGCCGCGCCCGCCCCATCCCCGGCCACCCCAACCGTGATGGCAGCCCCAGCAGCCGCCCCCGCCAATCCACACGCTGCCAAAGATCGGCGCCGGGTAAACCGGCGCAGGGTAATAGGCCGGACCATAGTAGTAATAGGGATCGTACGGATAGGACGGATACGCAGGCGCCACGGCTGCGGGCGCGATCGGGTTGCCGTAGGCGTCGTAATACGGTGCGACCACGCAACCGCCCAGCAAGATGGCCGCGCACGCGGCCACCGCGCCCGGCAGGATGGCGCCTAAACGACCTCCAGGTTGCGGCGTGCGGTTCATGATGTGCTCCGTTGGATGCATGTGCATATGCATTCGACAGTGTCTGGCTGGTTCAATTCCAAGGACTTCGTATACCGCCGCAGCGAATCCTTGCCGGATCACTTACCATGACCGCTTCGCCGCCCGCGCTGGGGAGAGATCGAGGCAGGCGATGCCCATAAAACACTGGAGGACACATCCATGCAAGCCACGGCAGCGCCCACCCACGGCGATCGGGCACCGGCACCGGCCATCTCTGCGGCCACCCGACGCAAGGCCATCATCGCCGCCACCATCGGCAACGGCCTCGAATGGTTCGACTTTACGGTCTACAGCTTCTTCGCCGTCATCATCGCCAAGCTGTTCTTTCCCACAGGCAATGACTTCACCTCGTTCATGCTGACGGTCGCCACGTTTGGCGTGGGGTTCTTCATGCGCCCGGTCGGCGCCGTCGTACTCGGTGTGTACGCCGACCGCGTGGGCCGCAAGGCTGCACTCACACTCACCATCATGCTGATGGCGATCGGCACGGCCCTCATCGGCCTCGCACCGACGTACTCGCAAATCGGTATCGGCGCACCCATCCTCATCGTGATCGCGCGGCTCATCCAGGGCTTCTCGGCCGGCGGTGAAGTCGGTGGCGCAACGGCGTTTCTGATCGAGTATTCGCCGGACGAAAGGCGCGGCTACTTCGCAAGCTGGCAGCAGGCGAGCCAGGGCATCTCGTTCATCCTGGGTGCCGCCATGGGTGCGATCGTCACGAATGGTCTGTCGCCCGAGCAGATCGATGCGTGGGGTTGGCGCATTCCGTTCCTGTTCGGCCTGCTGATCGGGCCGGTCGGCATGTACATCCGCTCACACCTGCACGAGCCGCCCGCGTTCGAAGCGCAGAAGGCAAAGGCCGCGAAAGAGTCGCGTCTGGCGCCGCTGTCGCAAGTGCTGCGCGATCATCCGCGCGAAGTGCTCGGCGGTCTGGGCGTGACGATTCTCTGGACCGTCTGCACCTACACGCTGGTGTTCTACATGCCGACGTACGCGAAGCAACAGCTCGGTCTGCCCCTGGGCGCGACGTTCCAGTCGACGGCGCTTTGCGGTGCGATCATCTTCGTGCTGTGCCCGCTGATGGGCACGCTGTCCGACCGCATCGGGCGCAAGCGCATGCTGGGCACGGTGGCGCTCATCATCGCAGCTGCGGCGTATCCGCTCTTCCATTGGCTCAACGTCAACCCGACGGTGCAAACGCTGCTGCAGGTGCAGGTGATCCTGGGTGTGTTGCTGGCGGCGTTCACGGGCCCGGCGCCGGCCGTGCTGGCCGAGCAGTTTCCGACGGCGGTGCGCTCTACCGGCCTGTCGATTTCGTACAACCTGGCGGTCACGATCTTTGGTGGTTTTGCCCCGCTGATCGTGACGTGGTTGATTGCCAGTTCCGGCAGCAAGCTGGCACCGTCGTACTACGTGATGGCAGCGGCGATCATCAGCGTGTTTGCGCTGTCGCTGATGCACGACCGCACAGGCAAGCCCATCGAAAAGTAATCGCTTGAAATAACCCTACGCGAAACACGAGCGAAAAACGGCCGGTGGATCACCCCACCGGCCGTTCATCTTTTGCGCCCAGCAACCCTGCGTTTTCCAGCACGCGCACGCCCGGCGCATCCACCCGCGCTGCCACGACGAGCGCTGCCGCCACCGACTCCACCGACACCGGTCGCCATGTCTTGGGCACCATCCATCCGATTGCGCGCGACAGGCCTTGCGCAATACGTTCACCGAGCCGAAATTCTGCGCGTGTGCCGAGCAGCAGCGAAGGCCGTACCACCGTCACCGACGGAAAGCCGATCGACAGGATTTCCGCCTCCACTTCGCCCTTGCAGCGGTTGTAGAAGACACCCGATCGTGCATCGGCGCCCAACGCGCTCACCAGCAGAAAATGATGCGCGCCGGCAGCAAACGCCCGCCGTGCCACTTCTACCGGATACTCGACATCAACGCGCCGGAATGCCGCCTGCGAGCCCGCCTGCCGGATCGTCGTGCCAAGCGCGCAGATGACGATATCGGCGGCAAACGCAGACCGGATTTCCGGCGCATCCAGGCGCTCGAAATCGACCACGCATTCACGCAATCGACCGGGCGTCGCCTGCCCTGCTGTCAAGGCCCCGCGCCGCCGTACAAGCGCGGTCACGCCGCCCGCCCAGGGCTGCGCGACGAGACGACGCACCACGGCGCGGCCCACCAGCCCGTTGGCGCCGGCCACCAGAACGGCCGGTCCGCGCGGGTGCTCCGGCGCTTCGCCGCCGGCCGCGAAGCCTTGTCCGACAGGCATTTGCGAACTCGACATGATGTTCTCCATGAAGTTTGCACGGGCCCAGAAACACAGTGTACGGCGTCTGGCGGATCAGTTTGCTGCAGTGCCGCCTGCGCGCTTTCGGTGCGTTTCTAGCGTGAAGAACGCTGGCGGAAATGCAAACAAACCCTGTCGATATCAGGTGTTTCCCGGATACCCGCCCGCAAACCTAGACGGGGCAAGTGTCGGCTGCAAGCAACGGCCCGCAAACCCTTGCAGTTAGGGGATGTGCAACCCTTCGCAACGGTGATATAAAACGGGTCGCAGTACAACGCTGTCCAACAAACCTGAAGTGGGGAACTGACATGACGACCAAATCCGAACTCGTAGCCGCCATTGCGAAAGACGCTGAACTGAGCAACGCCGCCGCCGAGCGCGCGCTGAACTCCGCGCTGGAAAACATCAAGAAGACCGTCGCCAAGGGCGGCACCATCACGCTGGTTGGCTTCGGTTCGTTCTCGTCGGGCAAGCGTGCAGCACGCACGGGCCGCAACCCGCGCACCGGCGAAGCCATCAAGATCCCGGCAACCAAGACCGTGAAGTTCACGGCTGGCAAGGGCTTCAAGGACGCCGTGAACAAGAAGAAGTAAGAGTCTTCTGCCGAGCCCGGCATGCATGCCGGGCCGGGAGACTTGCAAGGGACCCTACGGGGTCCCTTTTCTTTTGGTGCGTTTGATCTGGCGCAACGTCAGCCGACCGGCCACAAGGCCGCCAGATAACCGACCGAACCGACACGCGCGACAACCGTGTCCGGATCGCCCTCTGCATCGAGCCATGCAGCCGCGCCCTGCGGTACATCGTCGGCACCAATCGACAGCAGGCCGTGCACGCAATACACCAGCCATTGCATGCCCCGATGCAAGCGCGGCAGCGAGCGGCGCTCGCCGGCTGCCAGGGCAATCGCCTCGGCATGATGTGCCCACGCGTCGCGCCGCGTCATCACATTGAAATCCGAGAGCGGCGCGTCGAGCGTGGCATGCACATCCGCTTCGCCAGGAAAGCGCGCGGGTGCTTCGCCGGGCGCAAGCATCACGGCTTCGGCTTCGGCGCGATGCATCGTCAGCCGGCCGCCCGCAATCACCGCCAGCGATCGGTCAATGCCGGCAAAGCGCGAGAATGGCCCTGCCGCATCCACCTGCGCAGTGCTCACTCGCCAGTCGAAATTGTCCAGCGTGGCACCCGCCGGGGCGATGGCGATTTCGGTCGTGACACCGCCACCGTTTTTCCACGGCATGCGACGCATTGCATCTGTGGGAATCAGCTTCATGAGCGGCGCAACAAGTGATACGCCAGACGCGCCGCTACGCGCACGGTGCGGCGGTCCTGATCGTATTCGGGGTTGGTCTCGGCGATGTCCGCCACGCGCACCTTGCCCGTCGCACAGACGCGCTGCACCAGGGCCTCAAGCACCGGCAGCGTGATGCCGTAAGCCGCGGGCGCGGACACGCCAGGCGCCACGGCAGCGGACAGCACATCCATGTCGATGGTCAGGTAGACGTGATCGGCATCAGCCAGCCATGCATCGAGATCGGTCATGCGCGCATCGAGGTGGCGCTCCTGCACATCAGTGTCTTCCACGTAGTGCGCGTGCAGCGCATCGGCGCGGTCGAACAGCGCGGGTGTGTTCGACAGGCGACTCACACCCAGGCAGCAATACGTCAGGTCAATGCCGTGTGCGGCACAGTCTTCTGCGATCTGGTCGAACGGCGTACCGGAGTTGCCGGGGCGGCTCGTGCGCAGGTCGAAATGCGCATCGAAATTGACGACCGCCAGACGTCCGCGCCAGCCTTGTTTCTGCCAATGCTGACGCAAGCCCTGATAAGTACCGAACGCAACCTCGTGGCCACCGCCGAGCACGACCGGACGCGCGCCGGCATCGAGCAGTTCGCACACGGTGTCGCCGAGCTCGGCCTGCGCGCCTTCCAGATCGCCGTCGTCACACGTGACATCGCCCGCGTCCGCAAGCACCGACAGGCCATGCGCGGGCACGTTGGCCAACGCCCGGCGGATTTCGCGCGGGCCCTGTGCAGCACCGGCGCGGCCGTGGTTGCGCACCACGCCCGCATCGCACGCAAACCCGACCAGCGCAGGCGCGCCGGACAACGTCGTCGCATAGGCCGACTGCACGACCTGGAACAGGCGCGTCACGTCACCGCGTTCGCCTGTGTCGTCACGCCCCTGCCAGATGGAGGCATCGAACGTTGCAGCTTCGGTCATCGTCATGTGCGTGTCAGCACCGCTTGCAGGAACGAACGCGTGCGCGCTTCCTTGGGCTCGCCAAAGATGACCGACGGTGGCCCGGCTTCGACGATGCCGCCGCCGTCCATCACCACCACCACGTCGGCCACTTCACGTGCGAAACCCATCTCGTGCGTGACCACAAGCATCGTCATGCCTTCCTTGGCGAGCACTTTCATCACCTGCAGCACTTCGCCAACAAGTTCCGGGTCAAGCGCAGACGTCGGCTCGTCGAACAGCATCACCTTGGGCCGCATCGCCAGTGCACGCGCAATGGCCACGCGCTGTTCCTGACCGCCGGAGAGGCTGGCGGGCATCGCGTCGGCCTTGTGTGCCAGCCCTACTTTCTGCAGCAGCTCGCGCGCTTCGGCTTCCGCCTCCTGCTTCGACTTGCCACTCAGCATGCGCGGCCCAACCGTGACGTTGTGCAGCACTGAAAGATGCGGGAACAGGTTGAACGACTGGAACACCATGCCGACCTGCTGCCGCAGTTGGTTCAGCTCGCCATCGGGCAGCAGCTTGCCGTTGTCGATCAGGCGCTTGCCGCAGATGTCGATGGTGCCGCCTTCGGCCGTCTCCAGCCCATTGCAGCAACGCAGGAACGTGCTCTTGCCCGAGCCGCTGGGACCGATGACGACCACCACCTGCGACGCATCGACTTCGAAGTCGATGTCCTTGAGCACGGTGTGATCGCCATACGATTTGGTAAGCCCGCGGATCTGGATCATGGGAACATCCAGCGCGGATTTGAGAGTTTGCGGGTGAGCCGCATTTGTCATGCTCATTGCACCATGCCTCCCGCACGGATGTGGCGTTCGAGCCGATGCAGCAGATAGCTGGCAGCGCTGGTCAGCACCAGGTACACCAGCGCAATCGCCAGGTACACCTCCAGCGAGCGATACGACACGCTGATGATCTTTTGCCCTTCGTGCATCAGGTCGTGGATCGTAAGCAGCGACACCAGCGCCGAGTTCTTGATCAGCGCGATGAACTCGTTGCCCAGCGGCGGAATCATCCGCACCACGGCCTGCGGCAGGATGATGGCGCGCATCGACTGCGCCGACGACATGCCGATCGAGCGTGCCGCCTCCATCTGCCCGCGATCCACCGACTGGATCGCACCGCGCACGATTTCCGACACATAGGCGCCCGAATACACGCCCAACCCCAGCACGCCGCACACAAACGCCGGCAGCAGGATGTCGAACTGCGGCAGCCCGAAGAACAACAGGAAGAGCTGCACCAGCAGCGGCGTGCCACGGATGAACGTCACGTACACCGTGCAGATGCCGTAGATGAATCGGCGGCGCGGGTTCAACCGCCCGATGCCGATCAGCAGGCCCAGCACGCAGCCGAGCACCAGCGCCGCGGCCGTCACCTCAACGGTGACGAGCGTACCGCGCAGGATGTCGTGCCAGCCGGCCCAGACGGGAGAAAAATCCAGTTCCATCAGCGTGTCCGTCTGTCGTTACTTGGCGGCGGCGCCAAACCACTTCTTGACGATCTGTTCGTACGTGCCGTCGGCCTTGATCTTCTCCAACGCGGCGTTCAACGCCTTGGTCAGCTCGGGCTGGTCACGACGCACGGCGATGCCATATTCCTCGGTGGTGAGCGCCGGCTCAACCAGGCGCAGACCCGGGCGCGCCTTCACGTAGTACGCGGCAGCCGGGCGGCCTGTGACAGCGGCATCGGCCCGGCCGATCTCGACGAGGTTGAACATCTCGTTGTTCTTCTCGACCTCCACGCGCTCGACCTTCGGGTAGTTTTCGCGCAGGTAGTTGACCGACTTGGTACCCACCTGCACGCTGACCTTCTTGCCGTTCAGATCAGCCGGCGTCTTGATGGCCGTGTTGCCTTGCTTGACCAGCGCGACCAGACCGCCGTGGTAGTACGGCACCGTGAAGTCCACCACCTTCTTGCGCTCTTCCGTGATGTAGATGCCGGAGATGGCCACGTCGAAGCGGCGCGAGATCAGACCAGGCACGAGGCCCTTGAAGTCGATATCGGTCCACTCGACCGGACGGCCCATGGTGCGGGCCAGCGCGTCGATCAGGTCCACATCAAAGCCGGTGCGCTTGCCGTTTTCGACAAACTCCATCGGCGCGAACGTGGCGTCGGTGGCCACGCGCAGTGGCTCGCCGGCAGCGTGCGCAGCGGTTGCGAAGGACGCCGCAGCGGACAACGCCACGGCACAAGCCAGCATCGAATGCATGAAGTGACGACGATTCCCCATGAGTGGTCTCCTTGTGTGATGCATGTGGGGTGAGAAAAAGAATCGGAAAAATCAAAAATTCAGATGTCCTGCAGCCGCGCAGAAATGGATGCAGCCGCTGCAACGGTCATGTCGATCAGGCGTTGCTCCTTGCCACGCACGCGCGTTGCTGGCGCCATCAACGTAATGGAGCCGAGCGCGTGGCCGGGCAGACGGAACACCGGCACGCTCACACCCCAGACGCCGGGGTCGACCTCGCCTTCGGACAGCGCATAGCCCGCGGCGCGAATGTCAGCGAGTTCGGTTTGCAGTTGCGCCTGGCTCTCGGCATCGATGGCAAGCAAGTCGGCGAGGATGGCGCGCGCGGCAGCGGGCGGCATGAACGCCAGCAACGACTTGGCAGAGGCGCCGGCCAGCAGGGGTACGCCGCGCCCCTTTTCGAATGAGCAGCGCAGCGACTGCTGGCTCTCGACCATCTCCAGGCAGACGGCCTGATCCTTGACGGCCACGACCAGCCCCACCGATTCGCCCGACTCGGCCACGAGTTTGGCCATGCCGATGCGCGCTTCCTGCACGAGGTGCGAAGCGTGGTCGAAACCCAGTGCGAGCTGCAAGCTGATCGGGCCAGGAGCATAAGTGCCGGCCGATTCGAGCACGAACCCCCAGCGCTTGAGCATCGCGACCTGACGGTAGAGCGTGCTCTGCGGCAGGCCGGTCAGTTCGACCAGCTCGCGCGCCGCAACCGGGCGGCCGTGGCGCGCGATGGTGGCGAGCACCATCAGCACGCGGTCCGAGCCGCTGGTAGCGGCAGCGGATTGTGCTGGTGAAGGTGCCTGGCCCGGCTCGGTCATCGCGAAACTCCGTCGAGTGATGTTGCGACGGAGAATGCGACGATTTTCTCAATACTTCAACGCGACATTCCCACTTAACGGGAATAGATCGCGAATTCAGTATTTACACCTAGGACGCCGCGGTCACATTCCCAGCCTCCTCATCGAGGCGCGCTTCCAGAAACGCGACGACGGCGTGGGCCGATGCCTCGTTGCGGCACGTCGTCAGCGCGGCGTACAGCGGGGCGGCCAAGCCGTTCAGAAAGTCGATCGGCGCTTCCGGACCTTCGGCCAGATAACGCTGCAAGGCCGAGAACGCGCCCGCTTGGCTCAGGCGCCAGTCCGCAATCGAAGCCTGCCGCACATGGCGCGGCGCAAATGGCGTGGCAGGCGCCGGCTGGGGCGACGTCTTGGGCTTGGGCACCACCTTGGTTGGCGCGCGGCTTGCGACATAGCCGTCGGCAATCAGGCGCGCGAGGTCTTCGGCACGATCGTCAATGTCTGGGCCGACGCTGCTCAACTGCGCCAGGATTTCTGCCGCGCAGCGTTCGCCATTGACCAGCAGCAGGATCGCCCGCTGCCGATGCGTGACGTGCCCACTGCGCGCCTGCAGCTCCTGTGAGCCGCGCTCGGTGCGCGACAGGATGTAGCTCAGATCCACCGTCCCCTCCCTTGTTTTTTTATGCGTCTGTTCGATGAAGGGCCAGTCTAGAAAAACCCGGCGCAGCGCGGACCATTTGCGCGCCGCCGGGCGTGCGATACCGACTATCACGTGCGCAGCATTGCGTTCGTGCGGGCGACCAGCATGGCGATCGATCATCAAATCTGGATTGAAACCAGATCGACTCACAAGCCCTTTATCGTCTGTGATTGGAAATCTACAGTGCAGCGCTTCACCACCCAACGGAGTCCACCATGCTTTCTCGCCCCGCCCTGCTTGCCGCCGCCGTGCTGACGCTGCCCGCCCTCGCAATGGCACCCGCAGCTATTGCGTCAACGTCCGATGCTGATCTCATCCGCGCGGACCACGTCGCCGCGCCTGATACGCCGCAGGCCGCAGCCGCCGTGCTCGCCGCACGTCGCTACGCCAC
This sequence comes from Ralstonia sp. GX3-BWBA, assembly GCF_003290055.1. Lineage (NCBI taxonomy): Bacteria > Pseudomonadati > Pseudomonadota > Betaproteobacteria > Burkholderiales > Burkholderiaceae > Ralstonia > Ralstonia sp. GX3-BWBA. The sequence goes on along the minus strand of NZ_QMKS01000004.1, from coordinate 155,630 downwards.
CTTCTGGCATACCGGTGATGCGGGCTATGCCACGCAAGCCCTGTCGCCCGCGTTTGTCGACCGCACATTGCCCGCCGGACGCGTGCAGGGCACGCAAGGCCCGCTCGATGCATCCAAGGCGTTCCGCACGGCGGTGCCCGACATGCGCGTGGAGATCGAAGACATGGTCGTCGCCGGTGACCGCGTTTCGGTTCACCTGCGCTTTCGCGGACACTTCACCGGAGAGTTCGGCCGCACGCATGGGCAGAACCAGCCGATCGACTTCCAGGCCTTCGACCTGTACCGGATTGCCGACGGCAAGATCGCCGAAAACTGGCACCTCGAAGACAACCAGACGCTGCTGCGGCAGATGGGCCTTCAACCGTAATCCACACGGCTTCATTAACGCCCATTAACAGCGCAACTCCCCGCTCCCGCTATGCTTCGGCCCAGCTTGCAGACCGCTCGGCGGCTGCCAAAGCATCAGAAGAATCGAGCCAATCAACACACAAGAACATCTTCGGGAGAAGTCCATGGGAAAGGGGTTTCAGGGCGCGTTGCGCGTCTGGGCGGGCACGCTCGCCTGCGCGGCGGTGCTGGGTGCGATGGAGGCGATGGGCGCTACGGCAGCCCACGCGCAACAGGCCAGCGATCCGCAACAGGAAATGAAGCAGGCCTGGTCCGCCGCCAAGGCCGCTGCGAAGGTTGGCCCCACGTCGATCGAACTGCGTGACCAGGCCACGCTCAAGATCGGCAAGGACGAGGTGTTCATCCCGCAGCCGGCTGCCGGGCAGCTCATGCACGCCATGGGCAACAGCAACAACCCCGACATGCTCGGTCTGGTCATGCCCACCAGTGCCGATGACGAATGGATGGTGGTCGCCAAGTACGAAGCCTCGGGCTACATCAAGGATGACGACGCCCGCGACTGGAACGTCGACGATCTGTACAAATCGCTCAAGGAAGGCACCGCTGCCGCCAACGAAGAGCGCGAAAAGCGCGACATCCCCGCACTGGAAATCCAGGGCTGGGTCGAGCGTCCGCACTATGACGCCGCCACGCACCGCCTCATCTGGTCGATGGCTGCGCGCTCCAAAGGCCAGCCGGCCGACGACCCCGGCGCGGTCAACTACAACACCTACGCACTCGGCCGCGACGGCTATATCAGCCTGAACCTGATCACCGGCCGCGACCATGTCGACGCCGACAAGCCCGCCGTGCAAAAGCTGCTCGCCGATCTCGATTTCAAAGATGGCAAGCGGTACACCGATTTCAACTCGAAGACCGACAAGGTGGCCGAGTACGGATTGGCCGCGCTGGTGGGTGGCATCGCTGCCAAGAAGCTGGGCCTGTTTGCCGTGATGGCTGCGTTCCTGGCCAAGTTTGCGAAGGTGGCCATCCTGGCGGTGGCGGGCTTTGGCGCAGCCATCGCCAAGTTCTTCAAGCGCAAGCCGAGCGCATAAGCCGTGGCCAAACTGCTGATCCTGCTGTTTTCAGGGCTGAAGTTCGGCAAGCTGCTGACCACCGGTGGCACGATGCTGCTGTCGGTGGCCGCATATGCCTTCGTATTCGGGTGGCGCTATGCGGTGGGCTTCGTGGTGCTGCTGTTCATCCACGAGATGGGCCACTTCATGGCGGCACGCCAACGCGGGCTGGCGGTGGGGGCGCCCACCTTCATCCCGTTCGTGGGCGCGTGGATCGACCTGAAAGAGCAGCCGATGGACGTCGAAACCGAAGCCCATATCGGCCTCGCAGGCCCCGTGGCGGGCACCGTGGGCGCCATGCTGTGCTACGGGCTTGCGCGCTACACCGACAGCCAGTTGCTGCTGGCGCTGGCCTACGCCGGCTGCTTCCTCAATCTGTTCAACCTGATCCCGCTCTCGCCGTTTGACGGCGGACGCATTACGGCAGTGCTGTCGCCGCGCATCTGGTTTCTGGGGGTGCCGGTGCTGGTGGCGCTGTTCATCTGGCGGCCGAGCCCCATCCTGATCCTGATTGCGGTGCTGGCCGTGCCGCAGCTGATGAAGGCTTGGCGTTACGACCCGCATGCGCCGGAAAACCGTGCGTACTACAGCATCTCGAACGAATCTCGGCTGACCTACACGGTGTACTACATCGGCCTGGTCGTCTTTCTGGCGATGATGAGCCACGAGTTGCACGACATGCTCGGCAGCGTGCGCGCATAAAAAAACCTCCGCACAAGCGGAGGTTTTTTTGGGGTCGCCGAAGCGATTCGTGTCTCGTGACAATTATGTTTCGAAAGCGTACGACAAAGTTTGGAAGTTGCCACGAGCACAATGCAACACTTCCCGCTGCCAAATTTTCGAGCCAAATTAACACTTTGTGCTCGTTTGACCACATCAGTAGTGTGGCGGCCGCCCGGGTTTCCGTCAATCTACCCGTCGAGGAGGATTTGAAAGGATTTTTCTCAACATTGTCGCGGGAGCAGTCACGTTCGATGCCCAGGCTTCTCAGTCCCTTTCATGGCCATGAACAGTGCAATCTTGGTCCCGCTGTGCGGAGCAATATCCCCCTCACGCCAGTCAGGTATTGACACATCGGTCGGAGCCACGCCGAGCCCACGCAACCGCAACCCCAGCTCTTGCGCATCATTGCAGATGAGTTCCCTGCCATCCTCGAACGTCGCTCGCAGCTTATTTTCCCACTGGACCACACGAACGTGCATCGGCTGTTCCTCCTGCCGAGGGTCAGTCATTTTTCGGCAGATTATTTCATTATTATCTACCGGCCAGTAAAATCCCCTCCAGTAATAAAAAAGCAGCGTCAGGGGATGGGTAAATGACCGAAGGGCCAGCGGACAACAGCGCGGGCGTGGAAAGGACGTGCCTCGGGATGGGTGGATGACGCACCCATCGAAGCTCGCTATCAAGCGACGCATCAGAGGCCTCGGTTTGGCGGCTAGGCGTTGCGGAGCTGACGTCCCAACGCTCATTGGGACCGTGCTGCGCATGTGGTGCAAGACAGCGTTTCCCCGGCTTCCTAAGCCGTCTTTACCCTATTCGAAGGCCCTCGCTGCCGAGGTCGAACTGGGTGCATTCGTCACAGTACTAAATCAGATCAGCTTTCTCGATGCCACATATTGGCTCAGTTCATCCTATGCGATGTTAACTGATGAAGGCCATCGAAAACGGCTTGCGATGTTCTTCACGCCAGCATCGCTTACCGAAGGTCTGCTAGATGACCTGGCGGCACAAGGCGTCGATTTTGGAAGCCAATCCTTCATCGATCCGGCATGCGGTGGCGCGGCCTTCCTGGCCCCGATTGCGTTGCGCATGCGAATAGCGTTGAAAGGACGGGGATACACGGCCAGAAGGATTCTCAAGCACATTGAGAAGCACCTCTATGGTTTCGACCTGGACAAGACTTTGTGCGCGCTGTCCAAGCACTTCCTATGCATGGCTCTGCACGAGGAAATCCTGGAGACCGGCTATGTTCCGTCGTTCATGGTCAATTTGGCTGACTCCCTGACCCACTTGGCCCCAGCCTTCGGGACTGCCGACGTCGTCGTCTGCAATCCACCATACCGCAAGATGACCGCGGAAGAGCTGGAACCGTTGCGCCCTGTATACACAGACGTTATCGAAGCGCAGCCAAATCTCTACGCTCTCTTCATAACCCTCTGCGTGCGCTTGCTGCGTATCGGCGGTCATGCCGCACTGGTCACACCGACCAGCTTCCTTTCCGGCCAGTACTTCGGGCGGCTGCGCAAATTCCTTCTCCGAAACACTGACGTCGAGCATATAGGCATGGTCAGTGACAGGCAGGGCGTGTTCATCGATGTCGAGCAAGAGACCGCGTTGACCGTGCTATGTCGACGTGCCGAAGCGGACCGCACACAGTTGAGAACCAACGTATCGGTAGTGTCGGCGACTGGCCAGTACACGAACGTCGGTGAATGCAACCTGCCCAATGCTGGTGCGGCGTGGCCGATTCCCCGTTCGGTCGAAGACGTGGCCCTGCTCAAGACAGCCGCCCTATCTCAGTCTCGCCTGTCGGACTATGGCTACCGCGTGCGCATCGGCGCGTACGTGTGGAACCGCGACAAGCGACCTAAGTTTGAATCCCTTCAGGATGTCCGGCGCCTCAGGGCTCACACCGCTATGCCGCTGATGTGGTCCCGAGACATTATCCCCGGAGGAATCGTCAGACTGGAGGACACATCCACTTTCGATGGTAAACATCGCTTTGTGGATCTCGGTGACAGAAAACATACGTCAATTGTCACCTCACCTTGTGTGGTCGTACAGCGTGTGACGTCGAACGACCAGCCTCGTCGCCTGGTGGCAGCTGCTGTCTCGCCTGGTGTCTTCGACACCTTTGGCGGGTTCATAGGCGAAAACCACGTCGTCATCATCGAAGCTGTGAGCGAAAAGCCAGCGCTACCCCCCAGCAAGCTGGCAAAGCTGCTAAGCGCGAGCGCAGTCGAACGCTACTTCCGGTGCATCTCAGGCGCAACGAACGTGTCAGTGTTTGAACTCAACCAGCTCGCACTGCCTGATCCGCGCGTGCTCAAGGAAACCGCTACTAAAGGCAGGTCAATGGACGAAGCGGTAGACCTGGCTTTCGGGCTCGTTTCCGAAAAATGATTAAGCAGGGCAACACATGGTTCGGACTTTGTAATGCCTCCATTCAAATCATTGGCGAAACGCCAGGCAGACCAAGCGAAAGCGCGAGAAAAGCTTGCTGAACTCGCTCGCAAGTTTGTTGCGAAGCCCGTCGGAAACAAGCTGCGACCCGCAAATTCCGAAGCTGTTCCACCAGCCGCAGCCACGCCACCCGTCCCTACGCGCCCACAACGGCCATGGGCACAGGTTCGTGCCGGAAGCGCTCCCTTGACCTTCCTATCGCGGACGGCCAATGAAACCATCGCTCCACAACCCTGGGCGAAAGAACTCGTAAGTACGCTGCTCGTCGCTGCCGACCAAGGAGGTGTCACACTCTGCCTAGTCTGGCCTGCCAAGCTGACGGCACTCCCCCTGTTGCACGCGCTCTCTAACGTTGAACGCGTTTTCGCTAAGGACTTGCGTGGCGTGCGAACCCTGCTCTTCCCCGGCACCCACGCATGCCGCGCCCCGCTCCACAGCGTGCTCGCCAACCGCGAGTTGATGAGCGCCCTTTATCGGGACCTATGGGTGCGGCGGGCAAACGGTTCAACCGAAGTGGAGGCCTGCACGTCCTCGCCCGCGTTCTTGGCCGCGCTGTGGGCCCTCAATGATCTCAGCCAGCACAACCCTGAGTCCCCCGACCCGTCGCTCGCAGAACTCATTCCAACGTTTGTCTTCGACCCCTCCAAACGCACTTGGACCACGACAGTCTCCAACCCGTTGGAGCGCACCCTCACTAAGGTCGAACGCCTCGCGCATCGGCGCGACCTGCGGCAGAGAGTTAACCTCGAGTGGGGCACACCTGACAAGGCACCAGGCGCTCTCATGGTGATGCATCACACGGCAAAGAAGGACTCGTGGCGCACTGCATTGGCCGACCCAGCGTTGAAGGGCCAAGGGCGCCCGGAGGTCTTGTTGCTTGACGCGACGGACGCTGCGTCGCGAACGAACTACGCCGCGGTTAAGCGCATTCCTGATTTCCTGTCATTCGCTCGGGAGAACGGCTTCTCTGATGCAGGGGCCGTTATCGTGACGGATGACCCGAAGACCTTTTTCAACCTGCAGGTGCAACTCCGGAATTCCAAGATACCTTTCTCCAAGAAGGTGTGGGCCGCAGAAGCCGAGGACGTGTTGCTCTCGGCGCATCCAGTCGCTAAAGACTGGCATCCCGCCCAGCGCAGCAACTCGAATTTCAGCGTGAGCATCGTTGATCGGGACGCATCTCAGCTCGCGCTGAAATTCCAACGCTTGGCTTCGTCTGCCGGCAGCGAGGAGAGCCCCGCTGTTCAGGCGTTACTCCAAGCGTGCATGTATGTCCTGCGGCTGTCGAACATGCCCGCGGGATACACCGACCTCACGGCAGCATCAGTCGAAGCTGGAGAAAGCGATTACTACAGCCAACAAAATGCTTGGACACCCGTAAAGCTGGCACTCGCGGCAGCCCTCGCCTCGGGTGCGCTGAACCAGGTGCGTGACGCTGTCGAACAAGCCACAGCGCAGGCGGAGAAACTCATCGACGACTGGAACGATGCCACGCCAATGGCGTCCCGTTTGCTGGCCGAAGTTCGGAAGCATGTAGTTGCCAGCCGACAGGGCATCTCGCTCGTGCTGCCGAGCAACCGGTACGTCCTGCTAGCGCATCGTTTCCTCCAGCGGAAGCTAGGAGCCGATTGGCGCGCAGCGGAAACACGCATTGAGTGGCACACGCTCTCCGCCGTCGGCAAGACACTCGCCGGCGACCGGAAAGGCAAGCATTTCGCGTTCGTCGGCATCAACCCCGACGTGCTTCGCATCTTGGTCACGCATCCGGAAGTGCAGCACGGCACCGCAGTCTTGGTCGCCTATCGGCAAGCCGAGTCCACCCTAGCGACGCTGACCGGCATGAAGGAGCTGGAACCGTTCAAAGCCTACCGGGGACGCATCGGCTTGCTAGCCCAGGAACTCGAGCGGCGCCTAGCCGAGGTTCCGAACCCGCTCGTCATCGGTAAGCTTCGCGAGATGCCACTGACGTTCAAGTTCGACGAGAACGGCCACAGCGGTCAGAGCGGCGAGCACTCCTACTCCAAGTTCGAGCTGGAGGGCGGTGGCCAGACGTATGCATCCGGCTGGGTCTATCGCCACGTGCCCGATGACGATCCCCCCTTTCGGCGTGCTCCGGCGAGCGCTATCCAACAAGGCGACTTCATCTTCGACATGAGCGATGAACTGCGCGCCAAGTTGGAATCATCGCTCCAACTGAACAGTGAAGGGGTGAGCTCAGTTGTCGACCCCGCGCGCACGTTGCTCAAGCTATACCACGACGATGTTCAGAGGCGCTGCGCTCTGATGTTTAAAACCACGAAGCGGTCGGCGGTGGCACGTGAGATTCACGCCAGGATGGTTGAGCTTGACCCTAAGGCGGTGGAATGCAGGCTCGGACGTGTCTACTACTGGTTGGCCCTGCAGGAAAACGACACGCGGCCCCACGCCGCCAGAGAGGCCAAATACTTCATCACTTTCTGCAAAGCCTTGGGCATGAGCGAGGAGGCAGCAAAACAGCACTGGGGTTTCGTGCTGAATGCCCGACTCTTAAACCAACACCTTGGAAGAGAGCTGGTGGCCCGGTACGCCGAAATCCTGTTCCAGCCCGAAAGTGCGGCGGTCTACCGCAAGGTCCCCGAAGACGTCATCCGGCAGCTGCAGCAAGAGGCGCTTCGTAACGTCTATCGAGTCGAACGCGTTGTGCCACCGCCGGCGCGTGTGACCACAAACAAGAAGGGGGAAACAAGTGCCCATCCTCAGTAAAAACCCACGCGACATCCATCCGGCGTACAAGGAGGCCGTAGTTGACAGCTTGCTCAATGGCCTATCGGCGCGGCTTGCCGGTCGGGGCGAGTTCTACAAGGTCATCTATGGCACCAAGCCCAGTGCGGCACTGATGTCGGAATTCATCGTGCCGATGCCTACCGAGGAGCGCGGTGGTGACGAGGAGGCGGACCCAATCCGCATCAGCGCACACGGCATGGATTTCCAGATCCGCTCGGCCGCGGCAGATACGACTCTGAGTGTGTCACTGACCGGCGCCGTGTACGTCCGCATCCTTCCGAGGGAGGACGACGTAAAGCCCGGGGGCCGCCTAGAGCCCACGTTTCCGCTGACCAAAGAAGCCCGTGCCGAAATCCGCGGAAGAATTAAGGAGGCGTTGACCCAGCTCATTGCCTCGCTACCAGGCGGCAAGACGAATCCGGACTGGGCTGCGAAAAGCTACGATGCACGCAAATGTGTGTACGAGTCGATGGGATTGCCCTTTGACAACCGGTTGGACCGTTCGCAGGCAGAAGAGGAGACCGAGGCTGAAGGCGCTAACGACGAGAATGGCGAGGAAGGCGAAGCACGTCCAACTCAGGAGATTGCCGTCGGCCTGGCGACGCCCGACGGTTTGGCAGACAATATCTCTCCTCCTCCGAAGTGGCTTCGGCTTGAGCTCTCCCTACCTTCGTTCGAATTCACGGCGGCGACGGCGGACGTCGATGCCAAGAAGGCGAGCGATGCTCTGAACCAGACCATCGCCAAGCAGCTCGCGGACTGGGCGGCCAACACGGACCCCGACACAGGAGGGAAGTTGTGGGGCTACCGTCGGGCCCGAGTTCGTCCGTCCGACGTGCGCGACTGGAAACGCTACTTAGAAGCAGTTCGTGCCTCGAACCTCGCTGTCGTCATACCCAAAATCGAGCTGCGCTGGGTCGTTCAGGCGGTACCTGACCCAGTCGACGCGACCCGCATGACCGTCCACGTGGCCTTGGAGAACTGGACCGCGCCGCTCACCAAGGTCAACTTCAAGGATCTGGAGCCCTCGCTCTTCCAAGTCTCCGTGGCCGTGACAGTGCCTGCGGCTGACCACCAGTTCTTGCGCTTGGACCGCGTCAAACCGTCCTATCGGTACAACCAGTACCTGAAATACCCGGCGTTGGGGTTCAACGGTGGCATCACCCTCGCCACCGACGGTCCGCTACACCGGCTCACGACGACGTGGGCGCCACGTTACGTGCTGCCCCGAATCATCCCGACAGATAGCGCCGTTGAGCGCAACATCGAAAAGCTATCCCAGCCCGATTGCCTAGCTGGCCTGACGCCCCTCATTACCACCTACGACGCGTGGCTCGCGGAGGTTGAGAAACATCCCGTGGGCCAGGGCCTCGAGGGGCCGAATGCCGCCGAACAACTGACCGCGGAGCGCGAGAAGCTGCATCTAGACCTCGCGGCGTGGCGCCGGGAATTGAGCGCCATCCGCTGCGGGTTGGAAATCCTTGAGAAATCCCGCGCACATTGGAGCGGGCCAGGCATGCAAAAGTCGCCGCTAGGTATTCCGTTCGAGGCGTGGGTTACCACCTGATGCTCACCGGTTTGTACGAGCGCCTGCGCAGTGAGGACCCGGTCAAGGAGAAAGCCGCCCGCGCCGAGCTGATTCGATGGGTGTCAGCCGGTCCTCTTCAAGCGCAGTTCGTTCGGCTCCTGGCTGGCACCGATGCTGCGACACTGCTGACGCTCGTCGACTTGCACCGCATTGCCCTGACCTACGTCACCAACAAGAAAGGCGGCGACCAGGTTATAGACACTGAGAAGGTGCAGTTCGAGAAACTCCACCAAGCCGAGGGGTACGCCGACCACGAGTTGAACTCGGAGCTTATTTCAGGTGCCGTCTCTGCCGCGGACATTCAAGAAATTGTCCGGCGGGCCGAGACCCGCGTTGGCGTCAACAAGCCTTTCCCAGAGCTAAATGACACACTCCGATCGGTCATCGCCACTTCCGCGATATCGCACGGCGTGGACGTGGAGGAGTTCAACGCGATGTTCTTTGCGGGCATTCCGTCGGATATTGCCGAATACATCCAGGCATCGTCACGCGTTGGCCGCACGCACGTGGGCTTCTCACTGCTGGTACCTGTGCCCCAGCGGTATCGAGACCGGTTTGTGCTGGAGATTCACGACATCTTCCACCGGTTCCTAGAACGGATGATTCTGCCTGCTGCTGTAGACCGGTGGGCCGAGAAGGCGCTCGTGCGCGTGATGCCAAGCTTCTTCCAGGAGTACGTCTGCGGCATGAACGCCATCGAGCGCCTGTGTGCCGCCGATGACGACAAGAAGCGCAACAGCCCCACGTTTGCGATGGCGCCCGATGTGCGAGACTTCTTGGACGTGCCGGCCAACATGAAGGCCACGGAAGCGTTCATGGAGAAGGCACTAGGCCTATCCTTCTCGCCTTCGCCGGAAGGCAAGAGCTATTACCGGTCCCTGCTCAAGGAGCAGCTCACCCACTACCAGCAGGACTTTGGAGTCGACCGACTGGTCAACGCGACGCACCTGGTCAAGTTCTTTGCTGCCCGCAACAGCCTGCTGCGGCCGATGACATCACTGCGCGACGTGGACCAGCCAGGATTAATTCACGAGTCGGGCGTCGATGCCTCATTCAAGCCCGTGAGGGACGGTATGACGGCTCGGGCGATGTTCTTCATCCGGCGAGGTTCCGGAGCAGACATCGATTCCACAGACAGTGCCACGGAAGCGCGTAGCTGAGGGAACCAATAAGATGGCCAAAGCCAAGACCATGAATCGCTCTCGCAACCAGCTTGCGACGGCCTATGCACCAGAAAGCTTCTTCACCTTCGAGGGAGGAATGGGGGCATGCATCGCCCGCTCGGTGGCTGGTGAGTCCATAGAACTATCCGCATCGACCATGGACTTGGTGTTCGAGCGGATGAACGAACTCGGGCGTGCTTGGTTCAACACAGCCTCATCTGCGCGCGACGGCGACCCAACTAAGCCGCGCGTCCTGCCGAGCCAGTGCGTCGACAATGCCCTGCTGAACCCGGCCAGGACGGAATTCCAGCTGCCGGGCCAGGACCGCTTCTACCTCTGCCGGCCGTCCCACATGGAGTACACGCCGGCACCTCTGACATTCGTCTGTCGGACCTGCGGGATGTTCCAGGACTATGAGACGCTTGCGGAGCTAGACAAGAACCTGGTGAACCTGACACCTAACCATTGCCCCAATCGGAGATGCGAGTCGCGAACGCTGGGATTGACGCCAGGATGAAGGCGAGCTGGAACAAGCGCCACTCGTCATAGCCTTTCGATTTGGCCACCTTGGCCATGGCGGCGTTCATCGAAAGACGTGATGCGACGCTTGTAGACTTGATCGACAGCAAGAAACGCGGTGAATCGCTCGCACCGGCAGCAAGGATCACACCGAGGACAGTCCTTAGAACGATGGGCCGACTCCCCTTCTCTGTCCAGCTAAACAAAATGCCAAGGTCTATGGCGAAACTCACGGAAATCGCAGAACAGATCAGGCGGGAACGAAAGTAGTCTCCATGAGGGCCGGAGGCCGCACACTTGCACGTCTAGAGTTTGTCCCTACGCCGATGCCGCGCCACCATCTCGAAATTCTCGAACAGGACTACTTCAGCCGATCATGCCGGAGATCGTCGGCAGACATCTGTCGGCTCGCCTCTCCCGCATGCCCCCCGGGCGCGACGCGAATTCTAGCGTTTGTGCTTGCGTCGACGCAGCATCGACATCTCGAAATTCTCGAGCAGGACCTTCTTGAGCCCATCTCGGCGAAGGTCATCAGAAGGTAGTTGCCCTGCTCCCTCACCGTATCGTTCAACTCTGCGCGCGGCGGTCGTCGTCTTGCGTTTGTAGGCCACTTCAACATTCTTGAAGCGCGGACTCCCTCCTCTCTGGGATGAAGAACTGTTGGCGTCGTTAGACGTAGGCTTCTGCTCCTCACTGGCGGCATCGCTCGCGCCCCACCTGGCCAAGAACGCCTGATGAGGGACATCGAGAATTTCGCGCAATGCAACCCCATCTCGAGCGACTAAGGTCCGAATTATCGGATGATTCGCCCTGATGACCGGCCCCTGATACGCCGCCATTACATCCGCATCAGTAATTTGGTCTTGCCCTCGCCTTAGGGCAAGCAATTGCGCCTGAGCAACGATCTTCGACAGAAAATCTGTAACGCCTCCAGTATGGCGAAACAGCAAGTCTGCGGCGTCGTTCAGCGCCGGCGGCTTCGGCATGACGTTGAACTCGAGCATGCCCGGAACTAAAAACTCCAGCCAATCCCGATCCTGGCTGGACAGCGCGGGCCAAAGCTCGAACTGCCCACCTGAGGTCAAGCGTCGTACGTCCTGCGTAAAGTTCTCGAACCCTTTGAACCCCATAGGATTGCCGATGAGTATGATCGGAATGCCGAGGTTCGCCAGACGAAGAAAGAACAGCAGCATGACGTCACGAGAAGCCACTTCCCCAAAGTTGCGCGGCTGAATCTCTTCGACGATCAACGCACCAAGGAAACAGTTAAACAGTATCTTCGAGACCGCAACCAGATGATGCTCAATGGTCAACTTCTTACCTGAGTACTGAGCGAAATAGTCGGTCCCTAATGCCGCATCAACCTGCTGGTAGATTTGCATGATGAATCCCAGTCTACTGCCGTCCGACGTCATCGCTACCTTGATCCACACAAGCTGCTTCTGGCTATGCCAGCCCGCAGGCTCATTGGGACCATGCTCGATCGTCTGAGGCAACAAGGTCAGCGTTCGATCGACGATTGTCGATTTACCCAGGCCGGTGACTCCAGAAATCGTTATGCAACGCGCGCTCCTTGGCGCAAAACCTGGCTTGGTTGTGCTGTTTGACGCATCGTTTCCGACCGCAACATAACGTTGCCTTTTTACCTCAAGCAGATTCGGGTTGCGATCTAGGTAGCTGGTATAGATGGCGGTCAGCAGCGCATCGGCAATCTCGACTGCTATGGGCGTAGGTACAAAGTGATTCTCGATTCTTGAAAGCAGGTTCTCCCTGTCACAGACGGTCGCTGATCGAGCCAGCGTGTCAATCAATGGCGCCCCCATCAGAAGCGCGGGAAGTCGATCAAATGGCACCGGCAACGGCAATTCGGTGATAAGTGGATTATCGCTAGAGCGGGAGATGGACGTCATGTGCGCGACCTTCTGCCATGGAACTGTCGCAACAAATCCAATGCCGCCGAACTACACTCAGTCGATGCGGCGGCGGGCTCGACTGGTCCGCTGCCCGTTGTCGGAACCGTTTCATGCTGCGGGTCGGCGGATTGCGGCACGACGCCGCTCGCGCCCAGGGAGGCCGACTCCATCAGAGTCTTTTCAAGTTCTCGATTCTGTCGGATGTTCGAGGTGAGTTCTCGTTTGGACGGCCGCCTATGCTGTCGCTCGACCTCCAACTGCTTTTCCCGCTTCGCGGCATCGACATCCGCGAACAAGAGCGTGTCGAGCATTGACTCCAACTGCTCGTCTTCTCCCCGTGCCTGTTGTCTAGCCAGCGCATCGTCGTCCTGAACTGCAAGATGATCGGCGAGCGTCCACTCCTTGATGGCTAGAGGATCGTGACAAACGACGTTCTTCAGTTCGTGCACGCCGTTTCGTACAAGCCATACTCGGCTGAGATCTTGTGGGTCGCCCCGCACTTGAATTTCTCTGTGTCGCCGGCGCGCCTCGCGCATGAGCCCATCCCGTAGCAGCACATCACCAACGAAGCGCGCGCCGCGAACATATTCGGCCCTGCGACCTCTATCGGGCCTGAGAAGGTACACGCCAGAACCCGTCAGGATGGCTGGCATCGCCGGTAGCAGATGGGCTCGGACAACCTCAGAGGACGGCGGCACACCAGCAACATAGCCGTTGTCCACGCACCATTGGTAGATACTGGTTCTCGTGGGACACACGCCATCGCGGCGCATTTCTGTTGTGAGCAGGTGTTCGCAGCGTTCAACGTTGTTGTGATGCAAGATCCGGCGAATCAAATGCCTCATGTACTCGAAATAGGTCACTACCGCATTGAGGGCCGGATGATCCTCCCCGCGATCACGGCGTTTGCCACGCGTAGTTCCGTCGATCTTATGGTCGAGCCGCACCTGAGCGACATGGTGGCTCGATTCAACCGGCCCCTTCATGTCCGCTCGGCCGACAGGTGCAAACTCTAGGGTGCTGCCGAAGGCGGCAATAGGAAGAATCGATGCCTGCGCTCTAAACTCGCCGTTATCAGCTAAGTACCGAGTAAAGGCTATCGCTGGCCACATCTGCGGCGTGATCTCGATGTCAAAACGAGCGCAGAAGTCGACTTTTTCCTGTGCCGCGTTGGCCACAGCCAGCAGAGCAGTGCATGCCGAGGGAGGCTCGAAACCACAATAGAGGCCGGCCCACAGCCCAGTGTATGCGTCCACGATCAAGATCCTGTGTGCGGTCCCAACCGGGCGAATGCGTGACACCGCAGAAACCAAATGCACATCATTTGGCGTTGCATCGCAGTACGCGAGTTGACCAACTGCGTGCACACCATCGCGAGCGGTTCCTGGCAGAGCACGATGACGCTTCTCAAACTCTCCTTCACGCAACTGCAACAGCGACGCTGATCGCATATCTGATCGCCCCTTTCCCCAATAGCGGAATTGCCGGATCGTAGGTCGTTCGTGCACTTCCTTGAGAATGGGAGTTTCCCGCCCGTCCACCACACTGACACTGGCACGATAGAAAGCTTCCATCGTTCGGAGGTAAGCCGAGGGCACCGTTTTTCCCGGCCTGAGGAATGTCTCCCAACCGAAACTTAGCTTTTCGCGATCCTCCTGGGTGATGATGAAATCAGCGGCATGAGCAACGCCATTGCGCGCAGCAATATCTGGTGCCCCAAGCTTTTTTCGTTGAATGCGTATCTGGCCCTTCGCCCCTGAGTTGTAGTACTTAGGCAGCAGCGCATTCATGATGCATGCGCCGGCCCAGTACAGGTGCAGCAGAGAGGCAACGACCTTTACTCGGACTCCAAGTTCTCGGGCACGCTGATCGAGCACGCGATAGTAGAGGCCGCCTTCGAGTAGGGCGAATGTGGTGTATTGGTTCAGTATCGGCGCAAGGATGCTCCATCGCCGATCGCGTATTGAAAGCTGACTGCAGCGCTTGGAAGACCCGTTCTCACGCTCGTATCGCGACTGAATTTGATCATCGGAAAGCAGCCATTCTGCTGGAACGTCCCCTTCACCAATTTCCGCCCCAGACTGCCCCAGAAGAACTTCCATTTCTCGGAGGGAGTAGCGCCGGGGACGACGATAGTAGGCCAGTGACTTTCCGGTTACTTTAGAAAGCGAAATCAGCCATAGACTGTCTGCTGGCCGATTGACTAATACGACCCGGTAGGAACCAGCAAAGAGGGAGGCAGGAGGCATTCGCAAGAGGAGATTTGCTCGAATCTCATGCATTCCGCGGCTCCTGAAAAAGCCGGCGGCGCAACGCTGCTCGCAGCCCCCTTCCTCCCAACTCGGCCATCTGAGAGGTCTGAGTGGGAACGGATAGATCGATGTCGACGTCAAGTCGCCAGGCGAGCAGCTTGAATGCAGGCCATGCTAGTTGCCTCTGCATGCTCGAGCCGGCGGTCGCATACTCGACTGCGGCACGGATTGAAGTATGCGAAATTGCCTCGTTCAATAGACTGGCGAAGCGCGAAAAACCGGCTGCGGCGCGTATTTGCTGTTCTACCTGTAACGAGGCACCACAGTCTTCGAGGTTGGACAGAAGTGTGGGGGATAACGCAAGCTCGTGAGCCACGTGATACGTCGCCGAAATCGCAGCACAGTAGCGACGCTCAAGCTCAAGCCGCTGGATCATCCTCGAAGTGGACGACGCGCTTTCAAGTTCCCCTCGGCCCTTGCAGGAAAAGACTACGATCCGCGGAGCCACCTGCCCTGCTAGAGTCACGACAACATCGAGAGTCGCAACATAGGGAACATCGCTGCCAGGAAATACCCCATGGGCGATTCCAGCCTCTTCAGCAAGTGTCAGCAATCCTGGAGCAGTGATCTTGCCGAATGAGCCGGCGCCCTCGGTGCCGGCCAGCGGATGCGGGTGCGCGAAAGGCCAAGCTGGGAACTGCTCTCGAACGTCGAGCGCACCAAGCCAATAGCAAAGCACACCGATCTGTCGCTCAACTCGCGTCAGGGCATGGTAAGGCCTAGTAGTGCCCGGAAGTGGGCCTACGGATTGATTTCCCTTTGGACTCGCGTTTTTTCGCCTCACTTCTATGAATGGCCGGTAGGCTTCCCCGTGTCCCTGCCCCATTCCCGATGCAATCATCTTTCGTAGCTTCGCCCACGTCATAACTTTGCTCATGGCCTGAGTTCTCCAAAAGTCATTCGCAACGAACCGGCTCTCTTCGGTTAGTGTTGGGCGAGCGCCGTTCGTGACAAATGGGTACGTGCCCATAAGGCAACGCACCACTCGTAATTGCTGAGTTTTGAGAAAATCTCGGGAAAAAAAGGGCTTGACTTGGCTGAGGCGGGAGACAATACTGCGGATGTCCAGTCTCGCAGTAACTCTCTGCTCAAGAGCCAAGAAAGAAAGCCAGTCTTCCGAGATTGGCTTTTTTTTTACATCACAACCTCCTGCATCTAAGCGGAATGGGAAGGCCTCCAACCTTGGGGAGGTTTCGAGGCATAGCCGTCGGTCGTCCCAGAGACAGCCCGAGCAAATCGGTTGTCATGGCAGTCTTCACGCCGCAGCAGCCGACCCCAGGCTTTCTTACGTTGGAAAAGCAAGTTCTGGCTCGCGACCCCTTTAAATCACAGCCAACGAAAACATACTCTTTTGGAATTATTACGTCCAGAATTTGTTTGAATTTTCACATCGGTTTATCGCAGTGATTTTTTTATATTATTTTTAATACATAGCAGCACCTCGACCAGCTTGCAGAACTGAATCGGTAAATCTAATTAGACCCGCCCCCCCTACCGCCTTGCCGCAACCAAAAGAAAAGGCCCTCTGCTTGCAGAGGGCCTTGACCTAATTACGCTTTCCGAACTTTAGCGCCACAACACGTTGGAATTTTCCAAACTATTACGCCATTTTCCGAACTATATTGTCACGCTACAATTCGCTTTAGGCGAAGTTCTTGGCAACGAAATCCCAGTTGACCAGGTTCCAGAACGCCTCGACGTACTTCGGACGGGCGTTGCGGTAGTCGATGTAGTAGGCGTGTTCCCACACGTCGCAAGTCAGCAGCGGCTTCGCATCGGTCGTCAGCGGCGTGGCTGCGTTCGAGGTCGACACCAGATCCAGCGAGCCGTCGGCCTTCTTCACCAGCCAGGCCCAGCCCGAACCGAAGGTGCCGATGGCCGTCTTCGTGAACTCTTCCTTGAACTTGTCGAAGCTGCCCCACTTGGCGTTGATGGCGTCAGCCAGCGCGCCGGTCGGAGCGCCGCCGCCTTGCGGCTTCAGGCCGTTCCAGTAGAACGTGTGGTTCCACACCTGTGCGGCATTGTTGAACACGCCGCCCGAGGACTTCTTGACGATGTCTTCGAGGCTGAGGTTCTCGAACTCGGTGCCCTTGATCAGGTTGTTCAGGTTCGTGACGTAGGTCTGGTGGTGCTTGCCGTAGTGGAACTCCAGCGTTTCCTTGGAGATGTGCGGCGCCAGAGCGTCTTGGGCGTACGGCAGCGGGGGGAGCGTGTGTTCCATTGTTCTTGCCTTCTGTGGGTTGTACAGGTTGGGAGCGACGATTGTAGGAGACTTGCAAAACCGGCGCAAACCGCATGCCAAATAGTGGGAATACCCGCTAAACGCGTGCGGAATCGCATTCGTTACCGCTATAAGGTCATGCGCCGGTCACAGTTCGAGCTTGGTTTGCACCTGGGCGATTTCGATGTCAGCCGTGCCTTGCGCCAGCCGGGCCTCGATACGTGCCCGGGCATGCAGTGCGTTCGGATCGCGGATGGCATGGCCCTTGGCATCGAGCAGCACTGCATAACCGCGCTCCAGCGTGCGCTGGGGCGCCAGCAGTTCCAGCCCGCTGTGCTGACGTGCCAGACGCTCCTGCGCGCGAGCCAGCCTGTCCCGCATGACGCGTGCCAGCGTCGCTTCCGCTTGCTGCAGGCGAATGCGCTCTCGCGTGGCGTCGGGGCGGGCGGCGGCCAAGCGCATCGTCAGTAGACGCTGGAGGTGTTCCGCGCGCTGCACGCGGCCGGTCAAGGCAAAGCGCAGGCGGCCTTCCAGATGCGCCAGCTGCGTGCGGCGTTCGCGCATCTGCGCCTGCGGGCTGCGCAGGCGGCGCGCGAGCCAATCGACGGTCTGCGCGCGGCGATCGAGCTGGCGGCGCAACTGTGCCGAGAGCGCATCCCAGTCGCGCCCCACATCGCGCAGCATGCGGGCACGGTCGGGGCTGACGAGTTCGGCCGCCGCAGTCGGCGTGGGCGCTCGCACATCGGCCACAAAGTCGACGATCGTCACATCCGTCTCATGCCCGACGCCCGCCACAATGGGAATTTCCGATGCGCCAACCGCACGTGCAACCGGCTCTTCGTTGAAGGCCCATAGGTCTTCAATGCTGCCGCCGCCCCGGCACAGGATGATGACGTCGACCTCGGCCCGGGCATTGACCCGTTCCAGCATGGCGGCGATGCGCTCCGACGCACCGGCGCCCTGCACCGGCACGGGATAGACCACCACCGGCACATGCGGAGCGCGCCGGCGCAGCGTGGTCAGCACATCGCGCAAGGCCGCTGCCTGCAGCGACGTCACCACGCCAATCGCACGCGGATGCCGCGGCAGGGGCCGTTTGCGGTCGGCCTCGAACAAGCCTTGCGCCTCCAGCGCGGCTTTCAGCCGCAGGAAGGCCTCATACAGGTTTCCCAGGCCGGCCCGGCGGATCGCTTCAACGCTCAATTGCAGTTCGCCGCGCGCCTCGTACAGCGTGACCAGCGCACGTACCTCGACGGCCTCGCCTTCGCGCGGGGTGAAATCGGCGTATTGGTTACGGCCCTTGAACATCACGCAGCGAATCTGCGCGCCCGCATCCTTGAGCGAGAAATACCAATGTCCGCTGGCCGCGCGCGTGAAGTTCGAAATCTCGCCGCGCACCCAACCCAGCGGAAAGTTGCGTTCAAGCAGCCCCGCAATGCGGCGGTTGACGTCGCTGACGGTAAGCACGTCCTGCGAGCCTCGGTTCAGTCCAGACGCAGCGGCGGGTGCTGCCGGCGTCTCGGGCGTGGGTGCGGGCGTGGGTGCAGTGGCATCCATCCAAAACGGGCGGCGGGAAGACGGCGGCGGGGTCATAAGTGGTGCGAGGAGCGCAAAACGATGAGGCTTCGGGGCGACTTCTACCTTGAATAGGGGAGGCAATCCACGCCAAGCGGGCTACCTGTCCACAGCATAACGTGGTTGTCAAGCTTGACAGAGGCTAGGTGACTCGCTCTCTGCATTTTGACGCAACCCCTTGATTCTTATGAAAAATCCACCCATGTCAAAATTTCAGCAGCGCAAGTAATTTCGTTCTGCGTCAAGCATTTAGCGCAGGCGCCCCAAGGATGTTCACAAAGTTATCCACAGCGGCACTGGAAAACCGTGGTGTGACGCCTGGGCAGTGGATAAATCGGCCGTCGATTCTCACACGTTCGGGCCGCGCATCCCAATTTTTTCGGGTGAAACCCCGCTGCACAATTTTTAAGCGAAGTCCAGAACACCCTTTTGAATCAGTCACTTAAGGTGCTTGTCCGGGCAATGTCCACAGCCCGTCCACAAGACTGTCCCGTGTCGGTGTGGATTTCCTCACGCTTTTTCGAGGCGCGCCCGCGTTTTTCTCGAGATCCACGCCAAAACCCCGGTTGCCTCATTTTTGAGCACGCCATTGGACTTCCTTTTAGATCAAGCACTTAACGTACTTGTTGAGGCAATGTCCACAACCCATCCACACAACTGTCCCGCAGCGGTGGGGATTACTCGCCGTTTTACCGGATCCGACAGCGCTTGTTCATGGATTGGCCACAGAAATGCCGTTTGCATATTTTTTAAGCACGGCACCGAACTTCCTTTCGCATCAAGCACTTAGTTTGCTTGTTCGGGCAATGTCCACAACCCGTCCACAAGACTGTCCCGCTTGGCTGTGGATTGCCGCGGCCCGCATCTTTCGTGACAGCGCGTTGACCATCGTCTGCGCATGTCACGATGCTGCGCCATCGTGTTGCCGTGGCAGGTCCGACGCGCTAGAGTGCTGCCTGTTTTTGCCGCAACGAACAGCGTTCGGGGACGCGGACGGCACAAGCAGCAAACCAGAACAGAATCACACTCCTTCCACAACGACAAAACGGGTTGTCCAGTGTTTTCCATCATTCAAGCCGCCGGCTGGCCAATCTGGCCACTGTTGATCGCCTCGGTGCTCGCGCTCGCGCTCATCATCGAACGCTTCGTCGCCCTGCAACACAAGAAGATCATTCCGCCCAAGGTGTATGACGAGGCGCTGGCCGTCGCGCATCAGCGCCGCGCCACGCCAGAAGTGGTCAACACGCTGGAACAGGGCTCACCGCTGGGCCGCCTGCTGGCCGCTGCGCTGCGCCATGTGGTACTGCATCCGAACACCACGCGCGATGCCGCCAAGGAAGTGGTGGAAGAAGCCGGCCAGAACGTTGCGCACCGCCTGGAGCGCTATCTGAACGCGCTCGGCACGATTGCCTCGGTGGCGCCGCTGATGGGCCTGTTCGGCACGGTGGTCGGCATGATCGAGATCTTCGGCAGCCAGACCGCCGCGGGCACGAACCCGCAGGCGCTGGCGCACGGCATCTCGGTCGCGCTGTACAACACCGCGCTGGGCCTGGTGGTGGCCATCCCGACACTGATCTTCTGGCGCTACTTCCGTGGCGTGGTCGATAACTACGTGGTCGAGCTGGAGCATCTCTCCACCACGTACCTCGACGCGATCCTGCCGCCGCGGCGCGGCTGATCCGGGCCACGCCTTACTGGAAATAGCCATGCGCTTCCGCCCGCGCCGTGCCCGCGAAGAGCCGGAGATCAACCTGATCCCGCTGATCGACGTGCTGCTCGTGATCCTCATCTTCCTGATGATCACGACCACGTATTCCCGCTACACCGAACTGAAGGTCAACCTACCCACCGCCGAGGCTGAAAAAGCCACCGAGCGCCCGGGCCAGATCGTCGTGTCCGTCACGGCCAATGGTGTCTACTCTGTCGACAAGCAAGTGCTCGACACGCGCGATGTCACCAGCCTGGCCGACGCCCTGCGCAATGCCGCAGGCAAGGCCGGCGGCCCTGAGCCCATCGTCATCGTCAACGCCGATGCGCAAGCCGCGCACCAGGCGGTGGTGAATGTCATGGAAGCCGCGCGTGTGGCCGGTCTGTCGCACCTGACCTTCGCCACGCAAACCGGCAACGCCCGCTAAGAGACTGCCTTTAAATCACAATCACGCCGCATGCCCGTCGCCCAGCACCGCCTCGCCAGCTTCGTCACACGCCAATGGCAGCAACGCGGCTGGTTTGCGTGGGTGATGTGGCCGCTGTCTTGGCTGTTTGGCGGGGTGAGCGCCTTGCGCCGGCTGCTGTTCCGCACTGGCGTGCTGCGCTCGGTGCGGCTGCCGATGCCGGTGGTGGTGATCGGCAACGTGACGGTGGGCGGGGCCGGCAAGACGCCTGCCGTGATTGCGCTGGCGTCGGCGCTGGCTGAAGCCGGCCTGCGGCCAGGCATCGTCTCGCGTGGCTACGGTGCACAACTGAAGCATCCGCGCCCTGTGCGCGAACACTCCCGCGCAGAAGACGTCGGCGATGAACCGCTGCTCATCGCACGCGCCACCGATCTGCCGGTGTGGGTCTTCCCCGATCGTGTGCTGTGCGCGCAGACGCTGCTCGCCTCGCACCCGGGCTGCAATGTGATCGTCTGCGACGACGGCCTGCAGCACTATCGTCTGCGCCGCGATATCGAAATCATCGTGTTCGACACGCGCATGGGCGGCAACGGCTTCCTACTGCCAGCGGGCCCACTGCGCGAACCGATGGCGCGCCGCCGTGACGCCACGCTCATCAACGACCCGAACTACCGCGCCACGCCCGACCGCCCGAACGTCTTCGGCATGCACCTCGAACTGCAGGACGCGTACAACCTGGCCGACCCGGCGCTGCGCCGCCCGCTTGCCCAGTTCGCGCGCATCGAAGGCGCGCAATTGCTGGCGGCGGCCGGCATCGGCAACCCGGAGCGCTTCTTCGCCTCGCTCCGGGCCGCCGGCCTCAAGCCGAGCACGCTGCCGTTGCCCGATCACTACGATTTCGCCAACAGCCCCTTCACCGATAGCCACGCCGAGGTCATCCTGATCACCGAAAAGGATGCCGTAAAATGCGGCCATCTAGACGACCCGCGCATCTGGGTGGTGCCGACCACACCGGTGGTCGACACAGCGCTGGTCGAACAGGTCTGCCAGCGCGTACGCGCCCTGGCCGATCGCGCAACGCTCAAGGCGAGCGCACAATAACGTCACCCTATCCGCTGTACCGGCGCGCCGCCCTACCCTTTGAGCGACCGCCACGGAGCCTCTACCGCCATGGACAATCGCCTGCTGGAAATCCTCGTCTGCCCGTTGTGCAAGGGCACGCTGCAACACGACCGCGCCAACAACGAACTGATCTGCCACGTCGACAAGCTGGCCTACCCGATCCGCGACGGCATCCCGGTCATGCTGGCCGATGAAGCACGCCAGACCGTGGAAGGCACGCCGGTCGATCCGGCCTGATACGAAGGTCGCCGCCATGTCGCACGCGCCGTTCATCGCTGTCATTCCCGCGCGGCTGGCGTCCACGCGGCTGCCCAACAAACCGCTGGCCGATATCGACGGCAAGCCGATGGTGGTGCGCGTGGCTGAACGCGCGCATCAGTCGTCCGCCGCGCGCGTGGTGGTCGCCACCGATGCCGCATCGGTCGCCGACGCCTGCATGCAGCATCACGTGGAAGCCGTGCTCACGCGCGCCGACCACGCCTCCGGCACCGACCGCCTCGCCGAAGTGGCCACCGTGCTGGGCCTGCCCGATGACGCCATCGTCGTCAACGTGCAAGGCGACGAACCGCTGATCGCACCGACGCTGATCGACAACGTGGCCGCGCATCTGCGCGATCACCCCGACTGCGCCATCGCCACCGCTGCCCACCCCATCCACGACCCGGCCGACATCTTCAACCCGAACGTCGTCAAGGTCGTGCTGGACGCCGCTGACCGCGCACTACTGTTCTCGCGCGCGCCGCTGCCCTGGGCGCGCGATACCTGGACACCCGCGGTCATGGCGCGGTCCGTTGCGGAGCGCCCGCTGCCGGCCATGCCCGTGCTGCGTCATATCGGCATCTACGCGTACCGCGCCGGATTCCTGCGCCGCTTCCCGCAATTGGCCGCTGCCCCCATCGAGCAAACCGAGCAGTTGGAGCAGCTACGCGCCATGTGGCACGGTGAGCGCATTGCCGTGCTGACCACCGATGACGCCCCCGCCGCCGGTGTCGACACCCCCGAAGACCTCGCCCGAGTGCGCGCTGCCTGGGCCGAACTCCTGTCCCAGGACGGCCCCTGAAGCCGCGATTTCTCTGAACTTTGCGCGCAGGGCTGCTAAAACCCCGGCCCCGCCATGGCATAATCGCGAGGACGACAAGCCGCATGACGGCGCCCACGCAGGCGCCACAGCGGCGACAGGGAGACAAATCGAGCCATGGGTGCCGCCGTCCGGCGGACGCCTGATTCCCCAGAGTCCGGTAAGGCTGGCGTCAACTTCGCCCGCTAGGCTGCCTGTTTGCGTCGATTGCGTCGCCATGGCTTTATCACCAGGCGTATTGGGAATCCGCCCTCTCGGACCGATTCCCAACGCGCTTCATCTGGCCTGACAGCGCGACAGGATTCGAAAACTTGAGGAACTCGTCACCATGCGGTTGATTCTGTTGGGCGCGCCCGGCGCCGGCAAAGGTACGCAAGCCAAATTCATCTGCGAAAAGTTCGGCATTCCGCAGATCTCCACCGGCGACATGCTGCGCGCGGCCGTCAAGGCAGGTACCCCGCTGGGTATCGAAGCGAAGAAGGTGATGGATGCCGGCGGCCTGGTGTCGGACGACATCATCATCGGCCTCGTAAAAGACCGCCTGCAACAACCTGACTGCAAGAACGGCTACCTGTTCGATGGCTTCCCGCGCACCATTCCGCAAGCGGAAGCCATGAAAGATGCCGCCGTGGCAATCGACTACGTGCTGGAAATCGACGTGCCGTTCGACGCCATCATCGAGCGCATGAGCGGCCGCCGCGTGCATGTGGCATCGGGCCGCACGTACCACATCAAGTACAACCCGCCCAAGACCGAAGGCGTGGACGACGAAACCGGCGAAGCGCTCATCCAGCGCGACGACGACAAGGAAGAAACCGTGCGCAAGCGCCTGGACGTGTACGAGAACCAGACGCGTCCGCTGGTCGACTACTACTCGCAGTGGGCCGCCAACGGCAATGGCGCCGCCAAGGTTGCGCCGCCGAAGTACCGCAAGATCAGCGGCGTGGGCAACGTGGACGAAATCACGGCCCGCGTGTTCGGTGCCCTGCAGGACTAAGCGCACCCGCAAATACCCGCCAGGGAAAACGGCGCCTCATGATCGAGGCGCCGTTTTTTTTGCGCGATCGTCGGCCGCTTCGCGCTACCATATGACGTTGACGTAAACGTCAAGTAACTCGCAATCCACAAACGAGGAGACACGGCATGGAGATTCGCGATCAGGTATTCATCGTCACCGGCGGCGCGTCGGGACTGGGCGCAGGCACGGCCCGCACGTTGGCGGAAGCCGGTGGCAAGGTGGTAATTGCAGACCTGAACGAAGCCGCCGGCACCGCGCTGGCGCAGGAACTGGGCGGCCGCTTCGTGCGCTGCGACGTTACGTCCGAAGCGGACGGGCAAGCCGTTGTGGCGGCCGCTACATCGCTGGGCACGCTGCGCGGGCTGGTGAACTGCGCGGGTATCGCCACGGCATCGCGCACGGTGGGCAAGACGGGCCCGCATCCGCTGGATCAGTTCGCACGTGTGATCAACATCAATCTGATCGGCACGTTCAACATGATCCGCCTGGCCGCGACGGCCATGGCCGCTAACACGCCCAACGCCGGCGGCGAGCGCGGCGTGATCATCAACACGGCATCGGTGGCGGCGTTTGACGGGCAGATTGGCCAGGCGGCCTACGCGGCGTCCAAGGGCGGCGTGGTGGCGATGACGCTGGCGATTGCACGTGACCTGTCGCGCGACGGCATCCGCGTGATGACGATTGCACCGGGCATTTTCGAGACACCGATGCTGCTCGGCATGCCCGCCGAAGTGCAGGACGCGCTGGGCAAGATGGTGCCGTTCCCGCCGCGCCTCGGTAAGCCGGCGGAGTATGCGCAGCTCGCGCGCGCGATCGTCGAGAACCCGATGCTCAATGGCGAAACCATCCGCCTGGATGGCGCCATCCGCATGCAGCCTAAGTAAGCGAATCGATCAGGCCATCAGGTGGCGGGCAGCGCCATCCGGCGAATCATCTGCCACGCCGCCTCGGCCGCCGGCGAGAGCGACCGGTCATGCCGACGCGCCAGCACGATGGCGCGCGTTTCCTTTGGTGACAGCGGCACCGCCACCAATGGCGACGACGACGGCAGCGGCAATGACAGCGACGGCACCACGCCCGCACCGATGCCCGCTTCCACCATGCCAAACACAGCGCTGCTGTGGCCCATCTCCTGCGCAACGTCAGGGTGAACGCCGTGGCGCAGGAAAATACGATCGATGAGCGGGCGGCTGCCCGAAGCATGGTCGAGCAAGACGACCGCCGTGCGATGCAGATCTTTCCAGCGCACGCTGCTGCGTTGCGCGAGTGGATGATCCTTGCGACAGACGAGGCAGAACGGATCGATCAGCAGCGGCTCGGTCCATAGGCCCTCGGTATCGAGCGGCTCCACCACCACACCGAAATCCGCTCCGCCCGTGCGGATCAATTGAAGCGTGTCGACCTGCACGGAGTCACGCACGATCATGCGGATATCCGGATAGCGCACCGCGCACTCTGCCACGTACACCGGCATCAGCCGGGTCGACACCGTCGGGCTGGACGCCACCACCACGCGCCCCCGCCGCTGCTCGCCCACTTGGCGCGCCTGTTGCAACGTGTCGTCCAGATCAGCGACGAGGCGGTCGAGCGCCGTCGCAAGCGAGCGCCCCACTTCCGTCAGCACGACTTCGCGGGTGGTGCGGTCGAGCAACTTCAAGCCCAGTTCGCCTTCCAGCTCGGAAATCGAGCGGCTCACGGCCGGCTGTGTCAGGCCAATGGTGTCGCCCGCGCGGCTGAAGCTGTGCGCACGTGCCACGGCGAGGAAGACACGCAATTGGCGCAGGGTGACATTCATGCTGACGGCGTATGAATTGATTTGATCAATGCATTTGTATTCTAGATAGGGATGTTGTGCAATAGCGCCTATCCCGCCATCCAACCCACGCCGTTACGTAATGGTGACCGCGCACGCACATGAAGATTCCGCTGTTGTCTCCGTTGTTGTCCCATATCGATGGGTTCATTCGCGCCATGCTGGTGATGGTCGCGCTCGCCTTGTTCTTCCCCGCGCTGGGCGCGAGCGACGGTCCGTTGCGATTGGACATTGTCACCATCGTCGGCGTGTCGCTGGTGTTTTTTCTGCACGGCGCAGCGCTCTCGCGCGAGAAAATCGTGGAAGGCGCGCGCAACTGGCGCCTGCATCTGTTCGTGCAGAGCTGCACATTCATCCTGTTTCCGCTGATCGGCGCGGTCATCCTGTTTGCGTGCAAGCCGTTCATTCCGGCTGAGCTGCTGCTGGGCGTGTTCTATCTGTGCGCGCTGCCATCCACGGTTTCGTCGTCGGTGGCGATGACAGCGATGGCCAAGGGCAATGTGCCGGCCGCCATCTTCAACGCGACCATCTCGGGCCTGATCGGCATGATCGCCACGCCGCTGCTGATGAGCTTCGTCATCCAGGCGTCAGGCGCGGACCTCTCAGTCGGCAAGGCGCTGCTGGGCGTGGCCGAGCAACTGCTGCTGCCGTTCGTGCTGGGCCAGTTGCTGCGCCCAGTGCTCGGCGGCTTCATCAACAAACACAAGCCGATCATCAACAAGGTCGACCGCGCGGTCATCTTGCTGATCGTGTTCAACTCGTTTGCCGATTCCACGCACGCAGGTGTGTGGTCGAAGTATCCGTGGGAGACCATCGTGGCGGTGGCCGTCATGAGCGGCGCGCTGCTGTTCGTCGTACTGGGTGCGACGACATGGCTCTCGCGGCGCGCGGGTTTCAACCTGGCCGACGAGATCACCGCCGTGTTCTGCGGCTCGAAGAAGAGCCTGGCGAACGGCGTGCCGATGGCGAAGATCCTATTTGCCGGCAACCCCGCGCTCGGCCTGATCGTGCTGCCGCTGATGATCTATCACCAGTTGCAGCTCATCGTGTGCTCGACGCTGGCGCGCAGGTATGCTGATCGCGTTGCCCATGCGGAGGCCGGCGCAGTTGCCCCGGCCAGCCGCCCGGCTTGATCAGCGCAAGCTCGTCAAGCTCGCGAATTCCGCTTCCGGCCAGTGGTAGGTGCGCACCCAAGCGTGCCCGCCGTCGGCCGTCTCCAGCCAATCCCGGCTGACCGGCACACCGCCCAGCGCTTCGTAGAAGGCGATCGCGGCGGTGTTCGCCTCGTACACCCGCAGATGCAACTGTGTGATGCCCTGGGCCGCGGCCAAGCGCGCCGCTTCGCCCATCAAGCGCTTGCCGACACCATGGCCGCGTGACGCCGGCAGCAGATGCAGGTTGTCGACGAGCGCACCCCAGGGCGTGTCGTCTTCACGCAGGGTGCAGAGAAAGCCGATGGTTTCGCCGTCCAGATCGGCACACCACACGTATTGCCCAACAACGGGTGCAATCATGCGTTCACGCCACTTGGCCTGCATCTCGACGTTGGCCACGTCGTCGAGATACGCGTCGGACAGGATGCCGAGCCCGCGATATGCGCTCTGCCAGCTCCGCGTGTGGATGTCGGCGATGGTGCTGGCGTCAGACGCACCGCCTTCGCGCAGCACGAGCGTCGTCATGCGTCAGACGCCCGGGTTGCGCGACAACGGCGGGTTCTTGGCAAAGTAGGCGCGAATGCCGCGCAGGATGGCGTCGGCAAGCTGGTTCTGGTGGCCCAGGTCGTTGAGCTTGGCTTCTTCTTCCGGGTTCGAGATGAAGGCCGTCTCGACCAGGATCGACGGAATATCCGGCGCCTTGAGCACCGCAAAGCCCGCCTGCTCGACCTGCCCCTTGTGCAGCCGGTTGATGCCGCCAATCTGGTCCAGCACCGCCCTGCCGACCTTCATGCTGTCGGTGATCTGTGCGGTGGTCGACAAGTCCAGCAGCACGCGCGTGACTTGCGCGTCTTTCGAGCCAAGATTCGCCCCGCCGATCATGTCGGCCGCGTTTTCCTTGTTGGCGAGCCACTTGGCCTGCGCGCTCGAAGCACCACGATCGGACAGCACGAACACCGATGCCCCGCGCGCTTCCGGCGAGAGAAACGCATCGGCATGGATGGAGACGAACAGATCCGCCTGCACGCGGCGCGCCTTTTGCACACGCACGCCCAGCGGGACGAAGTAGTCGGAATCGCGCGTCATCATGGCGCGCATGTTGGGCTGGGCGTCGATCTTGGCCTTGAGCATGCGGGCGATCGAGAGCACCACGTCTTTCTCGTGTGTGCCGGCACCGCCCGTGGCGCCCGGGTCTTCGCCGCCATGGCCAGGATCGATGGCGACCGTGAGCAGCCGGCGCATGCGCGGGCCGTTCGACGGCGCGCGCGGCACGGGTTGCTCGGGAACGATCTCCAGCGGCGGCGTGTTCGGCGCGTTGGCGAGCGTCGACGGAGGATTCGTAGAGGTCGCCGGCGGCACCTTGCGCGGCGGCGTGCGGTTGGCAAGCGCCGGGGGGTGCGGCTCTTCGATCGGCCGCTTGGTTGGGCTGCTGCCGCTGCTGCTGCGTGCCAGCGCGGCGATGGGGTCATCGTCATCCGACGGCGACGGCATCGGCGTGCCGCCTGACGCAGCAAAACGCTCTTGCTTGCCCTCGGTGGCCTGCACGAGCTGCATCAGCGGGTCGGGCGGGTTGGTCGGGTACAGATCGAAGACGAGCCGGTTGCGATAGCCCGCAATCGGCAGCAGCGTGAACACCTGCGGGTTGACGCTTTCCTTCAGGTCGAACACCAGACGCACGACGCTCGGCCGGTTCTGACCCACGCGCACCTGTCGGATGTACGGATCGTTCGGCGCGATCTTGGCGACCAGCTCGCGCAACGT
Source organism: Ralstonia sp. GX3-BWBA (assembly GCF_003290055.1). Lineage (NCBI taxonomy): Bacteria > Pseudomonadati > Pseudomonadota > Betaproteobacteria > Burkholderiales > Burkholderiaceae > Ralstonia > Ralstonia sp. GX3-BWBA. Next base: position 126,870 of record NZ_QMKS01000004.1, on the reverse strand, counting down.
CGGGTTCAGGTCGAGCCCGTCGATATCGACCATCAGGCGATCCGGGTCCTTGATGAGCTGATGCGTAGCCTTGAGCGCGACGTCGGATTCGATGGTCACGCGCGTGTAGTCCTCGGCGGGCCATACGCGCACGGCGACGATGTTGGCGCCGCGCGCAATCTGCGGGCCCACCAGGCTCAGGATGACCGTGCCTGCGCTGGCCTTCGCCATGCGCGTGAGCCATTGGCGGCGGGCCTGGCTCGGCAGGTTCGGATCATCCGGTTGGTCGGTCGGCAGATGCTTGATCAGCATGGGAGCAGGTGTTGCAAGGACTGTAAAAGTTGAAGGCCGGTCTGCGTGCGTGCGGTCAGACGTACAAGGCGCGGTGCATGCTCAACGCCGTCATCGTAGGTTTCGTGCACAACGTCGACCGATAAAGCGATGTGCAGATCAGGCGTGCCGAGCAGCGCCTGCGCCTTCTCGGGCCATTCGACCAGGCACAGCGCGGGTTCGGCAAAGCAATCGCGGAACCCGGCGTCAGTCCATTCTTCGGGATCGGCAAAGCGGTACAGGTCGAAGTGATAGACCTTCTGCGTGCCCATGGTTCCGGCAACGTCGTAAGGTTCGACCAGCGTATAGGTGGGACTGCGCACGCGCCCCGTGTGTCCGAGGCCGCGCAGGATGGCGCGAGAGAGCGTCGTCTTGCCCGCGCCCAGATCGCCCGAGAGCTGCATCTGCACGGGGCGCGGACCTAGTCCCAGCACGGCCTGCGCGAGCGCTGCACCAAAAGCCGACGTGGCCACTTCATCGACGAGCGAAAACGTGCGCTCAGCGAGCGGAGAGGTCAAACCAGAAGGCGCGTCAGCAGGAAGCACGGTGGGCATTGCGTACAATTTGGGCATGTCCGCCACCCCCACGTCATCACCTGAAACGAATCTGGATGCACGCTTGCCAGCCGATGAGGCCGGCATGCACGCGCTTGTGGCGCAGATTCGCTCCTGGGGTGCCGAACTCGGTTTCGATGCAATCCGCATCGCCGATGTCGACCTGTCGCACGCTGAAGAAGGGCTCCAGACATGGCTTGCGCAGGGGTTTTACGGTGACATGGATTATATGGCGAACCACGGCATGCTCCGCGCACGCCCGGCCGAACTTGTTGCCGGAACGGTACGCGCCATCGTCGCGCGGATGCCGTATCTGCCACATCTGGCCGATCCGCGAATGGCCGGCGGCGACTGGCGCACCATCGAGTGGGCCCGCCTGAGCCGCCCCGAAGACGCGACTGTCTCGCTCTACGCACGCGGCCGCGACTATCACAAGGTACTGCGCCAACGCCTGCAGAAGCTGGCCGAAAAGATTGCAGGCGCCGTCGGGCCGTACGGCTTTCGCGTGTTCACCGATTCGGCACCGGTGCTGGAAGTCGCGCTGGCGACCAACGGCGGCCTGGGCTGGCGTGGCAAACACACGCTGCTGCTGGACCGCGATGCGGGCTCGATGTTCTTCCTCGGCGAAATCCTCGTCGACCTGCCGTTTCCCGTTGATCCACCCGTGGAGCCCCACTGCGGCAACTGCACGCGCTGCATCGACGTGTGCCCTACGCAGGCCATCGTCGCGCCGTACACGGTGGACGCACGCCGTTGCATCTCGTACCTGACCATCGAGCACAAGGGCAGCATCCCGGTCGACCTGCGCGCAGCGATGGGCAACCGCATATACGGCTGCGACGACTGCCAGCTCATCTGCCCATGGAACAAGTTTGCCGTGCCGGCCAACCTGCCCGACTTTGACGTGCGCAACGGCTTGGACGCGGCCACGCTGGCTGAGCTGTTCAACTGGACCGACGCCGAATTCAACCAGCGACTGGAAGGCAGTCCGATCCGCCGCATCGGGCACGAGCGCTGGCTGCGCAACATTGCCGTGGCGATCGGCAACGCACTGCGCGCCCCGCTGCCGGATACCACGCGCGCGCAACTGATTACCGCCTTGAAAGCACGCACCGATGACGCCTCGGAACTCGTGCGTGAACACGTGGCCTGGGCGCTGGCGCAGACGACGTGAGCGCTCGCTCGGGTTAGGCACGCCAACGCATCAGGACTGTGATGTGCCTTTAATCTGGCTTTCCAAGTTGCCACGCCGATTAGTTTAAAAACCAACAAAGTGCGTGTAGCACAAAACCACGAATACGTGCTTAACGCTCACGCCAGTGGGCCCTTATACCGCCTAGTACGCAAACGCTTGCGCATCAGGGCAGACACTAATTGTTTGCAAATAAAATATCGGGAAAATGGCGGCTTAATCTCAAACCGCCCATTTCGATGTTTTCCGCTCTTGTTCATCTCCGTTGCGCATTGCAGGTTGCTGTGCGTGCCCGTTCATCCAGGATGGCACGCGCGTGGCGCGGCGGCGTCATGGGCGCGATGCTCTGCGCCGCGTGCGCGAGCCCCGCATGGGCCACGGTTAACGTCGAGGGTGTGCCGTTCGACGACGCCGCCCGTGTGGCTGGCCGCGAACTGCTGCTCAATGGCACGGGCCTGCGTTCAGTGTTTGTCATCAAGGGCTATGTCGCAGGCTTGTACCTGCCCGAGCGTGCGAAGAACGCGGCGGTCATCCTCGGCATGAAGGGACCGAAGCGGCTGCAGATCCACCCGCTGCGTAATGTGGGCGCCGATACGTTCATCCACGCGCTGAACGACGGCATCCACCGCAACCAGACAGAAATTCAAATGCAGAGGCTGGCCGACCGTCTGACGCAGTTGGAAGACGCGATGCGCCAGATCGGCTCCACCAAGCGCGGCGACACCATCAACTTTGACTACGCGCCCGATGCCGGCACCACCATCAGCATCAATGGCGTGGCGCGCACCAAGGCCATCCCCGGCGAAGATTTCTACCAGGCTGTGCTCAGCATCTTCATCGGCAACAGCCCGGTCGACCGCGATCTGAAAAGCGGGCTGCTCGGAACCTGACAATCTGACGATTCGCTTTTCAGGGTTTCCCCGGTTGCCGCGTGGTTGGCGTGTGCGGTTGTGCTATTCAGCAGTTTCCCCACAAGAACGCAGAACGCACACCAAGCCACAAGGAGGATGACGATGACCAAGGGACGACTGATCGCCAGCCTGATCGCAGCCGCTGGAACGCTGTTATGCGGGCCGGCGCTGGCCGACAACTACCCGGCTAAGCCGCTCAAGCTGATCATTCCGTTTCCGCCGGGCGGCACGACGGACATCGTGGGGCGCGGCGTGGCCGATCAGCTTTCCAAGGTGCTGGGCCAGGCCGTGGTAGTGGAAAACAAGGGCGGCGGCGGCGGTTCGATCGGCGCCGATGCCATCGCCAAGGCTGCGCCGGATGGCTACACGATCGGCATCGCCACCGTCTCCACGCATGCCGTCAACCCGGCGTGCAATGCGAAGCTTTCGTACGACCCGCTCAAGGATTTCAAGCCGATCACCAACCTGGCCACCGTGGCCAACGTGATTGCGGTCAACCCAACCTTTCCGGCCAAGAACTACAAGGAGTTTGTCGCGGCGCTGACGGCCAACCCCGGCAAATATTCATTCGCGACATCGGGCACCTGCGGCATCGGCCACATGCTGGGCGAAGAGTTCAAGGTGCTGACCAAAACGCAGATGGTCCATGTGCCATATCGGGGTGCAGGGCCGGCATTGAACGACGTGCTGGCCAATCAGGTGCCGATCATGGTCGACAACCTGCCCTCGTCCATGCAGTTCATCAAGAGCGGCAAGCTGCGGCCAATTGTGGTGGCGTGGAACAAGCGCATCGATAGCCTGCCCGACGTGCCCACCTTTGCCGAAGTCGGCCTGAAGGACGCAAATGACCCGGCGTGGTACGGACTTGTCGCGCCGGCCGGCACGCCCGACGACATCATCCGCAAGCTCAACGAAGCGTCGGTCAAGGCGCTGAAAGACCCAGGCCTGGTCGATCGATTCCGAGGTGCCGGTGCCGAGCCCGTCGGCAATACGCCGCAGCAATACACGGCCGAGATCAAGCGTGAATTCGACAAAATGCGCACGCTGGTCAAGCAGCAGAACATCAAGCTGGATCAGTAACGCTGCCCGCCTGGGGCCTGTGCTAGATTCGCAGGATTGTTTTTGAGCGCCGGCCCCGCCATGCCATCCCCTTTCGACGCCGTTCTGGAAGCGCCTTTCGGCAAGCTGGGCGTGCGCGTGGCCGAAGGCGCCCTGCGTGAACTCATCTACCTGCCCGAAAGCACGCCCCTCGTCGATTCATCAGACGCGTTGATCGCCAGACTGGCCCGCCAGCTCGAGGCGTACTACAGCGACCCACGCGCGACTTTCGATATCCCGCTCGCCCCCGCCGGCACCGATTTCCAGCACCGCGTGTGGCGGGCCATCAGCGCCATCCCATGCGGCAGCGTCATCACCTACGGCACCATCGCGCAACAGATCGGCAGCGTGCCGCGCGCGGTGGGCCAGGCATGCGGTGACAACTGGTTCCCAATCCTCATCCCTTGCCACCGCGTGGTGAGCGCGTCCGGCATCGGCGGGTTTTCGCACCACACGGATGGCTACCTGCTGAACATCAAGCACTGGCTGCTGCGCCACGAAGGCGTGATGCTGATATGAGAAAGGCTGCACTGAAAGACGCCGAAGCCCCGGCCTTGCCGCCACAAAGCGCAGATGCCATCCAGCGCTTTTGCGACGCGCTGTGGCTGGAAGATGGCCTCGCTCGCAATACGCTCGATGCGTACCGGCGCGACCTGACGCTCTACGCGCATTGGCTGGCCGAGCGCAGCAAGTCCATCGCCGAAACCGAAGACGGCGACCTGGCCGATTACTTTGCCGCACGCCATGCCGAGAGTCGCGCATCGTCTGCCAACCGGCGCCGCACCGTGTTCAAGCGCTTCTTCCAGTGGGCACTGCGCGAGCACGTTGTGAGCACCGATCCGTCGCGCCTGCTGCCGACGGCCAAGCAACCGCCGCGCTTTCCGAAGACGCTGTCCGAAACGCAAGTCGAGGCGCTCATCAACGCGCCGGATGTGGACACGCCGCTCGGCCTACGCGACCGCGCGATGATCGAGCTGATGTATGCGAGCGGGCTGCGCGTGTCGGAAATCGTCGCGCTGAAAACGGTGGAAGTCGGCCTGAACGAAGGTGTGGTGCGCGTGGTTGGCGGCAAAGGCGGCAAGGATCGTCTGGTGCCGTTTGGCGCCGAAGCCAGCGATTGGCTGCGGCGGTACCTGCAGGATCGTCAAACGGGTCGCACGGCGCTGCTCGGCGAGCGTACGACTGACGCGCTATTCGTCACCACGCGCGGCGAAGGCATGACGCGCCAGGCGTTCTGGTATCTCATCAAGCGCTACGCGCTGCTGGCCGACATTCACGCGCCGCTGTCGCCGCACACGCTGCGGCACGCGTTTGCCACGCACCTGCTCAACCACGGCGCAGACTTGCGCGTGGTGCAGATGCTGCTCGGCCACGCGGATATTTCCACCACGCAGATCTACACCCACGTCGCGCGCGAGCGGCTGCGCACGTTGCATGCGCAGCACCATCCGCGCGGATAGCGATCGTTCTTCCCTGCCCCGTATGAGCAAGTCCAAGCACGTTTCCGAGACGCCCGCCACGCAGTACCTCAAGGCGCATGGCGTGGCCTTTACTGAACACACCTATGACTACGTCGACAAGGGCGGCACGACCGAGTCATCCCGCCAACTCGGCGTGGACGAACACGCCGTCGTCAAGACGCTGGTCATGGAAGACGAGCACGCCAAGCCGCTCATCGTGCTGATGCACGGCGATTGCTCCGTGTCCACCAAGAATCTCGCACGACAAACCGGCCGCAAGACCGTGCAGCCATGCAAGCCCGAGGTAGCGCAGCGGCATAGCGGCTACCTCGTCGGGGGCACGTCGCCGTTTGGCGTGCGTAAGGCGATGCCGGTGTATGTGGAGGCGAGCGTGCTGGAGCTGGAGCGCATCTATATCAACGGGGGGCGGCGCGGCTTTCTCGTGAGCCTGGCGCCCAGCGTGCTGACGTCGGTGCTGAACGCGCAGCCCGTCAATTGTGCAAACCCCGATTGAAACGAACGCCGCCGCTGGGGCACGCTTGCGACCACGCTACAATCCCGCAGCCTGATTTCTCACATTCCATATGTCACCAGTCGTCGCAACCGTCATTTTTGCCGTGGCCGCCTACCTGATCGGCTCGATTTCGTTTGCCGTGGTGGTCAGCCGCGCGATGGGTCTGGCGGACCCGCGCACCTACGGCTCGGGCAACCCCGGCGCCACCAACGTGCTGCGCTCGGGCAACAAGAAGGCGGCCATCCTCACGCTGCTCGGTGATGCGGCCAAGGGCTGGCTGGCGGTGTGGCTGGCGCTATTCCTGGCGCCGCGCTTTGGCGTAGATGAGACCGGCATCGCGCTGGTGGTGATCGCCGTGTTCCTGGGGCACCTGTATCCGGTGTTCCATCGCTTTGCGGGTGGCAAGGGCGTCGCCACGGCGGCGGGCATTCTCCTGGCGCTGAACGTGTGGCTTGGGCTGGCAACGCTGGCTACGTGGCTCATCATCGCCGTGTTCTTCCGCTACTCGTCGCTGGCGGCGCTGGTGTCGGCGGTGTTCGCACCGTTCTTCTACGTGCTGATGAACGGCTTCGACTGGATTGCCGGTGCGGTTGGGCTGATGGCGGTGCTGCTCATCGCGCGCCACCGCGCCAATATCGCCAAGCTGCTGGCCGGCAAGGAAAGCCGCATCGGCGAGAAGAAAAAAGCCGCTTAATTGCGCAACTCGGCGCGCACCGAATGCGCGCGCCGATGTTCGCCTGGCGGCCGGCCCGTGTGCCGCCGGATCAACCGTCGGAAGGCGGACATGTCCTGATAGCCGCACTGCTCGGCAATCGTCGTCAGGCTCTGCGTGCTGACTTCCAGCAGGTGGCACGCGCGTTCCACGCGCAGCCGGTGCAGCAATTGCAGCGGCGACATCCCCACCGTTTTCGTGAAATGCCGCAGCAGCGTCCGCTCGCTGGTTGAGGCGACGGCAGCAAGTCTTCCGAGATCAAACGGTTCGTGCAGATGCTGCTGCAGATAACGCCGTGCGCGCAGCACGACGCTGTCGCGGATGGCTGGTTTGCTGCGCAGCCAGATGCCGATGGCCTCGCCGCGTGAGGGGTGGTCGAGCACCGTATTGCCCAGCGTGCGCGCGAGCCGCGCATCAGCCAGGCGTGCGACCACGCGGTGCATGAGCGCAACGCCATGCTCCATCGCCCGCGCGGTGATGACGTTGCCGCTGCTGACGATGGCCTGCGCCGGCGCGGCTTTCAAATGCGGAAAGTAGCCCTGCACCCAACCTGCAATGAGCCATGTCACCGTCAACCGTTGGCCGGCGGGCAGCACGTCGGCCAGCATCGCCACACCTGTGAAGGATGACGCCACCAGCCGTCCTGCATCCAGATAACGGCGGATCGTGGCGCGTTCCACTTCCAGCAAGGCCAGACGCTGCTCCAGCGTGCCGATGTGGTCGAAATGCAGCGGGGGAACGATCAACGCATCGCCGAGCTGCGTGTCGTCTTCCGGTAGTGCGTCACAAGGGCACGCGAGCGTTTCTGCCGCAGCCTGCCAACGCGACGGGTCCCGCGCAATGAGTCGCCAGCCGAACACCGGCGTCTTGGCGGCATCGGCCCGCTTGCCCGCCTGCATGGAGGCCAGCGCATTGGCCACGCCAAGCGTGTCGGCAGCGGTCGCCAACGTGGAAAAGGCGACGTCGGGATAGGTCAGCAGGTCGATTCTGGGCATGCGCGAGTATAGGCGCGGGCTGCAATCCACGTGGCGATATCGACCCCAACTTTGGCGGGAATACCTCTTTCGAATAGGACTGGCCCGATTGACGATGCGGCGACGGCTGCGCGCAGACGCAACCGCCCATAACAACACCGACATCAGGAGACAACGCACGATGCAGCGATTCATGCAGGGATTCGCATTGCGCGCCACGCTTGCCACGGCCGCGCTTGCGGCGCTGGCCGGCTGCGCCAGCACAGACAGCGGCTGGGCCACGCCTTCGGACACCGGCCTTTCGGCCGAAATCAGCCGCACCCGCTTCGGCATTCCGCACATCCGGGCCAACGACTACGCCAGCCTCGGCTTCGGGATGGCCTATGCCTATGCGCAGGACAACGTGTGCCTGCTCGCCGACCAGGTCGTCACCGTCAACGGCGAGCGCTCGAAGACATTCGGGCCGGACGGCACCGTCGTGGTGTCGTTCAAGCCGGTGCCCAACACGCAAGCCGACGCTTTCTTCAAGAGTGCGTTTGATGAAGCTGGCCTGCGCGCTGGCTATGCACAGATGTCGCCTGAAGCGCGCGAGCTGCTGCGCGGCTACATCGCGGGCTACAACCGCTATCTGAAAGACACGCCGGCCGCGAACCGCCCGGCAGCCTGCCGCAATGCGGAATGGGTGCGCCCGCTTACAGTGGCCGACATGATGCTGATGGGCGAAGAGAAGGCCATCCAGGCCAGCGCGGGCGCCATGCTGGCGAGCATCGTCGCCGCGCAGCCGCCGGGCGGCGCGCCTGCCTCAGCGGTCGTTCCACCGCATGCCGTCGACACCGCTGCACTCGACCGCGACCTGCAACTGCGCGACATGCCGATCGGCTCCAACGGCTGGGCCTTCGGCAAGGCCGCCACCGATACCGGTCGGGGTGTGCTGCTCGGCAACCCGCACTTCCCGTGGACAACCACCAACCGCTTCTACCAGGTCCACCTGACCGTGCCGGGCAAGCTGGACGTGATGGGCGCGTCGATTGCCGCGTTCCCCGTCGTCAGCATCGGCTTCAACAAAGACGTGGCATGGACGCACACCGTTTCCACCGGCCGCCGCTTCACGCTGTTCGAACTGAAGCTTGCCGAGGGCGATCCGACCACCTACCTGATCGACGGCAAGCCGCACAAGATGACCACGCGCACCGTGGCCTTTGACGTGAAGCTGCCGGACGGCCGCATCGAGCATCGCACCCACACCTTCTACAACACGGTGTACGGGCCGGTGCTGTCGATGCCGGCCGGCGGCATGCCGTGGACCACACAGAAGGCCTACACGCTACGCGACGTCAATCGCAACAACACGCGCTCCATCGATACGTGGCTGCATATCGCGCAGGCCAAGGACGTGGCGGCCATCCGGCAGGCCATCAGCAACCTCGGCATCCCCTGGGTGAACACCATTGCCACCGACCGCAACGGCCGTGCGCTGTTTGCCGACGTTTCAACCACGCCGGATGTGTCGGCTGAAGCGCTCAAGCGTTGTGCGCCCTCTCCGCTGGCCGACAAGCTCTTCAAGGGCGTGGGCTTGGTGCTGCTCGATGGCTCACGCAGTGCGTGCAACTGGCGGGTCGATCCGGCGTCGCCGGTGCCAGGCTTGGTGGCCCCCGCACGCATGCCGGTGCTGGAGCGCGATGACTACGTCGCCAACAGCAACGACAGCTCGTGGCTGAGCAATCCGGCGCAGAAGCTGACGGGCTTCTCGCCGGTGATGGGCTCGACCGACGTGCCGCAACGCCTGCGCACCCGCATCGGCCTGATCGAGATCGAGCGCCGCCTCGCCGGCACCGACGGGCTGCCCGGCAACAAGGTCAACCTGCCGAACCTGCAGGCGATGATCTTCCGCGACGCCAACCTCGCCGGCCACCTCGTGCGCGACGATCTGCTGGCCGCCTGCAAGGCCACGGCCAACCTCGATGCCGATGTGCGCGACGGCTGCGCTGCCCTTGCACAATGGAACCTCACGGACAACGTCGACGCCCGCGCCGCGCACCTGTTCCGCGAGTTCTGGATGCGCGCCAAGGACATCCCCCATGTCTACGCGGTCGACTTCAACCCGGCTGATCCGATCCACACACCGCGCAACCTGCGCATGAGCGATGCAACCGTGCGCACGGCCGTGTTCAAAGCGTTGAAAGATGCCGTGGGCGCCGTCCGCACCGCCGGCTTTGCGCTGGATACGCCGCTGGGCACTGTCCAAGCGGCCCACGCGCCGGGCGGCGACATCGCCCTGCATGGCGGCGAGGAATACGAAGGCGTGCTGAACAAGCTGCAAAGCACGCCGATCGGGCCGAAGGGCTTGCAGGTGTATTTCGGCACCAGCTACATCCAGACCGTCACGTTCGACGATCAGGGCCCCGTGGCCGATGCGCTTCTGACCTACGGTGAATCGACCGATCCGGCATCGCCGCATGCGTTCGACCAGATGCGCGAGTTCTCTGCCAAGCGCTGGAACCGGCTGCCGTTCTCGGAAGCCGCCATCGCCGCGGATCCTGCACTCAAGGTGACCAAGCTGTCGCAGTGAGGTTTTGCCGCTGCAAATGCAAACGCCCCGCTCGTGCGGGGCGTTTTGCTTGGAAGCGCGACGGGCTCAGTCGCGGAAGTTATTGAAATCCAGCGGCGTGTCGCTCACGTCCTTGCGCAGCATGGCAATCACGCTTTGCAGGTCATCCCGCTTGGCGCCGGTCACACGCACCGCATCGCCCTGAATGCTTGCCTGCACCTTGATCTTGCTGTCCTTGATCGTCTTGACGATCTTCTTGGCCAGGTCGCCAGAGACACCCTTCTTGATCTTGACGACCTGCTTCATCTTGTCGCCGCCGATTTTCTGCTTGTCCTGGTAGTCAAGGAAGCGCACGTCGACGTTGCGCTTGGCGAGCTTGTTCATCAGCACATCGTTCACCTGGCCGATCTTGAAATCGTCATCGGCAAACAAGGTCAGTTCCTGCTCCTTGTGCTCGACCCGGGAGTCCGAGCCCTTGAAGTCGAATCGCGTCGAAATCTCTTTGTTGGCCTGTTCCACGGCGTTCTTCACTTCCACCATGTTGGCTTCGCATACCACGTCAAACGACGGCATCGTGTTCTCCTTGCAGACTTGAATTCGGGTTGCTGCGGCGCCTCGCTGCGGGTGCCGCGTGTGCCATGGCTTCTATAATCTCGGCTTTCCCAGCAGATTTGGCGCCATGGCGTTGCTCGACACGCATTATCCCCTAGGCCAGCACAACACGTTCCGTTTTGAGGCCACCGCCCGCTACGCCGCGCACGTGCGCACGCCGGAAGACATTCCCGCCGCGCTGGCCGACCCGCGCGTGCAGGGCCTGCCTGTTCTGGTGCTGGGTGGCGGCAGCAACGTCGTGCTCACGCGCGATTTCGAAGGCCTCGTGCTGCTGATGGAGATTCCGGGCATCGCCGCCGGCCAAAGCACGGTCGAGAGCCGCGAAGTCCACACCGTCACCGCAGGCGGCGGCGAATCGTGGCACGGCCTGGTGGCTCACACCGTCTCCCATGGCTTGCCTGGGCTGGAAAACCTCGCACTGATTCCCGGCACGGTGGGCGCGGCCCCCATCCAGAACATCGGCGCATACGGCGTCGAGATCAAGGACCGCTTCCACTCCCTGTGCGCATACGACCGCCACGCCGGCGAGTTCGTCACCCTTACCGCCGCCGATTGCGCCTTTGGCTACCGCGACAGCGTCTTCAAACGCGCCGGTGCCGATCGCTACGTCATCACCGAGGTGACCTTCGCCCTGCCGGTCGACTGGCAGCCCGACACGCACTACGCCGAACTCGCACGCGAGCTGGCCGCGCAAAACATCGCCAGCCCGACTGCGCAGGACATCTTCGATGCGGTGGTCACTATCCGCCGCCGCAAGCTACCCGACCCGGCGGAGATCGGCAACGCGGGCAGCTTCTTCAAGAACCCCATCGTCGATGCCGCTACGCGCGATGCGCTGGTTGCGCGCTTCCCGAATCTGGTCGGATATGCACAGCCGAACGGCACCTACAAGCTTGCCGCCGGCTGGTTGATCGATCAATGCGGCTTCAAGGGTCGGCAGAGCGGCGCTGTGGGCGTGTATGAGAAGCAGGCGCTGGTGCTGGTGCACCGTGGCGGCGGCAGCGCGGTCCAGTTGATGACGCTGGCGCGCGAGATCCAGGACGCGGTTCATACGCGCTTTGGCGTACGCATCGAACCCGAACCCGTGGTGGTGTAAATAGCCCGGCGGACGGCTTCTTGAGAGCCTTGCGCCACATCCCGCCCGTCTGGACCCGGCCTGCCCCTCGCTTGACGTACCCGCGGTCGACCCAATGGCCTAAAATGGCTGGTTTGACCCTACGACTTCCCTTTTCGCGTTCCATTTCATGACCACCGAAACCTTTGACGGCGTCCGCCTGACCACCAAGGCCAATGTGTACTTTGACGGAAAGTGCGTCAGTCACAGCTTTACCCTGCCCGACGGCACCAAGAAGTCCGTGGGCGTGGTGCTGCCGGCCACGCTGACCTTCGGGACAGCCGCAGCCGAGATCATGGAATGCGTGGGCGGTTCGTGCGAATACAAGCTCGACGGCTCCGATGAGTGGAAGACGTCCGGCGCTGGCGAAAGCTTCCAGGTTCCGGCCAACTCGAAGTTCGACATTCGGGTGACCGAGGCCTACCACTACATCTGCCACTATGCCTAAGCGCGCCTAAGCGCCAGCAGCGATCATCTGAAGAGAAAGAGTATGGAAACCATCCTGCAACACGTTCCCGTCGGCCAGAAGGTCGGCATTGCCTTCTCCGGCGGTCTCGACACCAGCGCCGCGCTGCGCTGGATGAAGAACAAAGGCGCCCTGCCGTACGCCTACACCGCCAATCTCGGCCAGCCCGACGAGGAAGACTACGATGCCATCCCGCGCAAGGCCATGGAGTACGGTGCAGAGAAGGCTCGCCTGATCGAGTGCCGCCCGCAACTTGCCAATGAAGGCATTGCCGCCATCCAGGCCGGCGCCTTCCACATCAGCACCGGCGGCATCACGTACTTCAACACCACGCCGCTGGGCCGCGCCGTAACCGGCACCATGCTGGTCGCTGCCATGAAGGAAGACGACGTCAACATCTGGGGCGACGGCTCGACCTTCAAGGGCAACGACATCGAGCGCTTCTACCGCTACGGCCTGCTGACCAACCCCGCACTGAAGATCTACAAGCCCTGGCTGGACCAGGCCTTCATCGACGAGCTGGGCGGCCGCGCCGAAATGTCGGCCTTCATGACCAAGGAAGGTTTCGGCTACAAGATGAGCGCCGAAAAAGCCTACTCGACGGACAGCAACATGCTGGGCGCCACGCATGAGGCCAAGGACCTGGAGCACCTGAACAGCGGCATCCACATCGTCAACCCGATCATGGGTGTGGCGTTCTGGAAGCCGGAAGTCGAGGTCAAGGCGGAAGAAGTGTCGGTCACCTTCGACGAAGGCCGTCCGGTCGCCGTCAACGGCCGCGAAATCGCCGACCCGGTGGAGATGTTCCTGGAGCTGAATCGCATCGGCGGCCGCCACGGCCTGGGCATGAGCGATCAGATCGAAAACCGCATCATCGAAGCCAAGAGCCGCGGCATCTACGAAGCCCCGGGCATGGCGCTGCTGCACATCGCCTACGAGCGCCTGGTGACCGGCATCCACAACGAAGACACCATCGAGCAGTACCGCATCAACGGCCTGCGCCTGGGCCGTCTGCTGTACCAGGGCCGCTGGTTCGATCCGCAGGCCATCATGCTGCGTGAAACCGCCCAGCGCTGGGTGGCCCGCGCCGTGACCGGCACCGTCACGCTGGAACTGCGCCGCGGCAACGACTACTCGATCCTGAACACCGAATCGCCGAACCTGACCTACGCACCTGAGCGTCTGTCGATGGAGAAGGTTGAAGACGCACCGTTCAGCCCCGCCGACCGCATCGGCCAACTGACCATGCGCAACCTGGACCTGATGGACACGCGCGACAAGCTGTCGATCTACTCGAAGGCCGGCCTGCTGTCGCTTGGTACCGCCAACGCACTGCCCCAGCTCGACGGCGGCAAGAAGTAACCGCCTGCCGCTTCAAGGCAAAAAGGCCGCTCCGACGTCAATCGGAGCGGCCTTTTTCATGGCTGCGGGCTTGGCCGCTGGGCTCAATAGCGCCCGCAGAGCAGGTATTCCATCAGCGCCTTCTGCACGTGCAGGCGGTTTTCCGCCTCATCCCACACAACGCTCTGCTTGCCGTCGATGACGGCCGCCTCGACTTCCTCGCCGCGGTGCGCGGGCAGGCAGTGCATGAACAGCGCATCCGGTTGCGCGCGCTGCATCATCGCCTCGGTGACCATCCAGTCGCCGAAGGCTTTCTTGCGCGCTTCGTTCTCGGCTTCGTAGCCCATGCTGGTCCACACGTCGGTGGTCACCAGGTGCGCGCCATCGCAGGCTTCAAGCGGGCTTTCGAACACATGCACGAACGGCAAAGCGGAATCAGCCACCATGGCCGGATCAAGCTGATAGCCCTTCGGTGCAGAAAAATGGAAGCGGAAGCCGAGAATCTCAGCCGCCTGGATCCACGTGTACGCCATGTTGTTGGCATCGCCCACCCACGTGACGGTCTTGCCCTTGATGGGCCCACGCTGTTCGATGAAGGTGAAGATGTCGGCCAGCACCTGGCACGGGTGATATTCGTTGGTCAGCCCGTTGATGACCGGCACGCGCGAATGCGCGGCAAAACGTTCGATGATCTCCTGCCCGAAGGTGCGGATCATGATGATGTCAGTCATGCGGGAGATGACCTGCGCGGCGTCTTCAATCGGCTCACCGCGCCCCAGTTGGGAATCGCGCGTGTTCAGGAAGACCGCGTGGCCGCCGAGCTGGTGAATGCCGGCTTCGAACGACAGGCGCGTACGCGTGGAATTCTTCTCGAAGATCATGGCCAGCGTGCGGTCGTGCAGCGGGTGCCACGTCTCGTAGTTCTTGAACTTGGCCTTGAGGATCGCGGAACGGTCCAGCAGGTATTCGTACTCTTCCAGCGAAAAGTCCTTGAACTGCAGGTAGTGCTTGATCGAGCTTGGTGGGTTCATAAAACAACGAAGGCGGCCTGCAGATGACGCACCGGGAACATCCCGTTGCACGTCGCCCTAGCCGCCTTGCCTGTTGAAGATTCAGTCCATCATACGGGATCGCCACCGGTTTGGCGAGTTTCACGCCCCGCGGGCCCGCTACCACAAAGGCTCGGGTGAAAGGCCGATGAAAGTCTTATATAAGATATAATACCGGCTGCTTCGGATGCCCTGACCGCCCGCAAACCGGTACGACAAGCCGGTCCGTCCGGTTCATGAATCGGCAACCAGGCAGGCGCATCATCCGCACCACAAGTGCACCCCGCTCGAACGTTGCGGCACCCGCACGGTCGAAGTCGTTTGCAAATCTCCACAGCCCCACGCAGTCCATGGCAGCCAACCCTCGCCAATTCTTTATCCAGGGCGTCACCCGCGACGGAAAGACCTTCCGCCCGAGCGACTGGGCCGATCGGCTGTGCGGTGTGATGGCGCAGTTCCGCCCCGCCGGTGATACCGGAGACCCCCGCTTCACCTACTCCCCCTATGTGCGCCCGGTCATGTCAGGCGGCATCCGCAGCGTCTTCGTCGACGAGCGCCTGCGCGACATCGAACCCAAGGCGCTGGATTTCGTGCTGAACTTCGCGCACGACAACAATCTGCAGCTCGTGGAAGCCTGCATCCTGCCCGAAGGCGGCACGCCCGCGAAAAGCTAGTTTTCCCAGGTCCATCCGATGCCGCGCCCCGCCCATTGGGGCACGCGCAGAATGCAAAAAGCCCGTCCGAAGACGGGCTTTTTTTATCGTCGGAGCGCGACCTTGCGTGCCGCGCCATGCCGGCCTAGCCGGCATCACCCGAACTTAGGCAGCCATTGCCTTGATGGCAGCGGACAGACGCGACTTGGCGCGTGCAGCCTTGTTCTTGTGGACGATCTTCTTGTCAGCGATGCTGTCGATCGTGCTTTGGGCGGTCTTGAATGCAGCAGCGGCTGCAGTCTTGTCGCCAGCGGCCACGGCCTTGCGGACGCCCTTGATTGCAGTACGCAGACGCGAGCGCAGAGCCGAGTTGTGAGCGTTCTGAACGACGGCTTGGCGTGCGCGCTTGCGTGCTTGTGCGGTGTTTGCCATGGAAAAATCCCTGAAGAAACGGTAGCAAGCGCCCCGGGAGACACGGAAGGCCGAAGCGCGCAAATTGGTGAAAGACGGCAATTATACGCAGACTTCTGCGCCCAACGCAAACCCTGTTGTGAAATCGCCCGGATGACCGCAGTTTGCGGCTTTTGCGGCACTTTTGGGCGCATGACGAGCCGGTCCCTATAATACGGCCGCAATTGTGCCCTCCGGTCACGTCTGTCACGCCGGGCGCGAACCCCGCATGGCGCCGTCGGTCAGACCGCCATCGCCGTGTTTGCCTCCCAGACGGCGCCCAACCACGCATTCATCTTGAATCTCCTCAAAACACTCGCCACGATCAGCGGCCTGACGATGCTCTCGCGCATCACGGGGCTCATTCGCGAGACGCTGATCGCCCGCGCCTTCGGTGCCTCGGTTTACACCGATGCCTTCAACGTCGCCTTCCGCATCCCGAACCTGCTGCGACGTCTTTCGGCCGAGGGCGCGTTCTCGCAAGCGTTCGTGCCGATCCTGGGCGAATTCAAGAACCGGCAGGGGGAGGCCGAAACACGCGCACTGGTCGACTCCGTGGCCACGGTGATGACGTGGTTCCTGGTGATCATTTCGGCGCTGGGCGTGATCGGCGCGCCGTTGATCGTCACCGCTGTCGCGACGGGCTTCAAGGCGCACGAGAACCAAGCCTATATCTCGGCGATCTTCATGACGCGCGTGATGTTTCCGTACATCGGGCTCGTGTCGTTGGTGGCGCTGGCGTCGGGCATTCTGAATACGTGGCGGCAATTTGCGGTGCCCGCGTTCACGCCGGTGCTGCTGAACCTGTCGTTCATCGTGGCCGCGGTGTTTGTGGCGCCATATCTTGAAACGCCCATCTACGCGCAGGCCTATGCGGTGGTGGTGGGCGGCATCCTGCAGCTGGCCATTCAGATTCCGTCATTACGCCGTGTGGGCATGCTGCCGCGCGTGTCGTTCAACGTGCGCGCAGCGTGGCACCACCCGGGCGTGCGGCGCGTGCTCAAGCAGATGTTGCCGGCCACGCTGTCGGTGTCGGTCGCGCAGATCAGCCTGATCATCAACACCAACATTGCATCGCGCCTGCCGACGGGCAGCGTGTCGTGGCTGAACTACGCAGACCGGCTGATGGAATTCCCGACCGCACTGCTGGGCGTGGCGCTCGGGACAATCCTGCTGCCAAGCCTGTCGAAGGCAAGCGCCGACAACAACCGTGAAGAGTACTCGTCGCTGCTCGACTGGGGCCTGCGGCTGACGGTGCTGCTGGCAGTGCCGTCGGCAGTGGGGCTGTTCGTGTTTGGCGCACCACTCACGGCCACGCTGTTCCACTACGGCAAATTCACCGGCATGGACGTCGAGATGACGCGTCAGGCGCTGACGTCGTACGGCGTGGGGCTGATCGGGCTGATCGTCATCAAGATCCTGGCGCCAGGCTTCTATGCGCGGCAGGACATCCGCACGCCGGTGAAGATCGCGCTGGTGGTGCTGGTGGCGACCCAGCTGTCCAACTATGTCTTCGTGCCGATTCTCGGACACGCGGGGCTGGCGCTGTCGATCAGCTTTGGCGCGACGATCAATGCGGCGCTGCTGTTCTTTGGCCTGCGGCGGCGCGGCTATTACCACCCGCTGCCGGGCTGGGGGCTGTTCCTCGCGCAGGTGATGTCAGCCGTACTGCTGCTGGCGGGCGTGCTGCTGTGGCTTGCCCACAATTTTGATTGGGTCGGACTGGGCGCCAAACCGCTCGTGCGCATCGCGCTGCTGGGGGCAAGTCTGGTCCTGTGCGCGGTGGTCTATTTCGGTACACTGTGGCTCACTGGATTGAAGTTTTCCACGTTCCGAAAAAAGGCCATCTGATGACCACTAAAGTCCTCGATTATTTTTCGGCCCTGGTCGCGGACGACGACAGCATTCCCCTCACAGAAACCGCCCTGTCGATTGCGCAGGACGCGTATCCGGATCTGGACCTGCAGGCAGAGCTGGCCGCCATCGACGTGCTGGTCGCGCGGATCAAAAACCGCATCGCCGACGGCACGCCGGCCATCCAGCGCCTGCGCCTGCTCAATCAGTTCTTCTATCGCGAGCTGGGATTCGGGCCCAATGCAAACGATTACTACGATCCCGAGAACTCCTATCTGAATACCGTGCTGCAGAGCCGGCGCGGCATTCCGATCTCGTTGGCGGTGCTGCTGATGGAGATCGGCCAGCAGATTGGCCTGCCCCTCAAGGGCGTGTCTTTTCCCAACCACTTCCTGGTACGCATGAGCATTCCTGCAGGCGAGGTCGTGCTCGATCCGCTGACAGGGCAGACACTGTCGAAGGAAGAATTGCAGGACATGCTCGACCCGTACCTGGAGAAGGAAGGCATCGAAGACCCGAACTCGGTGCCGCTCGGGGTGTTCCTGCAGGTGGCCACGCACCGCGAGATCATCGCGCGCATGCTGCGCAATCTGAAGGCGATCTATCTGCAGGAATCGCGCTGGCAGCGCCTGCTGGCGGTGCAGCAGCGGTTGGTGATCCTGCTGCCCGATTCGATCGAGGAAGTGCGCGACCGGGGGTTGGCCTACGCCAACCTGGAGTGCTTCCGACCCGCGCTGGAAGACCTGGAAGCCTACGTGGACGCGCGGCCAGATGCAGCCGATACGGCCAAGCTCAAGGAGCGCATGCCAACGCTGCGCGCCATGAGCAAGAACCTGAACTGAGGCTTACTTCTGCGCGACGGCGCCGCGGCGGCGCTTGAGCAACTTCCACAGCCCGCCCAGCATCAGCGGCACAATCGCCGCGCCCAGACCGATCAGCACAATGGTGTTCAGATGCTCGCGGATGATGGGCACGTTGCCGAACAGGTCGCCGGTCAGCACCAACAAGCCGACCCACAGCACGGCGCCGATCATATTGAAGAGCTGGAACTTGGCAAACGTCATCTTCGACACTCCGGCCACGAACGGCGCGAACGTGCGCACCACCGGAATGAAGCGTGCCATCACCAGCATTTTGCCGCCATGGCGCTCGTAGAAGGCGTGTGTCCTAAGCAGCGCTTGGTGATCAAGGAATCGGATGTGACCGTCGAATACCTTGGGCCCGATCCACGAACCGACAAAATAGTTGACGGTATTGCCTGTTACCGCGGCAGTCACCAGCAGCACGATGAGCAGCCAGGCGTCCATCTGGCCCGTGGCGCACATCGCGCCAGCAATGAAGAGCAGCGTGTCGCCCGGCAGGAAGGGCAGCACAACCAACCCGGTCTCGGCAAAGACGATGGCGAACAGCAGCACGTAGACCCACGCGCCGTACTGCTGAATGAGCAGTCCCAACGATTTG
Organism: Ralstonia sp. GX3-BWBA; assembly: GCF_003290055.1. Classification (NCBI taxonomy): domain Bacteria; kingdom Pseudomonadati; phylum Pseudomonadota; class Betaproteobacteria; order Burkholderiales; family Burkholderiaceae; genus Ralstonia; species Ralstonia sp. GX3-BWBA. The sequence continues at coordinate 107,598 of NZ_QMKS01000004.1, read as the reverse complement.
TCGACATGCAGAACAATGTCGACCAGTTGCATCACGATATCCAAACCAACCCCCGATTGAGCAGCGGAGAATGATACCGGATGTCAATTAATTTTCCCCTTGCGCTTGCCGGGCTTGCGTCGGTGCGCCGCACAGGGCGTGACATTTATAATGCCGCGATGACTTCCGCCTCGACTTCCCGCCGCCCCATCCGCCCGCTTCCCGACCAGTTGATCAGCCAGATCGCAGCCGGCGAGGTGGTGGAACGGCCGGCATCCGTCGTCAAGGAGCTGCTGGAAAACGCGCTGGATGCCGGCGCCACGCAGCTTCAGATCAAGCTGGAGGAAGGCGGCGTGCGGCGCATTGCCATCACCGACAATGGCGGCGGCATTCCGGCGGGCGAACTGCCCGTCGCGCTGATGCGGCATGCGACCAGCAAGATCGGCTCGCTTGAAGAGCTGGAATCTGTAGCGACGCTGGGGTTTCGAGGCGAGGCGCTGGCCTCGATTGCCTCGGTGGCGGAACTGACGCTCACGTCGCGCACAGCGAACGACGCTCACGCCACGCAAATCATTGCGCAAACCGGGCGGGCGCAGCCAGCTTCGGGCGGCGTCGGCACCACGGTCGATGTGCAGCATCTGTACTTCAACACGCCGGCGCGCCGCAAATTCCTGAAGACGGAGCAGACCGAGCTGGGCCACTGCATGGAGGTCATCCGCCGCACCGCGCTAGCGCGGCCTGACGTGGCCATCTCCGTGCATCACAACGGCAAGCCGCTGGAGCATTGGAACGCCACGCAGGCGGATTCACGCTCGGCGGCCGTGCTTGGCGCCGACTTCGCGCGCGCGCGCCTGCCTTTCGAAGAATCAGCCGGCGAGCTGCGCCTGTTCGGCTTTGCCGGCCTGCCAACCGCCTCGCGCGGGCGGGCGGATCATCAGTTTTTCTACGTCAACGGCCGCTTCGTGCGCGACCGCCTGCTCACGCACGCGGTGCGCAGCGCCTATGAAGACGTGCTGCACGGCGACCGTTTCCCCGCCTACGTGCTGTGCCTGGAGTTGCCGCCCGAAGCGGTGGACGTGAACGTGCATCCATCCAAGATCGAGGTGCGCTTTCGCGACAGCCGCGCGGTGCACCAGTTTGTCTATCACGCGGTACAACGCGCGCTGTCCCGCCACGCCGGTGAACAGGGCGACAGCCTGCGCACCGACATCGCCGATGCGCCCGAGATTGCTGGGGTCGCGACCGCGCCCTCGCCTGCCGACAACACCACGCGTTGGATCAACCAGATGGCCGCGCGGCAGACGTCGCTCGGCATTGCGCAGCCGCGTGCGGAATACCTGTCAATGATGCGCGGCGATAGCGCGCCCATGCCGTCCAGCCGCCCCGCGTGGATGACCGATGTGCCGAGCGCCGCAACATTGTTCGACGGCGGCACCGCGATCGGGCAAGCGCCTGCCGTTGCAGAACCGCCCGCTGCGCCACAGGTCGATGACGACGATGTTTATCCGCTGGGCTTTGCCGTGGCCCAGCTGCACGGCATCTACGTGCTGGCGCAGAACACGCGCGGCATGGTGCTCGTCGACATGCATGCCGCGCACGAGCGCATCCTCTACGAACAGCTCAAGACCGCGCTGGAAACCAAACGCGTCGAAGTGCAGCCGCTGCTGATTCCGGTCACGTTTGCCGCAAGCCCGGTGGAGATCGGCACCGCGGAGGAATTTCGCGACACGCTCACGCTGCTCGGCTTCGATATCTCCGCCGTGTCGCCCACCACGCTGGCCGTGCGATCGGTGCCAACGCTGCTGCAGAAGGCGGATGCGCAGGCGCTCGCGCGCGACGTGCTGCGCGATCTGCAGGCCTACGGCGGCTCGCGCGTGCTGGCCGAACGCCAGAACGAGCTGCTCGCCACGCTGGCGTGCCACTCTGCAGTGCGCGCCAACCGCCGCCTGAACCTGGACGAGATGAACGCACTGCTGCGCCAGATGGAAGCCACCGAACGCGCCGACCAGTGCAACCACGGCCGCCCGACGTGGATCCAGTTGACCGTGGCGGACCTGGATCGCCTGTTCCTGCGCGGTCAGTAACCGATGACTGCATCTGCTGCAAGCGCACCGCGCGCGATTTGCCTGCTCGGGCCCACCGCGTCCGGCAAAACCGCCGCCGCATTGAAGCTGGCCGAACGCTGGCCGGTGGAGATCATCAGCATGGATTCCGCGCTGGTGTATCGCGGCATGGACATCGGCACGGCCAAGCCCAGCGCCGAAGAACAGGCCATCGCGCCGCATCACCTGATCGACATCATTGATCCGCTCGATGCGTATTCCGCCGCGCAGTTTGCCAATGATGCGAGCGCGCTGATCGACGCCATCCGCGCACGCGGCCGGCTGCCGCTGATCGTCGGCGGCACGATGCTGTACTACAAGGCGCTTACGCAAGGCCTCTCCGATTTGCCAGGCGCCGATCCGACCATCCGCGCGGAAATCGATGCCGAAGCGGCGCGCGACGGCTGGCCGGCGCTGCACGCCAAGCTCGCACTGGTCGATCCGGTGACGGCTGCGCGATTGCACGCGACCGATGCGCAGCGCATCCAGCGTGCGCTCGAACTGTATCGGCTGACCGGTCAGCCGATGTCCGCCCTGCTCGCCCGCGAGGTTGGCGCGAATGCGTTCCAGCAGCACGATGCAGCTGCGCCGTATCTAACGATCGCGCTGGAGCCCTCCGACCGCCTCGTGCTGCACGCGCGCATCGCACAGCGCTTTGATGCGATGCTCGCCGGCGGCCTGCTCGACGAGGTGGAACGCTTGCGCCGCCGTGGCGATCTTTCCCCCACGCTGCCATCCATCCGCTGCGTCGGGTATCGCCAGGCGTGGGCTTACCTCGAGGGCGAAATCGACATGGCTGCCCTGCGCGAACAAGGCATCGCCGCCACGCGCCAGCTCTGCAAGCGCCAGATCACTTGGCTGCGCAGCACGCCCGAGCGGCACGTGGTCGATTGCCTCGCGCCCGATTACGTCGACCAGGTCGCGCGCCTGGTCCAAACCTCACTGGAATCGCAGCCACAATGACAACCACAGCGACCAGCTTCACTCTGCGCCCTGCCACACCCGACGACTGCGCCTCGCTCGTTCGCCTGATCTCTGCGCTGGCCGAGTACGAAAAGCTCACGCACCTCGTGCAAACCACGCCTGAAGCGCTGGCGACGATGCTGTTCGGGCCGCGCCCGTATTGCGAAGCGGTGCTGGCAGAAGTCGACGGCCGGGCCGTGGGCTTTGCGCTGTTCTTCCACAATTTCTCGACTTTCCTGTGCAAGCCGGGCCTGTATCTGGAAGACTTGTTCGTGGAGCCGGAGTACCGCGGCCTGGGCATCGGCAAGGCACTCCTGATCCACCTCGCGCGCCTGGCACAAGAGCGCGACTGCGGCCGCTTCGAGTGGAGCGTGCTCGACTGGAACGCGCCGTCCATCGCTTTCTACGAGGCCATGGGCGCCGATGTGCTGCCAGAGTGGCGCATCTGCCGCGCCACCGGCAACGCGTTGACGAAGTTGGCCGCCACCAACATGCCCGCCGGCCTCGCCGCGCAAGCCTGAATTTGACCGCAAGCTCCGGAGTGCCACGCGCACTCCCGTGAGCGTAGGCTTGGCGCTTTGAATCTCCGAAAGGAGCACATATGCCGCCTTCCTTCGCCGCCGCGCATGTCAGCGCGGGGCACCTTCCCAATCTTGATGGCATTGACTGGCATGCCGCTGAGGACGCCCTCAATGAGCTCGGCAGCGCCGTATTGCCCAGCCTGCTCACCCATGATGCGTGCGACGCCCTGGCAGCGCTGTATCCGCAGGATCGCCTGTACCGCTCGCGCGTGGTGATGGAGCGCCATGGCTTCGGGCGCGGCGAATACCAGTACTTCGCCTATCCGCTGCCGGACCTGGTCGCGCAGTTGCGCACGTCGCTCTACCCGCCGCTGGCGACCATCGCCAACCGCTGGAACCAAGCCATGGTCATCGACGTGCGCTACCCGGCCCAGCACGCCGATTTCCTGCGCCGCTGTCACGAAGCCGGCCAGTTGCGCCCCACGCCGCTGATCCTGCGATACGGCCCTGGCGACTACAACTGCCTGCATCAAGATCTCTATGGCGAGCACGTCTTCCCGCTGCAGGTGGCCATCCTGCTGTCCGAACCCGGCCTGGATTTCACCGGCGGCGAATTCGTCATGACGGAGCAGCGCCCACGAATGCAATCGCGGCCTGAGGTGGTGCCACTGCGCAAGGGCGATGCAGTGGTCTTTGCGGTGCACCATCGCCCTGTACAAGGCACGCGCGGTACGTATCGCGTGAACCTGCGCCACGGTGTGAGCCGCCTGCTTTCGGGCCGACGGCATACTGTGGGCATCATCTTCCACGACGCGCTATAGCCAGTTCACCATGACGACCGGCGATCTGTTTGCCGACCACGCACCCGCCGATGACGCGCGCATCGCGCTCGGCGAGGCGGCCTTTATTTTCCGTGGCTTTGCGCTGGCGGATGCGCCGGCCCTGCTGGCGGCGGTGGACGCCATCGCACAGCAGGCCGCGTTCCGCCACATGGTCACGCCGGGCGGCTTCGAGATGTCGGTCGCGCTCACCAACAGTGGCACCCTGGGCTGGACCTCAGACCGCCGCGGCTACCGCTATGCCACGCTCGACCCGCTCACGGGAGCCGCGTGGCCGCCACTGCCCGATGTGTTCGCGCGCCTGGCGTACAACGCCGCTGCTGAAGCGGGCTTCCCCGGCTTCACGCCAGACGCCTGCCTGATCAACCGCTATGTGCCCGGCGCCCGCATGTCGCTGCATCAGGACAAAGACGAGCAGGATTACGGCGCACCCATCGTCTCGGTATCGCTCGGCATGCCAGCCGTCTTCCTGTTTGGCGGACATCGCCGCGCCGACAAGACGCAGCGCATTCCCCTTTTTCACGGCGATGTCGTCGTCTGGGGTGGCCCGGATCGCCTGCGCTATCACGGCGTTGCGCCGCTCAAAGACCACCCGCATGCACTGCTGGGCAGCCAGCGCATCAACCTCACGTTCCGCAAGGCCGGCTGACCGGCGAACCAGCGCATGTCCATTGCAGCAGACCTGTCCGAGAGCGCCTACCGGCAAGCCGCAACCTTCCTGGCCACGCTGGACGAAGACTGGGCCCGCCATATTGCCGCCATCGGCCCCTGCCGCCACACCGCCAAGCCTGCGCGCGAACCTTATGAAGCGCTGATCCGCGCGATCGCCTATCAGCAGTTGCACGCCAAGGCCGGTGACGCCATCCTCGGCCGTTTCCTCGCGCTCTATCCGGCCGCCGCTTTTCCCGCACCGCAGCAGGTGCTCGCCACAGAAGAGGCGGCGCTGCGCGCCTGCGGTTTCTCTGCGACCAAACTGGCGACCATTCGCGGCATTGCACAAGCCGCCCTCGACGGCGTCGTACCCACGCGCGAACATGCGCTGACCATGTCAGACGAAGCGCTCGTCGATCGGCTGGTGACACTGCGCGGGGTAGGCCGGTGGACGGTCGAAATGCTGCTCATCTACACGCTGGAGCGCTCCGACATCCTGCCTGCAGATGATTTCGGCGTACGCGACGGTTATCGCCGTCTGAAGCGGCTCGACACTACGCCCACGCGCAAGCAAATGGAAACGCTCGGCCTTGCATGGAGCCCATATCGAACCGTCGCGGCCTGGTATTTATGGCGGGTACCCGTCAATGTTTCAGGCGCGTGAATTCCGCAAGTCTTGCGCTAGATCAGGCCCCAACAACATATTGCTTGCGCGACATATGTCACGCCGGGATCATGCGAAAACCTTGAATTCCCGTGCGACGTTCGCTTTACTGGAAAACGTTCGCGCGCCATTTGCGCCGCCCTCATTGGTCGAGTCATCGTGGAACAGTCCCAAAACGTCGACGCGCAACGTAAATCCGAAGAGCTGCGGAGCTTCCTGTTTCTGACGGCCGTCATGGTGCCGGTTCTGTCCGTCATTATCGTGGCCGGATATGGCTTTATCGTCTGGGCGTCCCAATTGCTGAGCGGTCCGCCAACGCATTGATATACGCCCGGGGGGTTCCGAGGGCGAGCCGGGTTGTATGTTCGCGCAGCACTGATTAGAAAAAGGCGTGCATCGCCAAAACAGCGTCATGCGAAACACAAGAAAAATAGATATCCCTGTTCGGCCGGCGCCACTCGATGACGACGAATGGCATATCGCCGGCGTCCTGGTCCAGACGCGGCCAACCCATATTGCATCCGTAAGCAAGGCCATCGAAGCCATCGCCGGCAGCGAAATCCATGCAGCCAGCGATAACGGCAAGCTCGTGGTCACGCTTGAGGCGCCCAGCTCGCGCGCCATCGCAGCCCACCTGACGTTCATTCAACAGATCGACGGTGTGCTGAACACCGCCCTGATCTATCAGCACAACGAAATGGCCGACGCCATGAATGAGGAAATGGACGATGAAAGTCTCTCGCCGCGCGTTCATTAAGCAGACCGCCGCCGCCGCCACCGCTTCGGTAGCTGGCGTCACGCTTCCTGCTGGCGCCGCCAACCTTGTCACCGACAAAGAGCTGACGCAGCTCAAGTGGTCGAAGGCGCCTTGCCGATTCTGTGGCACGGGCTGCGGCGTTGAAGTCGCCGTCAAGGACAACCGCGTGGTGGCCACGCAGGGCGACCCGAAGGCCGAGGTCAATCGGGGGCTGAACTGCGTCAAGGGGTATTTCCTCTCGAAGATCATGTACGGCAAGGACCGGCTGACCCAGCCGCTGCTGCGCATGAAGAATGGCAAATACGACAAGAACGGCGATTTCACGCCCGTGAGCTGGGACCGCGCGTTCGACGAGATGGCGGCGCAGTTCAAGCGCGTCATCAAGGAAAAGGGCCCCACCGCTGTCGGCATGTTCGGCTCGGGTCAATGGACCGTTTTTGAGGGCTACGCCGCAGTCAAGCTGATGAAGGCGGGCTTCCGCTCGAACAACCTCGACCCCAACGCGCGCCATTGCATGGCTTCGGCGGTGGCCGGCTTCATGCGCACCTTCGGCATGGACGAGCCGATGGGCTGCTACGACGACTTCGAGGTCGCCGACGCGTTCGTGCTGTGGGGCTCGAATATGGCGGAGATGCACCCGATCCTGTGGTCGCGTGTGACAGACCGGCGTCTCTCCGCACCCAAGACGAAGGTCGCGGTGCTCTCGACGTTCACGCATCGCTCGTTCGATCTGGCCGACATTCCCATCGTCTTCACGCCGCAGGCCGATCTCGCGATGCTCAACTACATCGCGAACTACATCATCACCAACAAGAAGGTCAACACAGACTTCGTCAACAAGCACACCGTCTTCAAGCAAGGCGTGACCGACATCGGCTACGGCCTGCGGCCCGACAATCCGCTCCAGAAGGCCGCGAAGAACGCCGACAAGGTGGGCGACTCCAAGCCGATATCGTTCGACGAGTTTGCGAAGTTCGTCTCGACGTACGACCTCGACTACACCACCAAGCTGGCGAACCCGGACAAGAGCAAGGAAAAGGAATTCAAGCAGCAGCTCCAGAAGCTCGCTGAGCTGTATGCCGATCCGAAGATCAAGGTCGTGTCGTTCTGGACCATGGGTTTCAACCAGCACACCCGCGGCACCTGGGCGAACAACATGATCTACAACCTGCACCTGCTGACAGGGAAGATCGCCACGCCGGGCAACAGCCCGTTCTCGTTGACGGGCCAGCCTTCGGCCTGCGGCACCGCGCGCGAGGTGGGCACGTTCTCGCACCGCTTGCCGGCCGACATGGTGGTGACCAACCCGAAGCACCGCGAAGAAGCGGAGCACATCTGGAAGCTGCCGGCGGGCACGATCCCGGCAAAGCCGGGCTATCACGCCGTGCTGCAAAACCGCATGCTGAAGGACGGCAAGCTCAACGCCTACTGGGTGCAGGTCAACAACAACATCCAGGCCGGCGCCAACATCAACCAGGAAGGCTACCCGGGCTACCGCAATCCGGAGAACTTCATCGTTGTCTCGGACGTGTACCCCACCGTCACCGCGCTGGCCGCCGACCTGATCCTCCCGAGCGCGATGTGGGTTGAGAAGGAAGGCGCCTACGGCAACGCCGAGCGCCGCACGCAGTTCTGGCATCAGCTCGTTGATGCACCGGGGGAGGCGCGTTCCGACCTGTGGCAGTTGGTGGAGTTTTCCAAGCGCTTCAAGGTGGAAGAGGTCTGGCCCGAAGAACTCATCGCCAAGAAGCCCGAGCTGCGCGGCAAGACGCTCTACGACGTGCTCTACCGCAACGGCAACGTCGACAAGTTCCCCCTCAAGGATGTCGACCCGGAATACAACAATGCCGAAGCCAAGGCATTCGGTTTCTACCTCCAGAAGGGCCTGTTCGAGGAGTACGCAAGCTTCGGACGCGGCCACGGCCACGACCTGGCACCGTTCGACGACTATCACAAGGCGCGCGGATTGCGCTGGCCGGTAGTCAACGGCAAAGAGACGCGCTGGCGCTACAAAGAAGGCAGCGATCCGTACGTCAAGGCCGGTACCGGCTACCAGTTCTACGGCAACCCGGACGGGAAGGCGGTGATCTTCGCCCTGCCCTACGAGGCACCGCCGGAAGTGCCGGACAAGGAATACCCGTTCTGGTTGTCGACCGGCCGCGTGCTGGAGCACTGGCACTCGGGTTCGATGACGCGCCGGGTGCCCGAGCTGTATCGCGCCTTCCCGAACGCGGTCTGCTTCATGCATCCGGAAGATGCGAAGGCGCTGGGGCTGCGACGTGGTGTCGAGGTCGAGGTGATCTCGCGGCGCGGCAAGATGCGCACCCGCATTGAAACGCGCGGCCGCAATCAGCCGCCGAAGGGCCTGGTGTTCGTGCCCTGGTTCGATGCGAGCCAGCTCATCAACAAGGTCACACTGGATGCAACCTGCCCGATCTCGCTGCAGACGGATTTCAAGAAATGTGCCGTCAAGATCGTGAAGGTCTGACGAGCACGGGCAGACGACACACGCGCAACAGGAAAATGTCATGAAGCTCAGCCGACTCTTGGGACTGCCAGCCGCCATCTGCGCGCTGTTGCTGGCGACCCTTGCCAACTTGCCCGCGCAGGCTCAAGGCGTGGTCGACGCCATGCGCGGCTCGACGCCGATCACCGCCGAATCGACACCGCCGATCCTGTATCCCACCGAGAACAGGGACGTGCGCCGCGAGCGCAACTACACCGGGCAGCCGCCGACGATTCCGCACAAGATCGACGGGACGTACATGTATCAGATCAACAAGGACCACAACGGTTGTCTGTCCTGCCATGCACGTACGAAGGCCGAAGAGATGCGCGCTATTGCGATCAGCCCCACGCACTACGTTGACCGCGATGGCCATCAACTGGCCGACGTTTCGCCGCGCCGCTTCTTCTGCACGCAATGCCACGTGCCGCAGGCCGACGCCAAGCCGCTTATCACCAATACGTTTGTCGATGTCGATGAACTGCTCAAACGCAAGCCTGATGGCAAGAGCGTTGGCAAGAACTGAGGCGGTGCAGCCATGTTCGACCTGATCAAGCGCTACTGGCGCACCATCAACCGGCCCAGCGCGTATTTCAGCCTGGGCTTTCTGACGTTGGGCGGCTTTGTTGCCGGCGTGGTGTTCTGGGGTGCGTTCAACACCGCGATGGAAGTGACCAACACCGAGGCGTTCTGCACGGGTTGCCACGAAATGCACGACAACGTGTATCAAGAGCTACAGAGCACGATCCACTACACCAACCGCAGCGGTGTGCGCGCCATCTGCTCCAACTGTCACGTTCCGCACGCCTGGACGAACAAGATTGCACGGAAGATGCAGGCATCCAAGGAAGTGTGGGGCAAGATTTTCGGCACGATCGACACGCGCGAGAAATTCGAGGCGCACCGGCTTGAGCTGGCCCAGCACGAATGGGATCGACTCAAGGCCAACGATTCATTGGAATGCCGTAACTGTCACAACTACGACTCGATGGACTTCACGCGGCAAAGCCCGCGCGCGTCGGCCATGCACGCCCAATATCTGGGCAGCAAAGAGAAAACCTGTATCGACTGCCACAAGGGTATTGCGCACCATCTGCCCGACATGTCGAAGATGAAGACCGAGTAAAGCACGTGAACGTGCTGCCGGCGCTAGACCCCGTTTCACTCAGCCCCCCAATGCCGTGCTTGTTGCCAGCCAACTGACGTTTTCGCGCGCCGGCCGTCGGATCTTCCGCGAGCTGGACCTCTCGGTGTCGGCGGGCGAGCTGGTGCAGGTAACGGGCGCGAACGGCAGCGGCAAGACCACCCTGCTGCGCGTGCTCTGCGGCCTTCTGGCACCGGCAAGCGGCGCGCTCACGTGGCATGGTGCGCCCGTACGCAGCGGCGACCCCGCCTTCCTCAATGCGCTTTGCTACGTTGGCCACACCAACGGCATCGACCCAGATCTCACTGTGACGGAGAGCCTGCGTCTGGCCATGCAACTGGCCGGATCGCACGATTCGGCATCCGAGCCGTTTTGCGTCGGCCAAGCGCTGGAAGCGCTCGAACTCGGCAAGCTGGCCGCCACGCCCGTGCGCAAGCTTTCGCAAGGCCAGCGTCGGCGAGTGGCGCTGGCGCGCTTACTGCTCGCGCGGCGCGAACTGTGGCTGCTCGACGAACCGATCGCCTCGCTCGACGACCGCGCAGCCGACCTCTTCACAGCACAGCTCGATGCGCACCTGCGTGCAGGCGGTATGGCAATCATGGCCACGCATCAGTTGCTGTCGCGTCCGCACGGGGCAAATCGCGTGCTTCGGCTTGGGGGCACCGCATGAAGCCGATGCTGATGGCCATCCTGCGGCACGATCTGGCGCTGTCATGGCGGCGGCGCGGCAACCTCGTCGGTGGCGTGGTGTTCTACGTCATTGCGGCGAGCCTCTTCCCCCTGGCCATCGGCCCCGACCCGCAACAGTTGCGCATGCTTGCGCCAGGCATCCTGTGGGTCGCGGCGCTGCTGGCGTCGATGCTCTCGCTCTCTCGGTTGTTTGCGCAGGAGCACGCTGATGGCAGCCTCGATCAATTGCTGCTGTCGCCACACCCGCTTGCCTTGATAGTGCTGACGAAGATTGCCGCGCACTGGCTCGCGAGCGGCTTGCCGTTGCTGCTGCTGACGCCCATCCTGGCCCAGCAGTACAGCCTGCCGCTGCATGCAACGCTGCTGCTGACAGCCACGCTGCTGATCGGCACGCCTGCCATTGCGCTGATCGGCGCCGTTGGTGCAGCGCTCACGCTGGGCGTGCGCAATGGCGCAGCGCTGCTGTGCATCCTCGTCCTGCCGTTGTGTGTGCCCGTGCTTGTGTTTGGTGCGGGCGCGGGTTCGGCGGCCGATGCGGGGCTTGATGTCATGCCGCATTTCTCGCTGCTGGGCGCTTGCCTGGCGCTATCGCTGTTTGTCTGCCCGCTGGCTGCCGCCGCCGGGCTGCGCATTGCCGTGGAATGACCCGATGACGAACCGCTCCGGACTCCACAGCACCTCCATCGCTGCGCGCCAACCTGTTTTCCGACGCTGGAACTGGCTCGCGTATGCGTCGCCCGTGCGGTTTGATCCGCTCGCACGCAAGTTGGCGCCGTGGTTTGGTGTGGCCGCACTCCTGTTCCTCGTCGCCGGCCTCTACGTCGGTTTTGTTGTGGCGCCAACCGATGCGCAACAGGGCGAGGTCTACCGGATCATCTTCCTGCACGTGCCGGCTGCATGGATGTCGATGTTCATCTATCTGGTGATGGCCGGCTATTGCGCGCTGGCGCTGGTGCTGCGCACGCGGCTTTCGTCGATGATGGCCTCGGCGCTGGCGCCCACCGGCGCGCTGTTCACCGCCATTGCGCTGTGGACAGGCGCGCTGTGGGGCAAGCCAACGTGGGGCACGTGGTGGGTGTGGGATGCGCGGCTGACGTCGGAGTTGCTACTGCTGTTTCTGTACCTCGGCTTCATCGCGCTGGAGAGCGCCATTGAAGACCCGCGCCGCGCCGAACGCGCCTGTGCCGTGCTTGCCGTGGTGGGCGTGGTCAACATCCCCGTGATCTATTTCTCGGTGCAGTGGTGGAACACGCTGCATCAGGGCGCGTCCATCAGCCTGACGGCGGCTCCGTCCATGGCGATGACGATGCTGCTCGGCATGTTGCTGATGACGCTCGCGTGCTGGATGTACAGCATCTGCGTGGCGCTGATTCGCGTGCGTTGCATCATGCGCGAGCGCGCCGACGATAACCACAATCTGAGCACGCCGGCATGAGCCAGTTCTCCGTCAACCACGTCGACTATATTGCGGGCGCGTTTGCCGTGGCCGCCATCTGCATCGCGGCCGAGTTGCTGCTGCTCGCTCGCCGCTGGCACGCAGCCAATCGCACCCATCACTCGCATCCTGACGGCAGCGACCAATGACACGCAGACAACGCCGCCTCGGCATCCTGCTCGCCGCGCTGGTGTGCGCGGGTGCGGCTACCGCCCTCACGCTGAATGCGTTCCGCTCCAATCTGGTGTTCTTCTTCAGCCCAAGCCAGATCGCCGCCAAGGAAGCGCCTGTTGCACAGGTCTTTCGACTGGGTGGCCTGGTCGAACGCGGCTCCATCCAACGCGAACGTGACGGCATGACCATCCGCTTTGTCGTCACCGACACAGCGCGCGGTGTGCCGGTCGTCTACCACGGCTTGCTGCCGGACCTGTTCCGCGAGGGCAAAGGCGTGGTCGCGCGCGGGCGGCTGGGCGAGGATGGTGTCTTCGTCGCCAATGAGGTGCTTGCCAAGCACGACGAAAATTACATGCCGCCCGAAGCCGCTGATGCCTTACGCCGCGCCGCGCAAGTCAACGAACAAATGGCGGAGGAATCTGCCCGGAGCGCGTCGCGATGATTGCCGAGCTGGGCCACTTCGCGTTGATCCTGGCGTTGCTGACTGCTGTCATGCAATCCGTGCTGCCGCTGGTTGGCGCGGCGCGCGACAACGAGCGCTGGATGGCCGTGGCGCGTCCCGCTGCGCGCATGCAGTGCGCGCTGGTGCTGCTGGCGTACAGCGCGCTGACGTGGGCTTTCGTCAGCAACGACTTCAGCGTGCTCTATGTCGCCGCCAACTCGAACAGCGCGCTGCCGCTGCCCTATCGCGTGGCCGCAGTGTGGGGCGGCCACGAGGGATCGATGTTGCTGTGGACGACGATGCTGGCGCTGTGGTCGCTGGCCGTGTCGTTGTTCAGCCGACAACTGCCGTTGCCCGTCGTGGCGCGCGTACTGGGCGTGATGGGCGCGATCAGCACGGGGCTGCTGCTTTTCCTGCTGTTGGTGTCCAACCCGTTCCTGCGCCTGTTGCCGCCGGCCATGGAAGGGCGCGACCTCAACCCGCTGCTGCAGGACCCCGGCATGGTGTCGCATCCGCCCATGCTCTACATGGGTTACGTGGGCTTTGCCGTGGCGTTTTCGTTTGCGATGGCCGCGCTCCTGTCGGGTCGGCTCGATGCCACTTGGGCGCGCTGGTCTCGGCCCTGGACAACCGCCGCCTGGGCATGCCTGACGACCGGCATCATGCTCGGCAGCGCCTGGGCGTACTACGAACTCGGCTGGGGCGGCTGGTGGTTCTGGGACCCGGTCGAAAATGCCTCGTTCATGCCGTGGCTGGCAGGCACGGCGCTGATCCATTCACTGGCGGTGACGGAGAAGCGCGGCGTGTTCCGCGCGTGGACGGCGCTGCTCGCCATCTTCACGTTCTCGTTGAGCCTGCTCGGCACGTTCCTCGTCCGTTCGGGCGTGCTGACGTCAGTGCATGCTTTTGCAGTGGACCCAAAGCGCGGTCTGTTCATCCTGGCCCTGCTGGGCATCGTGACGGGCGGTGCGCTGACTCTGTTTGCGTGGCGCGCAAAGCGGTTGTCCAGCGGCGCCTCGGAAGGTGCGACGTTCTCGCTGTTCGCGCGTGAATCGTTTCTGCTGGCCAACAACGTGCTCCTCGCGGTGGCTGCCGCCACGGTGCTGCTTGGCACGCTTTATCCGCTGGTGCTGGATGTGCTGCAGCTGGGCAAGATTTCGGTCGGTCCGGCGTATTTCGAGCAAGTCTTTGTGCCGCTGATGTCTCCTGCGGTGCTGCTGATGGGCGCGGCGCCACTGGCGCGCTGGCGTCACGGCGCGCTGCCGTCGATGGCCGTGCGGTTGCGCTGGGCGGCGGTGGCGAGTGTTGTCGTCGGGCTTGGGCTGGCGGTGTTTTATGGAACGTCCGCGCTGGCGGGCCTCGGGCTGACGCTGGCCGCATGGTGTCTTGCGAGTGCGCTGGCCAGTCTGGCCGAAAAACTTCGCCAGCCCGGCAATCGACTGATGACGCTGCGACAGTTGCCGCCGAGCTACTTCGGCATGCTGGTAGCGCACGCAGGGGTGGGGGTGTTCATCGCAGGCGTCACGCTGGTGCTCAGCCAGGAGACGCTACGCGAGCTGCCGGTGCGCGTGGGCGGCACAGTTGAGGTGGGTGGCTACATGTTCCACCTCACCAACGTTGCGCCGGCGCAGGGCCCGAATTACGACGTCTTGCGTGGCCACGTCGAAGTCAGCCACAACGGCAAACCGGTGGCCACGCTGCTGCCCGAGCGGCGCCTGTACCGCAGCCAGGAAACCCCCACGACCGAAGTCGCCATCGACACCGGCATCACACGAGACCTCTATGTCGCGCTGGGCGAATCACTCGGACAAGACAACTGGGCTATGCGCATCTACATCAAGCCCTTCGTCAGTTGGATCTGGGGCGGCTGTGTGCTGATGGTGCTGGGCGGCCTGCTGGCGGTGTGCGATCGCCGCTACCGGCTGCGCCGCCGCTCCACAGCGCCGCGCACCACACCCGACGCTGCACTGGCCGGCCCATCACTGGCGATACCGGCGACCGAGGAGCCACGGTGAAGCTGCGCTACGTGCTGCCGCTGGCAGCGTTCTTCGTTCTGGTGATTGCGCTGGCGGCGGGGCTGTCGCGTGACCCGCGTGAACTGCCCTCGCCGCTGGTCGGCAAACCCGCCCCGGCGTTCAGGCTGACGGCACTGGAATCGACTGCCGGCCCGATCACGCCGCAAGACCTGCGCGGCAAGGTGTGGATGCTCAACGTCTGGGCGTCGTGGTGCACAGCCTGCCGCGCAGAGCACGCCGTGCTGAACGCGTTCGCCAAGCAATCCTCCGTGCCGATCTACGGGCTGAACTACAAGGACGACGCCGACGCTGCACGCGCGTGGCTCAAACACATGGGCGATCCGTATGTCGCGTCACTCATCGACGCAGACGGCAAGGTCGGCATCGACTACGGCGTCTACGGCGTGCCGGAGACCTTCGTCATCGATCGCGCCGGCGTGATCCGCTATCGGCAGGTCGGCCCCGTGACGGCCGAGTCGATGGAACGCAAGATCGTGCCGCTTCTGCAGCAACTGGAGCAGGAAGGTGATCATGCATAAGCGCCTGGCCGCGCTCGTTATGGCAGGCGTCGCGGCGTTCGCGTTGCAGATGCCCGCCTATGCCGCAGCGGCGGACGTCGATCTCGACACCCGCGTCCACGCGCTGTCGGAGCAACTGCGCTGCCTCGTGTGCCAGAACCAGACCCTCGCCGATTCCAACGCCGACCTGGCCGTCGACTTGCGCCGCCAGATTCGAGAACAACTCCGTGCCGGCGCCACCGAGGCCGCCGTAAAGGACTACCTCGTGCAGCGCTATGGCGATTTCGTCCTGTACCGGCCGCCCGTCAAGCCGCTGACCTATCTGCTGTGGTTCGGCCCAGCACTGTTGCTGATGGCGGTGGTATTCGGCATCGTATCGTCCCGCAAACAGCAGAAGGCGCCCCCTGCCGAGATGGACGCTGACGCGCAAGCGCGCCTCGCCGCCCTGCTTGCAGGGTCGCTACCGGAAGACCCCCGCCCATGACCGTGATGACCTTGTTCTGGCTGCTGGCGGCCGCCCTCACAGCCGTCACCATGGCGGTTCTGCTGACGCCGTTGTTGCGACGCGCGCGCAACGATGTGGGCGATACGTTCATCCAGAGCCCCACCGCGCGCAGCCAGATGATCCGCTGGTACCAAGACCAGCTGCGCGAGTTGGATGCTGACCTGCGCACCGGCGCTATCGATGCGGCGGGCCACGCGCACGCACGCGCAGAGCTTGGCAGGCGGTTGCTGGACGATACGGCCGACACCGCCAGCACCTCGCAGGCGCGCCCCGACCGCCGCGCCGTTCTGCTCGCTGCAGTGCTGCTGGCTGCGTTGCCCACGTCCGCCGTGCTGCTCTACCAGCACCTTGGCAAGCCCGCCTCGCTGTGGATGCCGGGCGACATGATGACCGCCGCTCGCAGCGATCACACCGGTGGAGACGCGCAGATCGAATCGATGGTCAACAGCCTCGCGCAACGGCTGCGCGACACGCCCGACGACGCACCCGGCTGGGCATTGCTCGCGCGGTCCTACAGCACGATGGAGCGCCCCGCCGACGCCGTCGCCGCCTATGCGAAGGCGGTGGCCCTTGCCCCCGACGTCGCCAGCCTGCGTGCCGATTACGCCGACGCACTCGCTACCGCCCAGGGCGGCGCCCTCGCTGGTGCGCCCACGGAGCAGGTGCGCCTCGCCCTGAAGGCCGACCCGGACGAGCCCAAAGCGCTGGCACTGGCCGCTTCCGCCGCCGTCGAACGTGGTGACGTGAGCGATGCAATCGCGCAGTGGGAACACCTGTACCGGCTGCTGCCGCCCGAATCTGCCGGCGCCAAACAGATCGCCGCCAACTTGGCCGCCGCGCGCGCCGATCAGCAAAAAGCACCCGGCGGCAAGTGACGCGAGCGGTGCTTCGAATTTGACCGCAAGACCCGGAGTGCCCGGCCAGACGGACGTACCTACAGTACAGTCATCGCAGTCCACTGGATGACGCCATGCAAACCTCCGCCCGCCCCGTATCGGACAACCCCCTCGTTGCACACGACCCGCGCTGGGCTCGCGTGCTGGCGCGCGATGCCTCTGCCGACGGGCAATTCGTCTATGCGGTGAAGACCACTGGCGTGTATTGCCAGCCGAGCAGCCCGTCGCGCCTGCCGCGCCCGGAAAACGTCGAATTCTTCGACACGCCTGCCGACGCAGAAGCCGCCGGTTACCGTCCGAGCCGCCGCGCTGCCCCGGATCAGACCACCGTGCGCGCGCAGCAAACCGCGCTTGTCGCGCAGGCCTGCCGCCGCATCGAGGCAGCCGACACACCGCCCACGCTCGACGCGCTCGCGCAAGACGCCGGCCTGAGCCCGTATCACTTCCATCGCCTGTTCAAGAGCGTCACGGGCCTCACGCCCAAGGGCTACGCCGATGCGCATCGCGCCCGCAAGCTGCGAGCGCAACTCGGGCGCGGCAGCACGACGGTCACCGAGGCCATTTACGACGCCGGGTTCAACGCGAGCAGCCGCTTCTACGAGGCGTCCGACAACGTGCTCGGCATGACAGCCAGCCGCTACCGCGCAGGCGGCGCCCAAACGACGATCCGCTTCGCGGTGGGCGAATGCTCGCTCGGTTCGATCCTGGTGGCGCAGAGCGATCGCGGCATCTGCGCGATCCTGATGGGCGACGACCCCGACGCCCTCGTGCGCGATCTGCAGGACACGTTCCGGAAGGCCGAACTCATCGGTGGCGATGCGGGCTTTGAAGACCTCGTGGCTCGCGTGGTGGGGCTGATCGAAGCGCCATCCATCGGGCTAGAGCTGCCGCTGGACGTGCGCGGCACTGCGTTCCAAGAACGCGTGTGGCAAGCGCTGCGCGAAGTCCCGCCGGGCAGCACCACAAGCTACGCCGAGATTGCCGCGCGCATCGGCGCACCCAAGGCGGTACGCGCAGTGGCGCAGGCCTGTGCGGCCAATCACATTGCGGTGGCCATCCCGTGCCACCGCGTGATCCGCCGAGACGGCAATACCTCGGGCTATCGCTGGGGCGTGGAGCGCAAGCTGGCGCTGCTGGAGCGCGAAGCGCAATCCGCCGCATGAAACCGCGTGAAAACGTGGACCCTCATCGGCGCCAGCGGCCAACCCTATGAGAGCGCCGCGCCCGGCACGCTGGGCGGGCATCGGCGGGCACGCATCTATGGCCGGCTCGATTGCGCGGCTGCACGCCGGGCCATTGCACGCGGCGGTTACGTGCGCCATCGCGTGTTCTTCCTCAACGAAGCCGACGCGCGTGCCGCAAGCTACCGGCCTTGCGCGGTGTGCATGCCGCAGGCGTATGCGGCATGGAAACGATCGGTCAGTTCCGGGTAAAGTCGTGGGCTGAACATCGCCGACACGCTCCGCACATCATGACCAAACCCCTTCTGCTTGCCGCGCTCACCGCTCTCGCGCTGGCGGGCTGTGGCCGCTCCGACGACGCGCACAAGCCTGCCGCGCCCGCTCCGGCTTCCGCACCTACAGCCTCGGCCCCCGGTGCATCCAGCGCGGCCAATGCGCCGGCCGCCAGCGCGCCCGCCGTCAGTGAAGCGGAACAGACCAAGGCCGTCGATCTGGCCCGCGCCGCCATCGACAAGTACAAGCTGACCACCCTGCCGCAGGATTGCCTGTCGTTCCTGGTAGACCGGGCCGATGACACCCACAACAGCGTCGAAGTGCTGGAAAACCACACGCCGGCGTGCGGCGGCGACCCGAACACCGCACCGCGCGTGGTCACGTTGCTCATCGACAAGAACACCGGCGCACTGCAGAAGGACGACCCGGCCACCGGCGAATACGTCCCGCTGAAATAAGCGCCCGCAAGACGACGCGCATAAAAAAACCGCCGAATGCATCGGCGGTTTTTTGTTGGTGCGAACCTCGCGTCAGACCACGATCGTCTGCGCTTCGCCCGCTTGGCGTGCGCGGATTTCGCCGATCTGGTAGACCGTCTCGCCCGCGTCCTTCAGGTGCGCGATGGCGGCCGGCGCGTCGGCTGCCGACACGATCACCACCATGCCGATGCCGCAGTTGAACACGCGGTGCATTTCGTCATCGGCCACGTTGCCGGCCTTCTGCAGCCACTGGAACAGCGGCGGCAGCGTCCATGCGTCCTTGTGCAGCACGGCGGTCAGGTTGTCTTGCAGCACGCGCGGCACGTTTTCGGTCAAACCACCGCCGGTGATGTGCGCCATGCCCTTGACGGTCAGCTTGTCGATCAGCGACAGCAGCGGCTTCACGTAGATGCGCGTCGGCGCCATGATGGCGTCCTGCAGGCGCTGGCCGTGGAAATCCGCATTCAGGTCCGGGCGCGACACCTCGATGATCTTGCGCACCAGCGAGTAGCCGTTCGAATGCGCCCCCGACGATGCCAGGCCCAGCACCACGTCGCCCTCGGCAATGGTCGTGCCGTCGATGATCTTGCGCTTTTCGACGGCGCCGACGGCAAAGCCGGCCAGGTCGTATTCGCCGTCCGGATACATGCTCGGCATTTCAGCGGTTTCGCCGCCGATCAGCGCGCAGCCAGCCAGCTCACAGCCCTGGGCGATGCCCTTGACCACGGTGGCGGCGGTGTCGACGTCGAGCTTGCCGCAGGCGAAGTAATCCAGGAAGAACAGCGGCTCGGCGCCCTGCACCAGGATGTCGTTCACGCTCATGGCGACCAGATCCTGGCCAACCGTGTCATGGCGGTTCAGCGCAAAGGCCAGCTTGAGCTTGGTGCCCACGCCGTCGGTACCGGACACCAGCACCGGCTCCTGATACTTCTTGGACAGCTCGAACAGCGCGCCGAAGCCGCCGATGCCGCCCAGCACGCCTTCGCGCATGGTGCGCTTGGCAAACGGCTTGATGCGGTCGACAAGGGCGTCACCCGCCTCGATGTCGACGCCCGCGTCGCGGTAAGACAGGCCGGTCGATGCGGATGGGGTTTCGGAAGCGCTCATACAGTCGTCTGAATTGAAAAAACCGGGAAAGAAAGCGAGACGGCGGCGGGAAGTCACAAAAATCGGACCCGCCCGTCCAGTAAAATCGCGATTTTACCGGATGCGGCCACCCCGATGGCCGCTTTTCCGACTCGTCCACCCCGCCATCGGAACCGTCGCCCCCCATGAACGCCCCCGTGCTGTCGCAGGAAACCAAGCGCACGCTCGCCTGGATCGCCGTGGCGCTTGTCTTCCTGGCCCTGCTCAAGGCGCTGGCGCCCACGCTGACGCCCTTCGTCTTCGCGTTCATCCTGTCGTACATCCTGCACCCGGGCGTGGAATGGCTGCAACGCCGCCGCGTGCCGCGGGTGCTGGGCGTGTTTTTGATGATTCTGGTGCTCTCGGTGGTGGGCGTGGCGCTGATGCTGCTGATCCTGGCGGTGCTGCAGCGTGAAATTCCGGCCATCCGGGAGCAACTGCCCGGCATGCTCGCCAAGCTCAACGCATTTCTGTCGCCCAAGCTGGACGAATTGGGTCTGCATGTCAGCTTTGATTTTCCGGGCCTGCGCGCGCTGCTCACCGAACAGCTCGCCGCCAGCCCGGACGACGTGGTGACCCGGGTGCTGACCTATCTGCGCGTGTCGGGCTCGGCAGCCATCCAGGTGCTGGGCATCTTCTTCCTGGTCCCAATCGTGATGTTCTACCTGCTGATGGACTGGAACATGCTCATGCGCCGGATCGAAACCGCCGTGCCGCGCCGCTGGCTGCCAAAAACGCGCGAACTGGCCGCCGAAACCGATGGCCTGCTTTCGCAGTACCTGCGCGGCCAGATCATCGTGATGCTGATGCTGGCGGTGTACTACTCGGCGGGGCTGGCACTGGCCGGCTTTGACGTGGCGCTGCCCGTAGGCATCTTCACGGGGCTGGCGGTGTTCATTCCGTACATCGGCTTTGGCGTAGGGCTCACACTGGCCATCCTTGCCGCACTGTTGCAGTTCGGCAACCTCTACGGCTTGCTGGCAGTCGCCGTGGTGTACGGCATCGGCCAGTTCCTGGAAAGCTTCTACCTGACGCCGCGTCTGGTGGGCGAACGCATCGGCCTGCACCCGCTGGCGGTCATCCTCGCCTTGCTGGCTTTTGGCCAATTGTTCGGTTTTTTCGGTATCCTCCTCGCCCTACCGATGAGTGCTGTGCTGCTGGTCGGTTTGCGGCAAATTCGGCAGCTTTACCTGGGCAGCCGGCTCTACCAGGACTGAAAGCCACTGAAGGCAACTGAAGGCAACTGAAAAGTACGGCGACTCCACTCCACGTTTCATGGCCACACCCGAACAGCTCCCGCTCGAACTCGGTGCGACACCCGCCCCGACCTTCGACAACTTCGTCGCCACCGGCAACGAAGAGGCGGTGCTGCGCCTGCGCGCCTTGATTCCACAGGTGGTGGACGGTACCGCCACAGATCGCCTGGTCTACCTCTGGGGCGAAGAAGGCAGCGGCCGCAGCCATCTGCTGCAGGCCATCTGCGCCCAGACCGAGGCTGGCGGTTACGAAGTCCGCACGCTGGAACCCGACGCCCCGCCCGAAGCCTTCGAATTCGACCCGACAATCACCGTCTGGACCATCGACGACGCCGAACGGCTGGACGAATGGGCGCAGATTGCCGTGTTCAACCTCGTCAATGAAGTGCGCGCGCATCCGCATGCCGCCATCGCCATCTCCGGGGCCGCCGCGCCGATGGCGATGCCGCTGCGTGAAGACCTGCGCACCCGCCTCGGCTGGGGCCTGGTCTACTGGCTGCGCCCACTGTCCGACGCCGACAAAGTGGAAGCCCTGCGCCAAGCCGCCCGCGAACGCGGCATGCAGCTCTCGGCCGACGTGCCGCAGTGGCTCGTGACGCACTCCTACCGCGACATGCCGAGCCTGATGGCCCTGCTGGACGCCCTCGACACCTATTCGCTGGCCCGCAAGCGCGCCGTCACCCTGCCGCTCGTGCGCGACATGCTCGCGCTGATGAAGTGAATCCGGGGGCTCGCGGGCCAGTGATGTAACGTTCGGGTAAAATCGCGCCCCATGAATCTGGCCCTCTTCGACCTCGATCACACCCTCATCCCCACCGACAGCGACCACGAGTGGGGACGTTTCCTCATCCGCCGCGGCGTGGTGGATGAAGCCGAATACCAGCGCAAGAACGATCAGTTCTATGCCGACTACAAAGCCGGCACGCTGGATATCCACGCGTTTCTGCGCTTTGCCCTGGCGCCGCTGGCCGCCCACCCGCGCGACACGCTCGCCCAGTGGCACGCCGAGTTCATGCACGACGTGATCCGTCCGAAGATCACGCCGCAGGCGCAAGCGCTGGTCTACAAGCACCTCGACGCCGGCGACCTGTGCTGTGTGGTGACCGCCACCAACAGCTTCGTCACCCGCCCGATTGCCGAGGCCTTCGGCATCGATCACCTCATCGCCACCGAACCGGCCACCGCCGACGGCAGCCCGGACAGCGCCTTCACCGGCGACGTGGCGGGCACACCGAGCTTTCGCGAGGGCAAGGTCGCGCGCGTGCACGAGTGGCTGGCCAACATGGGCCGCGGCTGGAGCGATTTCGAGCACAGCACCTTCTACAGCGATTCGGCCAACGACGTGCCGCTGTTGGAGGAAGTGACCGACCCCGTCGCCACCAACCCGGACGATACGCTGCGCAATCTGGCAGCCGCGCGCAACTGGCGCATCATGGATCTCTTCTAAGCAAGGCGCGGCGTGATCAAGAAACTCATCAATCGCCTGCTGGGCAAGACCTCCGCAGAGCCCCACGCCCCGGCAGAACCGGGAGCACCCGCCGCAAGGAAGGCCCGCACGCCCAAGGCACCCAAAACGGCCAAGGCGCGCACCAAGTCCGCTGGCGGCGTACCGCGTCAGGCGCGCGTGTGGAGCGTGGACGAGCACGGCATCGATCCGAAGCTGCTCTCGCGCAACGCGGTCAAGGTCACGTCCACGCTGCAGGAAGGCGGCTATAGCGCCTTCATCGTCGGCGGCGCCGTGCGCGACTTGCTGCTGGGCATCAAGCCGAAGGATTTCGATGTGGCGACCAACGCCACGCCCGAGCAGGTACAGGCGCTGTTCCGCCGTTCGCGCATCATCGGACGCCGTTTCCAGATCGTGCACGTCACGTTCTATGGCGGACGCGATCAGGAAATCATCGAAGTCTCGACCTTCCGCGCGCTTGTCGACGCGGTCGACGCCGAGCAGGTGCCCGCCGGCAAGCGCGTCAAGCGCACCGAGCTGGACCACCACACGCATGCGATCGACGCCAGCGGCCGTGTGCTGCGCGACAACGTCTGGGGCACCCAGGCCGAAGACGCCACCCGCCGCGACTTCACCGTCAACGCGATGTACTACGACCCCGCCGACGAAACCGTGCATGACTACCATCACGGCATGGAAGACATGCGCGCACGCACGCTGCGCATGATCGGCGATCCGCACACCCGCTACCGCGAAGATCCGGTACGCATGCTGCGCGTGGTGCGCTTCGCGGCCAAGACGGGCTTCGACATCGACGCCGACACGCGCGCGCCGATCGCGGAGCTGGGCCCGCTGATCCACAACGTGCCGGCCGCCCGCCTGTTCGACGAGATGTTGAAGCTGCTGATGTCGGGCCACGCCTGGGCCTCGCTGCAGGAGCTGCGCAAGGCGGGCCTGCACAGCGGCCTGCTGCCGCTGCTGGACGTCGCGCTGGAGCAGCCGATGGGCCAGCGCTTCGTGCAGCTCGCCCTCGACAACACCGACGATCGCGTCAAGGCCGGCAAGCCGGTTTCGCCGGGCTTCCTGTTTGCCTCGCTGCTATGGCATCACGTGGTCGAGCACTGGAACCGCCGCCGCGCTGCCGGCGAGCCGCTGATCCCCGCGCTGCACACCGCCATGGATGAAGTGCTCGACCGCCAGACCGAGCAGCTCGCCATCCAGCGCCGCTTCACCTCCGATATGAAGGAAATCTGGAGCATGCAACCGCGCTTTGAAAAGCGCTCGGGCCGCATGCCGTATCGGCTGCTGGAGTCGCCGCGCTTCCGTGCCGGCTACGACTTCCTCGCGCTGCGCTGTGCCTCGGGCGAATTGCCGCAAGAACTCGCCGACTGGTGGACCGACTTCCAGAACGGTGACGGCGAAGCCCGCGAAGCCCTCATGGCACAAGCCAAGCACGCCCCGAGCCCCTCCGCAAATACCGGTTCGGCCAGCCCGGGCAAGCGGCGTCGCCGCCGACGTGGTCCGGCAAAATCGGATACAGTCGGTGACGTCAATCCGGGAAGTTCGGAGGAAACGTGAAGACAGTGGCGTACATCGGCATCGGCGCCAACCTGGGCGACGCACGCCAGGCAGTGAAAGACGCCGTGGTCTGCCTCGCACAGCAGGTCGGCATCACCGTCACCGGCAAATCGAGCCTGTATCGCAGCGCGCCCGTGGAATCCAGCGGCGATGACTACATCAACGCCGTGGTGCGCATCGATACGCATTTCACTGCTGACCAACTGCTCCGCATCTGTCACCACATCGAAGACCAGTTTGGCCGCGAGCGCCCGTTTCACAATGCGCCGCGCACACTCGATCTGGACTTGCTGCTCTACGGCGACCACGTGCTCACCTCACCCGAGCTGACGGTGCCCCACCCGCGCGTGGGCCAACGCGCCTTTACCCTGCTGCCGCTGCATGAACTGGCGCCCGATCTCGTGATTCCGGGCATTGGCGCCGTGGCTGCACTGCTGCCCGGCGTGTCCGACCAGCGCATCGAAAAGACCACGATGTGCCAGTGCATGCGCGCCAAGCAGCCCGCCGCCTGATCACCCGAACCACGGACAAGCACCCGCCGATGGCACTGGATCACCTGCGCCGCATCGTTGTCGAAGGGCCCATTGGCGTAGGCAAGACCGCGCTGGCCCAGCGTCTGGCCGACCATCTGCGTGCGTCGACGCTGTTCGAAACGCCCGCCGAAAACGCCTTCATCGCCCGCTTCTACGAAGACCCCGCGCGCTATGCGCTGCCGGTGCAGCTGCGCTTCCTGCTGCAACGTGCCGAGCGCCTGAAGGCATGGCATAAGGCGACGCTCGCCGGTGAGCGCATCGTCGCCGACAGCTTCCTGCCACGCGACCGCCTGTTCGCCCACCTCACGCTACCGGCCGATGAACTCGCGCTGTACGACGCGATGGCCAATGCGCTGGCCCTGCCGCAACAGCGCATCGACCTCGTGATCTGCCTGCAAGCGCGCGCAGAAGACCTGCTGCCACGCGTCGCCCGTCGCGCCGTTCCTTACGAAACGGGCATCGATGCCGAGTACCTCGGACGCATCTGCGCCGCATACGGCGAGCTGTTTCTGTATTACGATGCCGCACCGACGATGATCGTCGACACCGCTGCCTTCGACCCCGCAGGCAACGACGACGATTTCCGTACCTTGCTCGCCCGCATCGACGCGATGCGCGGGCCCAAGGAATTCATCAAGCTGGCAACGCGCTAGTCGACGCACCGCATGGTCTGCGTGGGCGCTCGCGATGCCCCAATGAGTCTCAGCCCATGAGCTATCTCCAGGAATCGAACCGCAAGGCCGTCACGGTGACTTCGTTGCAGGCCATGCGGGCCGCCGGCGAGCGCATCGCCATGTTGACGGCCTACGACTCCAGCTTCGCCGCCCTGATGGATCGCAACGGCACCGACGTGCTGCTCGTCGGCGATTCGCTCGGCAACGTGATGCAGGGTCAGAAGACCACGCTGCCGGTCACGCTCGATCACATCGTCTATCACACCGAATGCGTGTCGCGCGGCATCGACAAGGCGCTGCTCGTGTCGGACCTGCCGTTTGGCACGTATGGCACGCCCGAACAGGCCTTCCACAGCGCGGTGCGCGTGATGCAGGCGGGCGCGCAGATGGTCAAGCTCGAGGGCGGCGTGTGGCTGGCGCCTACGATCAAGTTCCTCGTGGAACGCAGCATTCCGGTGTGCGCGCACATCGGCCTGACGCCGCAATCCGTGCATGCGTTTGGCGGCTTCAAAGTGCAGGGTCGCGGCGATGAAGCGGCCGCGCAACTGAAGGCCGACGCACTGGCCGTGCAGGATGCCGGCGCGCAGCTCGTCGTCATGGAAGCCATCCCGGCCGAGCTGGCCGGCGAAGTCACGCGCCTGCTGGCCATTCCCACCATCGGCATCGGCGCCGGGTTGGAGTGCTCGGGCCAGGTACTCGTGATGCACGACATGCTGGGCGTGTTCCCGGGGCATCGCCCCAAGTTCGTACGCAACTTCATGGACGGGCAGACCACCATCGATGGCGCCGTCGCCGCCTATGTGGCAGCCGTCAAGGACGGCTCGTTCCCCGGCCCGGAACACACTTTCGCCTGAGCGGCACCCGCATGGAAATCTGGTCGGCCACCGTCGACGCCTTCGCCCTGCTTGCCAGCGGCGACGCGGCGTTGTGGCTGATCGTCTGGGTATCGCTGAAGGTGGCGATTGCGGGGCTGCTGCTGGCGGCGCCCCCGGGTTTACTCATCGCCTACCTCATCGCCATGCACCGGTTTATGGGGCGCCGTGCGCTGGTGGTGCTGGCGCAGGCATCGCTGTCGTTTCCGACCGTGCTGATCGGGCTGCTGCTGTATCTGCTGCTTTCGCGGCAGGGGCCGCTGGGCAGCTTCGGACTGCTGTTCACACAGGGTGGGATGATCCTCGGGCAAGCGGTGCTTGGCCTGCCGGTGATCGTCGCGTTTGCACTGACGACGCTTGAACGCGCTGATCCGCGTCTCGCCGAGACAGCGCGTGTGCTTGGCGCCGGACGCGTCCGGTTACTGCTGACCGTCTTTCGTGAATTGCGCTTCGGCTTAATGGCGGCCGTGGTGGCCGGCTTTGGGCGCGTGATCGCCGAAGTGGGCTCGGCGCTGATGGTCGGCGGCAACATCGAAGGCGTCACGCGCACCATGACCACGGCGATTGCGCTGGAAACAAGCAAGGGCGAATTCGCGCAGGGCATCGCGCTGGGCATCGTGCTGATCGTGCTGGCACTGCTCGTCAACCTTGGGTTGGCGTGGCTGCAGGGCGCCGGCAACTATGGCGGGGGCCGGCATGCGCAGTAAGCGCAGACACCACCCAGACCGGACGATCAAGACGGATCGGGAGGCGGCCGCATGAACACAACGTCGCAACCCGCGATGGTGTTTGAAGGCTTGCGCTGCCAGCACGGCGCGCGCGTGCTGTTCGAGATTCCGCGCTTGGCGCTGTCGGCTGGGCACGCGATTGTCATCACGGGCGCAAACGGCGTCGGCAAGACAACGCTGCTGCGCATGCTGGCCGGGCTTGCACCCGCCAATGGCGCGACCGTCGATATGGGGCAAGGGCGGCAGGCGCTGTCGCCCTACCCGGCCGAGCTGCGCGCGCGGCTGACCTACGTGCACCAGCACCCCTATCTGTTCCGCACGTCGGTACGCGCGAATCTTGCCTATGGGCTGACCACAGGCGCACACCGCGTGGCGCACGCGGAGCTGGCCGAGCGTGTCGAAGATGCGCTCCGCTGGGCGGGCCTGCAGCACGTGGTCGATGTGCCGCCCGAACGCTTGTCCGGTGGCGAGACGCAACGCCTCGCACTGGCGCGGGCTCGCGCGCTGCACACCGATGTGCTGCTGCTCGACGAACCGACTTCGAACCTGGACGGCGCCGCGCGCGA
The DNA here is from genome assembly GCF_003290055.1 of Ralstonia sp. GX3-BWBA. Classification (NCBI taxonomy): domain Bacteria; kingdom Pseudomonadati; phylum Pseudomonadota; class Betaproteobacteria; order Burkholderiales; family Burkholderiaceae; genus Ralstonia; species Ralstonia sp. GX3-BWBA. The sequence continues at coordinate 80,088 of NZ_QMKS01000004.1, read as the reverse complement.
GCAAGTCATTGCACTGGTGGGAGAACTGGCAGCGGAAGGCCGCTCGCTGCTGATGGTCTGCCACGACCGCGAACTGATCAACCTGCCCGGCGTGGCCCGCTGGAAGTTAGAGCACGTCGACGGTCAGGGGCGGCTCGAAATGCGCGGGCACCACGCCGCGTAGGGCGTTGCATACCGCAATGGCCTCGGCGCGGGCAACATCGGCGCGCGTGAGCGAACGCTCCTGCAGCGGCCCATCAAGCCACGGTGAAGCGTCTTTCAACAGCACGGCACGCATCACGCCCGGCAAGACGCCCGCGGACTGCGGCGGCGTCCACCACGCACCATCGAGCTTGACCAGCAGCGTGCTGCGCCCGCCTTCGGCCAACTTGCCATCGGCGTTGAAGAACACGGTATCGAATGCACCTGCGCGTTCGGCCGCTTGCCAAGCAGCGTCATAGCCTGCGCGCAACGTGGTCTTGTGCGTCGGCAGACTGTGCGTGACCTCGCGCGGTTGCGCGGCAACGAGCAGACGTACAGGCGCATCCCAGCTCGCATGCAGCGGCGACAGGGGCACCGCCGATACGTTCGCCGCACCGTCCGGCGTCAGCAACAGGCGCATGCGATAAGCGCCCTCGCCTTCCAGCGATGCGCACATGCGCGCCACGTCATCCGCCAGCGCAATTCGATCGAAGGGGAAGCCGAATGCGGCCGCAGAACGCTCCAGCCGCGCCAGATGCCAATCCAGGAGCGCCACACCATCGCGCGTCGCACGCATTGTCTCGAACAATGACAACCCGGGGTCGAGCGCCGTCACGAAACGCGCCTTCAGTTGGCACTCGGCGTACTCTTCATCGGCGATGCTGTCATGCACGATGCCGGAGCCGATGCCGAGTTCGCCACGACGCAGGCCGTCGGTGCCGGGCGCGCCGAGCACCAGCGTGCGGATCGCCACCGAAAAGCATGCGTCGCCCATCGCGCGATCATCGGCAGGCGCATCGATCCAGCCGATGGCGCCGGTGTACAGGCCACGCGGCTCTGGCTCCAGCGTATCGATGATCTCCATCGTCCGCCGCTTGGGCGCCCCAGTGATGGAACCGCACGGAAACAGCGCTCGCAGGCAATCAGCAAGGCCGGTGGTGGGCGGGATCTCTGCCTTCACGGTCGACGTCATCTGGAGCACGCTGCCGAACGGCGTCACCTCGAACAGCGCCGGCACATGCACGGAACCGGCACGCGCGAGGCGGCCCAGATCATTGCGCAACAGGTCGACGATCATCAGGTTCTCGGCGCGGTTCTTCTCGTCGGCGGCCAGCGCAGTGGCACGGGCTTCGTCGATTTCGACATTGCCTGTGGCGGGCGCAGTACCTTTCATCGGCCGCGCGACAAGCTGGCCCGCGTGATGCGAAAAGAACAGCTCCGGCGAGCACGACAGAATCGCACCGCCCTCCGGCAGCGCGATGAATGCGCCGTAGGGCACGGGCTGGCGCGCGCGCAGGCGCCGATACAGCGCCGCCGGTGCGCCAAACGCAGTCATGCGCAGGCGGTACGTGTAGTTGACTTCGTAGGTATCGCCCGCCGCAATCCAGTCGTGGATGCGCGCGATGGCGTCGGTGTAGGTGGCGCGATCGACGCTGGCCGCACAGTCGAACAGGCCCGCTGCGCCCGTTGCATCGGGCCACGCGTCGAACAACGTATCGACTTCCGCCGGCGACAGCATCTGCATCGCGCGAAACAGCAGCACGCGCAGGCGGCCGTCGTGGCCAGGCAATGAGGAAGAGGTTTCGGTGGAAGCCGGCAGGCCGACCAGCGGCCCACCAAACTCATACGGCGCAACGATCAGGGCATGCAAACCCTGGCGCCAGGCAGCACGAAGATCGTCGTCCAGCCCATCCAGCATGCCGGCCGGCCGGAAGAACTCGCCAGCATAACCGGTGTACCAGCGCGAGCACGGCGTGCCGCCCGAGGTGGCATCGTCGAGCAGCGCGAACGGCGCGCCTGCGTCTGGCGCTTGGAGCGGCTGCATGACGAAGTCCTGAGCGAAGAGTTGGTGTTTAAGAAGCCTCGAAAAGCGTAGCGAGCGGCCCGAGGTTGGTACGAGAAGCGCAGCCGTACATCGGTACGGCGAGCATCACAGTGCCAAGATCGGGCTGCGCAGTAGCTTTGCGCGGCTTCTTACGAGGAGAAGAAGTTCTTCACCTTGTCTAGCCACGACTGCTCTTGCGGGCTGTGCCGCGAGCCGCCTTCGTGCACGGACTTGTCGAACTGCTTGAGCAGATCCTTCTGGTGCTCCGTCAGCTTGACCGGTGTCTCGATGTTGATATGCACATAGAGATCGCCTGCATAGCCCGAACGCACGCCCTTGATGCCCTTGCCGCGCAGGCGGAACGTCTTGCCGGCCTGCGTGCCTTCCGGCACCGTGAACGAAGCGCGACCGCCCAGCGTCGGCACTTCGATGTCGCCGCCAATGGCTGCCGTTGCAAACGAGATCGGCATCTGGCAATGCAGATCATCGCCGTCGCGCTCGAACACTGCGTGCTGCTTGATGTGGATTTCCACATACAGGTCGCCCGGGGGGCCGCCGTTGATGCCCGGCTCGCCGTTGCCCGAGGAGCGGATGCGCATGCCTTCGTCGATGCCGGCCGGAATCTTCACTTCCAGCGTCTTCTGGCTCTTCAACTTGCCCTGGCCGTGGCACTTGGTACACGGCTTGGGGATGTACTTGCCGCTGCCGTGGCACTTCGGGCAAGTCTGCTGCATCGTGAAGAAACCCTGCGACACACGCACCTGACCGGCGCCGTGGCACGTTGGGCAGGTCTCCACGCTGGAACCTGGCTCCGCGCCCTTGCCGTGACAGTGGTCGCACTCGTCCCAGTGCGGCACGCGAATCTGCGTGTCGTAGCCATGCGCAGCCTGCTCCAGCGTGATCTCCATGCTGTAGCGCAGATCAGCGCCGCGATACATCTGCGGGCCACTACCGCGGCGGCCGCCCTGGCCCTGGGCCTGGCCGAAAATATCGCCAAAGATGTCGCCAAAGGCCTCGGCAAAGCCGCCGCCAAAACCTGCGCCGCCTGCGCCAAAGCCGCCGGCCATGTTCGGGTCGACACCCGCGTGGCCGTACTGGTCGTAGGCAGCCTTCTTCTCGGCATCGGAGAGCATCTCGTAGGCCTCTTTGGCCTCCTTGAACTTGTCTTCCGCTTCCTTGCTGTCCGGATTGCGGTCCGGGTGGTACTTCATCGCGAGCTTGCGATACGCCTTCTTGATCTCGTCGTCGCTCGCGTTCTTACCCACCCCGAGCACTTCGTAGTAATCACGTTTTGCCATGGTGGCTTCAGTCGTCGCCTGTTTTTACTGCGTGTCGAATAGCAAAAAAGCCGAGCGTGACATCAGGTGCGTCCCGCACAACCCGATGATCACTGCCCGGCGTACCCTCACGTCCGCCTGGCGGACGATGTGGCTTACTTCTTGTCGTTCACTTCCTTGAACTCGGCGTCGACGACGTTATCGTCGTGCGGTGCGCCTTGTCCGGCTTGCGCGCCTGCCTGGGCACCGGCAGCGGCTTGTTCCGCACCGCCGGCTTCGCCCTTGGCTTGCATGTCGGCGTAGACCTTCTCGCCGAGCTTCTGCGAGGCGGTTGCCAGCGCTTCGGTCTTGGCGTCGATCGCGGCCTTGTCGGTCCCCTTCAGGGTCTCTTCAAGTTCCTTGATCGCGGCTTCGATCTTGTCCTTCTCGCCAGCTTCCAGCTTGTCGCCGTACTCGCCCAGTGCCTTCTTGGTCGAGTGCACCAGCGCTTCACCCTGATTTCGGGAGTCGACCAGTTCGCGCAGCTTCTTGTCTTCCTCGGCGTTGGCCTCGGCGTCCTTCACCATGCGCTCGATCTCGGCTTCCGACAGGCCGGAGCTTGCCTTGATCGTGATCTTGTTTTCCTTGCCGGTCGCCTTGTCCTTGGCGCCCACGTGCAGAATGCCGTTGGCGTCGATGTCGAACGACACTTCAATCTGCGGCGTACCGCGCGGTGCCGGCGGAATGCCTTCCAGGTTGAATTCGCCCAGCATCTTGTTGCCGGAAGCCATCTCGCGCTCGCCCTGGTAGACCTTGATCGTCACGGCCGGCTGATTGTCGTCGGCGGTCGAGAAAGTCTGCGAGAACTTGGTCGGGATGGTCGTGTTCTTGCCGATCATCTTGGTCATCACGCCACCCAGCGTTTCGATGCCCAGCGACAGCGGCGTCACGTCCAGCAGCAGCACGTCGGTACGGTCACCGCCCAGCACCTGACCCTGGATGGCGGCGCCCACAGCAACGGCCTCGTCCGGGTTCACGTCCTTGCGGGCTTCCTTGCCGAAGAACTCCTTCACCTTCTCCTGCACCTTCGGCATACGCGTCATGCCGCCGACCAGGATCACGTCGTGGATGTCCGACACCTTCACGCCGGCATCCTTGATAGCGGTGCGGCACGGATCGATCGTACGGGCGATCAGGTCTTCGACCAGCGCTTCGAGCTTGGCGCGCGTGATCTTCAGGTTCAAGTGCTTCGGGCCCGAGGCATCGGCCGTGATGTACGGCAGGTTGATTTCGGTCTGTTGCGTGCTCGACAGCTCGATCTTGGCCTTTTCAGCGGCTTCCTTCAGGCGTTGCAGCGCAAGCACGTCCTTCGACAGGTCAACGCCCTGCTCCTTCTTGAACTCGCCGATGATGTAATCGATGATGCGCTGGTCGAAGTCTTCGCCGCCCAGGAACGTATCGCCGTTGGTCGACAGCACTTCGAATTGCTTCTCGCCGTCCACGTCGGCAATCTCGATGATCGAGATGTCGAACGTACCGCCGCCCAGGTCATACACCGCGATCTTGCGGTCGCCCTTCTCGTTCTTGTCCAGGCCGAATGCCAGCGCAGCCGCGGTCGGCTCGTTGATGATGCGCTTGACGTCCAGACCGGCGATGCGGCCGGCGTCCTTGGTGGCTTGGCGCTGCGAATCGTTGAAGTAGGCCGGCACCGTGATCACGGCTTCGGTCACTTCCTCGCCCAGGTAATCCTCGGCGGTTTTCTTCATCTTGCGCAGGGTTTCAGCCGAAATTTGCGGCGGTGCCAGCTTCTGGCCGCGCACTTCCACCCAGGCGTCGCCGTTGTCGGCCTTGGTGATGGTGTACGGCATCAGGCCGATGTCCTTCTGGACTTCCTTCTCTTCAAACTTGCGGCCGATCAGGCGCTTGACAGCGTACAGCGTGTTCTTCGGGTTGGTCACCGCCTGGCGCTTGGCCGGGGCACCGACCAGGATCTCGCCGTCTTCCATGTAAGCGATGATCGACGGGGTGGTGCGAGCGCCTTCTGCGTTCTCGATCACCTTGGGGGTGTTGCCCTCCATGATGGAGACGCAGCTGTTGGTGGTACCAAGGTCGATACCGATGATTTTGCCCATGTTCTTGCTCCTCGAATCTGGTGTCAGGACTGCACTGAATACAAACTTGGATCGGATGTGGGAGTGCCGTCCGGCTTTTCAAGGCCGAATTTTGAAAAGTTGAGCATTTTGGCCGGTTTTTCTTGGGAAAGCACCCGAAAACGTGCGCTCCCAGGCAAAAACGCGTGTTTTGAACGCCCAGAGCCGCAAACCGGGCACAAAAGGCGTGGGTGGTACCCTTGCGCGCATTGCCACTCGCCGGACGCCAACCCGGCTTTTGCGCCCATGCCTTTGCACCCTCTCCGAGCCATTCTTGGCGCTGCCCTGCTTGCCGCATGCGCCGTGCCCTCCGCCGATGCCGCCGTTGCCCTGCTCCAGCCCTCCCGCCGCGTCAACGCCAACCAGCCCTTCACCCTGACCCTCGTCATTTCGGGCGATGCCGCTCAGCGCAGCTATGCCGTCCCGGCCCAGCTGCGCGTAACGGCCAGCGCTGATCTGCAGGGCCCGGTAGAAGTGACTCTTGATCGACACAATGCCGGCGCCGAAACCCTTCACCTGCGTCCGGGCCAGGTCCGCACCGTCACCTACACCGGCACGCTGCCCGAGGTGCTGCGCGGTACGGTTCGGATCGACGTGCCGGATCTGGATGCGGCGCCGGTTCTGGTGACACTCGTGCGCGGCGCAGACGCCCCGCAGATTGCCGCCGATGGCGCCCCCACTGGCGCCGCCCGCAACGCCGCCGCCGAAGCGACCCGCCCCGGGGGGGCACTGGGCACCAACCCGAGTGCGCCCCCTGCCAATGCAGCCGCTACCTCACCCATTCCCGTGGCAGTGGCTGGCAGTGGCGAGGCATCCCGCCCGCCCGAAGACACCGCGCGCCTGACTTTCCACGAACCCATGTTCGCCGCAGTGGGCGCGCACGGGGGCCTGAACGCCAAGTTCCAGTTGAGCTTCAAATTTCGGATTTTTCAGCCAGAGAACCCGGCATCGGCAGCACTGCTGGATAACGTGTACTTCGGTTATACGCAGTTCTCGCTGTGGGATGTGGGCAAGGAATCGGCGCCGTTCCGCGATACGAACTACCGGCCCAGCGTGTTCTATTACCGGCCCGATACGGGCATCCATGGCGGCGCCCTCACGCGGCTATCGTTCGCAGGCGGCATCGAGCACGAATCGAATGGCCGCGACGGCGACGCCTCACGCGCCATCAACACCGTGTTCGTACGCCCGACGTTCCACTTCGGTGATCTGAACGACTACCACTGGAAGTTCGAGCCGAAGCTGTACGCGTACCTCACGCGCACCGGCAACACCGACATCGCGCACTACCGTGGTTTTGGCGATTTCCGCGTGTCCTACGGCGCGCCCAACGGCTGGGAGTTGGCCGCCACGCTGCGCAAAGGCACCCGCAAGGCCTACGGCAGCGTCGACGCGCAATTGACGTATCCGATGAGCCGGATCTTCACCGGCACGGCCGGCTACCTGTTCATCCAGTATTTCACCGGCTACGGCGAGAGCCTGCTCGACTACAACCACAAGCTGGGCTCGCAGTTGCGTGTCGGGTACAGCCTCTCGCGATAGGACGCGGCCGGCTTACAGGGTGTGCTGGCCGCTGGCCTCGGGCTGGAACGCCACGCGATCGATGCGCAAGGAACGCTCGGCACCATTGGGCGCCGAGTATTTGATCGACTTGCCCGCACGCGCACCCAGCAGCGCTGTGCCCATCGGCGAGAGCACCGACAGCTTGGCCGACGTCACGTTGGCGTCTTCCGGGTAGACGAGCGTCCACTCTTGCTCTGCGCCGGCGTCATCAACCACGCAGACGACGGAGTTCATGGTCACCACATCGGCGGGAATCTTGTTGCCGGGCACCACGTTGGCACGGGTAATCAGGTCATCGACCAGATCGGCCAGCGGCGAGTTGTTGCCCGCGCGGGTGGCGGCATTTTCCAGACGGGTGAGGTCCAGCTCAGTCAGGTAGATGGTGGCTGCTTTGGACATGACGATCTCCTACAGGTCAATGTTCAACACTAGGCAAAGCCGCTGCCGATAGCCTCCCGGGCCAATGCAACGCAGCGGCAAGAAAACCAGCGGGCGCACGGGCCGGCCGGCGGTGATACGAAACTGAAACTTCGGTGGGAGTGAAGAGAGCCCGGCGGCAACGTGCCGCAAGGGCACTAGAACAACCGCCGGGCGGCGGCAAGGGCCGCGGTCATCGCCTGGGCGGCGCGCGGCGAGGTGCGCGCCACACGCTTGCGGCGCACGGCACGGACGGACGAAACGATAAGGAAGGCCGCAGCCATCGGCATCGACGTCATGATGGTCGCTGCCTCAGATAAGCGGCTTGCCCGCCAGCTTGTTGCGCGCATTGGCAACGGCGGCGGCAAACTGCGCGTGGCCATGCCAACCGGTCGCCCGGCCAAGCTTCTTGCCACGATGGAAGAACATGAACACGGGAATACCGTGCAGGCCAAAGCGCTGGCCCAGCTCCGGGTGCGCGTAGACGTTGGCATGCAGCCAGTTCAGCCCAAGCTCGCGCACAGCGGCCGGTTGCGCGAGCATGGCTTTCTTGGCCATCTCGCAGTTGAAGCAATCCACGCCCCAGAAGAATACGCACACGAGCGCATCACCCGCCGCCACAATGGCCGCGTCGAAGGTCCCGGTATTCACTTCGCGCATGCCAAACGCCGCGAACGCGGTCTTATCGACCGGGATCGCGCCGTTGGCGTCTTGCGAAGTGGTTGCGTTCTGGAGGATCACGGGCGGCTGGCTTATTTGGGCGCGGCCACCGTCACGAGGGCAGGGCGCAGCACGCGGTCGGCCAGCGTGTAGCCGCGCTGAAGCACCGTCACCACGGTATTGGCTTCCTGATCGGCCGGCACCATCGAGATGGCTTGATGACGATGCGGATCGAACTTTTCACCCACGGGGTTCAGCTCGGTCACACGCCCCTTTTCGAACGCGGCGTAAAGCTGCTTGAGCGTAAGTTCAACGCCCTCACGCAGCTTGGTGGCATCCCCCGACGTGTCGGCCAAAGCGGCCTGAAGGCTGTCCATCACCGGCAGCAGGTATTCCGCAAAACCTTCGATGGCGAACTTGTGGGCCTTCGCCACATCGTCCTGACCGCGGCGGCGGATGTTCTCGCCTTCGGCCGTGGCGCGCGCCCAGTTTTCATAATTCTGGCGCGCCTTTTCTTCAGCGGCTTCCAGTTGACGGCGCAGTTCAGCGATGTCCATGTCGGCCACGGCTTCTGCCACGGCGGCTTCGTCACCGGCGACAGCCTGAGCGTCGGCGCTTGCGCGCTGAGCCTGGCTCGAATAAGCGTGGGCCGCCTGGCCCGTCGCCGACTGGTTCGGCTGGGTGGCTTGGGTGTCCGCTGGCATGTCCGAGTTCGAGGGGGTGTCCGGAGTGTGTTTCATAGCGCTGGATAAAAGGGAATCGATGCACGGCATGTGCCTGAAGACGATCCGCTGGATTTTTACAAACGATTTGTCCCCGTTATGGGGCATTTGGCGCGCTTTTCAAGGGCGCCGGATGCGCGGCAACTGTGCGCCGTGCATCACGAAATATGAGGTTACAACTTTCATCAGACTGCAACGGCACAGCAATTGCGAGGCCCTTATGGGCCGCCTATGATGCAAGAAAAAACTGGGGGGCGCGAGCTTCTTTGAGGGTTCGTACCATGCACAACAAGCTGCCCGTTCTGACCGTGCTCCTGCTGTTGACCCTAACCGCAGCCACAACGTTCATTTGCCTGTCTGGCGCCGTCACACCGCGTTATACGGAGTACGGTAGCGGCAAGGCATTCTTCAAGCACTACATCATCAAGCCTGCGCAAATGCAGCAGATGTCGCGCGGCTTGAGCGTATCAAGTTAGCACACACTCGCGCGGCATGCCTCATTCTCCGCCGAGTTTGTCGATGCGTCGCCGGTCTCGCTTGGTCGGCCGGCCAGCAATTTGTGTGGCGGGTTCTCGATACAGCCGGCGTTTGTCGGCGTTCTCTTCGCGTTTTAAGCGACTGGTGTCCGTCTCGGCATAGAGCGTTTGTGCAACGGAAGCTGGGCCGCGTACTTCGGCCAGCGCCAGCACCTCTACTTCCCACTGTTGTTCATGCGCGTGCACTCGCACGCGGTCGCCAATTTTGACATCCTTGGCGGGGCGAACCGGCTGGTCGTTGATCTGCACGCGCCCCCTTTCCACCGCATCCGTCGCCTGCGACCGTGTCTTAAAGAAGCGCGCCGCCCAGAGCCATTTGTCGATGCGCACGCGATCGGCCGCGTCGGTGCTCACCTTCATGCGGCGGCCCCCTTGCTCTGCGCACGTGTGCGGCTGGCTTCCAGCACATGCGGATGCGTGAGCGTGAGCGGCCAGCCCTGGAGGTGCGCCAGCGCGATGTCCGCAATGCCGGCGATCCACGCTTCGCTGTCGTTCAGGCACGGGATGTAATGGAATTCCTTGCCGCCGGCGACACGGAAGGTCGACTGCCCCTCCATGGCGATTTCTTCCAGCGTCTCCAGGCAATCGGCCGGGAAGCCTGGGCAGAACACGTCGACGCGGTTGGTGCCAACGCGGCCAAGCTCTTCCAGAGTGGGCGCGGTGTACGGCTGTAGCCATTCGGCGCGGCCAAAGCGTGACTGGAACGTGACCAGGTACTGCCCCGGCTGCAGGCCGAGCGCTTCGCCCAGCAAGCGGCCTGTCTTCAGGCATTCGCAGTGGTAGGGGTCCCCCAACTCCAGCGTACGCCGCGGCACGCCATGGAACGACAGCACCAGTTTGTCGCCATGCGCAAAATCAGGCGCGCCATGCTGTGCCCAATACGCCCCCACCTGCTGGTGCAGCGCATTGATGTAAGCGGGGTCATCGTGAAAATGCTTGACCAGTCGCAACTCTGGCTGATTGCGCATTTCGCCCAGGACTCGGAAGACCTCGTCGAAGGCCGTGGCAGTGGTCGTGCCGGAATACTGCGGATACATCGGGAACACGAGGATGCGCTCGACGCCCTGCTTGCGCAGCGCCTGCATGACCGACGGGATCGACGGATTGCCGTAACGCATCGCGCAGGCGACCACCACATCGTGGCCCTGGGCGTTCAGCAGCTGCTGCAGCGCGTGCGCCTGCCGCTCGCTATAGACCAGCAGCGGCGAGCCCGTCTTGTTGGCCTCGCGCAGCCAGATGCTCTCGTACTTGTGCGCCGACGCCCGCGAACGCAACGGCACGATCAGCACGTTGAGGATGAACCACCACGCAGCGCGCGGAATCTCCACCACGCGTGGGTCGGACAGGAACTGACGCAGATAGCGGCCCACCTCGCGCGGCGACGTGCCGTCGGGCGTGCCGAGGTTGACGAGCAGGATCGCCGTGCGATCGGGCTGACCGTGCTGGAACAGGGGTTCGGGCAAGAAAGGCATGGGCGCGGGTTCGCGATAGACCCGGCCGATTATACGAGCCGAGTCATCGGGTGTGCCTTACGCCACCACCACGCCATCCTTGACCACACTGGTACATGGGTTGAGCCCCATCGCATAGGCCAGATCGGCAGGCCGGTCGATGCGCCAGAGCGCGAAATCTGCCGCGCAGCCCGGGGCAAGCACACCACACGTGCCGGACAGACCCAGCGCAGCGGCGGCGTGACGCGTGGCGCCGGTCAGTGCTTCCAGTGGCGTCAGACGGAACAGCGTGCACGCCATGTTCATCGCCAGCAGCAGCGACGACAGCGGCGACGTGCCGGGGTTGCAGTCGGTCGACACGGCCATCGGTACACCGGCGGCACGCAGCGCGGCCATCGGCGGCAGGCGCGTTTCGCGCAGGCAGTAAAACGCGCCGGGCAGCAGCACGGCCACCGTGCCGGCCCGTGCCATGGCTGCGATGCCGGCCTCGGTCAGACATTCGAGGTGATCAGCAGAAAGGCCGCCGTAGCGCGCGACCAATGCCGCGCCGCCCTGATCGGAGAGCTGCTCGGCGTGCAGCTTGACCGGCAGACCCAGCCGCTGCGCGGCATCGAACATGCGTGCCGTTTGTGCAGGCGTGAAGCCGATGGTTTCGCAAAAGGCGTCAACGGCATCGACCAGACCCTCTGCAGCGAGAGCGGGCAGCACATCGGCGCAGAGGTGGTCGATGTAGTCATCCGCACGGCCAGCAAATTCCGGCGGCACGGCGTGCGCGCCGAGGAACGTCGTGCGCACGCGCACCGGCAACGACTGGCCGAAGCGGCGGGCAACACGCAGCATGCGGCGCTCGGTTTCCAGATTCAAGCCATAGCCGGATTTGATTTCGACGGTGGTAACGCCTTCGGCGCGCAGTGCGTTCAGGCGTGGCAGGCTCGCTTCTGCAAGCGCCGCCTCACTGGCCGCACGCGTGGCGCGGACGGTGGAGAGGATGCCCCCGCCCGCCCGCGCGATCTCTTCGTACGGCACGCCGTTCAGGCGCGCTTCAAATTCATTGCTGCGGTTGCCAGCATAGACCAGATGCGTGTGGCAATCGATCAAGCCGGGCGTGAGCCACGCGCCGCCGCCGTCGTGCTCGCGCATGGCGCGGGCATTGGCGGGCAGATCGGCGCGGTAGCCCAGCCACGCAATGCGGCCGTCCTTGACGGCGATGGCACCGTCGCGGATCTCGCCGTAGCCGTCAGCGTCGGCCGTGAGCGTGGCGAGGTGGACGTTGGTCCAGAGCGCATCCCAGTGCGGGTTGGCCGGATCAGCCATGAGCAGTTCCTTGCAGGCCAATGCCGTCTGCCACCCGCGCAACCAGGCGGGCAGCGACACGTGCCGTGTGATTGTCAATGTCGAGCGACGGGTTCAGCTCCGCCACATCCGCCAGCCTTAGCTTCCCCGAGCTGACGACGCGATCGACGATGGGCTCGATCACGTCCATCCCCACGCCGCGCGCGGATGGCGCGCTCACGCCGGGGGCAACAGCGGCCGGCAGCACGTCCAGGCACATCGTCAGATAGACATGGTCGACCTGGCTCAAGAACACCTCGACCACCTTCAGCACGTGGGCGAGCTGCATGACGTCCATCTCATCGTCGTGCATCCAGCGCACGCCGAGCTGCCGCGCACGCGCGAACAGCGCTTCGGTGTTGGCGTAGGTGCTCACGCCCAGGCAGGCGTAGTGGAACGGCCAGCCGCGCCGCGCGCAGTCTTCGGCGATCTGGCGGAACGGCGTGCCCGAGCTGCCGCGCTCGCCCGCACGCAAATCGAAATGTGCATCCAGATTGAGGATGCCGATGCGCGGAGGCTGATCGGATTTCGCTGCCAGATGCCGCGCCAGGCCGCCAAACGATGCCCATGCAATCTCATGCCCGCCGCCGAGCGCGATCGGGAACGCACCGCGGTCGAGCAGATCATGCAGCACACCGGACAACGCACTCTGCGCATCTTCCAGCGCATCGCCCTTGCAGATCACGTCGCCCGCATCGACGACAACCCGCCCGGCACGCGCGGGCAAGTTCGCGAGCATCTTGCGGATGGCTGCGGGGCCGGCTTGTGCACCGGTTCGCCCGTGGTTGCGCGCGACACCCGCGTCGCAGGCGAAGCCCGCCAGAGCGACGGTATTGGCCAGTGGCGTGGATGCATCGATGCGGCGCACGGTCTGGTGCCAACGCAAACCCAGCGGGCCCTCCTCCGCGTCGACGCGGCCCTGCCAGACGTTCGATTCAGCTTGGGCGAGCATGATCAACCGAGCGAAAGTTCGCTGATATGCGTGCGGCACGAATCGCCCAGATCGCCGTCGAGCACGAGGCGGCGGGCGCCTTCGATGTCGGGGGCGAACAGGCGATCTTCACCGTAATACGCCACACGCGCGCGGATGCAGCCATGCGCCTTCTGCAGCGTGTCGGACGTCGCCAGCGGCTTGTGGAAGTCGATGCCCTGCGCTGCCGCCAGCGCTTCGATGCCGACGATGGTGGCCGTGTTCTCTGCCATGTCCTGCAGACGGCGGCCGGCAAAGGTCGCCATGCTGACGTGGTCTTCCTGGTTGGCGGAGGTCGGCAGGCTGTCAACGCTGGCCGGGTGGGCGAACGTCTTGTTTTCCGATGCCAGCGCGGCCGCAGTGACGTGCGCGATCATGAAGCCCGAGTTCAGGCCCGGCTGCTCGACCAGGAACGGCGGCAGGCCCGACAGCGTGGAGTCGATCAGCAACGCGATGCGGCGCTCGGACAGCGCGCCAATCTCGGCAATCGCCAGCGCGAGCATGTCGGCAGCAAACGCCACCGGCTCGGCATGGAAATTACCGCCCGAAATCACTTCACCGGCGTCAGCGTAGACCAGTGGGTTGTCGGTCACCGCGTTGGCTTCGGTGAGCAGCGTGGCGCCGGCCTGACGGATCAGGTCGAAGCACGCGCCCATGACTTGCGGCTGGCAGCGCAGGCTATACGGATCTTGCACGCGCTTATCGCCCACGAGGTGCGACTGGCGGATGGCGCTGCCGGCCAGCAGGTTGCGGTACACCGCGGCGGTGGCAATTTGCCCAGGCTGGCCACGCACGGCGTGCACGCGCGGGTCGAACGGCGCATCACTGCCCTTGGCGGCATCCACCGACAAGGCACCAGACACGGTGGCCGCCTGGAGCAGACGCTCGGCCAGGAACAGGCCGTTGAGCGCCAGCGCGGTCGACACCTGCGTGCCGTTGATGAGCGCCAAGCCTTCCTTGGCGGCCAGCGCAATCGGCTCGATCCCGGCCGCAGCCAGTGCCGCCCGTGCCGGCGTGCGCACACCATTCACCCGCACGTCGCCCTCGCCCAGCAGCGCCAGCGTCATGTGCGCCAGCGGTGCCAGATCGCCCGACGCGCCCACCGAACCCTTGGACGGGATGCACGGCACGATGCCTGCGTTCAGCAGCGCCAGCAGGGTGTCGATCACGACCCGGCGCACGCCCGAATATCCACGTGCGAGGCTGGCCGCTTTCATCAGCAACACGAGGCGCGCCACGCTGTCGCTCAGGTCTGCGCCGGTGCCGACTGCGTGCGACAGGATCAGGTTGCGTTGCAGGCGCTCCAACTCGTGCGTAGCGATCTGCGTTTTGGCCAGCAGGCCGAATCCGGTGTTGATGCCGTAGGCAGGCGCGCCCTTGGCGACAATCGCCTGCACGGTGGCAGCGGATGCTTCGATCGCGGCCGCACAGTCGCCGGACAGGGCGACAGGCGTGGGGGCGAGCCATACACGGCGCAGATCTGCAAAGGACATTTCGCCCGGTTGCAGTGTGAGGATGGGGGGCGTGGTCATGGTGTTCATAGCAATGCGAGCAGGATGTCTTTAACTTAGCCGATCATCGGCAGGTTCAAACCGTTGCGCTTGGCGCAGGCAATGGCGGTTTCGTAGCCGGCATCTGCATGGCGCATGACGCCGGAGCCCGAATCGTTGACGAGCACACGGCCCAGGCGCTTTGCCGCAGCGTCCGTCCCGTCGGCGACGATCACCACGCCCGAGTGTTGCGAATAGCCCATGCCGACGCCGCCGCCGTGGTGCAGCGACACCCACGTCGCACCGCCGGCTGTGTTGAGCAGCGCGTTGAGCAGCGGCCAGTCCGACACGGCGTCGGTGCCGTCGCGCATGGCTTCGGTTTCGCGGTTGGGGCTGGCGACAGAGCCGGTGTCGAGGTGATCGCGGCCGATCACGATCGGTGCCTTCAGCTCGCCGTTCTTGACCATCTCGTTGAAGGCCAAACCAGCCAGGTGACGCTCACCCAGGCCGAGCCAGCAGATGCGTGCGGGCAAGCCCTGGAAGGCGATGCGATCCCGCGCCATATCGAGCCAACGGTGCACGTGCGTGTTGTGCGGGAAGAGTTCCTTGATCTTCGCGTCGGTCTTGTAGATGTCTTCCGGATCACCCGACAGTGCCACCCAGCGGAACGGGCCCTTGCCCTCGCAGAACAGCGGACGGATGTAGGCCGGCACGAAACCCGGGAAGTCGAAGGCGTTCTTTACGCCCTGGTCGAACGCGACTTGGCGGATGTTGTTGCCGTAGTCGACGGTCGGAATACCCATGGCCTGGAAGTCGAGCATGGCTTGCACGTGTACGGCGCACGACTTCGCGGCCTCGTCGGTCAGGCGGGCGTGCTGCGACGGATCGCGTTGCGCAGCACGCCATTGCTCGACCGTCCAGCCAACCGGCAGGTAGCCGTTGACCAGATCATGCGCCGAGGTCTGGTCGGTCACCAGATCCGGCTTCAGGCCGCCGGCGCGGGCACGCTTGACCAGCTCCGGCAGGATTTCCGCCGCATTGCCGAGCAGGCCGATGGACACGGCCTCGCCGCGCTCGCAATGGTGGCGAATCAGATTGAATGCGTCGTCGATATCCTTGGCTTGCTTGTCGAGGTAGCGCGTACGCAGCCGGAAATCGATGCTCGATTGCTGGCACTCGATGTTCAGCGACACGGCACCGGCCAGCGTGGCGGCCAGCGGCTGCGCGCCGCCCATGCCGCCCAGGCCGGCGGTCAGGATCCAGCGGCCGGCGAGGCTGCCGCTCGTCCCCTCGGGAGACCGCCCTTGTGCCAACAAGGGCGAGGGGATGTTCGAATAATGCTGGCGGCCCGCTTCGGCAAACGTCTCGTACGTGCCTTGCACGATGCCTTGGCTGCCGATGTAGATCCAGCTGCCAGCGGTCATCTGGCCGTACATGAACAGGCCCTTGCGATCCAGTTCGTTGAAGTGTTCCCAGTTCGCCCACTTCGGCACGAGGTTGGAGTTGGCGATCAGGACACGCGGCGCATCCGGGTGGGTCTTGAATACGCCCACCGGCTTGCCCGATTGCACGAGCAGCGATTCGTCATCGTTCAGCTCGCGCAGCGTTTCCAGGATCTTGTCGAAGCAGGCCCAGTCGCGCGCTGCGCGGCCAATGCCGCCGTAGACGACGAGGTGCTTGGGGTTTTCGGCCACGTCCGGGTCGAGGTTGTTCTGGAGCATGCGGTAAGCGGCTTCGGTCAGCCAGCTCTTGCAGTGCAGCTCGGTGCCGCGCGGGGCGCGGATTTCGCGCGAGGCGTCGTAGCGCGGGTCGTTGGTCAGGTGGGCAGCGTTGGTCGGGGCGTTCATGTGAGGTCTCCTGCGAACTCCTTTGTCATGGAGCGCATCTTATGTTGTATATACAACTTAGGCAAGAAAACTTTACAAGCTAAGAGCAAACCCTGATGATGACCACCATCCGCACATCACATCGGCCGCCCAAACCGCACCGCAAGCCACGTCCATGCCACACGACCCGTCCGCCAGCACCCCCGCCTTCCAGCGCATCAAGGAAGACATCCTCATGCGCATCCGCAGCGGCGAGTGGCAAGAAGGCGAAATGATTCCGGGGGAGACCACGCTCGCGCAGACCTTTGGCGTGTCGCGCATGACGGTCAACCGCGCGCTGCGCGAGCTGACCGCCGAGCAGATCCTCACGCGGGTGCAGGGGTTGGGAACGTTCGTCGCGCAGCAGAAGTACCAGGCAACGCTGGTGGCCATCCGCAATATCGCTGAGGAAATTGCCGCACGCGGCCACAGGCACCGTGCGGAACTGCACAAGCTCGAACGTGCACGCGCCAACGATGCGATGGCCGCATCATTCGGCGTGCCGGTGGGGCGTGCCCTGTTCCATTCGCTGATCGTGCACTTCGAGAATGACCTGCCGATCCAGGTGGAAGACCGCTGGGTGAATGCCGAGCTGGCCCCCGACTATATGCAGCAGGATTTCACGCAGACCACGCCAAACGCCTACCTCATGCGTGCCGCCCCGTTGCAGGGCGTGGATTACGGCATAGAGGCCCGCCTGCCTCCGCGCGAGATCGCCGAAATGCTGCAGATGGATGTGCGCGAACCGTGTCTGATGCTACGACGCAAGACGCTATCGCAAGGCCAGGTCGCATCGCTGGCGACCATGTGGCACCCGGGTGGGCGGTATCAATTCACGGGCAGTTTCTGAGCGCGTCGTTGCGCTACATCATGACCTTGCCCCTGGGCGCGGACGAGAATGCTCGAAAGGATGCGCGGCGGCTTATGCCGATATGCCCAGCCCGCTACCTCACTCCACACCCGGCCCAGGAGAGCACTGTCATGAGCGGCATGCCCGAATTCAAAAGCGTGGTCAAAGATGTGTCTGCGCACATGCGCAGCTTGCGCGAATCGCAGCCGGAGTTGATGACGGCATTCAGCCAACTGGCGGCAGCCGGCACAAAAGATGGCGCACTGAGCAAAAAGACCCGAGAACTGGTGGCGCTGGGAATAGCCATCGCCAGCCGCTGCGACGACTGCATCGGCTTCCATGTCCAGGCGCTGGTCAAGCTCGGCACAACCCGTGCCGAACTGGAAGAGGTACTGGGAACAGCCGTCTATATGGGCGGCGGCCCTTCGATGATGTACGCCACGCATGCGCTGGCGGCGTTTGAGCAATTCTCGGCCTGAGACATTGGCGGGCCGCTTCGCCCGCTGCAGGCTACGCTGCCTCAATACTGGCTGAGTGTGCTGGACAGCAGCTTGGCCGTGATATCCACGATGGGGATCACGCGCTCATACGCCATGCGCATCGGCCCGATCACGCCCAGCGTGCCGACGATCTTGCCGTCCACCTCGTACGGCGCGGTGATGACCGCCATGTCTTCGTGCGGCACGAGACTGCTCTCGCCGCCAATGAAGATCTGCACGCCCTCGGCGCGGCTGGATACGTCCAGCAACTGCAGCAATCCGGTCTTCTGCTCGAACACAGCAAAGAGCCGGCGCAGCTTGTCCATGGACGAGGACAGGTCTTCCACCTCCAGCAGCTTGCGCTCGCCCGAGATGACGACCGGTTCTTCCTCCGACACGGCACTGCTGCCCGCCTCCACGGCCGCCTGCATCAGCGCGGTCATGTCGGCCTGCAGCGCAGACAACTCGCCGCGCAGGCTTTCGCGCACCGCATCGAACGTTTGGCCGCCGTAATGCGCGTTGATGTAATTGGCGGCTTCGACCAATTGCGACGGGGTGTAGGGCGTATCGGTATGGATGATGCGGTTCTGGACGTCGCCTTCGGGCGTGACGACGATCAGCAGGATGCGGGACTCCGACAGCCTCAGGAATTCGATCTGCCGGAACGCATGCGTGCGTCGCGGCGTCATCACGATGCCGGCAAACTGCGAGAGGTTGGACAAGGTTTGCGCCGCCGCCGCAATCACCCGCTGCGACGATTCCGAGCCATGCGACGCCATCTGCGTGCGCACCTGCTCTGCAATCGCGCCGACCATCTGCTGCGCCATGCGGTCGTGCGTGCTCAGCACATCCAGCGGGCTGGCCGTCAGCATCGTATCGACAAAGAGGCGATAGCCACGCGGCGTCGGCACGCGCCCGGCCGAGGTGTGCGGGCTGGCGATGAAACCCATCTCCTCCAGGTCGGACATCACATTGCGGATGGTGGCCGGCGAAAGATCGAGCCCCGAATACTTCGACAAGGTGCGCGAGCCCACGGGCTGGCCCTCGGCGATATGCCGTTCGATCAGGGTCTTGAGAAGGATGGTTGCGCGCTTGTCCATGATTCTTCAATTTTACGCAAAATCGGCGCCAATCTACGGGTGATGTCGGCGTTTCTCCACTAAACACGCGCCGACGTGGCGACGGCCATATCGATATGGTGTAATGCGCGCATGTCGATTCCCCCGTCCGCCGTGGCCCCGCAAGCTCCCGCCGCCTCGCCTTCGCCTGTTTCGCCTTTCAAGACCGTTGCGCTGGTCGGCCGGTATTCGGCCGCCAACATTGCCGGCCCCCTCATGGAACTGGCGTCGTGCATTGCCGGGCGCGGGCATGACATTGTGTTCGAGCGAGACACGGCGCTCAACATAGGCGTCCAGGATTACCCTGCCCTGCCGCCCGAAGAGATGGCACGCCACGCCGATGTGGCCGTCGTGCTCGGCGGCGACGGCACGCTGCTCGGCATCGGGCGCCACCTGGCCGGTGCCAGCGTCCCCGTGATCGGCGTCAACCACGGGCGGCTCGGCTTCATGACCGACATCCCGTTCGACGACGTGCACACCGTGCTGCCCGACATGTTATCGGGCCGCTACGAGGCCGAAACCCGCACGCTGCTGCAGGCCCAGGTCGTGCGCGACGACGAAGTCATCTTCTCCGCCCTCGCCTTCAACGACGTGGTGGTCAACCGCTCGGGCACCTCGGGCATGGTGGAGCTGGCCGTGTCGGTCGACGGCTTCTTCATGTACAACCAGCGTTCGGACGGCTTGATCGTTTCCACGCCCACGGGCTCGACGGCGTATGCACTGTCTGCGGGCGGGCCGATCCTGCATCCGGCGCTCTCGGGTCTGGTGCTGGTGCCGATCGCACCGCACTCGCTGTCGAACCGCCCGATCGTCATTCCGCAAGACGCGGAGGTGGTCATCCAGGTCACCAGCGGGCGCGATGCCAGCGTCAACTTCGACATGCAGTCGCTCACGTCCTTGCTGCCCGGCGACCGCATCGTGGTGCGCCGCTCGGAGCGCACGGTGCGGCTGCTGCACCCGATCGGTTACAACTACTACGCCACGCTGCGCAAGAAGCTGCACTGGCACGAGTATCCGACCGAAGACAACCGGCTCTAAGAACCTGCCCATGATCCTACTGCGCGGCCCGATCTTGAACCTGCGATGCTCGCCGTACGCATGTACGGCTGCGCTTCTCGCTTCAACTTCGAGCCGCTCGCCACGAATCATGAGCAGGTTCTAAAACTCCACGCTCACCGCTTCCATGCTGCGCAGCCTCACCATCCGCGATTTCGTCATCGTTCACGCGCTGGATCTCGATCTGGCCGACGGTTTTACCGTGTTTACGGGCGAGACCGGCGCGGGCAAATCCATCCTGATCGATGCACTTGCACTCACCCTGGGTGAGCGCGCCGATGCGGCCGTCGTGCGAGAAGGCGCGCCGCGCGCCGACATCACCGCCGAGTTCGACGTGCATCCGCATGTGGCCGCATGGCTGGAGGCGCATGAACTGCACGACGACGAGGGCGTGATCCTGCTCCGCCGTACGGTCGATGCCGCAGGCCGCAGCAAAGCCTTCATCAACGGCGCGGCTGTCACGCTGGCGCAACTGCGCGAAGTGGGCGAGCAACTGGTCGACATCCACGGCCAGCACGCGCATCAACTGCTGCTCAAGGCGGATGCGCAGCGCAGCCTGCTCGACGCCCACGCGGGCCTGGAAGGTGCTGTGCGCGTGGTCGGCGAACACTACCGGGAATGGCACGCCGTGGTGCGCGCACGCGAAGCTGCCGAGCAGCAGTCGCGCGAAGTCCAGCTCGAACGCGAGCGCATTGAATGGCAGGTCAACGAATTGCAGAAGCTTGGTCCCCAGCCGGGCGAGTGGGAAGACGTGCAGGCCGAGCACCACCGCCTGTCGCACGCTGCCAGCCTGATCGAAGGCACGCGCGAGGCGCTGGATGGTTTGTCCGAGTCGGAAGGCGCGGTGCTCACGCAACTGGGCGCGACGCTCCATACGCTGCGTGAACTGGCCGAGATCGACCCCGCGCTGGCTGATGTGCTGGCCGCGCTGGAACCGGCCGAGGTGCAAATCCAGGAAGCCGTGCACACGCTCGCTCGCTATGCCGATCGAGCAGAGCTGGACCCGGACCGCCTGGCAGAAGTCGACGCGCGCATGCAGGCGCTGCACACCATGGCGCGCAAGTACCGGGGCGCTCCCGAAACGCTGCCGGCTGAACTGGCTGAACGTCAGGCGCAACTCGCCGCGCTGCAAGCTGCATCCGATCTTGATGCGCTGCAAGCCCAGGAAGCGCAAACCCACACCGCGTATATGACGGTCGCGCAATCGCTGTCGCGCGACCGCGCCAAGGCCGCGCGCGAGCTGGCTGACGCAGTGACCGGCGCCATGCAAGGCCTCTCGATGGCCGGTGGGCGCTTCGACATCGCACTGCACGCGCTGGAACACGGCGGCGCGGCGGGGCTGGAGCAGGTCGAATTCCTCGTCGCGGGGCATGCGGGCGTGTCGCCGCGGCCTTTGGCGAAAGTCGCCTCGGGCGGCGAGCTCGCGCGGATCAGCCTGGCCATCTCGGTAATTGCCAGCGAAGCGAGCCCGACCCCCACGCTGATCTTCGACGAAGTCGATTCCGGCATTGGTGGTGCGGTGGCAGAAGTCGTGGGCCGGCGCCTGCGCGAACTCGGCATGCGCCGCCAGGTGTTGTGCGTCACGCACCTGCCCCAAGTGGCCGCGCTCGCCAATCACCACATCCAGGTCGCCAAGCAGACGGTGGCCGGCAGCACGCGGTCCGACCTCGTGGTGCTGGACGCCACGGGCCGCGTGGATGAGATTGCCCGCATGCTGGGCGGCGCATCGCTGACCGAGACCACGCGCCGCCACGCAGACGAGATGCTCGCCGCGGGCCGTGCGCAATTGGCACCGGAATCTACGGCGCGGAAATCCCGCCGCGCGGCACAGTGATCGCCTATACCGGAACCATTGCTGCCAGGGTTGGCACGAATGTTCCGGCTGCAGACGCGACAAACATCCTCTACCGAATCCAAGGAGAACTTCATGGCCCGCATGGCCCGCACGATCCAACCGGCTGCCCGCCCTCGATCCCTGCTGTCGTCCGCCAAGCCTGCACTGGCGATAGCTCTCGGCCTGTGCTTGCTGACCGCGTGCAAGTCCGTGCCGGCCATTGACCCGGGAAAACCGCCTGCCATGGACCCGGCCTCGGCCAACACCCAGCCTCCAGCCTCCGTGTCGGCTGCGCACAATCTGGGCGACATCATCATCGGCCTGAGCACGCCGACCACCTCGTCCACCACGGTGCAAGGTGTGCTGGATGCCGCGGGCGCACGCGCAACGCCGCGCCTGGCCTTTGCGGTGGTACGTCCGATGTCGGGTGGATTCTGGGTGGTGCGCGCCAGCTCGGGCGATGCATCGGCCACGCTGGATGGCGCAGTGACGGCGTTGCGCAGCACGCCCGGCATCGCCTCGGCCGACCCGGATCGCATCATGAAAATCCAACGCTGAACCACCGCGACACCGCTCCACACTGTGAAAGAGCGGGCGCCGCGTGGCGTCCGGTTTCCTGCTCCACGTTCCGTCGCCAGGCCCGCATTCTGCTTCAGCAGCAACTCACAACCGGCCTTTTTCCCCTCGCAAACGTGATCGGCCATCGCCGCCACACCAAGCGGACAAGTCGCGTGCTACCTTTGGTTTTGTGTAACGGTATGTCAACGATCACATCCTGACGACGTTTCTCATTACAACGAGACCCCACGGAGCACCCGCTGATGACCCCCTCCCTCTTCCGGTTGAAGTCTTGGCTCCGCGCGGGCGCCGGCCTTGCCTGTCTTGCCTGGGTGATGGGCAGCCAGGTCGCTACAGCTGCCGCGCCGCTGCCGCAATACACCGGTGACCTGATCATCAAATGGCGCGACGACACGAGCGGCACGCGCAAGACGCTCTCCGCCAGCGAGGCGAACAACCGGTTGCTGTCGGTAGCGCAAGCGGCGGGCAGCACGCTGCAGGTCAAGCGCACGCTGGGCACCAACGCGCAGCTCATGCGCACAGGGCTGACCGATGCCGCCAGCATCCAGGCCACCGTCGACAAGATCGCGCAGGACGCCCGCGTGGCCTACGTGGTGCCTGATCGCATCCTGCGGCCCAACACCATTCCGAACGATCCGCTGTTCGCCACGCAGAACAACCTGGCCGCGCCGGCGCTGGTACCTGGCGGCATCAACGCGGCCGCGGCGTGGAGCATCACGCAGGGCTCCACGGGCATCGTGGTGGCAGTGGTCGATACCGGCTATACCGATCACCCCGACCTGTCAGCCAAGATCCTGCCGGGCTACAACTTCATTTCCGACCCAGCCCGCGCCGGTAACACCTTCGGCCGCGGAACGGACGCGCATGACCTGGGCGATGGCGTAACGAGCACGGATGTCGCGAACATTTCCGGCTGCACCAGCAGCGACATCGCCAATAGCAGCTGGCACGGCACCGAGGTCAGCAGCGTGCTCGCCGCCCAGACAAACAACACCCTCGATATTGCAGGGGTAGGCTGGAACACACCGATCGTACCGGTGCGCGTGTCGGGCAAATGCGGCGCGCTGCTATCCGATACGGTGGACGGCATGCTGTGGGCAGGCGGCATCAACGTGTCTGGCGTGCCGACCAACGCCAACCCGGCACGGGTGGTGAACGTGAGCCTGGGCAGCACAACACAGTGCTCTGCGGCAGAACAGGACGCGGTGAACCAGTTGGCCGCACGCGGCGCCATCGTGGTGGCGGCCGCCGGCAATGAAGCCGCGCAGACCGTTGATGCGCCGGCCAATTGCACGGGCGCCATCGCCGTCACTGCGCACGTCGACAGCGGCGAGAACGCCAGCTACGCAAACGTGGGACCCCAGGTGGCGTTGTCCGCGCCGGGCGGTGGCTGCGGCAACTCGAAAGTCGTCACGAGTACAACTCCGGCGACTTGTGCAGAGCCCGTTTCCGTTATCCAGGCCGACTCCAACGATGGTGCACAGACTGTCGGCAACCCCACGGTCAAGTCGGTGGCAGGCACGAGCTTTTCGACACCGGAAACAGCCGCCACCATCGCGCTCATGCTGAGCGTGCAACCACAGCTGTCGAACGCGCAGGTATTGGCTGGCCTGAAGCAGACCGCGCGGCCGCACCCGAGCGGCACCTTCTGCGCTGTGAACACCGGCATCTGCGGCGCTGGCCTGCTGGATACCGCCGGTGCCGTCAGTTATGCCCAGAACACGGCGCCGGCCGGCTCGGGTGGTGGCACGACGGGGTCGGGGGGATCGACCGGGAGTACGAGCAGCGGTGGTGGCGGAGGCGGCGGAGCCATCCCGCTGGTTGGCGCGGCGCTGCTGTTGGCGCTGGGGGTTGCATGTCGGCGCAAGCGTGGGTTACCGCATTGACGCGGCCGTTGGCTTGACCGAAACCGCCTCCCTCTGGAGGCGGTTTTCATTTGTGGTGCTCCTGCACACCCCTTCCGTCGCCAGATACTAGGGTTTATACCTAATACGATCTACTGCACGCTGTCTCAATCCTTTTGGACAATGCAAATGCAAGCTTTGTAATCCCTTACAAAAAGACAGGACTGCTCCGATGAAGACAATGGTTGCCGGGGGTGTAGTACAGGCGCTGTTAGCGCTTGGGTTGGTGTCGTATCACGTTGCGCCAGCGCTGGCCGTGGAGAAATCCACAACGTTCAATACGCAGATGCAATGGGTGACGCAGCTGGTCGTGAAAGAGAAAAGCACGGGGTTGAAGACACAATCGGTTGCAACAGACGGCGCGTCAACCCGCGCAGACGTGGCGACTGTGCAACGCTGGTCGGCGGCAGCGCAGTTGCCGATGACGTACAAGCGCCCGATGTCGGGCGGGGCCCACGTATTGACGCTGCCCAACGTCATGACGCTGGAAGACGCCCAGACCGTCGCGCAGCGCATGGAGGCTAGCGGCCAGTTTGAATATGTGTCGCCCGACCGCATCATGCGGCCGATGGCACTCGCCACCGATCCGCTGTTTGGACAGCAATGGAACCTGCTGGCGCCGACGGCCAGCGCGCCCGGCGGCGCCAACGTGACAGCCGCGTGGGATACCACGACCGGCGTCAATACCGTTGGCGTTGGCATTGTCGACACCGGCATCCGT
Source organism: Ralstonia sp. GX3-BWBA (assembly GCF_003290055.1). Classification (NCBI taxonomy): domain Bacteria; kingdom Pseudomonadati; phylum Pseudomonadota; class Betaproteobacteria; order Burkholderiales; family Burkholderiaceae; genus Ralstonia; species Ralstonia sp. GX3-BWBA. The sequence continues at coordinate 55,130 of NZ_QMKS01000004.1, read as the reverse complement.
GCAGACCATGCCGACTTCGTTGGGCTGAGCTTCGGCACGGGCCGCAACTTCGTCAGCAACAGCGCCATGACCGGCAGCTCTGATCCGAAGACGGGCAATACGATCCCATCCGGTTTCGTCAACAACGGCGCCAACAACACGCTCACGAATACCGATCCCTCCGACCCCGGCGACTGGGTGACCAGCAGCGACGCCGCGTTGTATCCCACGTTTTGCGGTAGCTCGGTAAGCAACAGCAGCTGGCATGGCACCTTCGTCGCCGGCCAGATCGGGGCGCAGCGCAACAATGGCATCGGTATCGCAGGCATCGCCCCCCGCGTGCGTGTGCAAATGGCGCGGGCACTGGGCAAGTGCGGCGGCGCAACCTCCGACATCATGGACGCCGTGACGTGGCTGTCCGGCGGCTCGGTGCCGGGCGTAACCAACAACCCGACGCCCGTCAAAGTCATCAACATGAGCCTAGGCGGTTCCGGAAGCTGCTCGACACTCGAGCAGAACAGCATTACCGCAGCGCGTGCGTTGGGCGTCACCATCGTGGCGGCCACCGGCAACGAAGCTGGGCCCGTGGATGCGCCGGCCAACTGCACTGGCACCATCGCCGTGACGGCACACTCGCAGGAAGGCGACAACGCGTTCTACGCCAATGTCGGCGCGCAGACGGTGATCAGCGCCCCTGGCGGCGGTGCGGGCACGGTCATTCCCGGCTCCGCCAGCAAAATTGTGTCGCTGTCCAATACTGGCACGACAACACCGGTGGCATCTCCCGCAGGCGACGCCTACGCGCAGGACATCGGCACGTCGATGGCCACGCCCCATGTGGCCGCGACCGCAGCGCTGATGCTGTCGGTTCAGCCGGCACTGACCCCAGACAACATCACGGCGATCATCAGGCAATCTGCCCGACCGTTCGTGGCCGGCACTTACTGCGCAACACACGCTGGCGTGTGCGGTGCCGGTACGCTGGACGCCGGTGCAGCCGTCGCGCAGGCGCAAGGCTCGCCGACCGTGCATGCCACGGCATCGGCGTCGAGCGTGACCGCCAACACGGCCGTCACGCTGACGTCCATAGGAGGCGCCGGCTATAACAAAACGACCAGCAGCACCGTCTGGGCCCAGACCGCCGGGACGCCCATCACCCTGACGACGACTGGCCCCGATGCCAACGGCGTCAGCACCGCCACGTTCACGCCGGGCGTCGCGGGCGTGTACAGCTTTAGCGTGACGTTGACGAATAGCTCGGGCGCAACTGCGTCAGATACGGTCAGCGTGACTACTACCGCGGCGGCGGCGACATCGGGCTCAGGCACGGGTAGCGGTACTGCGACTAGCAGTAGCGGTGGCGGTGGCGGTGGCGCGCTCCCACTGTGGGTTGCAGGTCTGCTGGTGGCCGGGGGGCTGACAGGTTGGAAGCGGCGTTCGCTTTCGCATTGACACGGACCTGCGCATCGCGAAACCGCCTCCTTGTGAGGCGGTTTTTTTTCACCCCGATGGACGGCAACATACCTGCCCCGGCCAACGAAACTAGGGTTTCTACTTAAACCCAAAACACGTTCGCGGCCCCGGAAATCCTTCAGGAAAATGCCTTGGCAAATTTCACAAGTCCACAAAAACAATCGGGGCGGTCCGCATGAAGACAGGGGTTTCAGGGGGTGTGGCTCGGGCGCTGGTAGCGCTCGCGCTGGTGTCGTATCACGCAGTGCCGGCGGTGGCAGGGGGTAGGACCACCAGCCCTGCACCGCAACTGCAATGGGTGACGCAACTCATCGTCAAAGAGAAAAGCAGTGGGCTGAAGACGCAATCGGTTGCGGTCGGCGCCCCCATTGCACGCGCGGACGTTGCGACAGTGCAACGTTGGTCGGTCGCAGCACAACTGCCGGTGACCTATAAGCGTGCGATGTCGGGCGGCGCACACGTGGTTACGCTGCCGAGCACGATGTCGGTTGCCGACGCGCAGGCGGTGGCCCAACGGATGGAGGCCAGTGGCCAGTTCGAGTATGTGTCGCCGGACCGCATCATGCGGCCTAGCTCCGTGCCCAATGATCCGAAGTTCGTCGACCAATGGAGCCTGTGGCCGAGTACCGTTGTCGCCAACGGCCCTGCCACCACGGCTGTCGGCGGAGCCAACATCACGACCGCATGGGATTCGACCAAGGGCGCAAGTACAGTCAACGTCGCCGTTATCGATACGGGTCTGTTAGCCAACCACGAGGACTTCGTGGGCGCCAATATCCGCCCGGGCTACGACTTCATCAGCAACGATGCCTACAACGCGATGCCCGACCCGGCCAGTCACAAGACGGTGCCGCTGGGCTTCGTCGAAAACGACCCGCTGGACACGCCGGCCGGCCGCGACACCAACCCGTCGGACCCCGGCGACTGGGTGACTACCCAGAACGCAACCGACTATCCGACCTATTGCGGCAGAGCTTCCGACAGCAGTTGGCACGGCACGTTCGTCACCGGCCAGATCGTCGCGCAGCACAACTCTGTCGGCATTGCCGGCATTGCACCCAACGTGACAATCCAGATGGCCCGAGCGCTGGGTAGGTGCGGTGGTGTCACCTCGGACATCATGGATGCCCTTGCCTGGGTGACCGGCGCGAGTAATGTACCGGGCGCTGGCGGCACGGCCCTGCAACCGAATTCGCCGATGGCGCAGGTGGTCAACATGAGCTTGGGCGGTCAAGGGGCATGCTCGAGTGCAGAACAAGCCGTCATCAGCGCGGCCCGCGCCCGTGGCGCGACCATCGTGGTGGCGACGGGCAATGACGGTCTCAATACCATCAGCTCGCCGGCAAACTGCAAGGGTGTGATTGCAGTGACGGCGCATACGGTCGATGGCGACCTCGCCGTCTACGCCAATGTGGGCAGCGGCACGACGCTCAGTGCCCCTGGAGGCGGCCCTGGTGCGATCATCAATACGGGCAGCAATGGCGCCGTCACCAGCCGACAAATTGTGTCGCTGTCGAATCAGAGCCTCACCACGCCGGACGCAGGCACAAGCTACTACACCACCGAGATGGGCACCTCGATGGCCACGCCGCACGTGGCTGCCGTTGCTGCGTTGTTGCTGTCCCACAAGCCAACGTTGAGCGTGGACGATGTCCAGGCGATCCTGAGCCAATCGGCGCGCGCATTCCCGGCGGGTACGTTCTGCACGCAGAACCCGGGTATCTGTGGGGCAGGCATGCTGGACGCCGGAGCCGCCATCGCACTGTCGGTCGGCACACCAACGGTCACCGTATCGAGCTCGGCGAGCACCATTGTGGCCAACAACGCTGTCACGCTGACAGCCGTGGTTGGTGCGGGCTTTGGCAATACGCTGCCCAGTGGGGGTGTCCAGTGGGCGCAGACCGGCGGGCCGGGCGTGACTCCGACGGTGGCCGGCCCGGATGGCAACGGCAACGTCACTGCCACATTCACCCCGAGCGCCGCAGGTACCTACAGCTTCACGATTACGGTGACGAACAACCTGGGCGGCACGGCATCGGCCTCGACTTCCGTCACGGTCACGGCACCGCCGACTACCACTCCCGGCACCGGCTCGGGCACCCTGCCCTTCAGCGGTGGCACGAGCGGCACAGGCCCGCTGAACCAGAGCGGTGGCGGCGGGGCGCTCCCCCTGTGGGTGGCAGGTCTGCTTCTGATCAGCGGGGCGCTCGCCTTCCGCCGTCGCAAAGCCTGATCGAGCTATCGTGCAAACGCAAAACGGACACGCTGGCGCCTCCAGCGTGTCCGTTTTTTCATGCATGCGAATGCGATCGCTCAGGCGATCAACCGTGCGCCTGCCGCCTGCCCTGCGCGCGCCACTCCCCCAACACCCAAATCAGCAACCCGCTGGCCGCGCCAAATGCATGCGCGATGCGCACCACGCCAAACCCCCAGTGCGGGTCATAGGCGATGGGCGACAGCCACGATTGTTCGAGCCACACCTTCACCAGCACGCCTGCGCACAGCGCCACGCCAATCCAGCGTGAGAAACGATCCTCCGCCCCGTCCGCAGACGGCTTCAGCAGCCGCAGCCCGCCCCATGCCGCCAGGCCATGCAGCGCGCCGGAGAGCCCGCCGTACCACTGCACCGTCGGCTGATTGAGCAGTGCGATCTGCACGAGCACCCCGCACACCACCAGCGTGCCAACGATGACTTGCGGCCGCAACACACGCGCCAGCAGCAGGATGAGCCCTACCGCCGCCATCGCATCCGCCAACCAATGCCACGTGTCTAGATGCACCCACATGGCGGTGACGATGCGCCACCACTGACCCGCGCGCACAGCCTCGCGCTGATACAGCCCGACCGCGTACAGCCACGGCACGAAAGAGAAGGCCGCCGACAGCGCGGCCACACCGGCGCATGCGCCCCACGTGTGCAGCGTTTGCCGATGCGCACTCATTGCGCAGGCCCGAACACCTGCTCCCACAACGCACGTACGTGCGCGGCCTCGTCTGCGCACGTGTCGACCGGTACGCGCGCAACGGATTGCCCGTCGAGCCGCAACTTGTGCTGGCGCGCGCGGAAGTCCCGATAGGCATCGGCCACTTGCGCGGCGGCTGTCGCATCGATCAACCCGAGTTCGCCAGCCATGCGCAGTAGCGCGATGTTTCCCTTGTTGAGGGTCAGCTCGGCATGCGCCGCACTATGCAGCAGCACCAGGAATTGCACGGTGAATTCGATATCGACCATGCCTCCGCGATCGTGCTTGAGATCAAACAGCCCCGTGGGATTCGCATGGCCTTCTGCCACGCGCTCGCGCATTGCCACGATCTCGTCGCGCAGCGGACCGGGTTCGCGCGCCTGGCGCAACACGGCGGTGCGCAGCGCCTCGAAGCGCTCGCCGATTTCCGCATCGCCCGCGCAGAAACGTGCACGCGTGAGCGCCTGGTGCTCCCACACCCACGCCGCGTTGTCGCCCTCGCGCATCTGATAACGGCGGAAGGCTTCGAAGTGCGTGACCATCAAGCCCGCCGCGCCGTTCGGGCGCAAGCGCGTGTCGACGTCGAACAACATGCCCGCAGCGGTATGGCTCGTCAGCCACGTGATGAGCTTGCGCGCGAATGACGCGTAGACATCGGGCGCGCGTTCGTCATCGTCATCGTAGAGGAAGATGACGTCGAGGTCTGACGCATAGCCGAGTTCCTTGCCGCCGAGCCGCCCGTAGGCGACCACGGCAAAGCGCGGCACCTCCCGGTGACGCGTGGTGACCTGCTGCCAGACGGTCTCAAGCGTCAGGTCCAGCACGGCATCTGCCAGATCGGAAAGCCGGTCGCTGATGTGCTCGACACTCAGCATGCCCTGCAGGTCCTGCAGCAGCACGCGGAAGGTTTCTGCATGGTGCTCCTGGCGCAGGATGTCCATCTGCATCTCGACATGGTCGGACGCTGCCTGCAGACGGTCTCGCACGCGCGCACGGAAGGCGGGCCAATCGGGCTCGGCGGACAGCGCTTCCACGTCGAGCAGCTCATCGAGCAGTTGCGGATGGCGCGTGAGGTAGTCCGCCGCCCAGCGCGACGCGTGCAGCGTGTGGGCCACGCGCTCCATGGCCTGCGGGTATTCGCTCAGCAGCGACAGATACGACGAGCGCCGGCTGATCGCGTCAAAGAAATCGAGAAAGCGCGCGATGGTGACATCGGCATCTGTCTGCCGCGATGCCTGGTCAAGCGCGCGGTTGATCAGCAAGTCAAAACGCTGGCGGCTGACTTCAGACAACGCGCGATAACGCGGCGAATTGCGCGTCGCGCGCAGCCGCTCCAGCACGCTGTCGGGATTCGCGTAGCCGAGTTCGGCGAGCTGTGCGCGGGCGGTTTCCGTGTGCTCCTCGTCGAGCAGATCTGCATGCCAGACTTCGGCACACGGCGGCTGGCTGTCCTGCTTGTCGGAGAAGGTCTGATCGAAATGCTGGGCGACTTCGTCTTGATACGCCTCAAGCTTGGTGACCAGCGCCGCATAATCGTCAAAGCCCATCATGCGTGCCACGCGCAGCTGATCTTCCGGGGAGCCCGGCAGGTTGTGCGTTTGCGCGTCCTCGATGTACTGCAGGCGGTGTTCAAGCTGGCGCAGGAAGCGATAGGCCTCGGTCAGGCGCGCCACGGCTTCGGCGTCGATCAGGCCACGCTCTGACGCCGCCCGAAGCACCTCCAGCGTAGGCCGCACGCGCAGCCCGAAATCCTGCCCGCCGCGAATGAGCTGAAACACCTGCGCGACGAATTCGATCTCGCGAATGCCGCCCCGCCCGAGCTTGATGTTGGGCGAGCGTGCCTGCAGGTGGCCCGTGCTATCGCGCTGCTGGTTGGCACCATTGCTGCGCTTGGCGGCCTCGTTGCGGATCTGCGCATGCAGCGCGCGAATGGCGGAGATCACGCCGTAATCGAGATAGCGCCGGAAGACAAACGGGCCCGTCACGCGCTCCAACTGTTGAATCACCCGGGCCGCATGCGGGCTGGCCGGGTCGGTGATCACGCGGCCCTTGATCCAGGCGTAGCGCTCCCACTCGCGGCCCTGCACGACGAAGTACTCCTCGAGCATGCCCAGGCTGCACGCGAGCGGCCCTGCATCGCCGTTCGGCCGCAGGCGCATGTCGACGCGGAAGACGTAGCCGTCCTCCGTCACATCGGCCAGCGCGTTGATCAGCCGCCGGCCAAGCTTCGTGAAATATTCGTGGTTGGAGAGCGGGCGCGGGCCGCCCTGCGTGTCGCCGTCATCGTCGTAGAGAAAGATCAGGTCGATGTCGGACGAGACGTTCAGCTCGCGCCCGCCCAGCTTGCCCATGCCAACCACCACCAGTTCCTGCACCTCGCCCGAGGATTGCCCGATCGGCTGGCCGTGCAGCGCGCTCAGTTCCTGGCCGATCACGGAAATGGCCATGCGCACGGCAAACTCGGCCAGGTCGGTCATCGTGCCCGTGACCTCATCGAGCGTCGCGGCGCCGGACAGGTCACGCTCAACCAGTGCGCCGAAGACTTCATTGCGCAGCAGGCGCAAGGCGCGCTTGAGCGCAACCTCGACCTCCACGGCCTTGGTGTCGAACAACTCGGTAAAGCGCGCCGACAGCCACGTCACGTCAATCGGGTGGCCTGCGCCGGCCTGCACGCGCTCGGCCCAGCCCTCACGCGCTTGCGCCTGGCGCTGGAGATAGCGCGAATACGCAAGTGCAAAAGGCAGCGCAGCGGCGGGAGCCTCCGGCACGCGGGCCGGAGCTTGCAGAAATGGCTGGGCGGACAAGGCGGAATCAGTCATGCGGACGCATCGAGCATTGGCGGAAACATCCATTCTCGCTGAAATGCGCGCCGATAAACGCAGGGCAATCCGTGGTCACCAACGTTCATGGGCATTGGGCGTGCTTGCCGCTGGGCAGGCGCGACGCCCAACTCCAAATGTGGCGCCGCCTCCTGAATATCGGATAATCCGCATCATGCCTCGCCCGTCCCAGCCCCCAGAATCGCCGAAGTCCGATGGTGGACACGCCAGCACCCTGTCCACACGCGGGGTGGGCCGGCCCACGGCCTGGGCGTGGTTGGTGCGATTCGTCAGCCGGATCGGCACGGGCGTTGGGACTGTTTTGCGCGCCCCGATCTGGCGCAAGCTGTGGCGCGTGCTCTGGAAGACGGCGGCGGCGCTGGCCGTCCTGACCATCGTGGGCATGCTGGCGGTGCGCTTCATCCTGTGGCCGCGCGTAAGCCTGGCGCGCGAATGGATGGAGCGCGAGGCGTCCAGCGCACTGCACGCCACCGTCGGCATCGGCTCGCTTGAGACCTACTGGGAGGGCTGGCACCCGGCCTTCCGCGCCCAGCGCATCGACGCGCACGACACTGCCGGCCGTCGCACCTTCGCGGTACAGGACGTGCAGGCGCGGCTGTCCTGGCGCTCGTTGCTGCGCATGCAGATCACCTTTGCCTCCCTGCACGCCAGCCAGGCCGACGTGCTGGTACGGCGCAACGCTCAGGGCGCCTTGCTCGTCGCGGGCATGCCACTCGGCCCGGACACCGGCGGCGACAGCGATTTCCTCGACCAGCTCCTCTCCCAAGGAGACATCGATTTCCAGCAAGGCGCCGTCCGCTGGCTCGACGAGCAGCAGAAGCTGCCCGAAGTGGCGCTGGGCAATGTGCGGGTGCAGCTACGCAGCGGCCCGACGCGGCACCGGCTGGAGGCCAGCGGCACCTCGCCCACGCTGTTCAACGGCCCCATCAAACTGCACGCCGATTTCCGTCACGACCTGCTAGCCCGCCCAGGCGACTGGCACCACTGGCACGGCCAGGCCTCCTGGCAGGTCGATACGCTGCAGTTGGCTTCCGTACAGCGCTATGTGCCCGTGCTGGCCGCCGCAAAAAGCGGCACGCTCACCTCCGACGGCTCGGTGGAGTTTGCCGACGGCGTATTCACGCGCAGCCAGGCTCGGCTGACGGGGCAGCAGCTCGATCTGCAGGTCCGCAAGGATCTGGACCCGCTGCAGCTGCGCAGCCTCCAGGTGCTCGCCACGCATCAGCGCAATGCGCGCGGCGAGCACACCTTGCGCGTCGACACGTTACTCTGGCAGCCGCTGAATCCACCCGCCCAACCGCCGTCGGCGCCCGAACTGGCAGGACCCGGCATCCAGGCGCCGGCCAACCCGGCTGGCACGCCGCGTGGCTTGCGCAATGTCACCGTGGGGTGGGCGCTCGACTCGCGCAATGCGCTGCGCAGCCTGCAAGTCAAAGCCACGACACTGGATTTGGCAGACTTGCGCAACATCGCCACTGCGCTGCCGCTGCCCGCCGGCGTGCTCGAACCGCTGCGTACCAAACAACCGTCCGGCCGCATCGACGATCTCGACATCAACTGGCAGCGCGATGTCTCCCGCTGGCGGCCAAATGCGCCGGCGCCCGTGCACTTCACGGGCCGCGCCACGATGCGCCAGGTGTCGTTCGGCCCCGGCGCGCTGCCCGCGGTGCCGCCGGGCCAGCATCCCGAGCCAGCCGTGCCCGGCGTTGAAAACATCTCCGGCAACGCGGTCTTCTCCAACGACAAGGGCACGCTGCGCATCGAGTCCAATGACACCGCGCTGCTGCTGCCCGGCACCTTTGCCGACGCCCGTGTGCCGCTGGACCGGCTGCAGGGCACGTTCAACTGGACGTATCGCAAGCAGGAACTGGTCGTCACCAGCGACAACCTTGCGTTCTCCAACGACGACCTGTCGGCGCGCATCACGGGCAGCTATCGTCACGCGCCAGACACCAGCCATCTCGGGACCATCGATCTGAAGGGCACGCTGGACCGCGCTAACGTTCCACGTGTGCCGCGCTACCTGCCGCTGTCGATCGGACAGCATCTGCGTGACTACCTGGGCGGTGCGCTGCAAGCCGGCACGGCCAACAACGTCGGTTTCGCACTGGCGGGCGATCTGCACGACTTCCCGTTCCGGCCGCCGCACAAGGGCGTCTTCCGCGTGGAAGTGCCGATCCAGGACGTGACGTACCAATCGGCGCCGCCCGAAGCCGCGCATAATCCGCCGGGTCGCGTGCCCACGCACCCGGGTGACTGGCCGGCGTTCACCAACATCGACGGCACGGTGATCTTCGATCGGGCATCCCTGTCGTTCAAGGTGGCGCGCGCCAAGGTAATGGGCGTGAATCTGCAGGACGTGAATGGCAGCCTGCCCGACATGGGCGACCGCAGCCCGCTGCTCACCATCGATGGTCGCGGCGATGGCGCCACGCAAAACTTCCTGCAATACGTCGAGGCCAGCCCCATCGGCCAGTGGATCGGGCATTTCACCAAGGACGCACACGCCCAGGGCAACGCCACGCTGGCGCTCAAGCTGGACCTGCCGCTGCACGAGATGCATTCGACGCGCGCCCAGGGTAGCGTCACGTTCGTGCGCAATGACGTCACGCTTGTTCCGCAGGCGCCACCGCTCACCGACGTCAACGGCGCGCTGACCTTTACGCAAAAAGGCATCGGTTTCGACAACCTGCGCGCGCGCTTTGCCGGCGGCGAAATCCGCCCCACGGGCGGCACCGCACCCGACGGCACGATCCGCATCCAGGTGGCGGGCACCGCATCGGCGCAAGGGCTGCGGGACACGACGCCGGAGAACAGCCCGGTGGCCGCCATCGCCCGTTCGCTGGAGGGCAGCGCACCATACAGCGCGACCATCAGCGTCAAGCAGCATCGCCCGCTCATCCAGGTGCAGTCCGACCTCACGCCGATGACGGTGCGTTTGCCGGCACCGCTGAACAAGGCCGCCGGGCAGCCGCTGCCGGTGCGTTTCGAGATGCAGCCGCTGGCTTCCAACAACGCCATCGACGAAATCGTTTTGCAGATCGGCAATATCGTCAGCGCGCGTTACGAACAACGCAGCACGGGCAACGGCACCGAGGTGCTGCGAGGCGGCATCGGCATACGGCAGCCCGTGCCGCAGCCCCAGGAAGGCGTGCAGGCCAACCTGGCGCTGGATCAGTTGGACATCGACGCCTGGCGCCAGGTGTTTGCCGCGCCCGCTGCCGACAAGAGCGCCAGCCAGACTGCGGCCGAACATGCGGCCAATGCCGCCAACGCCTCCGACAGCCATAGCGCATATCTGCCGAGCCACCTGAGCGCCCGCGCGCAAACGCTGCGCATCCTGGGCCGCGACTTCAACGCCGTGCGCATCGATGCCACGCGCGACGGCCCCAACTGGCAATCGACCATCGATTCGCGCGAAATTGCAGGCAGCGCGCGCTGGCACGCCGAAAGCGCCGCCGTGCCCTTCGGCGAGCTGACGATGCGTCTGTCGCGCATGAGCATCCCGGATGCGAAGGAAGAGACTGCGCTCACCGAATCGCTGGCCAGCAGCTCGCACGAAATTCCATCGGTCGACCTCGTTGCCGACAAATTCGACCTGCGTGGCAAGGCGCTCGGCAAGCTGGAGATCAAGGCGCGCAACCAGATCACCGACGGCGCGCCCGTCTGGACGCTTGAGACGCTGAAGATCGAGCAGCCCGCCGCCACGCTGACGGCACGCGGCACGTGGCGCATCCCGCGACGCCTGCGTGGCGGTGGCGATGATCCTGAGCGTCGGACGCTGCTCGACTTCAACCTCGACCTGCGCGACACCGGAGACCTGCTGCAGAAGATGGGCTTCGCCAAGGTGATCGACGGTGCCAAGGGCAAGCTCGAAGGCCGCGTGGTCTGGCGCGGCTCGCCCATGTCGATCGACTATCCCACGCTCAACGGCCGCATGGCGCTGAACCTGGAGCGCGGCCAGTTCCTGCCAGTCGATCCGGGCCTGGCCAAGCTGGCCGGCGTGCTGAGCCTGCAGGGGCTACTGCATTTCGCAACCGACTTGCGCAGCGCCACAGGCCGTGGCACGCCGTTCGAGAGCGTGGCAGCCACCGGCACCATCGCCAGCGGCGTTGCCCACACCGAAGATTTTGCCGTCAAGGGCCCGCAGTTCCAGGTGGCCATGCAAGGCTCGGCCAACATCCTCGATGAAACGCAGGACCTGCGCGTGAAGGTCACGCCCAAGGTGGACGCCACGTCGGCCTCGCTGGCGGCGGCGTTCATCAATCCGGCCCTCGGGCTGGGCACGCTGGCCGCGCAGTTGGTCCTGGGCGATCAGTTGTCGAAGGCATTCGTCACGCAGTACCACGTGACCGGTAGCTGGGCTGATCCGAAGATCGAGAAAGTCGCATCCAACGGTAATTCGGGCAGCCAATCGCAAACCTCGGCAAAATAGCCCACATGACTTCGACCACCGTTGCCCCGGCCCCCGTCGCATCCGGTATGGATGCGCCTTTCGATGCACCTTTTCGCGTCGCCGCCATCCAGACCGTGACGGCCGTCGACGTGGACGCCAACCTGGCGCGCGCAGATGCGCTGCTTGCCGAGGCGGCCGCCCAGGGCGCGCAACTCGCGCTGCTGCCGGAATACTTCTGCATGATGGGCCGTAAGGACAGCGACAAGGTCGCCATCCGCGAGGACGACCAGGAGGGCCCGATCCAGGCCTTCCTCGCCGATGCCGCGCGCCGCCACAAGCTGTGGCTCGTCGGCGGCACGTTGCCGATGTGGTGCGAAGACGAACAGCGCGTGCGCAATACGTCGCTCGCATTCAACCCGGCCGGGTTGCGTGTCGCGCGCTACGACAAGATCCACCTGTTCAACTTCGTCCGCGGTGAAGAGCGCTACGACGAGGCCCGTACCATCGAGCCCGGCGCCACGCCGGTCACCTTCGATGCGCCGTGCGGCCGCGTGGGCATGTCGGTGTGCTACGACCTCCGGTTTCCTGAGCTGTACCGGGCGCTGGCGTCGCAAGGCAACCTGAACTTGATTCTGATGCCGGCGGCCTTCACCTACGTGACGGGCGCCGCGCACTGGGAAATCCTGCTGCGCGCCCGCGCCATCGAGAACCAGTGTTACGTGCTCGCCGCCGCTCAGGGCGGGCGCCATGAAAACGGCCGCCGTACCTGGGGCCATTCAATGCTCGTCGACCCGTGGGGCGAAGTCATCGCCTCCGTGCCCGAGGGCGAAGGCGTTGCCATCGGCGACATGGACCCCGCCCGCATCGCACAAGTGCGCCGGGACTTGCCGGCGCTCAAGCACCGCGTGATGTAAGCCAATCGAATTTTTTTGCGAGAACCGATCATGAACGCAGGCGACATCGCCATCCAGAATCTGTCCATCGCGCGCCGCGTGCTGCTCGACCCCTACGGCCTTGATGAAGCGCACCTGCAGCGCGCGCTGGCCGACATCTTCACGCACCGCGTGAACTATGCCGACCTCTACTTCCAGTACACCCGCAACGAGGCGTGGAGCCTGGAAGAAGGCATCGTCAAATCCGGCAGCTTCAGCATCGACCAGGGTGTGGGCGTGCGCGCCGTCTCGGGCGACCGCACCGCGTTTGCCTATTCCGACGATATCAGCCTGCCCGCGCTGATGCAGGCCGCCGGCGCCACGCGCACCATCGGCAAAGCCGGCGCCGGCCGCGTGAAGGTGGCGAGCAGCTTGGCCAGCATCGCGGGCAGCCACTCGCTGTATGCGCCGAACGACCCGCTCGATTCGATGACAGCCTCCGAGAAGGTCGCCCTGCTGGAGCGGATCGAAAAGCTTGCCCGCGCCAAGGACCCGCGCGTCGTGCAGGTGATGGCCGGCCTGGCCGGTGAATACGACGTCATGCTGGTCGCGCGCAGCGACGGCGTGATCGCGGCAGATGTGCGCCCGCTGGTGCGCATCTCCGTGACCGTCATTGCCGAGCAGAACGGGCGCCGCGAAATGGGCAGTTCCGGCGGTGGCGGCCGCTATGCCTACGGCTACTTCACCGACGAACTGCTGCGCGAATACGTGGACGAGGCAGTCTCCTCCGCACTCGTCAACCTGGAAGCCAAGCCGGCCCCGGCTGGCACGATGACCGTGGTGCTCGGCCCGGGCTGGCCCGGCGTGCTGTTGCACGAGGCCATCGGCCACGGGTTGGAAGGCGACTTCAACCGCAAGGGCTCGTCGGCGTTCTCCGGACGCATGGGCGAGCGCGTGGCCGCCAAGGGCGTCACCGTGGTGGACGACGGCACGCTTGCCAACCGCCGCGGCTCGCTTAACCTCGATGACGAGGGCAACCCCACGCAGTGCAACACGCTCATCGAAGACGGCATCCTCACGGGCTACATGCAGGACACGCTCAACGCGCGCCTGATGAAGATGCCCGTGACCGGCAACGCCCGCCGCGAGAGCTACGCCACCCTGCCCATGCCGCGCATGACCAACACCTACATGCTCGGCGGCGACAAGGACCCGCAAGAGATCATCGCCAGCGTCAAGAAGGGGCTGTATGCGGTCAACTTCGGCGGCGGTCAGGTCGACATCACCAACGGCAAGTTCGTGTTCTCGGCCAGCGAGGCCTACCTGATCGAAGACGGCAAGATCACCGCCCCGGTCAAGGGCGCGACGCTGGTCGGCAGCGGCCCGGAATCGCTCAAGCACGTGACCATGATCGGCAACGACATGCGCCTCGATTCGGGCATTGGCGTGTGCGGCAAGGAAGGCCAGAGCGTGCCGGTGGGCGTCGGTCAGCCGACCCTGCGCATGGAGAACATGACGGTGGGCGGCACGGCCTGATTGCCCTGAAACCGTCGTTTTGGCGCCGCAGGCCCGGAAAATCCGCGCTTGCAGCCCTCAAAGAAAGGGTTTATAAAGACGGTTCGATTGGTGCGGCGCAGTAGTTTCAAGTCACCTCTGCGCCACAATTTTTCCTGCATCGACGCGTTTTCCTCTCATGTCCTTCGCCAAGTTTTTTTACTTTTACTTTTGGCATCTCGCACCGCTGGCGGAAGGAGAGGGGCGCTTGCAGCAAAAATAAAGCACCCAGCAGATACCGAAAACCGCCAGCGACCCTGGCGGTTTTTTTTCGCCCAGTCACCTGCCCCACCCCGGCACCGACGCGAAACACGATCCGAACACAGTAGACGTTTCCAATAGAACTCAAGACACATCCCCGGAGCTTTCCATGCCGAAGAACACCGATGATTTGCGCATTCGCGAACTGAAAGAGCTGACGCCGCCGTCGCATCTGATCCGCGAATTCCCGTGCAGCGACACCGTGTCCGACCTGATCTACCAAAGCCGGAACGCGATGCACCGCATCCTGCACGGCATGGATGACCGCCTGATCGTCATCATCGGCCCCTGCTCCATTCACGACACCAAGGCAGCGATGGACTACGCCCGCCGCCTGGTCGAGCAGCGCGAGCGCTTCAAAAACGAGCTGGAAATCGTGATGCGCGTGTACTTCGAGAAGCCGCGCACCACGGTCGGCTGGAAGGGTCTGATCAACGACCCGCACATGGATGGCAGCTTCAAGATCAACGACGGCCTGCGCACCGCGCGCGAGCTGCTGATGAACATCAACGAGCTGGGCCTGCCCGCCGGCACCGAATACCTCGATGTGATCAGCCCGCAGTACATCGCTGATCTGGTGAGCTGGGGCGCAATCGGCGCGCGCACGACGGAATCGCAGGTGCACCGCGAGCTGGCTTCCGGCCTGTCGTGCCCGGTCGGCTTCAAGAACGGCACCGATGGCAACGTGAAGATCGCCGTGGACGCCATCAAGGCCGCATCGCAGCCGCACCACTTCCTGTCAGTCACCAAGGGCGGCCATTCGGCCATCGTGTCGACGGCGGGCAACGAGGACTGCCACATCATCCTGCGCGGCGGCAAAGCGCCCAACTATGACGCCGCCAGCGTGCAGGAAGCCTGCGACGCCATCTCCAAGTCGGGCCTGGCCGCGCGCCTGATGATCGACGCTTCGCACGCCAACAGCAGCAAGAAGCATGAAAACCAGATCCCGGTGTGCGAAGACATCGGCCGCCAGATGGCTGCCGGCGACAACCGCATCGTGGGGGTGATGGTGGAGTCGCACATCAACGCTGGTCGCCAGGACCACGTGCAGGGCACGCCGGTGTCGGACCTGGCCTACGGCCAGAGCGTGACCGATGCGTGCATCGGCTGGGACGATTCGGTGAAGGTGCTGGAAACGCTGGCCGACGCCGTGCGCAAGCGCCGTCTGGTGCCGGGCAGCGGCAACTGAGTCACGACAGAGTGACGCAAAGAAGGACGCCGTAGGGCGTCCTTTTTTTTGTTTCCGCGCAGGACAAACGCTGCAAGCCGGGGCGATCCGGAGGCTGACCAGAACCGCGATGGGCAAGTTGTTCTCTCTGTCGTCTTGCCTCACCTGGATCGGCTCCCGATCCCCGCGCTTGAAGTGAGCAACCCACCCAACGGGGCAATCGTGCGATAGATCAAACAGAAGCGAGCACGATGTGATCTTACGGTTACCCCTCTTAATAAAATGGTGACTCCCCCTTAAGTCCACCCTCCCCCCCCCCGGAAGAACAAGTCAGCATGCCCAACTCCCACACAGCCAAGCGTACGAAAAAGCGGCTTTTGCAGTTCATGCTCATGACCGCGACATTTGCCGCGTGGCAGTGCGGGGCGCAAGCCCAACTACAGCCGGTCGCGCCTACGCATGCCTCTGGCGCTTCGCTGGGTACGACGACACCCGCGGCTCATACCATCGCCGCTGCCCATACGCAGTTGCCCCAGGTGATTGACGACCTGCCTGCGAGCGATGCGAAGAACATGGACGATGCGACGCGCGCGCAAGTGGCGCGAGGGCGTTATGTGGCGCGGCTGGGCGACTGCGTCGCATGTCATACCAGCGATAAATCCAAGCCGATGGCCGGCGGGCTTGCACTGCAGACGCCGTTTGGCGTGCTGTATTCGACCAACATCACGCCAGAAGCCACAACAGGCATCGGGCGCTATACCTTTGACCAGTTTGATCGCGTGATGCGTAGGGGCATCGCCGCAGATGGTCACAACCTGTATCCGGCCATGCCGTATCCGTCCTACGCCAAGATGACGCCGGAGGACATGCGAGCGCTGTACGCCTATCTGATGAAGGGTGTGGCGCCAGTGCAGCAGACCAACAGGCCGCTGGGTATGTCGTTTCCCTTCAACCAGCGCTGGGGATTGTCGCTGTGGAACTGGGCTTTTCTGGATAGCCAGCCGTTCCGGCCGAATGCTTCGCAATCTCAGGAGTGGAACCGGGGGGCTTACATCGTGCAAGGCCTGGGGCACTGCGGCGCCTGCCATACGCCGCGCGGTATCGGCTTTCAGGAAAAGACCATGACCGAGGCCGACTCCAACGGCAGATACTTCCTGGCCGGTGAAACGGTCGAAGGCTGGCGTGCCCTGAGTCTGCGCAGCCTCTGGACACCGCAGGATGTCGCTGAAATGCTCAAGACCGGGCGCAACCGCCATGGCGCCGTCTCGGGCAACATGGTGGACGTAGTACAGCACAGCACGCAGTACATGACGGACGGCGATTTGCTGGCGATTGGCGAGTACCTGAAGTCCTTGCCCACCAGCAAAATCGACAAGCCGATGCAGATTGCGCAAGGTCCTGCGCCCGTGATCGTCCCACCTGCCGCGGGGGCGGCGTCACAACCGGTGCAGCATGCCACCGGCACGCCCAACCCGCCGCCAAATCTCTACACCAGCCGCGGCGGCTTGGGGTATCTGCAGTTCTGTGCCGATTGCCACCGCAGCAACGGCGATGGCGTGCCCAACGTGTTCCCGCCACTGGCAGGCAACCCGGTACTGGGCGAGAGCAACCCGGCCACACTGCTGCATATTCTGCTGACTGGCTCTGCCACTGCACAGACGGTCAGCCATGCCCGAGTGCTGACCATGCCTTCGTTTGCTCGGCTGGGCGACCAGGAAATCGCCGAGATCGTGAACTTCACGCGCGAAAGCTGGGGCAGCGCCAAGCAGCAACAAGTGGCTGCATCGGACGTGGGCAAGGCACGCAAGGAACTGGAAGTCAGGAAACTGGATGCCACCCCGTTCGAAACACCGCGCTTGGCCGCCGTGCTTGATGAACCCAACGCCAAGCAGTTGGTGCTAGGCGCGCGCCTGAACATCGATACGCACAACATGCTGCCCAAGAATGTTGGCAACAAGCTCAATTGCGCCAGTTGTCACCTCAATGCAGGCACGGTTGCCGACGGTTCGCCCTATGTCGGCATCTCCGCCTTCTTCCCCAGCTACGCACCGCGCGCCGGGCGTGTCATAACGCTCGAAGAGCGCATAAATGGTTGCTTCCTTCGCTCGATGAACGGCAAGCCTTTGCCGGTGAATTCCGAAGAGATGAAAGCCATGGTCGCCTATTTCGACTGGATGAAGCGCGAGACCAAGCCGGAAGACAAGGTCCCTGGACGCGGCGTGGGCAAGATCGACAAGAGTCTGGTGCCCAATGTGGAAAATGGACGGAATATCTATACGGCCCAGTGTGCGCTGTGCCACGGTGCCAACGGAGAAGGCATCACGAACGCGCAAGGCCAATATGT
Source organism: Ralstonia sp. GX3-BWBA (assembly GCF_003290055.1). Classification (NCBI taxonomy): domain Bacteria; kingdom Pseudomonadati; phylum Pseudomonadota; class Betaproteobacteria; order Burkholderiales; family Burkholderiaceae; genus Ralstonia; species Ralstonia sp. GX3-BWBA. The sequence goes on along the minus strand of NZ_QMKS01000004.1, from coordinate 37,280 downwards.
CTATCCCCCGCTTTGGGGTGACCAGTCGTTCAACATTGGCGCAGGCATGGCGCGCACCTACACTGCGGCAGCCTTTGTGAAGCACAACATGCCGATCGCATTTCACAATCGCTTCCCGCTGGGTCAAGGCGGGCTGACGGATCAAGAGGCAGTGGATGTGGCGCAGTTCTTCTCACACATGCCCCGCCCGGATTTTGCGCCCAAGGTCAATGACTGGCCGAAGGATAAGAAACCCGGCGATGCTCGCTATTGACCACGGCCCTCCCATGCAACATAGGCGCCATGAAATGACGGCAAAGGCCGTCGGGGGCGCCCTCTGTTGCCGGTGCGGGCACTGGCGCGGCGCAACATATAACAAATGTGAACAGGAAGTATCAAAGTCACACAAGTGCGTTGTCTTTGACATATCGTAGGTGGATTCCCCCTGCTCCCCCGGAGGCATCCATGGCAGACACCCTGACGGAAACCGCCGTCAACACCGCAAACAAGTACCAGGCGATCGTGGCGCAATACGCCGCTGACGTCGGCATGAAGGTCCTCGGCGCCATCGTCTTCTGGGTGGTCGGCCGCTGGTTGATCAATCTGGCGGTGCGCATGGTGGAAGGCTCGTTGAGCCGACAGAAGGTCGATCCGACCGTGCTGCGCTATGTCGGCTCAATCATTACCGTCACACTGAACGTGCTGCTGGTGATCGGCATCCTGGGTTATTTCGGCATCCAGACGACGACGTTCGCGGCGCTGATTGCCGCAGCCGGTGTGGCCATCGGCATGGCGTGGTCGGGCCTGTTGTCGAACTTTGCGGCGGGCGCATTCCTGATCGTGCTGCGGCCGTTCAAGGTGGGCGACTTCGTGACGGCCGGCGGCGTGACCGGCACGATCAAGGAGATCGGCCTGTTTGCCACGACGATCAATACGCCGGACAACGTGGTCACGATGGTCGGCAACGGCAAGATCTTCGCAGACACGATCCAGAACTACACGTTGAACCCCTACCGCCGCGTCGAGCTGAAGGCGCAACTGGCCGGAAGCGCCGACCACCGCGCCGCCATCGCGCTGCTCAAGGAGAAGGTTTCCGCCATTCCGAACGTGCTGAGCGATCCGGCCGTCGACGTGGAGATTTTGGAGTTCAACCTGGTGGGGCCCGTGCTGGCCGTGCGCCCGTACACGCACAACGACAGCTACTGGCAGGTTTATTTCGACACCAACCGCACGATCAAGGAAGCGCTGGCCGAAGGCGGCTTCCCGGCGCCGACGCCATCACAGGCGCTGACCATCACGACGCCGGGGCAGTTGGCAGGCTTGGCTGCCGTGGCACAAACCACGACCACGCCGACCAGCGTGAACTGATCCACGCGCTGCAAAGCAAAACGGCCCGGTACGCAACCGGGCCATTTTGTTTGGTGCGCCGACTGCGATCAGGTCGGCTTGTGCTCGTCTCGCTTCCACAGGACGTCCGTGCCGCCATCTGCGCGATTGAGCACGCGCGCCAGCACGAACAACAGGTCCGACAGGCGATTGACGTATTGGCGCGGCGCCTCGCCGATGGTCTCTGCGCGGCCCAAAGCGACGATGCTGCGCTCGGCACGGCGCGCGACGGTGCGGCAGACATGCGCCTGTGCCGCAGCGCGGCTGCCGCCGGGCAGGATGAATTCGGCCAGCCGCGGAAGATCGGCGTTGTAATCGGCCAGCCATTGGTCGAGCCGCAGCACGTGCGCAGTCGTCACCATCGTGTAGCCGGGAATGCACAATTCGCCACCCAGATCGAACAGGTCGTGCTGGATGGCCGTGAGCGCGGCGCGCACGCCCTCGGGCAGCGTCTCCGTGAGCAGCACGCCGATGTGCGAGTTCAGTTCGTCGACGTCGCCGATGACGGCAATGCGCAGGCTGTCCTTGGCCGTGCGGCTGCCGTCGCCGAGGCCGGTCGTGCCGTCGTCACCGGTGCGGGTAGCGATTTTGGATAGGCGGTTGCCCACGGTGCGTCTCCCTGTATAGCGTCAATGTTGGTGGCGCCATTATCGCAAGGGCGGCATGCCCCCGGCGTTAGAATGACAGCCCGAGCCGGCTTCAGACCGCCGCCCCACGCGAGACGCCATGAACCACCCAGCCCCTCCCTCCCAGAGCATCCGCAAACCGATTCCGCCTGCGATGCTCGACGCGCTGCGCACCCGCTTCGGCGATCGCATCTCCACCACCGAAGCCGTACGCGCCCACCACGGCCGCGATGAATCCGCCTACGACCCGATGCTGCCCGACGCCGTCGTCTTCGCGCAGACCACCGAGGAAGTCGCCGCCGTCGCCAAACTCTGCTTTGAACATGAGATTCCGCTGATCCCGTATGGCGCCGGGTCGTCGCTCGAAGGCCATCTCCTGGCCGTGGCCGGCGGCGTGAGCCTGGATCTCTCGCAGATGAACCACGTGCTGTCGGTGCACCCCGAAGACCTGACGGTGACGGTCGAGCCGGGCGTCACGCGCAAGCAGCTCAATACCGAGATTCGCGATACCGGTTTGTTCTTCCCGATCGACCCGGGCGCGGATGCGTCCATCGGCGGCATGTGCGCGACACGCGCGTCCGGCACCAATGCCGTGCGTTACGGCACGATGCGCGAGAACGTGCTGAACCTGACGGTGGTCACCGCTGACGGCCGCATCATCAAGACGGCCAACCGTGCACGCAAATCGTCGGCGGGCTACGACCTCACGCGCCTCTTCATCGGCAGCGAAGGCACGCTTGGCATCATCACCGAGATCACGCTGAAGCTGTATCCGCAGCCTGAAGCAGTGTCCGCGGCCGTGTGCGCCTTCGCGAGCATGGGCGATGCGGTGTCCGCTGTGATCGACACCATCCAGATGGGCGTGCCGATTGCGCGCGTGGAGTTTGTCGACGCGCTCGCCATCCGCGCGATCAACCAGTACGACAAGCTCACGCTGCCCGAGATGCCGACGTTGTTCTTCGAGTTTCACGGCTCGGAGCACGGCGTGCAGGAACAGGCCGAGACCGTCCAGCAGATCGCCTCTGAACACAAAGGCCAAGGCTTCGAATGGGCAACGCGCCCCGAAGACCGCAGCCGCCTGTGGAACGCCCGGCACAACGCCTACTTTGCGTTCCTGCAGCTCAAGCCCGGCTGCCGCGCCGTCACCACCGACGTATGCGTGCCGATCTCGCGCCTGGCCGACTGCGTGGTGGAAACCGAGAAGGATCTGCTCGCCAGCGCGCTGCAGCTGCCCGCCCCCATCGTCGGCCATGTGGGCGATGGCAACTTCCACGTCGCGCTGCTCATCGACCCGAACAAGCCGGAAGAACTGGAAGAAGCCGAGCGCATCAACCAGCGCATCGTTGCGCGTGCGATCGCCATGGACGGCACCTGCACGGGCGAACATGGCGTGGGCCTGCACAAGATGGACTTCCTCATCGCCGAACACGGCAACGATGCGATCGACCTGATGCGCAGCATCAAGCAGGCGCTGGACCCGAAGCACATCCTGAACCCCGGCAAGATCTTCCACCTGTAACCGACTCACCCACCAGCGACCGCCCGCATGTCCTCCGTCTTCAAGCGCGTTCCTCCGCTGCATCTGCTGATTGCCTTTGAGGCGGGGGCGCGCCATGCGAGCTTCGCGCGTGCGGCCGAAGAACTGTCCGTCACGCCCAGCGCGGTATCGCACCGCATCAAGAACCTCGAAGAGCTATGGGGCGAAGACCTGTTCGTGCGCACCGGCACCGCGCTGCGGCTGACCGCCGCGGGCACGCGCTACCTGCGCAGCGTACAAGTGGCACTCGACACGCTGCACGAACTGGCGCGGCCGGAATTCAGCAAGCAACGCGCGCGGCTGCGCGTGGCGATCCCACCCACGTTCGGCCGCCAACACCTCGTGCCGCGTCTGCCGGAATTCAACGCGCTGTACCCGCACATTGATCTGGAACTGCATCTGTCCATCCCGTTCCTCGACGTGAAAGCCGAGGACACCGATGTCGAGATCCGCTACGGCACCGGCCGCTATCCGGACCTGAAGACGACGCTGCTGCTCAACGAGCCGGTGTTCCCGGCATGCGGGCGGGGCTACTTTGAGCAGATCAGCGGCAACACCATCACCGAAGCGTCGCAGTTGCTGAACCTCACGCTGCTGCGTAGTCCGCTGGAGCCCTGGCGCCCCTGGTTTGAGGCGGCGGGGCTGGACGCGGCGGAACCCGCCACCGGCTCGCTGTTCAACGACATCGGCCTGATGCTCGAAGCGGTGGCCTCCAACCAGGGCGTCGCGCTGGTGCGGCAGGCGATGGCGCGCAACTGGCTGGGCTCGGGGCAGATTGTGCGGCTACTGGACATCGAGTCGGCCTCGCCACATGCTTATTACATCGTCCAGCGCGAACAGGCGCCGATGAAGCCCGAGGCGCGGCAGTTTGTCGATTGGTTGCTTGGGCTGGATTGGTAGCCGCGCTTCGTATTGCTGCATCGCGATGAACCACATTGGCCGCCCCGGCGAGCCAAATTCATCGCAGCAAAAGTCCTTAACACGCCGCGCGGCGCGGCGGCCGGGCTATAGTGCCTCCCACCCCGGCCACCGCTGGCGGGCAGAACCATGAGAGACACCCCATGAATGCGCCATCGTCTTTGTCAGCTACCGCCCGCGATCAATCTGCCCTGCAGGCCGAGCTGACGGCCGCGCTGTCCCAAATCGTGTCCGACGACGCGCTGCTCTGGGAGCGTGAAGACACCACCCCGTATGAATGCGATGGCCTCGCCGCTTACCGGCAGGTGCCGTTGGCCGTGGTGCTGCCGGATACCGAGGCGCAGGTCGTCGAAATCCTGCGTGTGTGCCACCGCATGGGCGTGCCCGTGGTGCCGCGCGGCGCGGGGACGAGCCTCTCGGGCGGTGCAATGCCGACGCCGGGCGGGCTGGTGCTGTCGCTGGCCAAGTTCAAACGCATCATCAAGGTCGATCCTTATACGCGTACGGCGGTCGTGCAGCCGGGCGTACGCAACCTCGCCATCTCTGAAGCCGCCAATCCGCACGGGCTGTATTACGCACCCGATCCGTCGTCGCAGATTGCCTGCACCATTGGCGGCAACGTCAATGAAAACTCGGGTGGCGTGCACTGCCTGAAATACGGCCTGACCGTGCACAACGTGCTGCGCGTGCGCGCCGTGATGATGGATGGCGAGGTCGTCGAATTCGGCAGCGAAGCACCCGACGCACCCGGCCTGGACCTGCTGGCCACGGTGGTCGGCTCCGAAGGCATGCTGGCCGTGGTGACGGAAGTGACCGTGCGCCTGATCCCCAAGCCGCAGTTGGCGCAGGTGATCATGGCGAGCTTCGACGATGTGGAATCCGGCGGCAACGCCGTGGCCGACGTGATTGCCGCAGGCATCATCCCGGCCGGGCTGGAGATGATGGACAAGCCCGCCACCGCCGCTGTTGAAGAATTCGTCTGCGCCGGCTACGACCTCGATGCGGCAGCCATCCTGCTGTGCGAGTCCGACGGCACCCCCGAAGAAGTGGCCGAAGAAATCGCGCGCATGAGCGAAGTGCTGCGCGCCTCGGGTGCCACGCGCATCCAGGTCTCGCAAAGCGAAGCCGAGCGCCTGAAGTTCTGGAGCGGACGCAAGAACGCGTTTCCGGCAGCCGGCCGCATCTCGCCGGACTATTACTGCATGGACGGCACCATCCCGCGCAAGCACATCGGCACGCTGCTGCGGCGCATCCAGCAGATGGAGCAGAAGTACGCCCTGCGCTGCATCAACGTGTTCCATGCGGGCGACGGCAACATGCACCCGCTCATCCTCTTCAACGGCGAAGACCAGGACGAGTGGCACCGCGCCGAGCTGTTCGGCTCCGACATCCTGGAGACCTGCGTGGAACTGGGTGGCACCGTGACGGGCGAACACGGCGTGGGCGTGGAAAAGCTCAGCTCGATGTGCGTGCAGTTCTCGACGGAAGAACGTGACGCCTTTTTGCGCGTGAAGGCGGCCTTCGATCCGGTGCGCCTGCTGAACCCCGACAAGGCCATCCCCACGCTCGCGCGCTGCGCCGAATACGGCAAGCTGCATGTGCGCAACGGCCTGCTGCCGCATCCCGATTTGCCGCGCTTCTGAAGCCCGCAGTCATGACGAATCCGCCCCGTACCGCCCGGAACCGCTGGCACGCCCACAACGCGCGCCTTGGCGAGCATCTTGGCAAGCCCGAGAGCGGTTGGCGCCAACGCTGGTACAGCGTCATCTTCGAAGCCGACACGCGCGCCGGCAGGCTGTTCGACCTGACCCTGCTTGGCGCCATCCTCGCCAGCGTTCTGGTGGTGATGCTCGACAGCCTGCCGAGCGTCAGCGGCCGCGCGGGCACGCTGTTCACGGTGCTCGAGTGGCTCTTCACACTGCTGTTCACGGCGGAATACGTCATGCGCATCCTCGTGGTACGCAGGCCGTGGCGTTACGTGCTCAGCTTTTACGGCGTCATCGATTTCATCTCGATCCTGCCGACGTGGCTGGCGATCTTTGTGCCCGAACTGGCATATCTGCTCGATGTGCGGCTGCTGCGCCTGCTGCGCATCTTCCGGATACTGAAGATCACGGTCTACTTTGAAGAGGCGCAGATCCTCCTGCGTGCGCTGCTGAACGCGCGGCACAAGATCTTCGTGTTCCTGGGCACCGTCTTCATCATCACCATCATCCTGGGCACCGTGATGTACGTGGTGGAGGGCCCGCAGCATGGCTTCACCAGCATTCCGGTCAGCATGTATTGGGCGGTGGTCACACTCACCACCACTGGCTTCGGCGACCTGGTACCGAAGACCCCGCTGGGGCAGTTCATCACTTCGCTCACCATCCTCCTCGGCTACAGCATCATCGCGTTTCCCACCGGCATCATCGGCGCGGAGCTGGTGAACACCATGCGCGAAGGATCTGCCTCCTCCACCCCACCGCAGACCCGTGCGTGCAGCGGCTGCACGCTAGACCGTCACGATACAGACGCCGCATTCTGCAAGCGCTGCGGCACCCGGCTCCCACTGCTTCCAACGGAGACAGCTGGCAGCCAGTGAGCTGCCCGCCAGAAAGTTCGACATGCCAACCACCCCAGACACTGCCCTTTCGCCCGCGCTCTCGCGCTTTCGTGACGCCATTGCCCAGGCCGCCGACAGCCGAACGCCGCTCACCCTGCGTGGTGGCGGTACCAAGGATTTCTACGGCCGCGCACCGGCACCCCACGGCACCGTGCTCGACACACGCGAATGGTCCGGCATCGTCGACTACGACTGCGCCGAACTCGTCATCACGGCGCGCAGCGGCACGCCCCTCGTCGAGATCGAAGCCGCGCTGGCCGAGCACCGGCAGATGCTGGCGTTCGAACCGCCCCACTTTGCCGCGGATGGCAAGCAGGCGACCGTCGGCGGTGCGTTTTCATCCGGCCTGTCCGGCCCGCGCCGGCAGTCGGTGGGCGCGCTGCGCGATTTCGTTCTCGGCGCCGTCGTCATGGATGGCCGCGGCGACATGCTCAACTTCGGCGGCCAGGTGATGAAGAACGTGGCCGGGTACGACGTCTCGCGTCTAATGGCCGGCGCGCTCGGCACGCTCGGCTTGATCGTCCAGGTGTCGCTCAAGGTGCTGCCGATGCCGTTCTGCGATGCAACGCTGCGCTTTGCCATGGCGCAAGGCGAAGCCATCGATACCCTGAACCGCTGGGGCGGCCAGCCGCTGCCGATCGCGGCGTCTGCGTGGATCGACGGTGTGCTGTGGGTACGCCTGAGCGGTGCCGATGCGGCGGTGCGCGCAGCCATTGCCAAGCTCGGCGGCGAGCGCGTTGACGACGCAGAAGGCGCGACGTTCTGGCGCGACCTGCGCGAGCAATCGCATGCGTTCTTTGCGCGTGCCGTGCAGGGCAGCCTGCCGCTGTGGCGCATCGCCCTGCCCCCGGCTACGCCGCCACTGGCGCTCGGCCATGCGTCTGCCGACGAACAACTCGTCGAGTGGGGCGGCGGCCAGCGCTGGTGGATCGACACCGCCAACACCTCGGCTGACGTTATCCGCAACGCAGCACGCAAAGCCGGTGGCCACGCCACGCTGTTCCGCAACGGCGACCGCGCCAGCGACATCTTCACGCCTGTCGCCACGCCATTGATGGCTGTGCACAAGCGCCTGAAGGACAGCTTCGATCCGCACGGCATCTTCAACCCGGGCCGTCTGTACGCCGACTTCTAACGCAAGCCCATCATGCAAATCACGCTCGCGGCGTTCCTGCGCAACACCCCTCAGGGCGAAGAAGCCCAAAGCATCGTGCAGAAGTGCGTGCACTGCGGTTTCTGCACGGCCACCTGCCCGACCTACCAACTACTCGGCGATGAGCTTGACGGCCCGCGCGGACGCATCTACCTGATGAAGCAGGTGCTGGAGGGCCAACCCGCCGGTGAGGCCACGCGTCTGCACCTGGACCGCTGTCTGACCTGCCGCAACTGCGAATCGACCTGCCCATCCGGCGTGACCTACGGGCGCCTGGTGGAGATCGGCCGCAAGATCGTCGATGACCAGCTCGACGCGAAAGGAGAGTCGCGCCCGCTGGGCGAACGCGCCGTGCGCTGGGCGCTGCGCGAGGGGCTGACACGGCCGGCGCTGTTTGGCTCCGCGCTCAAGCTCGGGCAGGCGGTGCGGCCGATGTTGCCGCAAGTGCTGCGCAACAAGGTCCCGGCCAAGCAGCCCCACGCCGGCGTGCGACCAAACACCGCGCACGCACGCAAGATGCTGCTGCTCGAAGGCTGCGTACAACCCGCCATGTCTCCCAACATCAATGCAGCCACGGCGCGCGTATTCGACAAGCTGGGCGTGCAGCTCATCAGCGCAGACCGCGCGGGCTGCTGCGGCGCCATCCGCTATCACATGAACGACCACGCAGGCGGCCTCGGCAACATGCGCGCCAACATCGATGCGTGGTGGCCGCATATCGAAGCCGGCGCCGAGGCCATCGTCATGACCGCCTCGGGCTGTGGCGCGATGGTCAAGGAATACGGACACCTGCTGCGCGACGATCCGGCCTATGCCGAGCGTGCGGCGCGCGTGTCCGCCATGACGCGCGACCTGTGCGAGGTGCTGCCGGCGTTCTCGCAACAGCTTCTGCAGAAGGCCAAACCGGAAGCGCAACGGCCGCGCGTGGCGTGGCACCCGCCCTGCACGCTGCAGCACGGTCAGCAGATTCGCGGCGCGGTCGAAACGCTGCTCGCTTCGCTGGGCGTGGACGTCAAGCTCTGCGCCGACAGCCACCTGTGCTGCGGCTCGGCGGGCACGTATTCAGTGCTGCAACCGGAGCTCGCCTACCGCCTGCGCGACGACAAGCTCGCCAAGCTGCAAGCGACGCAGCCCGAGCGCATCGTCACCGCCAACATCGGCTGCGTGACGCATCTGCAGAGCGGCACGGACACGCCGGTCGAACACTGGATCGAACTGGTCGACCGCATGCTGGGCTGAAACGAACGCAGCCGGGTTCTATACTTGGCGCTTCGTTTCACCCGGAGGCCCCATGCTGCAAACCTTCGCGATCCTGTTGACGTTCCAGTCGGTGGGAGAGCTGTTGACGTATTCGCTGCACCTGCCGGTGCCCGGCCCGGTGATCGGCATGGTGCTGCTGGTCATCTACCTGCTGGTAGACAAGGGCCGCGTGCTCGAAGTCATGCAGGGCACCGTCAGTGACCTGCTCCGACATCTGACCATCCTGTTCGTGCCGGCCGGCGTGGGCGTGATGACGCAACTGAACCGCATCGGGCAGGAGTGGCTGCCGATCGTCGTGGCGACCGTTGTGTCGACGTGGCTATCGATTGCCGCCGGTGCACTCGTCACCCGCGCGCTGATGCGCCGCATGGGTGACAGCGGCGAAGGCAACGAGGAGCTGGCCCCATGAACGCGATGGCTCCCAACCTGCACCAGCTCTGGGTCTACCTGGCCGCCAGCCCGCTGTTGGGCTTGACCGCCACGCTCATTGCCTACCTGATCGGCGTGCGCCTGCACGAGCGCAGCCGCTTCAACCCGATGGTCAATCCGCTGCTGATTGCGGTCGTCATCCTGGGCACGCTGCTGACGCTCACGCGCACGCCGTACAAGACGTACTTCGACGGCGCGCAGTTCGTGCATTTTCTGCTGGGCCCGGCCACCGTCGCGCTGGCCGTGCCGCTGTTCCAGCAATGGGCGAAACTGCGCCGCCACGCGCTGCCGCTGGTGGGCGGGCTGCTGGCAGGGTCGATCGTGGCGGTGGTGTCAGCCGTGGGCATCGCATGGCTGCTGGGCGCATCGCCCGAAACGCTACGCTCCATGGCGCCGAAATCGGTGACGATCCCGATCGCGATGGGCATCTCGGAGAAGATCGGCGGCGCACCGACCATTACGGCGGTGCTGGTGCTCATTACCGGCATTGTCGGTGCGACCACCACGACGCGGCTGCTGAATCTGCTGCGCGTGCGCGAGTACAGCGTGCGCGGATTTGCTACCGGCATTGCGGCGCATGGCATCGGTACGGCGCGCGCGTTTCAGGTCAATCCGGAGGCGGGTGCGTTCTCCGCGCTGGGCATGGGCCTGAATGGCGTGCTGACGGCGGTGCTGGTGCCGCTGCTGGCGGGCTGGATTCCGCACTGAACTGTTTCCCCCTCCGCCCGGCGTTCACTGCCCGGGCAATGTTCAACACACTCCGCAGTCCTCCTGAATGCTCCTGACAGAACGCTGTCAGGAGCCCCCCGCCAGAATCGCTCCACCTTAACGAGACAGGTTCCCCCAACCGCCTGCCTCATCAACCGGAGCGACAACATGGCAAGCGTGATCAACTGGTTTGAAATCCCCGCTAACGATTTCCCGCGCGCGGTGAAGTTTTACGAGAACGTCTTCGACACGCAGCTCAAGCAGGAAGACATGGGCGATCTGACCATGGGCGTGTTTCCGGCCGGTGAGACGACCATCCACGGGGCGCTGGTCAAGGGCGAAGGCTTTGCGCCGTCCGACAAGGGCAGCGTGGTCTACCTGAACGCACCCAACCTGGATGCGGTGCTGGAACGCGTGAACGGCAGTGGCGGCCAATGCGTATTCGGCCCGATGACGCTGCCCGACCACATGGGCCGCATCGCCCACATTGTCGATACCGAAGGCAACCGCGTCGGCCTGCACGAACCGGACGCCAAGACACAGGCGTACCTGCTACAGCAGTAACGCCCCCGAGGCCGGTGCGCGGGCGCCGGCCTTCACTACGAGACAGAGAAGAAGAACACCATGCCGAGCCAATCCCCGTATCTCATGCGTGCAGCGGATGTCACCGCGCGCACGCAGTCGTTTTCGCACCCCTGGAACAGCCTGTCGGAAATCCACGGCACCATGATGGGCCGGCTACTCGGGCTCAAGCGCACCGGCGTGAATTTCGCGCGCGTGCCGCCGGGCAAGGAATCATTCGTCTATCACTCGCACCAGCGCGAAGAGGAATGGATCTACATCCTCTCTGGCGAAGCGCAGGCTGAAATCGCAGACAGCATGTTCACCGTGCGCGCCGGCGATTTCATGGCGTTCCCCACGGGCATCGCGCACCACCTGCGCAACTGCGGCAAGGAAGACCTCGTCTATCTGTGCGGCGGCGAACATCTGAACATCGAGATTGCCGATTTCCCGCGACTGGGCAAGCGCATGCTGCGCCGTGGCGAGCAGGTCGACGTGGTGGACATCCACCCGCAACGTGAGCTGACGCCCTTCGGCGCGTAGGGGATATGGCGCGCATTGCACCCGGGCCGAAGGCCACTACAATGCCGCGCATGACCCGCCGCGCCGACCGCCTGTTCCAGATTGCCCAGATCCTGCGAGGCCGCCGTTTGACCACGGCGGCGATGCTGGCCGAGCGCCTCGGCGTGTCCGAGCGCACGGTGTATCGCGACATCCGCGACCTGTCCGTCTCGGGCGTGCCGATCGAAGGCGAAGCCGGTATCGGCTACCGCATGCGCGCGGGCTTCGATATCGCGCCGCTCATGTTCACCGCCGATGAAGTCGAGGCCCTGGTGGCCGGCGCGCGGATGATCAAGGCGTGGAGCGGCGGCACCATGGCCGACTCGGTGGAAGCGGCACTGGAAAAACTGATGGGCGCCCTGCCTGCGGAGCGCCGCAACGAAGCCGAGACCACACGCATCTTCGCCCCCGGCTACGGCATGGGCAGCGAGGTCAAACAGATCTTTGACACGCTGCATGCGGCGCTCGGCCGCCACGCCGTTGCGCGGCTGTCTTACCGGGATGCGCAAGGTCAGTTGACCGAGCGCTGCATCCAGCCGCTCGGCCTGTTCTTCTGGGGACAAGTCTGGCTCGTGGCCGCCTGGTGCGAGCACCGTCAGGACTACCGCACCTTCCGCCTCGACCGCTGCGTCAAGGTCGACATTCTGGAGCGCCACTTTGCCGAATCCGCCGAGCGCTCGCTGGCGGATTTCATGCGCAAGGTGCGGGGGTCGTCGGACTGACCCAACCTCAGACGGGATCCGGCTCCGCCAGCAGCCGCTCAATATCGTCGGCGATCTCTTCCGGCTTGGTCATGGGCGCATAGCGCTTGTAGACCGTGCCGTCGCGGCGCAGCAGAAACTTGGTGAAGTTCCATTTGACCGCTCCGATGCCGAGCACGCCGGGCTTTTCCGAGGTCAGCCACTTGTAGAGCGGATGCGCGTTCGAACCATTCACGTCGATCTTGCCGAACATCGGAAACGAGACGCCGTAGTTTTTCTCGCAGAACGCGCCGATTTCGTCTTCGCCGCCCGGCTCCTGCTTGCCGAACTGGTTGCACGGAAAGCCGAGCACCTCGAGGCCTTTCTCATGCAGCCGCTTGTACACCGCCTCCAGACCGGCGTATTGCGGCGTGAATCCGCACTTGCTCGCCGTGTTCACGATCAGCAGGACCTTGCCTTTGTACTGCGACAGCGGCACGCGCTGGCCGGTCAACGAATCGGCCTCGAATGCGTAGACGTCACTCATGGCTACTCTCCGGGTGGTTGCGGGAACGGGGGTGCTCCGGCATCTGTCCGGAATTGTAACGGCCCGCGCTGGGCGGGCCGTTGAGGGGCGATGCGGGTCAATGCTTGTCGGTGTCGGCGAACCAGAATGTGCGCTTGCGTTTGCCGAGACCTTTAGGTGTCACTTGGACGGGTGCCAGCGCGGAGCCGCCTCCACTGGTGCCCGTCTGATTGCCGCAGCCGAAGCACACCGGCACAGACGAGGTGGTGCCGTTGCCGTTATTGATCAGGACAACGCCATACACCGACGAGGGCGGGAAGCCACCGCCGTCGAGAACAACCGAGCGGTTCGGATTCTGCCCGGTACCGGTCAGGAAGCCGACCGAGTAGGCGCGCGCAACACCCAGGTTGGGATAGCACTGGCCTGCCGTGGGAATGGCAGGGGTGTTCGTCCCGAAGGTGGTGTATCCGGCCACCGTCAGCGGAGCGTTCACCACCTTCTCACCCGGGTTGGGCAGTGTGATGTAGAAGCCCGAACCCGATCCGTCGTACGCCAGCGTCGATGCATTGAACAGATTGGCTTCGGTGATAGGGGTCCAGCTCGCGGGCATGCTGCCGAGATTCGAATCCTTCACCATGTAGAACCGGTTGACTACGTTGTAGGCCGTACCCGGCATCGTGTTGGAAGAATACAGCGGGTGTTCCCGATCGCCGGTGCCCGCCATGATGGCGTTGTAGGCGGAGGTGGGCACCACGTCGGGGGCATAGAAGAACTTGCGCGCGTTATTGGTGTTGGCTGCGCCGCCCAGGGTAGCGAGCTGGGTGATCGTCCAGTTGGACGGAGTGTTGCCTGCGGCCGTCTGGAAATCCACGCGCCAGATATTGCCGCCGACGTCTCCGGCGTAAGCCATCTGGATATAGCCGCTGCCCGTGCGATCGACCACCGTGACGTCAGAGGGAATCGACCGGGTCAGACCGGTGTTCTTCACGCATACACCAGGCATGCCGGTGCAGCTGGGAAGCGCGCTCCACACCGGCGCACCCGTGTAGGCATCGAGCACGATGATGCCGCGGCCCACCGTATCGGTGCCGGGCGCGGGATCACTGTCCTCGGAGGACGCGTCATAGCCAGCCCCCATGATCAGCAGTGGGCCGGAGTAGCCCGCCACCGTCATGAGACGCGGTTTTGACCAGGTCTGGCCGAGTTCCGGAATGTCGCTATTGCTGCGTGACCACAGGTATTGCGGGCTCGTCGGATTGGTCACGTCCAACGCGTAGATCAAGTTACCGCCGCGACGCGCGGTCAGGAAGATGATCGTGCGCGGGTTTCCCGGATTCCGCTGGTCCTGCATGACGGTCGTACTGCCGTCAAAGAAATCATCGCGCGGCGTCGGCGTCGGCGAAATACCGGCAGGCGTCGTGGAAAGCTGCACTTCCGGCGAGTTGGCGTAGAGACGGCTCAGCTTGCCGATGAACTCGGGCGCAATGAAGCCCCACAGTTCACCACCCGGCCGGACGCCGTTGACGCCCATGGTCTGGTTCGCATTGACGGCATGAAACACACCATCATTGGCGCCATAGAACGCCACGATGCCGATGCTACCCCCATAGTTCACGACCACAGGGCGCGAATGCAGCACGTCGCCGTGAATCGAACTGCGCACGGTCACGGATCCGCCCGGTCCGGTCTCGGCCTCCTGCCCAGCGCCGGTACTTGCCCCACCGTCAAGCGCATAGACGTCGCGCCCGCGTACCCAGTTGATCAGATAGTTTTGTTGCGCCGACGTAGTGATCTTAGGGGCACCGCTTGTGCCGGAATTGATCGCATTCAACCCGTTGGTGCCCGTGAGCCAGTTGTTGGACGTATCGAAAGACGGCATGGCCGTGCCGAGCGGACAGGTGCCCACGCCATTGCACGTGTAGAGCGTCCGTCCTGACTGGCTGGTCACGTTCTGGGCACGCATCATCTCGCCGGCGCCACCCTTTTCGACGATCTGGCCGTCAGGTGAATCGAGGTTCCAGCCCACGCCTGATGGACTGTTCTGCCAAAAACCGTTGGTTGGCCAGCCGGATACACCCGATGTCCCATAGCTGCCCGCACCGAACGTCAATGGCGGATCCTGGGTCCAGAAGCTCACCGCTGTTGGCGCGATGAAGCCCGTGCCCGCACTGCTGATGGCAGGATTCCCAAGAGAATCCTGCAGGACGATATTGCCGCTCGTGTCGTAGCCGACCTGATACTGCTTGAGGTTGCCCATCCAGCGCGGCGCGGCAGTGGCATCCGGGCGGAACATACCGATGTAGACCTGGCTCAGGAACTGACCCTGGGTGTTGACAGCGGCAGGCAGACTGACCGATGCGAAGACACTGTTGACGGCCTGGATCTCATTCAGGATCGACAACAGGGCCTGCTGCAACCCTTGCACGTCGCCAAGCTGGATGGTGTAGGCCTTGCCGCCACCGTTGGTGGCCATGCTGTTGTCGAACGCGACG
This sequence comes from Ralstonia sp. GX3-BWBA, assembly GCF_003290055.1. Lineage (NCBI taxonomy): Bacteria > Pseudomonadati > Pseudomonadota > Betaproteobacteria > Burkholderiales > Burkholderiaceae > Ralstonia > Ralstonia sp. GX3-BWBA. Next base: position 21,859 of record NZ_QMKS01000004.1, on the reverse strand, counting down.
TAGTCGGGGTTATTACCATCCGTGACCGTGATGGCGTAGGTCACGACGTTCTGCGGATTGGCCGAATTGGCCGTTCCCTGCAGATCGGTCTGATACATGAAGCGCGCCCACTCGTCTCCCCAGTTGCTTTGATACTTGTTATACGTGGGGATGACAATCTGCTGGAGCTGTGCAGAAGTCGGCGTCGGCGCAGCGGCCGCCAGCGCGTTGTACATCTGCGAGTCGCTTTCAGCCGGATGCCCGCTGTTGGTGGCGTTACCGATGTAGATGATGAAATTGCGCTGACACGGATCCGTGAGGGGCGACGTGTACTGGTTGCCCGACAACGCAATCATCTTGTTGAGCGAGGAATGGTACCCATAGTAAAAGGACCAGGCCTCCTGCATCGCACCCGACGTCTGGACGTTGTTGCCGTTCAGATCGCTTGGGAACTGATTCTGCATGTACGACAGGAAACTGTTCACCCCCGTGCCATCCATCAGCTGCAGGGCTTGCGCGGACGGCGAGCTTGCAGACGGGAACCGGAAGATTCCGCCCGGGCTCTTCGGGTCGAACATCATCAACCCGAGGTTCAGGTTACCCAGCAGCGGCGAAGTACTGTTGATCGACTGGATGGCTCCATACAACGCACATTGCTCTGCGCCGGAACTTTTCTTTGGGTTGGCGACGGTCAGGCCTTGCACAGAGCAGGTGAACTGGGCGTTAGCGTCAGAGTTGGCGCCGTCATCAAAGATGATCAGCACATTCGGCTTGCCAGCGTTCTGCTGCAACCCCGTATAGAGATCGATATCCTCCGCACCTGCTGGCGGCGATCCCGCCAGCGCGAGCATGAGGCTCGCCGTTGCGGTGAGGGCGATACGTTTGGCAAATGAGCGCATGTCAGTCTTCCTGGCTTGGCGCGTTCGGGCTTACGGGCACAACGTGCCAGTCAGTACCCGTACAGCGACACCCTGATGTAATGTGGTGTTCGTTTTTGTTGCGTTCGCATCGTTGACAGTGGCGGAGACGTCCCATTGCGTCGCGCTACAGTTCGACATGCCGCCAGGGGTGCCCGCCTTGGTCAGCAGCCCCGTATCGGAATTGGTGTTGACGCCGCCAAAGCAGGATGAATCGGTGGCGAAATTCGGGTTGGTCGGGTCTAACGTCAACTGGGTATTGGAGATCTGCTTGGTCGCCAGACATGTTGGCGCTGCCACCTGCGCCGTGTAGTCCGTCTTGCCATCGCCGTTCACGTCCACCGGCACGTTGGTGGCGACGGGGTTCGAGGTGAAATCGACGCTGATGACCTGCTCAATGCCCTGCTGCGCAGCGCTGCGCGCTTCCAGGCCGTATTGCTGGTTGGCGGCGATCTTGGTGTTGATCACGCCCGAGTTCATCATCATCACGACGATGCCCATGAAGATCGCCAGGAAAATCAGCGTGACAACAAGGGTCACGCCCGACTGACGTGCCGATTGGCGAACCGATAAGCGCCGCATGGCTACTCCCGTGGGCCGGCTACATTGGCGACGCGTGCGAGTTCCGCATAGACGCGTCGCTTATAGCCATCGTTGAAAGGGGCGGTGAGCGTGCCGCGGCCCATGTCGTAAGACCGCGTGTCCGTCCAGCCCGGCGACACGCCCAGCGTGCGCGCAAGCACGTTGATGCGTACGGCGGTCACGTTGCTCCAGTTCGTGGCGGCGGATGCGGTCCAGTTGTAGCCGGCCACATTGGTGCACGCGGCGCTGTTGTCGATGCCCGGATTGGCGACATAGCAATCGGGCGAACCGTTGCCGTCCATGTCAACGCCATAGGCGAAATGCAAGTCGTCGATGCCCTGGGCGATTGAGTTGGGCGGCTGCAGCGCGCCATTGGAGAACTCGACCATCTTGAGCGTATTGAGCCCGTTGTCGCTGCCGTTGCAGCGGTCACACGTAGCAATATAGAAAGCCCGTATGCTCACCTGGCGCACCGGGGCCGGATTTGCACAGGTTTTGTCTTTCAACACGAAGTCCGCGCTGTTGCTGCTGAAGACAAAGGGGGCGGTGTCCGTACTGCAGAACGAATCCTGCAAGTAGGTCTGACCCGCAACGATCGCACTGGGCAACACGGCCGCGGTTGACACGCGTCGCACCACCAGGATTTCCGAATTGAGCGATAGGTTCGGCAAACACGTTGCCGGGTTCGTATTGGCGGCATAGCCGTAGATGGCAACGGGCACCGTGGCAGGGCTGTTGGTAAAGCCAAGTGCGTTGGTGGCGCTTGCGCACACATCGGGCGTGGCCAGCGCTGAGGTTCCCAGCAGATTCAGATCACCGAGGAAGCCTCCGAGCCCGACTTCCTGGCTGATGATGTCGAGCGCATAGCGGCCGTTCTCGATCTGCGTGGCGCTGTTGCCCAGTTGCACGCGCGATTGCGAGGTGGACGCATACAGGCTTGCCAACGCGGTCAGCAGCAACAGCCCCAGCGCCAAGCCGACCATCAGTTCGACCAGCGACATCCCGCGCTGCAAACGTCGCAAGGTGCGATTCGGCGTCATGACAGCACCCCCATGCGCACCTGCACGCTGATGGCGCGCCGATAGGCGTCGTTACCGTAATTGCCGCTGCCGCTGCCGCAAGGCAGCGCCGGCGCCACGGTCTGCACCAGGCCTTGCCATGCGACGGTCACGCGATAGATCTGGTTGACCGTGTCGACGGCCTCGATACAGCCGCGCGCGCCGATCATGGCGCCCAGGGCAACGGTGCCGCTGGCGGCGGTCTCCGTATTGCCGAGCAGCGCATTGTTCCAAGCCGCGAGATCGGTGGTGACAGTGGCTTGCTGCGCGGCCGTGCCAGTCGTGCAACTGGGTGCCGAGACACCGCCCGTGCCGGCCGTGGTGATCGCACCGGCCACGGCGTAGCACGAGGCCACCTGGCGGTTGGCATTGAGCCGCGCAGCCATGTCCTGCAACAACGTCAGGGCCTGCACGCGCTGGTAGGACTCCATCTCGGACTGGTTCGAGCGAACCATCATTCCGGCCGCGCCCAGCAGCGCCACCAGCAGGATCACGACCGAAATCAGGATTTCGATCAGCGTCGACCCACGCTGCCCGGCCTTGCGTAACCGGCGATGTGACAAATGTGCGATGGCGTTCATGAGCACGTTCCCGAAACCACGGCGACGCGGCCGGTGCCGCCCACCTGTACGCAACTCGACGAGACCGATTGCGACGCGCTCGTCGGCGTGACCTGGAACGTGACGCCACCTGCAGTCGGTCGGCCATCGTTGCCGAACGACAGCGTGTTGCCGTTGCTCGCGGCAATGGTGACGCCGCTGTACGGGCCGAACGTGCGGATCACCGTGGCGGGCGTGCCCACCGTCAGCGTCCAGCCGGTCGCCCACGTGCTGGTGGTCGAGACGGTGGCGATGGCGTTCTGCTTGACCGCCTCCGCACGCGCCAACGACACGGCGGACGACAGATCAAACGACGCATTGCGTGTGGCCTGCGTCGCAATCATTCCGGAGAACGACGGCACGGCAATCGTCACGAGAATGGCGAGCACGGCCAGCGTGACCATCAGCTCGGTCAGCGTGAAACCTTGAATGGGCTTGCGCAGGATATTCATGCCTCGCCTCACTTCCAGCAGTTCGAGGCGCCAGTGGACGCCCCCTTGGCACCAGTGTTGGTCAGGGTGAGCGTGCCGCATGCGGTGTCGTTCACCTGCTGCGAGCCCTGCGGAGTCGCCGCCAGTTGGTAGGACGGCGGCACACTGCTGGCGCTCAACGTGAAGGTGTAGTTTGGCGAAACGTTGGCCGGCACATTGCTGGCGTATCGCAGCGTCGTGAGGTCCGGCGCATAGGCACGGTTGTCGAGCAGGAAGCGCTCCTGCGCGGACGCCACTTCCTGCATGAAGGATTCCGCCGCTGCGCGATTGGAGCGGACGATGTACTGGACGTAGCTGGGATACGCAATGATCGACAGGATGGCGACAATGGCCACTGTGATCATCAGCTCAATCAGCGTAAAGCCCCGCGCCGCCCGCGCGCGCTGACACCTCGGCTTGCTTGCCACGTTTTTACCCACCCGGATTTGCTGTTGCTTTTATCGTTTTGATGCGCGCCCGCCGATGACTTGGCAGGCCCGCTCACCGCTTAAACGGCAATTCTCAGCAAATATTAAGGAAAGATCATGACGGCCGGGTGGCCTTCCGAGCGGCGCAAACGTTATGCGCCGCAAATTACCTCAAATGGTGTAGCGCTTTCGACACATCACACGACGTTGAGATGTTCAGTGCCAGCAGACAGATCTGTCTGCCCGCCGCGCTTGCTGTGCAGCTTGATCTGCAGGCGCAGATCGTTGAGGGAGTCCGCATTGCGCAGCGCATCCTCGTAGGTGATCTTGTTTTCCTCGTACAGCTCGAACAGCGCCTGGTCGAACGAGATCATCCCCTGCTCGCGGGATTTCTTCATGACCTCCTTCAGCTCATGCACCTCGCCCTTGAAGATGAGGTCCTGCACCAGCGGGGTGGCCAGCATGATTTCGACCGCCGGTACGCGCCCTTTCCTGCCCTGACGCGGCAGCAGGCGTTGCGCGATCATCGCGCGCAGGTTCAGCGACAAGTCGATCAGCAACTGCTGACGCTTCTCTTCCGGGAAGAAGTTGATGATCCGGTCGATGGCCTGGTTCGAGCTGTTGGCGTGCAGCGTGGCGAGGCACAGGTGGCCGGTTTCCGCATACTGGATGGCGTATTCCATCGTGTCGCGGTCCCGGATTTCGCCGATCAGGATCACGTCCGGCGCCTGGCGCAGCGTGTTCTTCAGCGCCACGTGCCAGGACTCCGTATCCACGCCCACCTCACGCTGCGTCACCACGCAGTTCTGGTGCGTGTGTACGTATTCCACCGGATCTTCAATGGTGATGATGTGGCCGTACGAATTCGCATTGCGATACCCCACCATCGCCGCCAGCGAGGTCGACTTGCCCGAGCCCGTTGCACCCACCACGATCACCAGCCCGCGCTTGCTCATCACGATCTCGTTCAGGCTCGGCGGCAAATCCAGTTCGTCCAGCGTCGGGATCTTCGTGTTGATGGTCCGCAGCACCATGCCGGCGCGGCCCTGCTGCATGAACGCCGACACGCGGAAACGCCCCGCACCCGGCGCTGTGATGGCGAAGTTGCATTCCGAGCTGTCTTCGTACTCGCGCAGCTGCTTCTCGTTCATGATCGACTTGACCAGACCGACAGCCTGCACGGCATTCAGCGGCTGCTGCGAGATCGGCGTGACCTTGCCGTCCACCTTGATCGCGGGCGGAAATTCCGACGTGATGAACAAGTCCGAGCCACGGCTGTTCACCATCAACTGCAAGAGTTCGTGGATGTATTTGGTGGCGGCTTCGCGGTCCAGCATGGCGTGCCCCTCCTGAAGAAAATTGGAAAGCGCGCCGACGTGTCAGTCAGCGCATCAGTTCGCGTGTCAGCTCGCGAACGCGTCCGGGTTCTTGGCGATGGCGCGCGCGTCTGCGTAGTTGATCGCCGAGCGCTTGATCAGCTCCGACAGGCACTGGTCGAGCGTCTGCATGCCCATGCCGCTGCTCGTCTGCATCATCGAGTACATCTGCGAGATCTTGTTCTCGCGGATCAAGTGACGGATGGCCGGCGTGGCAATCATGATTTCATGCGCCGCAATCCGGCCCGAACCGTCGCGCGTCTTAAGCAGCGTCTGCGAGATCACCGCCTCCAGCGATTCGGAAAGCATGGTCCGGACCATCTCCTTCTCGTCCGACGGAAACACGTCGACGACCCGGTCGATGGTTTTGGCGGCCGAGCTGGTGTGCAGCGTGCCAAACACCAAGTGGCCGGTTTCTGCGGCGGTGAGCGCCAGGCGAATGGTCTCAAGGTCACGCAATTCGCCGACCAGCACCACGTCCGGGTCTTCACGCAGTGCCGACTTCAGCGCATTGGCGAATGAGTGCGTATGCGGACCAAGCTCGCGCTGGTTGATCAGGCTTTTCTTCGATTCGTGCACGAATTCGATCGGGTCCTCCACCGTGAGGATGTGGCCCATGTCGTTTTCGTTGCGGTGGTTGACCATCGCGGCAAGCGTCGTCGACTTGCCCGAACCGGTCGGGCCCGTGACGAGCACCAGGCCGCGCGGCTTCATCGCCAGGTCCGCAAACACGGCAGGCGCCTTCAGGTCATCCAGCGAGAGCACCTTCGACGGAATCGTCCGGAACACGGCTGAAGCGCCGCGGTTCTGGTTGAACGCGTTGACCCGGAAACGTGAGAGCCCTGGAATCTCAAACGAGAAGTCGACTTCCAGGTTCTCTTCGTAGACCTTGCGCTGCCCGTCGCTCATGATGTCGTACACCATGGAGTGCACATCTTGGTGCGTGAGCGGCGGCACGTTGATCCGGCGCATGTCGCCGTGGATCCGGATCATCGGCGGCAGTCCGGCCGACAGATGCAAGTCCGACGCCTTGTTCTTGGCGGAAAACGCCAGAAGCTGCGCGATGTCCATCTTATAATGACCCCCGACTTTTTTATGTCGCCCGGGCGTCGCAATGGCGCCTCCAGACGCGCTCCGAGCCGTTGATTTGACGTGCCGGAACCTTGTTTATTTGTAACAAACGTCGCCGGATTATGTCTGTAATCGCCGCCAACTTGCAAGCCGTGCGTCAACGGATCACAACGGCCTGCACACTGGCTTCGCGCGATGCTGCGGGTGTCACATTGCTGGCCGTTTCCAAGACGTTCGACGCCGATGCCGTACGCGCCGCACACGCCGCAGGGCAACGCCTCTTTGGCGAAAACTACGTGCAGGAAGGCGTTGCCAAGATCGACGCGCTGTCCGACTTGCGCACGGGCGCCGACCCGATCCGTTGGCATTTCATCGGCCCCCTGCAGAGCAACAAGACCCGCACCGTGGCCGAGCAGTTCGACTGGGTACACAGCGTCGACCGCCTCAAAATTGCCGAGCGCCTCTCAGCCCAGCGCCCCGACACCTTGCCACCGCTGCAGGTCTGTCTTGAGATCAACATCAGCCGCCAGGCCAGCAAGCATGGTCTGCTGCCCGATTTCGATGAAGTGCTTGCCGTGGCACAAGCCGTCTCGGCGCTGCCCCGCCTGCAGTTGCGCGGCCTGATGGCCGTGCCCGAGCCGAGCGATGACCCTGCCGCGCAGCGCAAGCCGTTTGCTGATCTGCGTGCCCTGGCAGGTCGGCTGCGCGAGGCCGGCATCCCGCTCGATACGCTGTCGATGGGCATGTCCGCCGACCTGGAAGACGCGATTGCCGAAGGCGCCACCATTGTGCGCGTCGGCAGCGCCATCTTCGGGGCGCGGCAGTATGCAAACGCCTGAATTCCTGTTTTCTTTCACACCACCATTCTCATGCTCGACACACTGAAACTCGGCTTCATCGGCGGCGGCAACATGGCAGCGGCCCTCATCGGCGGCCTCATTGCCAAGGGCGCGCACGGCGCCAACATCGTGGTGGTGGACCCGACCGAACCTGCCCGCAGCCGCGCCGAACAAACCTGGGGCGCTCGCACCGCCGCCTCCCCGGGCGCAGAACTGGCCGACCGCGACGTGATCGTCCTGGCCGTCAAGCCGCAGCAAATGCGTGAGGTCTGTGCGCAACTCGCACCGCATCTGGGTGACAGCCTCGTGCTGTCGGTGGCGGCGGGCATCCGGATCCAGGATCTGTCCCGTTGGCTGAATGGGCACGCACGTGTGGTTCGGGCGATGCCGAATACGCCAGCGCTCTCGGGTCTGGGGATGACCGGCTTGGCCGCCAATGCGGGCCTGTCGGATGCCGACCGTGCCACCGCCAGCGCCATCGCCAATGCTGTCGGCAAGAGCGTGTGGGTGCCCGCCGAGGCGCAGATTGATGCGGTGACCGCCATCTCGGGCAGCGGCCCGGCGTACGTGTTCTATTTCATCGAGGCGATGCAGCAGGCAGCGAAGGAACTGGGGCTATCGGCAGAGGATGGGCGCACGTTGGCGGTCGAGACGTTTATTGGCGCGGCCACGCTGGCAGGCCAATCCTCTGAGCCGATTGAGGTACTGCGCGAGCGCGTGACGTCCAAGGGTGGGACGACCTATGCGGCGCTCGCTTCAATGGAAGGGGCCGATATTAAGGCTGCCTTTGTGCGGGCAATGCATGCTGCGGCGGCTCGTGGGAAGGAGATGGGGGAGGAGTTTGGGCGGGATTGAGGCGGTCGGTCCATCTGTGTTTCGTTCCCTGCCGGGGCTGAAACAGGTGAAGCACCACCAACCCCCTAGCGCAGCAAATACGCCCCCACCACCCCAGCAAACAAACAAGCCCCCAGCCAATTGTTATGCCGGAAAACAAAAAAGCACTTCATCCGATCCCGCGTCTGCAGCATCGGGTAATACCAAAGCGACAACGCCACGGCAGCGGCAAACCCGATCCAATACGCCACGCCTAGCGCCATCGCATGGCCAGCCCAAGCCATGATCCCGAAGAACCCCACGTAGCACAGCATGATCGCCGCCACGTCGTAGCGTCCGAAGGTAATGGCCGATGTTTTGATGCCGATGAGCAGATCATCATCGCGATCGACCATCGCGTATGCGGTGTCGTAGGCAATCGCCCAGAACACATTGCCGGCAAGCATCAGCCACGCCAGCACCGGCACCTGATCCTGCACCGCTGCGTACGCCATCGGGATCCCAAACCCGAACGCAATACCCAGGTACGCCTGCGGAATCGCGAAGAACCGCTTGAAGAAAGGATACGTGCCGGCAATCACGATGGCCGCCACCGACATCCACTTGGTCAGCGCATTGAGCGGCAGGATCAGCGTGAAGGCGACGAGCGACAGCGCCGCGGCAACCGCCAGCGCCTCCCACGGGGCAATCAGGCCAGCGGTGAGCGGCCGTTCCTTGGTGCGTTTGACGTGTTTGTCAAAGTCGCGATCCGCCCAGTCGTTGACGGCGCAGCCAGCCGAGCGCATCAGGAATGTGCCGACCGTGAAAATCACCACCAGCGACATCGACGGATGGCCATCAGCGGCCATCCATAGCGCCCACAGCGTCGGCCACAGCAGCAGCAGCGTGCCGATCGGTTTGTCCATGCGCATCAGGCGCGCATAGAGCACGAGGCGGCTGGGTTGGGCGGCGGACGATTGCATGGAAATCACCAAAGAAAAATGGCGCCTGCACGAGGCAAGGCGCCATTTTAGTCCCGCCGAAAGCAGCTTAGGCGGCGGCCAAATCGAAGCGGTCGAGATTCATCACCTTGACCCAAGCGGCAACGAACTCGCTGATGAAGCGCTCCTTACCGTCGGCGCTGCCAAACACCTCTGCCAGCGCACGCAGGATCGAATTCGAACCGAACACCAGATCGACGCGCGTTCCCGTCCACTTGCGCTCGCCCGTCTTGCGATCGAATCCCTCGTAGATGTCGCCGGCAGGCTTCCATTCGGTGCCCATGTCGAGCAGGTTGACGAAGAAATCGTTGGTCAGCGCGCCCGGCGTGGCGGTAAATACGCCGTGCTGGCTGCCATCCGCATTGATGTTGATGGCGCGCAGGCCACCGATCAGCACGGTCAGCTCAGGTGCGGTCAGCGTCAGCAACTGGGCCTTGTCGAGCAGCAACACTTCGGCCGGCATCGCGTAGTCGGCTTTCTGGTAGTTGCGGAAGCCGTCGGCCACCGGTTCGAGCGGCGCGAACGAGGCGGCGTCGGTCTGCTCGGCCGTGGCATCGACGCGGCCCGGCGTGAACGGCACGGTGATCGTCGTGCCGGCTGCCTTGGCGGCCAGTTCGATACCGACGCTGCCCGCCAGCACGATCACATCGGCCAGCGAAGCCTTGCCGGAGGCGCGCTGAATCTCCTCCAACTTGGCCAGCGTGCCGACAACTGGCTGGTTGACTGCCCAGTCGTTCTGCGGGGCCAGACGAATGCGCGCACCGTTGGCACCGCCGCGCTTGTCCGAACCCCGGAAGGTCGAAGCAGATGCCCATGCCACCGCAACAAGTTCGGATGCCGTCAGGCCCGAAGCAGCAATCTTCGCCCTGAGGTCGGCGATGTCGGCCTCGGTCGGCTTGTACGTGGCCGCCGGCAGTGGGTCTTGCCAGATCAGGTCTTCACGCGGCACTTCGGGGCCGAGGTAACGCGACTTCGGGCCGAGATCACGGTGCGTGAGCTTGAACCAGGCGCGGGCAAAGGCTTCGGCAAACGCCTGCGGGTTGTCGAGGAAGCGGCGCGAGATTTTCTCGTACGCCGGATCGAAGCGCAGCGACAGATCGGTCGTCAGCATCGTCGGGCGGCGCTTGGGCGAATCGGGCGTCGGGCCCGGAATGATCGCATCGGCGTCCTTGGCCACCCACTGCAGCGCGCCGGCGGGGCTCTTCTCCTGCACCCATTCGTACTTGAACAGGTTTTCGAAGAAGAAGTTGCTCCATTGCGCAGGGGTCTGCGTCCAGGTGACTTCCAGCCCGCTGGTGATGGCGTCGGCGCCCTTGCCGGTCCCATATGTGCTGGCCCAGCCAAGGCCTTGGGCTTCCAGCGGAGCCGCTTCGACATCGGCGCCAACGTGGCTTGCCGCGCCCGCGCCGTGCGTTTTGCCGAAGGTGTGGCCGCCGGCGATCAGCGCGACGGTTTCTTCGTCATCCATCGCCATGCGGGCGAACGTTTCGCGGATATCACGGGCGGCGGCCAGCGGATCGCCGTTGCCGTCCGGGCCTTCCGGGTTCACGTAGATCAGGCCCATTTGCACGGCGGCCAGGGGGTTCGCAAGATTGCGGTCGCCCGAGTAGCGGCTGTTGGGGTTGTTGGTGGGCGCGAGCCAAGCGGTCTCGCTGCCCCAGTACACATCGTTGTCCGGTTCCCAGGTGTCTTCACGGCCCGCGGCAAAGCCGAAGGTGCGGAAACCCATGGTTTCGAGTGCCACGTTGCCGGTCAGGATCAGCAGGTCGGCCCACGAGATGGCTTGGCCGTACTTCTGCTTGATCGGCCACAGCAAGCGGCGCGACTTGTCGATGTTGACGTTGTCGGGCCACGAGTTGAGCGGTGCGAATCGTTGCTGGCCGCGCCCTGCACCGCCACGGCCGTCTCCGGTGCGGTACGTGCCGGCGGCGTGCCACGCCATGCGGATGAACTGCGGGCCATAGTGACCGAAGTCTGCCGGCCACCAGTCTTGCGAATCCGTCATCAGGCGGCGCAAATCGGCCTTGAGCGCGTCGTAGTCGATCGCATTGAATGATTTGCGGTAGTCGAACTTCGACCCGAGCGGATCAGACTTCTCGGAATGCTGGTTCAGCAGATCAACGCGCAGCTGATTGGGCCACCAGTCTTTGTTGGCCGTACCGCCACCGAAGGCGTGCGAAGCAGCGGGAGCATGGCCGGGAAACGGGCATTTGGCTTCAGTCGTCATGATTCTCTCGTTTAGGTCATGGGGTTGATGCAGCCCCACCCGCAACACAACGGGCTCGCGGGAGGGGCGCAATTCGCTGCTGTCGAAACGCCTGTCGCAAACGTGGCGAACGGCCGTCAAGCCAGCGTTAAGCCAGGAGCGAGCGCAGCATCCACGCGGTCTTTTCGTGCGTGTCCATGCGTTGCGTCAGCAGGTCGGCGGTCGGTTCATCGGCGGCCTTGTCGACATCGGGGAACAGGCTGCGGGCGGTGCGCGTCACGGCTTCGTGGCCGGCTACCAGCTCGCGCACCATGTCCATCGCCTCGGGAATGCCCTTCGATTCCGGAATCGACGACAGCTTGGCGAACTCCGAATACGAGCCCGGAGCGGGATAACCCAGCGCGCGAATGCGCTCAGCCACGGGGTCGACGGCATTCCACAGTTCGTTGTACTGCGTCTCGAACATCAGATGCAGCGTGTTGAACATCGGGCCGGTGACGTTCCAGTGGAAGTAATGCGTCTTCAGATACAGCGAGTAGGTATCGGCCAGCAGGCGCGACAGGCCTTCGGCGATCTTCTTGCGATCCTTGTCGGCGATGCCGATGTTGATCTGGGCTGCGGCAGTCGCGCCGTTGTTCTTCTTTGCCATCTGGATTCCCCTATGAAGTGGTGTGCAAAAACGCGATGCCCTTCTCTTGATTCAGCGTCGGGCCACGCGTGCTTCAAGCCTTCTTTCGGTTGCCGCTCGCGCAGCAAGTTCCGATCGTCGCAGCGTCCGATGACGAAACGCAGAGCGGATGGCAACCGAGCATCAGGCCGGTCATCAGACCATGAGCTGCACCATGCCGTGCAGGAGCACGATCATAGCGCCGGCAGCCACGATCGTTAGACCGATCTGCTTGCGCACCCACTTGCGTTGCAGGCGGGCGGATTCCGCAGCGCGGGTGCCGAGCCCACCGGCCGCGCTGCCGGGCATGCCGGACAGCGTCGGCACCTCTGCCTGCGACGCGCGCACGGTGCCCGCAAACCCCTGCCATTCCGAAACAAACATCCGCACCATTGCCATGCTTTTTCTCCTTGCGACCCCGCGCGTTCTTGACGCCCGCACGACAAGCGCGGGCAGCTTCATGCATCCATCAGGTCAGTGCGATTCACCATAGGCAGCGAGCCATTCCAGCACGGTCGCGACGGTGTTCGAGGCAAGCGGCAAGGACATGACGGGCTCCACGGTGATTGAGTAGTAAGCGATGCGCTCACGATGGAAGACAGTCTACATTTTTGCTATCGAATCGTATATTTGATTGTTTTTATCTATCAATTAGGCGTGCGCTATGACCGCCATGAATGACGGCTGTCCGCGTAGCGAAGATAATTAGAAAATAGCGAAGTAGATTAGAAAATATCGAAGTTTGGATTGGGTGCTACCCAGCGAGAAGCCGCACTACAGAGCCATTCCCCTCACTTTTTCGGCTCTACGAAATGATGCGCCGCACCATTTGATGCGCAGCGCATCCGCCCATCACGTCGTCCGACCACAACGTTCGCGGCTGCGAACCAAGTCCAGTACTTCGCCGGATAGCCTCAGCCTACCTGGTGTTGTATGGTTCAAGAACGTGGTTACACGAGCCGCATCACACCTTTCATACCTCCATGGCTGCCAAAGACACCTGCCGTCACCAATCGACCCCAGCGGTCGATGTCGGCAGCCGCGCGTTCGCTCCGTCAGAGCGAACTCACTCGCGAATAGCTGACTGACCTCGGGCTTCTTCGGCTCCCGGCGTTGCCGGGTTCGATGGCTGCGGCTGCAAGCCATTGATTCGCGTATGGAGAATCATCATGTCTGCTCCCCGGCAACCTTCGGAGCACCCACCTGGATTTGTTCCTTTAGGGGATCTGTCCGAGCAGCGTAGTGCGGCGGCATGGCATCTGCTCATCCCCTCGAACACGCACACCGTCCTTGAGGCTGCCCGACAAGCCAAACTGGACCTTGCGGTGATAAAAGAAGATGAGCATGAATCCTCATCTGCTGGACCGGCTGTGGCGACGCCGGCAGAAGTGGTTCCCGCTCCTCGCCGTGCTCGGCCCCGGCATATTCAGGTTTTTGGGCCTGAAGCGCTGGCGCTCGCCAACGAGCACATGCAAGGTGCAGACCGCAGCCAGCGGCGGTGCGCCGAGACATTGTTGGAGCGAGCCGGGAGCAATGAGGGCTACCGCGCACTACCTCGTGTTCGATCTGCCCTGAAGAAGCTCGAAACGGCGCGGAGCGTGTTCGGCAACCTGAGTGAGCCGATTGAGAAGCTCAGGATTGATCTCACGTTGAACAGTGCGATGCGGACAAAGGATTTCCGGATTCGGCCGATCCTGCTGACAGGACCACCAGGCATTGGAAAAACGCACTTTGCGCTGAAGTTGGCAGAGCTTCTGAATGTGCCAATGCGGAAGTGGTCCGCTGGAAGTGCCCAGGCAAGCTTCCAACTGACGGGCGGCGATAGCGCCTGGCACAGCGCTCGACCTGGGATGGTTATTGAGATGCTCGCCCGTGGCAGCTCGGCGACGCCTGTGCTCATCTTGGACGAAGTGGACAAGATTGGTAGCGATGTCCGCTACCCGGTAACTCCTGTACTGCTGGATCTACTTGAGTCCGAGACAGCAAGCACATTCCAAGACATGTTCTTGCATATGGCGTTTGACGCCAGTCGGATCATCTACGTCCTGACGGCCAATGATCTCAACGCTGTGCCTTCCCCGCTATTGAGCCGCGTAGAGGTGTTTGACATCCCGGCACCTGAGCCCGAGCAGCGGTTGCTGCTTGTTTTGGCGGAGGTGCAGCGGCTGCAGCGTGCCACCGGCAAGCGCATTGAGTTGGACGCCAGCGCGGCAGAAGCCTTGGCAGGACGGAGCGACCTAGATCTGCGCGCAACACATCGTTTGGTCCAGGATGCTTTTGCGACTGCGATGGCATCAGGAAAGCACGTCGCCGCGCCCAAGATGCCGCGGCGCGCCGGGCGGCAGGCGATCGGCTTCGTGGCAGACCGACAATCTGGTGAGCGGGCCTAGGGGCAATGAATCACCATGCCCGCGACCTACGCTATTGCAATCGCCCTGTGGAGAGACGCGCTGCCGCGAAGGCGTGGACGGAGTAATCTGGGGGGCAGGACAAATGGAGCAAGCCATGCCGGCAGACAAATTCGGCCGATTCATGACCAGCGATACATTTTTGACGCGCGCGGACGCGGCAGTTGCCGCGGCAGTACGCCGCCTCGAAAAGCAAGGCATCGTACCGGCTTACATCCGACGCCAACCAGAGCCGCAGGCAAAATCTGAAGCGGCCCCAAGCGACATCCCTCCTGATGTGAGCCAGGACGTCACGAGTAAGCATGAATCTCCTGGTTCTAAGTGACCTGCACCTCGAATTCACTACCCTCGACATCGACACGACGGGCGCTGATGTCATCGTGCTTGCTGGTGACATTCATATAGGCAAGCGAGGAATGCCTTGGATTGAAGCCCAGAGTCGTGGCCTGCCGGTCATCTATGTGCCTGGCAACCACGAGTTCTACAAAGGCGAGCACAGCAGAGTGCTGCGAGATCTGCGGGCGGCATGCGCGGCAACGTCGAACGTTCATCTCCTCGACATGGATAGATTCGTGATCGGGGACGTAGAGTTCCTAGGTGCCACGCTCTGGACAGACTTCGCTTTGTACGGGGGTACAGAAGAAAACGTGCGTACCGCCGAAGGCTACGCTGGTCGAGGCATGTCCGACTTCACCGGGGCCATTCGTTTTGAATCGCACGGGGTGTTCAGAAAGTTGCAACCGCGGGATACGACACGGATGCACCACGTCGCGCGCGACTGGCTCCGCACGGAACTAATGTCCCCTTCACAGCACAGGCGGGTGGTCGTTACCCATCACGCCCCTTCGGCCAAGAGTGTCTCGTCGCGCTATCAAGATGATCCGCTGACGTCTGCATATGCCAGCCGCATGGATGATGTGGTCCAACTGGCCGATCTATGGATTCATGGCCATATGCACGACAGCTTCGACTACAGCGTCGGCGCATGTCGCGTTATATGCAATCCACGGGGATATGCACCGAAAGGACACCCAGCGGAAAATCAGGCCTTCAGTACTGGATTAGTGCTTGAGATATAGGTAAGCACCCGGTGAACCCGTCTTGCCAGCTAGGTGGCGCTGGGCGTCCAGCGATGCGGGAGCAGTTCGGCGATGTCGGCCGCCTTGTGGGTCGGCAGTCGCGTGAGGACGTCTTTCAGATAGGCGTAGGGATCGTGCCCGTTGAGCTTGGCCGATTGGATCAGGCTCATGACGGCAGCCGCGCGTTGACCGGCGCGCAGTGAGCCTGCAAACAACCAATTGGAGCGACCCAGGGCAACCGGCCGGATCTGTCGCTCGACGTGGTTGTTGTCGATGGGCACCGTCGGGTCGTCGAGGTAACGCACGAGAGCCGGCCACCGCTTGAGGCTGTAGTCAATGGCCCGCGCGATCGCCGAGCCGTCTGGGACGCGGCGTCGCTGTTCCTCGAGCCAGGCGTGCAGCCGCTCTAGAATCGGGCCAGCCCTTTGTTGCCGCGCTGCCAGGCGCTGGTCTGGCTCAGCATCCCGCACTTGCGCCTCGATCTCGTACAAGCTCACCATGTAGCGCAGTGCCTGGCCCGCCAATTCGCTCTTGTGCTTGTCGTGCAGTTCAAAGAACTTGCGCCGCGAATGGGCCATGCAACCGATCTCAGTGACGCCACCGTCGAAGCTGGCCTTGTAGCCGGCGAAGTCATCACATACCAGCTTGCCTTGCCACTGCCCCAGGAACGCGCGAGCGTGCTCGCCGCTGCGGCTGGGCGCAAACTGGTAAATCACCGCGCGCATCTTCTCGAACTCGCTCGGCGCATAGGCCCACAGGTAGGCGCGGTGCGTCTTGCCATTGCCGGGCGCGAGCATCTGCACTGGCGTTTCGTCGGCGTGCAGAACACCGTGGCTCAGAACCTCTTCTTGCAGGGCGTCCACCAGCGGTTGCAGACGCACGCCACAGATGCCCACCCACGCGCCCAGTGTCGATTGCGGGATGGCCAGACCGGCGCGCGCATAGATGCGCTCCTGCCGATACAGGGGAAGGTGGTCGCCGAACTTGGACACCAGCGTATGTGCCAGCAGTCCGGCCGTCGGGATGCCTTTGTCGATGACGTGGGGTGGCACCGGCGTCTGCACCAGCGTCTCACACTGATCGCACACCCATTTGCCGCGGATGTGACGCTCCACGGTGAACGTGCCCGGCGTGTAGTCCAGCTTCTCGCTGATGTCTTCGCCAATGCGCTTGAGCGCACACCCACAGGTGCAGGTCTCTGCGTCCGGCTCGTGGTGGATGTCGGTGCGCGGCAACTGCGGCGGCAATGCCTGGCGCTTGGGCTTGCTCTTGGCTTCAGATTTGGACGACGGCAGGAGCGCTTCCAGTTCGGTCTCAATCGCCTCGAGGTCTGCGTCAATGGCTTCGTCCAGCAGACTCGCCTGTTCAGATGTCAGTTGCTCGCTGCGCTTGCCGAACTTCCAGCGCTTGTGGATGGCCAGCTCGTGTGTGAGCTGGTCGATCTTGGCTTGCCGGTACCGCAACTCCCGGTCCTTCTCGCCGACCTGGGCCATCAACTGCGCAGCCAGTGTGCGCAGTTCGTCCGGGCTCAGGGCATCGAGGTTGGTGGGTAGGTTCATGCGGCGAGTCTGCCAGAACCCCAAGTCCTCTGGAAGGAAGCCAGTTTACGGCTTTGGGGGTATTACACGACCGTGATCGCGTGGTCGTGGGTGAGCGTCTGCCAAGGCAGCCCCGTCACCAGCGCACGCAATTGCTCGGGATTGAGCGCCGTGGCGATCGCCTGGTCGCCGTTCGTCCAGATGAAGCGCCCCTTGTTGAGGCGCCGCGCGGCCAGCCAGATGCCGAAGCCGTCGTAGACCAGCACCTTCATGCGCGTCGAACTCTTATTGGCAAACAGGTAGGCGTGGTGGGGGCGTGCCGCGCCGAACACCTTGACGACCCGCGCGAGGATCGTTTCGGTACCGGCGCGCATGTCCAGCGGCTCCACGGCCAACCAGATCGCGTCCACCCGAATCAACGCAACCACCCTTGCAGCCACTGGGCGCACTGCGCTGCGGCCGATCCCGGCCAGCGAAGACTGATCGTCGTCGCGCCACGGCGGACTTCGATCTGGATGTCCGGCACGGCAGTGGTCGGCTCGCCGATCCGCAACGGGATGAACTCGCCTTGCGGCACCCTCATCAACTCGCGGTCCTCAGGCGCGCCATTCTTTGCTTCCTGCTCGGCGACCCAGCGCCGCAGCAGATTCGCATTGAGGCGATGGTGCAGGGCTATCGCCGCGATCGAAACACCCGGCTGCATGCACTCCTGCACTGCCTTGGCCTTGAACTCGGCGCTATGCCGACGTCGGCGCCGTATTGGCGCGCTCTCTTCGATAGTGTCCACGTGTCCACCTAGAACTAGATGGACACGATGCTCCTTGCTACGCGGGTCCCCTTCAAGACGGGTTCACCGGGTGCTTACAGATATAGCCCCGTAACCCATCGTTGGGGAATCACACCGATTGGTAGGCACTCTTGCGGCGCCGCACATTACCTCGGGCGATGAGGCTACACGCGTGAAAGTCGCATGCTGAGACACGGCACTAGCGTTGCTTTTCCCATGCTTGACTTCCGCGCGCACCTCTGGCCAAATAGCGCCCCATGACCAGTAACGTGCGCCGAACTCCGTCCAATCTCATTGAAGGGGCATTCCATGCCCCTTCAGGCGCAGTCATATGGCTTGAATCTAGGAAACAACAGCTTGCCGCAGATATTGTTTCAGCCCACGCCGCCTGCACCAACGCTCTGACGTTCGGCAACAAGGACTTTGTCCGAGGATTGCATGTTGCTGCCCGCGGGCTTGGGGAGCGAATTGGATACAGTGGCAAGCTTGCGGCATTGTTCGAGCGCCACCGTCACTGGTTCAAAAACGGCCAGAACATCGATGTTCATGCAATAAAGCCCGCGCTCCGACTGGTGCAAACGACAGAGGAAGAGCAGCTGTGGACGTTGGCTCGTGCGTGCTGGTCCATGCCGTACTCGAAAGGATACGGCCGCAGGTTACGCTTCCTTGTAGTGGACGAAACCCATGGCGGCCTGATTGGTATCCTGGGACTGCAATCCCCTCCGGCAGACCTTGCCTGCCGAGACACACTATTCGAGTTTCCCGCTGGTCGGAAACTCGAGCTGGTCAACCAAACGATGGACGCCTACACCATCGGCGCGATCCCGCCTTATAGCTTCCTGCTAGGAGGCAAGCTTTGCGCGGGACTACTCGCAGCGGACGCAATCCGGGAGGCGTACTGGCTAAGATACGCGGCGAAGCGCACGACAATGCAACGCCAACAAATCCAGCAGCCGCTCGTAGCGATTACAACGACCAGCGCGTTTGGCAAGAGCGCGCAGTACAACCGCCTGCGATACGATAGCCGTCTGCTGGCGGAGCCGATTGGTTACACGAAGGGATTCGGGATGCTCCATTTGGAGCATCTCTACGATCGCATGTGCGATTTGCTGGTAGCCCATGGACAGCTGACACCCAACGGATATGGAAACGGCCCCAAGGTTCGCTGGCAAAACGTTACCAAAGCGCTGATGTTGCTTGGGTTACCGCTGGACCTACTTGCACATGGCGTGCAACGTGAAGTCTATCTATTCAACCTAGTCAGCGACCTCCACTCTGGCATGGCAGGCGGTTCTTTCGGAGCCCCCCAAAGACTATCTGTGGATGAGTACTCGGATTACTGGAAGCAACGATGGGCAGTACCTCGATCCCACCGCTACCCAGATTGGCGCGAAGTCGATGCACAAAATCTAGTGCGCGAGAAGGTCCAAGAATGGGACCTTCTCACAGCGCAAAAAAAACAGCGCTAACAACTTGGACGTCTTTCACGTGACGTCTCAATTTTCGTTTCCAATTCCAGCTCGCCGATCTGTTGAAGTCGGCCAAGAACCCCTGCCAAGTCTTCGAAGTGCAATCGCCACAGCGTCCCAACGCCACTGGAGTACTTGCCAGCGTTGAACTGCTTTGGGCGCGCCCGCAGAACTGTGACCTCGTTACGCACCTGCAGCGCAAGTGCGACGCCAACCGCCTGCAGTTTCGATCCCATGTGAATGAGCCAGACGTTCGATCCCGCGCTTTGATCAATCTGGCTGACCAGAGTGCCCAATGTCTGGCGATAGTCTCGCGTACTGCAAGTATGGTGGTTGCGCTCACATAGTGACGGAGCGGTCGTATCAGAAGGCTCCTTACCTACCATTACTGCCAGCTGACGATTTACGATTCGACGCTGCAGATCCAATCGCCACCTCATGGAAGACGCGGGTGGCTCACCAAGGATCCAGAAGATGGATGACACTGGCGACACAAGTGGCTGATCGCTGATGTGAGCAAGGCAGCGCACCAACCGAGATGTGCGTAACGAGGGCAGCGCGATAACTCGATCAGGGCGATTCTCTGCGTTCAAACCAGGATACAGCTCGTTGACGTCCACATCGGAGACACCTTGCTCGGCAAACGAGCTGTCGTCACCATCCGACAAGGCTTCTTGGACCAACTCCTCGAGCCTCGATTCATATTCGAAGCGCGGAGGAGCATATTCCTCTGGCTCTGCGTAGACGATGTCGAGTACGAGTCGGGGTGCCTGTGGAATGAGCGTTGCAAGAACGGACAGGATCAACGTACTTGATGCGCCGCTAATATCGAAAGCGACGCGAACTTTCTGTCGGCTTTGCCGAAGCTCCTGCAGCGCAGCTTGCACGGCGCATTGCACCTCATGCGGACTTTCGGCGCTGAAGGTGCGAATTTCGGAACAAAAACGCGACAGAGCCCCGCGGATGGCATCCCCATTACCCTCGTTGTCCTGAGTATTGATGTCGTAGCAACCTAGCAAGGCAATAGCCGCCCCACCCTGAGGTAAGCGCTCAGCGAACAATTGGGGGATAGCGGAAGCTCGATCCTCAAAACCAAGGGCACTAATTAGCAGATCGGGAGAAACCTCATCTCCATCCCACGGTTCAACTTCGGGAAGAGACACCTGTACATCGTCAAAGCAAATTCGTTTGACGAAAGCCTGCTTGTCAGTCATCTGTATCCTCGAACAATTCCCCACTGAACCGATCCGCGCCGCTCTTGGTGGCATACGACATCCTTGCTCGATCCGCAAAACGCTCCGGAGCCGTCAGGAATGTTTGCAGCTCCTCAATGTCGCGCACCCCTAGATAACTATCACGCTTGAGCGAAAGTCCGAATGCTGGATTGAATATTCGCCGCAACTCCCAACGCATAGTTTGCTTTGAAAGCCCCTCCTTGGCGCGACTGTCTTGTAGCTCAATAAAGATCGCTCGCCGGAGAAGCTCGCGCGCGAGAGATCCTAGCTCTGGGTCAAGATCACGTAACAAGGCAATCGTCGATCTCGGTTCATCCTTGGTCATCTCCAGACGGTAAAGTCGATACGGCTCCTTCGCAGAGTTCAGTCGCCCCTTAACCATCACGTCACGGACGGCCGCCCCCCGCGTCAGAATAGTTGTCGCCCCGATAGATTCTTGAGTCTCTGACTTCAAGACTCTTACCTTGGTGGTAGGTGGCTGTGGAGCTTGTGGGCGAAGGCCTGCGCGGTGGGCAACGCACCAGCGTTGTCCACGGCAAGCTGGCCGGTGCGCGAAGCGCATCGTCCACAAATCCACAGCCTCGCCTTCCCACCGATTTTTGAAGCACGGGGGCGTTGAAGAGGACGAATTGGCTCGATACGGACAAGCATTCAAGGATCGCGCGGTGGCCAGGCTGCTGCCGCCCGAAAGCGCCGCGGTGGAAGCCGTGGCAGGGGAGATCGGCGTGAACGCCGACACGCTGGAGCGCTGGCGCTCCGAGGCATTGGCCAAGCCGGCGCGCGAGCGCATCTGGACGGCTGCGGCCCGGCTGGAGGCGGTCATCACGACGGCAGCCATGGACGAGACGGCGCGCAGCGCCTGGTGCCGCAAGAACGGGGTGTACGCGCAGCAGCTTGCGCAGTGGCGAGGCAGCGCCACCCAGGCCCTGGCGCAGCCGCACGAGCAGCCCGCCAGTGCGCAGCAGACCAAGCAGGACCGCCGCCGCATCAAGGAGCTCGAGCGCGAGCTGCAGCGCAAGGAAAAGGCCTTGGCCGAGGCGGCCGCCTTGCTGGTGCTGTCAAAAAAACTCGAGGCGATCTTCCCCAGGGAAAAGGGCGAGGCCGAATGATCGGCCTGGAAGATCGCCGCAACATGGCCCAACACATCGAGCAGGCGCACCACGAGGGCGCCCGGCTCGCCGCAGCCTGCGAGTTCGCCGGCATCAGCGTGCGGACGCTTCAGCGCTGGAAGGCCCAGGATGGGCTGCAAACCGGCGACGGCAGGCCTACGGCCCTGCGTGGGACCCCAGGCCATGCCCTGACGCCCGAGGAGCGCCAGCGGCTGCTGGAGGTGGCCA